>JBBJOW010000025.1:0-46504 GCA_037724045.1 Solirubrobacteraceae bacterium
CGGAGCCTGTCAAGTCCGATGAGACACTTCGTGTCGGCTTTTAGTGAGCGCCCTCCTCGGTCGGCGTTGGCTTGTTGATCCACGCCGCGGTCGGGACCGGCGGTGGCGTCGGCGCGCGGCGGACGAACCGTTCGGGCGTCGCCGCGTAGGCGGCGTCGAGGACGCGCTGACGCTGGCTGGTGACGTATTCGGCGTGGCCGTGGTGGACGGTCGCTGGGGTCATGAGGCCGATCCCCGAGTGCCGGTGGACCCGGTTGTAGTAGTTGAAGAACTCGCGGCAGAAGCCGCGGGCGTGCTCGATCGAGGCGAACCGCCGCGGGAACGCGGGCCGGTATTTGAGCGTCTTGAACTGCGCCTCCGAATACGGGTTGTCGGTGGAGGTGTAGGGCCGGTTGTGGGTCTTGGTGATGCCGAGGTCGGCGAGCAGGAACGCGACCGGCTTGGACGTCATCGAGCTGCCGCGGTCGGCGTGCACGGTCAGCTGCCCGGGCGTGATCTGCTGCTGCTCGACGGTCTGGGCGATCAGCGCCTTGGCGACGTGGCTGCTCTCGCGGTGCTGGACGGTCCAGCCGACGGCGTAGCGGCTGAAGACGTCGAGGATCACGTAGAGGTAGAAGTGCGTCCACTTCGCGGGGCCCTTGAGCTTGGTGATGTCCCAGCTGTAGACCTCGTTGGGTGCCTGGGCGAGCAGCTCCGGCCGCTGGTAGGCCGGATGCTCAAGCTGCGCGCGGCGCTCGCGCACGCTGCCGTGCTCGCCGGCGAGGATCCGGTACATCGTGCGCTCCGACGCCAAGTAGCGGCCCTCGTCGAGCAGCGTCGCCCACACCTGCGCCGGCGCGCTGTCGGCGAACCGCTCGCCGTTGAGCTCGGCCAGCACCGCCGCCCGCTCAGTCTGCGTGAGCGCCCTCGCCGGCGGCGTCCGCGGCCTGGCCGGCCTCGGCGGCGGCGGGTTGCGGCGCCGGTAGATCGTCGCGGGCGACGCCCCGAGCGCCCGGCACGCCGGCCGGGTGCCGATCACCGGCGTGAGCTCCTCCACGGTCGCCTCGATCATCGCTCGATGCTCCCGTCCGCGCCGCTGGGCTCGAGCAGCTCGCCCAGAAGCGCTGAGACGTTTCCCTGCACCTCGATCACGCGCCGCGCCCGGACCAACTCGGCCTCCGCCCGCTCGGCGCGGCGTCGCAGCGCCGCCAGCTCAACGTCGCGCCGGTCGGCGCGCTTGCGCCCGCGTGGCCGCTTGAGCGCCTCAAGCGCCCCCGCGTCACGCGCTTGGCGCCACTGCGTCAGATGCGACGAATACAAGCCCTCGCGGCGCAGCAGCGCCCCGATCTCTCCCGGCTCGCTGCAACCGTCAGCCTCGCGCACGACCGCGAGCTTGTACTCCGCGCTGAACCGCCGACGCTTCGCGCGCTCGACCAGCTCCGGGTCAGGCGACCCCGCCGACGCGCCGCGCGCGCGGCCCGATTCGCCTCGCTCGCCTACGGCTCGCTGCGCGAACCGGGCCGCGGCACCAGCCCCATCGTGTCCGTTGTCCTGCGACATCCCAACATGCTCCGTTCTCGCCCTCAAGGGTCAGTGATTCCTTGATCATGAGCGTCTCACGGGACGTTGGCAGAGAGGGGAGCTCGTCTTCCCGCCCGACACATTGGTGCCGGTCATTGACATTGCTGAGCACGCCGCGGAGAAGATCGTCGGCTGGGCTGCGGCGAGCCTGATGCGTCACTATCTCGACCTCGCCTGGATCGGGCGCGAGTACGGCGACACGATCGAGGCCGAGGGGCTGCGCGAACTGGTACGCACGAAGCTCAAGGTGGGTCACGAGGCTCACCCCGATAAGTACAAGAATCTGCGAGAGCTCAAGCATCTGCTCGTCCCACTGACCAAGCCTGGCGGTTACTTCGGGCCACTGAACTCCCGTAAGGACACCAAGGCCAAGGAGGTGCGGTTCATGGGAAACGCGATCACACCGGCCGAGGCGCAGAAGATCGTTCGGGACAAGTTCATCCCGCTGCTCTACGGGTGACCCGGCGCCTGGCGACCGGCCTTGATCTCGCCAGCCTCGACCCGGCGCAGCGCCTCCAGCAGCTCGTCGATCAGCATGCAACGAGCGCGAAGAAGCTGCGGGTGCGCTGCGCCGCACGTTCCAGTCGGTGCTGGCCGCGCTGCGCAAGGAGGGCGCGCTCATCCGCTTCGTCTCCGATGACGCGCTCAACGGCCGCTTGGAGACCGTTGTTGACGCTGATCGCGCCTTGACCTGTGCAAACAGCCGCCGCCGCTCCGGCTTTCAGAGCAGCTCGAAGGTCTTGGCCACGACGTGCGGCGTGGCGAGCTTCGCACCGGTGGCGGCGGCGGTCCCGGGCTCTATCGGCACGTGTTCATCGTAAAACCGCGCCCGGCGGCGTTGCGCGGTTTCCAAGGCGTTCCAGCGCGAGCGCTCGGGGGCCGCGCGGGGCCGCTCGGTTCGTGACCGTTTGCCGCTTCACGGTCGTGACTCGTCGGCCTCGTGCGCTACCGTTTTTACTGAGGCAATCGACCGCAACGACGGCGGCCTCGGCTGTCCGCACGCCCAACCAAACGGAGGGCAATGCGGAGGAGCAACAGGCGCCCCTGAGGCTCTTTCAGCGATCACGGCCCCAGCGGGGCGCAACCGACGAACCGATCTGACCATCTCTCCCGCGGGCGCAGCGGGGAAGTCATTCGGGGGTTCGCTGTGCCGCTGCTGGTCCGTAGGTCTCGAAGTAACCCGTCGCCGGCTCGCCGCGAAACGAGCTATGGGGTGATGACACCCGCGCGTCGTATCCGCGAACTCTCGACCTTCGAGGAGGCCGAGCTGGAGGCGAGGCGCCAGGATCTGCTTGATCAGGAGTGGCTGCGGCGCAAGGACAAGATCAAGACGGCGGCGTGGGTCTTCTGCTTGATGAGCGGCCCGGTAATGCTGAAGTTCATCTCGGATCTCGTACACGCGCTCGGCCCCTGAGCGACGCGCGGCAAACGCCGGGTGGGCCTGCGGGCGCGCTGAGGTGCGTGAGAGCAGCGGACCTACGGTCGCCCGGATGCCCGCGCGCCTCAGCCCCGGCCCGTCCCTGCCCCTCCTCCGACCGAGTGGCTCCTAGTGGCCTGCCGCTTCGACCCCGACACGCTCGGCGAGACTCGACCGGCAGGTCGTCGAGGACCTCGATCACTACCCGGAGACGCCGTGGGGCTGCCGTGGCGCCCGGGCACGCCGGTGCTGGTCAAGCTCGTCGCCTGGGCCTCCTGGGGGTTCATGCTGCACCTGCGCGGCTACGCGCCGCGCCGCGAGCACGACAGCTTCGAGTAATCGTCCTCCCTGACAGCGCCGCGCGGCCTGTGGCCAGCGCTTCGTCGTAGCGACGCAAGAGCCCGCGTGCTCGTTGCGACCTTCTGCTTAGCTCGCCAGCCGGACCCGCTGACCGAGCCGCCGGCTCTTCGTCTCGGCGACGAAGATCAGGTTGGTGTATCCGTTGAAGAACGCCTCGGCGACGAACCGGCGCTTGGTGCTGCCGTTGTCGGGGATGACGATTGGGGTACTCGGCGGGTCGACCGCGAGCCGCGCGTCTTCGAGGATCCCGGCGAACAGCGCATCCTGCTGCAGCGAGAGCTGGCCGGCGGGCAAGCGGTCGCGCAGCCGCCCGAAGCGGCGCAGGAACTCGGGCGACTCGACGCTGCGCCAGACCGGCAGCGTCTTGTCGAAGTAGGGATAGCGGCCGGCGACAAGTAGCGCGACCGCGTCGGGGTGCTCCTGGACGTAGTAGTGCGCGGCGGCGTGACGGGAGGCGCCGTAGCGGGCGGCGAGCGCCAACGGCGTCCGGAGCGAGACCTGGTCGAGCAGCGCGAGGCGATGGAAGCGCCCGCCCTGGAAGATGAGGTGCCCGGCGCCGAAGTTGGCCTCGGCCTCGACCCCCGGGTGCAACTGGTGAAACAGCTCGTCCTCGGTGTCGAGGCGCAGTACGTCCTCGTGCCAGCCGCACATGGCGTGTGTTGCCTCGTGGGCGTCGGTGAACAAGACCCGCTGGTGCGCCTGCTCGGTGTCAATGAAGACGGTCCGCTGCTCAAACCACAACGCACCGAGGACGCGCTTGAACACGCTGGGCTTCTTGGCCCGCACCTCATCAGGGAGCTCGGCGATGTCGATGCGCTCGCGCACCCCGGCGGCGCGCTGGACCGCCTCGATCGGCGTCGGGAAGACGTCGAGCACCTCGGCGCGGCGCAGCGCGTCCTCCGCCAGGCGCGCGATGCGCTCGCGCGTGAACGGACTCAGCGGATCGTCACTGGCCGGCATCGCCCGCTCTGTTGCTCTTGAGCTCGGCCATGTAGCGCAGCGCCTCGGCCTGCTCCTTCGGGGTCAGGTCGGTCATCGCGCGGAGCGCGACGGTCATTCGTTGCCGCTGGCGACCGGAGGTCTCGCCGCCGCGGACGTAGCCGGCGCGTTGCAGGAGATCGGCGTAGTCGAGCCGGTAGAGCGTGGCCAGCTCCCAAAGCATCGCCATCTCGGGCCGCGCGATCGTCCCGTGCTCGATCTGCGAGAGGTGGGCGTTGCGGATCCCTGTCCGGCGTTCGACCTCGCGCAGGCTCATCGCGTGATCCTCGCGGGCCTCGATGAGCACCTTCCCCAAGCTCTTAGCCACCGTTGCCGAACTCCTTGCTCTCGCCCATGCGGAAAGAGTATGCCAAGCCGCTAAGCGCCTTGGCGCCAGGCGCTCAGTCGCTGAGCACCGAACCCGCCCCTGCCGGGGGTGCTCATTCGATTAGCGATCGTGTCGCACTGGGGTGCTAATCTCATGAGCACCGCACCAGCCTCCTGCAGCCGGTGCCACCCTGTGAATCGCCGAGCGAACGGCGGCCGAGCGGTCTGAGATCAACAACCAAGGAGCTATGAGCGCCATGGCACGACGTACCCCCAACAGCCGCAAGACGACCTCGCCGAAGGCGGCGAAGGCGGCCTCGAAGGTCCTGCGCGACGGCCGGACGAGCAAGGCCTCGAAGACCGCCGCCGGCTCGGCGCTCTCGCAGACGCCCAAGCAGGGTCGCAAGAAGAAGTGAGGCAGTAGCGGCCGGTCGCCGTTGGCCCGGCGACCGGCCGCGAGGTTCAGCAGGCAATCGAGAGACGACCGCACCAAACCGATCGGCACCGTAGCTCCCCGCGCGGGCCAAGGAGAACGACATGTCCCAGAGGTTCCAGGCCGGCATCACCAACCGCCCGCCCGAGCACGCCCGCTGGGTCGCGCTCAACCTGACCGCCACCGACCCCGCCGCGGTGCGCGCCGCGACCGAGGCGCTGCGCGCGCTGATCGAGCGCGAGCTGCGCTCCAACCTCGACGAGACCACGACCGAGTCGCCGAAGGACGCGCCCTCGGCGGAGACCGGCGAGCTCGGCTTCGAGGACGGCTACGACCGGTACCACCTGACGATCACCGTCGGCTTCGCCAAGGCCTTCTACGACAAGCTCGGCGTGCCGGCCGAGGAGCAGCCCCAGGACCTGCGGCCGATCCCGTGGGACAAGCTCGGCGACGCGCCGGTCAAGCCCGACAACGGTGAGATCGTCCTGCAGCTCTGCTCGGACTCGATCTACATGATCGAGCACGTCCAGCGCCACATCGAGTCCGACCTCGGCGACCAGTTCACGATCGCCTGGACCGTCGCCGGCACGCAGCGCTACAACAGCCGCCCGGGCCGCACCAGCCGCGAGGAGGGGCGAGCGCTGATCGGCTTCAAGGACGGCACCTCCAACCTCAACCCGGGCAAGGCGCCCGACGACGCGCACCTCGTCTTCGTCGACCCGGGCAAGATGGACGACTACCCGCCGAAGGTGCCGGCGGTCGGCCCGGGCCAGCCCAACCCCTACGGCGGCCCGGTGCCGCCGAGCTTCCCGCCCGACCTGGCCGAGCCGCCGACGCGCGAGCCCGAGTGGACCAAGGAGGGCACCTACCTGGTCGTCCGCGCCAGCACCATCGACACGACCACGTGGGACCGCGCGGCGCTGGGTGAGCAGGAGCACGCCGTCGGGCGCTTCAAGGTCTCCGGCTCCGGGCTCGACAAGATCGACGACCCGCGCGCTGAGCCGCAGGACCCCGACCTCGCCGCCGACCCGACGGGCGCCACGACCCCGCTGGCGTCGCACGTGCGCAAGACCAACCCCCGCGGCGGCGACGAGGACCAGCGCCGGCGGCTGTTTCGCCGCGGCTACCCGCTGATCGGCGCCGGGCTCGACGGCGCCCAGCGCGGGCTCGTCTTCGCCGCGTTCGCGCGCACGATCACGACGCAGTTCGAGTTCATCACCCGGGGCTGGACGATCAACCCCGACTTCCCCGCCCCGGGGACCGGCGTCGACGCGCTGCGGAGCTTCGAGCCGCAGGTGCTCTGCGGCGGCTATTTCTTCGTGCCGCCCGTGCAGTACGTCACCAAGCCTTGGAGCTGGGTGCTGCCGGCGGCGTAGCCCGCCCTTCGCCGCGCGCCCTGCGCGGGGGCGTGCCGATGGCTCCGACCGAAGAACTCGGTAGCGCCCGTACCGCCGACGGCGCCGGGGCGAAGCCTCCGCCGCTGACGCCGACCGGGTGGTGCGGACCCCTGGGGGCCATGCGGTCAGCGCTCAGCAGCAAGCGCTCGGCCCCGGGGTATGCGAACATGTGTTCGTGCACTACCTCCCGTCGATCCTCAGCCCCGGTCAGCGGCGGCCGCGAAGTTCACCGACGGCCGAAAAAACGCGCGTAACGTGCGGGAACCGCGGGTCAACCGCGAACCCGTTTGCTGCTCACAGCGGAAATCGGCTCGGACCTGACGGGTCTCCGGACGGCAGGGTGGCCTCATGAGCCGGGAGCGGAGAACTGGGCGGCGCGCGCGACGCGGGTCCAGCATTGGGTCCATGGGACGAGGAGGCGGTGAGACCACCTGGCAAGGCCAGCCGGCGCCGGCGCTGCGGTCGGCGCTCGCCGACACCGTGGCGCGGCGGCTGCGCGGCTGGGACTCCATCCGCCTCGCGCGCGTGGGACGCCTGCAGCAGGCCGAGGCGGGGCACCCCGCGGGCACCCCATTCGTCGTCATCGAGGCCGACGACGCGATGAACCGCGAGATCGCCAGCAACCTCCTGCGCGAGCACAGCGCGACCACCGACCTGGCCTGGGAGTTCGGCTGGACCGGCCGGATCAACGAGGCGGGCAAGCGCGTCAGCGAGCTCACGCTCTACGCCCACGCCGCCGCGGCGTACGCGGGCTAAGAGCGCGCCGCGCGCGCGGCTGGCTTGGGTTTGACCGCCCGCCTGGGCTCGGCCGCCGCTCGCTTAGCCGCGGACTTCTTCGTGGTCGGTGCGGGCACCGGTTCGGCCGGCGGGCTGCGGCGGACGGTGACGCCGGGCACGCCGTTGGCGTTCTCGGGGATGATGTCGTCAAGCACCGGATCGCGTGTTCTGCCACCGGTGTGCGCGAGCAGCTCGGCCTGCGGATGGAGCTGCTCGAAGTTGCGCTCCCCACCAGCGCCACGCAGATGCTCGGCTAGCAAGGCGTACTGCTGACGCAGGATCTCGCTGCCCGCCTGACTCCAGGGCTTGAGATAGACGACGCGCTCAACCCCGGCCTGGATCGCCTCCTTGAGGCAGGTAAAGCAGGGGGTCCAAGTCGAGTAGAGCGTCGCGCCTTGGGTGCGGGTGCCGTAGCGGGCCGCGCTCAGGAGCGCGTTGGCCTCGGCGTGCACGCAGACACAAACGTCGAGGTGCTTGCCCATGCTGCCAAAGAGCGGGTCCTTGAGCTCATCAACGCGTCCCTCCGCCTTGAGCTCGCGCTGTGAGCAGCGCGTACAGCCGCCCTCTTCGCAGTTCTGAAAGCCCTCGGGGGTTCCGTTGAAGCCGGTGCTGATGATGCGGTTGTTGAGCACCAGAACCGCGCCGACGTGCGTGCCGAAGCAGTTCGCCCGCGTCTCCACGGTGCGGGCGATGCTCACGTAGTAGTGGTCCCACTGAACCTGCTTGATCCGCGGCAGGTAGGTCGAGGGGTCAGCCTCCGGGATCAGGCGTGCTCCGGCGTTGGCCATGCCCGCCATTGTCCCGGCAAGCGGTGCATTTTGCTGCGGCTGCAAGGAACGATGCACGACGTCCGCCGCAGCCGATACGACGCGACCGCTGACGTGCGAGCTCTATCAACGCGACTGTCGTAGCTCGCCGCGTCCCGCGAAACGCGAGCCAACGCGGCGGCTGGGGTTCGTTTGCCGTCGAGAGGCCGACGTTGCCGGGCTGCGGTGCGCCTTGGTCTTGGCGTCGCGCCACGCGCCGCGGATGCGATCGAGCTCCCACTCGGCAGGCTGAGCATGATCCGGAGGATCAGGCGGCCCGAGGGGTGCGGAGGTCCAAGTAGTCCTTGACCGAGACGAAGGTGCCGCCCGCCTGGTCGATGCGGTCGATGGCCACGAGGCTGTGCAACAGCGACCGCCCGAAGCGATCGAGCTCGGCGACGACGATCCCGTCGATCTCGCCCGCCTCGACGCGGTGCAGCGCCTCCATGAGCATCGGGCGGTCAGCGCGGGCGCTGGACTGATCGAGCTCCTCGTGAACCGTCGAGATCGACGCGCCGTGCAGCTTGGCCCAGCGCTCGATCCTCTCCCGCTGGAGCGTGGGCGAGATGAGCGAGGCGCCGGAACGGCCTGCGACCTGCGAAACCCGGACGTAGGCATCAATGAGCATGCCTCAAAGACGGCACGCGGCCGAGGATCCGACCCTGCGGTCCGCCGCCCCGAGCTTCTGGCGGAAGAACTCCGTAGCTGAGAGCGTCGGGCCGGCGACGGTTCGCTTCTGGCGGCGTGTCAGCTAGCCCTGGGCCGGATCAAAGCTTCGGGTAGTCGACCTGTGCCGCCGCCCAGTACTCCTCCTCGCCGCCCGCCTCGGTGCTGACCAGGGCGTGCGTGCGAGACCAGCCAGGGCGTTCGTCCGACTGTCCTGCGAGGAACAGTAGTACACCTGCACCCACGCTCCAGCGCCGAAGTTCTCGTACTTGATGCCTCCGTTTACGAGATTGTCCTCGCTGGTCCGAAACGTTGGCATGCCGTTAGAACGAATACGGACGCTTCCCGCCACCAGCGCGTGACGCGGCGGTAGGGCCACCCGCAGCACGACGTCCTTGACCGGCTTGCTTGAGGTGCTTCGCACCTCAGCGAAACCCTGGAGCTTGTCGCCGCTGCCCGCGCGGATCTGCTCCGTGAAATCGCCCGAACCGTTCCTCACCCCGGCGCGAACACTGAGGCCCGGCGGCTGCGGGCCGGATGGCACGTCAGGCAGCGAGCCTGAGCCGAAGGACACCCATCCGACAACAGTCTTCGCCCGCCGCCGACAACCACAAGGCCCCCCGTAGACGCTGCCGATGACGCTCAACGCGGCTACCGCAGAGGCGCCGATGCGAAGCGCCCGCGTCGGACCGCTTGCCTCGGTCAGCTAGCGCCAGAACCGCGAATCCCTCAAGCTTTGCATGCGTCGCAGAATACGTTCAGCGCCGCCCCCGGGTGCCGGTCGGCGTGGAAGGGATGCAGCTCAGCCAGGCGCTCTGGAGGTTTTGTTCCCCCGCCGCGCTCGCCACGCCGCGCTAACGCACTGCCCTCCTGCCTGGCCTGAGCTGCGAAGCCGCACCCCTGCGGCCGGTGCGGCCCGTGCGGTGCAGTGGCCCCAGCGGGCCCGCGCGTCGCGTCCCCGACGCGTCACCACCACAGTGCGCGACTATGCGCGGGTGGACGCACGCGAGATCCGGCAACGGCTGCGCCGGACCAGGACGTCGGAGGCAGATCCGCCGGCCTGGCTAAACGCCGCGCGCGACCCCGACGTCGCCGATACCGATGACCCCGCCGCGCGCGGCGCCCCCTCACCAGCCCCGAGCGGCGCCGGCTCGGCGCGCGCTGGCGGCCTCCTCGCCCGCGTCGCCTTCGCCGTGCATCGCCGGCTGCCCGAGGACGTGCGCGCTGAGACCGAGCGCGTCTTCCTCAACCTGCTCCGCCGCCGTTACCCGGACGAGACCTGGCGGCTACGGACGGACGAAACGGGTCGGCGGCCCGCTGGGGCGCCGGCCGCGGCTGGGCATGTCGGCGGGGGCCTCGCCGCGCCAGCAGATGTGGATCCGCTCGTGGGCGGTGGCGGCGGTGGCGCGCGGGCCGCGGAAGACGAAGACGGCGTCGATCACCGTCGCCAGTAGCTGGCGCTGCTCGCCGACCTCGAAGTTGTCCCACTCCTCGCGCAGCGTTGTCACCCGCTCCGGGGTCCACGCTCCGACCTGCTCGCGCTCGCGCAGCGCGGCCAGCTCGGCCTCGTGCGCTTGATCCTGCCAGCGCTGGACCATCGCCGCGAAGCGCTCGGGGCCGACCGCGGAGTATGTGGCCGAGTCGGCCACGAGGTTCTCGACCGCTGCGTGCGCACGCTCAGCCTCGGTTTCGAGCTCGGCCAGCGCCACACCGCCGCTCTGCTCGGCCTGCGCGGCGACCTCGCCGACGGAGGCAAAGAAGGCCTCGACGACGTGCGCCTCGACGGCGACCGCGACCGCGCCGGCCAGGTACGCCGGCGCCGAACACTCGCCGCTGGGGTACTTGCGGTGACACGAGTAGCGGCGCTGCGCGCGCCCCGTGCCGCGCCCGCGCAGATCGGTGGCCATCCCGTAGCGGCAGCCGGCGCAGCGGATCAGGCTCGCCAGCGGCGAGGGCTCGCCGCGCGACACCGCCGGGGTCGAGCGGCCGTGGTGCTGCGCGCGGTCGAAGGTCAGCGGGTCGGTCAGCGCCTCGTGTGCGGTCGGGTTGACGAACTCGCCGTGACGCGACTCGCCGAGGTAGACGCGGTTGCGCACGACCTCCTTGATCGCCCGGCTCGTCCAGCGCCGCGGAGCGCCGAGCTCGCGCTCCTCGGCGAAACGGGTCAGCGCGACGAGCGCGTCGCCGGCCGCGCGGCGCTGGAAGAGCTCGCTGACGATCGGGCCGGCGACCGGATCAACGGTCAACGGGGTGCCAGGCTCGCGCAGATAACCGATCGGCACTCGCGCGGAGGGATGCAGCCCGCGGGCGACCGCATTAGCGCGCGCCTCGCTGAACCCGGCGGTGATCCGCTCGACCTCAAACTGCGCCAGCGCGAGCATCACGTTGAGTACCAGCGAACCGGTCTCCGATGAGAGGTCGAACGCGTCATCGACGGAGACGAAGGTGCCGTTGGACTCCTTGATGCGGCGGATGTCGGCGAGCGCGTCCAGCAGCGAGCGCGAGAAGCGATCCAGACGGGCGACGACGATCCCGTCGGTCTCGCCGGCCTCGACGCGCTCTAGTGCGCGCACCAGCATCGGACGGTCGGCGCGGCGCCCGCTCTCGTCGATCTCCTCCCAGACTTTGGCTATCTGGTGCCCGTGCAGCGCCGCCCACTGCTCGATCTTCCCGCGTTGCAGCGTCGGTGATTGGAAGGAGTCGCCCTCACGGCCGCGGCGCTGCGAAACGCGCACGTAGCCGTCGAGCACCAGCCCGCCGGTGGCGCCCCTCGCGCGCGCGGGTGATCTTCCTCGGTCAGCGGCCATCGCAAGTGATGGTGCCTAACTTACGCTACTCGAAGGTCAACCGCTCGCTCGCCGACGGACGCGCGCGCTTCCTCGCGCGCTTCGCGCGCATCGAGTCCGGCGCCGCGTGCGCCGGCTACGCGCACCTGCTGTCGGCGATCGTCGACGGCGAGGCGACACCCGACGACTACCTGCGGCTGCGTCCGCATCTGCGGCACTGCTTGAGCTGCCGGTCGACGCTCAAGGCGATGTACGAGTGCGAACCGGCGCTGGGCGCGCTCGTCCCGGCCGGCGCGCTGGTGCTCGCGGTCCCAGACGGTCCCGGCTTCCTCGCCCGCGCGTTCGTCTCCATCACCACCGAGGTCGGGGACCGGCTCGTACGCGCGCACGCGCTGTTCGAGGCCGCGACGACGACCAAGGCTGCGGCGGTCGTGGCGTCGACGGCGGCGGTGGCGGCCGGGGGAGCCGCTGCCGTCGATCGCGATACGGGGGCCCGCGCGGCGGCGCCGGCGAAGCGGGTCGCCGCGCATGCGTCGCCCGCGGCAGGGCGGCGCAGTGCGGTTGCGACGCCGTCGCCCGGCGGGCCGGCGGAGGGCCGGGCGACGCCCGCGCCCGTTCAGACGGTCGGCGCCGGCGCTCACCCGCAGCCGACTTCCACGCCGACACCGGCGCCCACGCCGGAGCCGAGCCCGGTCGCCACCCCGCCGCCCCCGGTCGCCGAGCACGCTGAGCACGCCGAGTTCGGCGTCGAGGACCCGCCGCCTGCGCCGGTCACCCCGCCTGCGCAGGCGCCAACCGCATTCGAGCGCACCGGCGGCGGGTCGGCCGGCCAAACGGCTGGAGGTGAGCTGGGGTTCGAGGGATGACCGTCCGTGCGTCCAATTGCGAAAGGTCTGGAGTGAAAGTGCCGTTGCGTACGTGGATGTACCGCCGCTGCGTCGCCGACCTCGAGACCACCCACGTGCCGCTGCACCTCTACCGCGAGCTGGCCCCTCACAACTCGTGGACGTGGCTGTGCAGCGCGATGGCTCGTTCCGCACGGACGCGCACACGCGCCTGCGCGCCCCTCGAGCGCCGATCGCGCGAGCGCCAGGCCCTGTAGACGCCTACCTCGAAGCGTTCCGGCGCCGACGGCGCACCAGCGCCCCGAGGGCAGCGACCCCGAGCGAGATCCCTGCGACGGCCATGCCCGTCTCGACGCGGTTCGCGGGTGCGCGGCCGACGCCGCAGGCGTGCGCAGAAGCGGCGAAAGCGGCCGGGTCGTCCCAGCGCACGCCCTGGAACGCCGGCCCGCGCGGGGAGTCGCTCTCGCCCGGCACGATGCCCGCGCGGCTGGATCCCCACCGTCCTGGCCAGGCCATCCACCGCGGCGTGTCCGCGGAGACGATCTCCACCCGCCCAACGACCCGCAGCCCGTCGCCGCCCGCCTCGTCGTTGGGGTCGGGCCAGGTGCGGTCCCGGGTGCCGGCGGCCAGGTAGCCGGCGTGCGAGCCGTTGGCCGCGTAGACGACCGGACGCCGGCCGGCGCGCTCCACCTCCGACCACGCGCAGGTCTCGGCGCCGGAGTGCTGCGACGCGAGCACGGACGTCGGTACGCCGTCGGCGCCGAGGTGCACCTGCACGAGCTCCCAGTCGCCCTCGTGGCGTCCGGTCCGGAACACGCCGCGGTCCTGCGGATTGTCGCGGTAGAAGAGCCAGTACTGCAGGTCTCGGCGTGCGCGCCGCGCGTACACCGTCGGCAGCCCGGCGCCGCGCACCACGCCCGGGACCTCCACGGGCGCGTCGCCCACCGACGTCAGCGGCGAGGCATCCCGGCGGTCGTGCACAACGATCGGCGCGTAACGCACGAGCGGCGGCGGAAGGTCCGCGACGGCCATTGGGGTCCGCACCCTATGCGCCTGAAGTGCCCCCGCCCCGATAAAGCTCGAAGAGTTTCCTCCTGAGCCCCGCACCGGGCGCCCCCATCGGGCGCCCGGGCTGGGGGTCTCGGCCGTTTCCCGGTCCGCCGGTCGCGGTAGAAGGGCGGGATGCCGGCGAGCGCCGCCGACGACGTCCTGCTGGCCACGATCCGCGACTTCGCGGACCGTTCGGGCACGACGCGCGTCGTCGTCCTGCTCGACCGCGGCCCCGACCGCGAGCCGCCGGCGATCGAAGCGGAACCCGGCGAGCCCATCACCATCGAGCACGGCGACGAGAACTTCATCGTGCCGCCCGTCGACCTCGTCGGGGTCATGCCGTTGCCGCTGGTCCACATGCCCAAGCCGGTCCCCGCGACGGCGCTCAACGTCGACCCCGCCCTCGATCAGATCGAGGCGCCGCTCGGAGTGGTCGACGCGCTGGCTCGCGCGGTCGGCGAGCTGGCGGAGGCGATGGGCGGCCGCAGCGTCGCCGTCGCCGAGTTCACGACCCGCTCGGGCGAGCCGCTGTCGGTCGCGGCCCGCGCCGGGGAGCCCGTGGTGCTGACGGCGGGCGACCAGCAGTTCGAGCTCTGACGCGGCGTCAGCCGTTGCTAGCGTGCACTGCCCCCCGGCAGTGGCACTCGAAAGCTCTCCCAAGCACCCCCCCAAGACGGTCGAAGACCGCGAGCGCGTCATCGTGCGCTTCGCGGGCGACTCCGGCGACGGCATGCTCCACTTCGCCGCCCGCGACGTCCTGACGCCCGGCATCGGCTGCGCCGGGCGCTTCTCCTCGCCGATCGGGATCTTCCGCTCCGTCGTGCGCGATTCGCCCCCGCGCAGCCGCGAGCTCACCCAGCGGCTGGACGCGGCCCGCGCGACCGTCGGCGACGACGAGCTCGACGCGCTGCTGGGCGCCGGCAACACGTGGGTCGTGGCTTAGCCCGGACGTGCCGCTCTTCTGCCGCCACAACCGCTTCGAGTCGAGCTGCCCGATCTGCACGAAGGAGAAGGCGCCGGCGCCGCGCGCTCGTGCGCACGCCCCCACGCGCGCCACGTCGTCGGGACCCACCACGCGCCGGCCCGCGCGCATGGTCACCAAGCGCCTGGTTCGCGCAACCGAGGACGGATATCGCCACGACCTCGTGCCAGGGGTCAAGGCGACCGCGGACGCCGAGCGGCTGGCCGCCGCACTCGCCGCCGCGACCGCCGACCTTGACGCACGCGAGCCGCTCGACATCGCGCAGGCCGCGGAGCTGGCCTTCGGTGACGCGAACGCGGTCGCCGGGTGGACGCCCCCTGAGAACGCGAACTGGACGCCCGAGCGACGCTTCGCGCGCTGGTTCGACCGCCTGCGCCTGCCCAACGTGACGCGCGCCCAGCGCTTCGCGTTCCTGGTCGCCCTCGGCCCGGCGTTCGACCTCGAGGCGGGGGAGCTGTTCTTCGACGTCAAGGGCGCGGACGCCGCCACCCTCGCCGCCAAGCGCGCGCTGAACTCCGGCGACGCGATACTGCTCGAGCGCCGCGCCCGCGCGCTCGCGGACGCGACCGGCGTGCCGATCGCCGCACTCGACCGCGGCCTCGCGCTCTGGGATGGCACCGCGCCCATCGATCTTCCGGAAAACGAAACGATCCGCGCCGCGCTGCGTCTGTAGACATATATGGCGCCTAGTAGATGGTTGATTCCACGACCCCGCGGCCCCAGGCATGCCGCTGACGCTTCGCTCCGATCACGCCCGTCCGGTTCGCCCGTACCACCGGTACGGGCTTCGCCGGCCGGTCGCGCCCGGCTCGGTCATCAGCGCGCCTGGAACCACGGGTCTCGTGGAATCAACCATCTAGCCTCGGACCCATGGCGACGTCCGCCGCGAGTCCGCGACCGCTACCCCGCGCGACCGCGCTGACCCGCCCGGGCTTCGTCGTCCCGCTCGGCCTCGGCCTGCTCGCCGCGCTGTCGGTCCTGCTGCGCGTGAGCGTGATGGACGCGGGGCTGTGGGTGGACGAGGGCCTGTCGATCGGCATAGCCGACCGCCCGCTGCTCGACATCCCCGGCGTGCTGCGCCAGGACGGCTCGCCGCCGCTGTACTACATGCTCCTCCATGTCTGGATCGGAGTGACGGGCCGCTCCGAGCCCTTGCTGCACACGCTCTCGCTGATCTTCGCCGTGCTGACCATCCCGGTCGCCTACGCGCTCGTCCGGACCCTCATCTCCGTTCGCGCCGGCTGGATCGCCGCGGCGCTGTTCGCCACCAACCCGTTTCTGACCCAGTACGCGCAGGAGGCGCGCATGTACTCGCTGGTGGTGCTGCTGTCGCTGGTCACGTGCGCCGCCTTCGTGGCCGCGTTCGCGCTGCGGCCGTCGCGCCGCTGGACGGTCGGCTTCGCGCTGGCGCAGACCACGCTCCTCTACACGCACAACTGGGGGCTCTTCCTCGGCGCAGGGCTCGCCGCCGGCTTCGCGCTGCTGCTGTGGCTCTCCGAGGATCGCGGGAAGCTGCTGCGCGAAGGGCTGCTCGCCGCCGGGCTCATCGCGCTCGCCTACGCCCCGTGGCTGCCGACGCTCGTCTTCCAGGCGCTGCACACCGGCGCTCCCTGGGCCCGCCCTCCTGACTTCGCGGCGCTGCGCGAAGCACCGTCGGAGCTGCTGGGCGTCACGGGCCAGTTCGTGCTGCTTCTGGGCGCCGGCGCGGGGCTCGCCGCTCTCGCGCAACGGCGCTCCGGCGAGTCCCGGGCGGCGCTGGCCCTCGGCGTCGCCGGCGTGCTCGCCATCGCCGTGCCGTGGCTGATCTCGGCCGTGTCCCCGGCCTTCGCCACGCGCTATCTCGCGGTGGCGGTTGGGCCGCTGCTGCTGGTCGCGGCCCTCGGACTGAGCCGTGCCGGCCGGCTCGGGCTCGCCGCGCTCGCCCTCGTCGTCGCGCTGTGGGCGGCCAACCGGCCGCCCACGGTCAAGAGCAACGTGAGCGACGTCGCGGCCAACGTCGTCCCGAGCCTGGCCGCGGGCGATCTCGTCATCTCGACGCAGCCCGAGCAGGTGCCGGTGCTCGACTATTACCTCGGCGAGGTCGGGGGCCTGCAATACGCGACGCTGACGGGTGGGTTGACCGAGCTCGGCGTGACGGACTGGCGCGACGGCGTCGACCGTCTCGAGGAGACGTCGGTGGCACGCGACCTCGACCCGCTGCTCGACGCTGTCCGACCCGGCGAGCGGGTCGCGCTGATCGCTCCGGACTTCTCGATCCTGAGCCGCTGGAAAGCGCCTTGGTCGAGTTTGATCCGCTCGCGCAGCCTCGCCTGGGAGGACCGCATGCGCAGCGATTCGCGCTTCCGGGTAGTCACCATCGAACCCCCGATCGCCGTCAGTCGTCCCCACGAAGTGCGGGCCACGATCTTCGTCCGCCAGTCGTTAGACTCGCCCGCTGTTTCCGCTCGGCGCCGCGGACTCAACACACTCCCGGCGGGCGCATTCTCCTCGCGATGACCACGTTCAACACCGACACGTCCGAATTCGACCGCGTCACGGTCTCTGCGGCCAACCGCGGCAAGCGTCCCGTGGCCGTCCTCGGTGGCGGCCCCGCCGGCCTCACGGCGGGCTATCTGCTCGCCAGGCGCAACGTCCCGGTGATCGTGTTCGAGTCGACGGACCAGGTCGGCGGCATCGCCAAGACCGAGGTCCGCGACGGCTTTCGCTTCGACCTGGGCGGGCACCGCTTCTTCACCAAATCCAAAGAGGTCAACGACCTCTGGCACGAGGTGCTCAACGAGGAGTTCCTGCTGCGTCCACGCATGTCGCGCATCTACTGGAACGGCAAGTTCCTCCAGTACCCGCTCGAGGGGATGGACGTAATCCGCAAGCTCGGCCCAGTCGAGCTCGTCCGCGCCAGCCTCTCCTACCTGCGCGCGCTGCTCAAGCCCAAGGGCAACGAGGAGGACCTCGAGTCATGGGTGTCCAACCGCTTCGGCAAGCGCCTCTACGAGCTGTTCTTCAAGTCCTACACCGAGAAGGTGTGGGGCGTGCCCTGCTCGGAGCTGCGCGCCGAGTGGGCCGCGCAGCGCATCAAGGGGCTGTCCTTCTTCTCCGCCGCCAAGGCCGCGTTCTTCGGCAACAAGAGCGGCATCAAATCCCTGATCTCGGAATTCCACTACCCCCGCTTCGGACCCGGGCAGATGTGGGAGACGATGGCGGACGAGATCATCGCCGCGGGGGGCGAGGTGCGGATGAACACGGCCGTCACCCAGCTGGACGCGCAGGACGGGCGCATCGTCGCGGTGCACGCCGGGGGGGAGCGGATCGAGTGCGTCGACGTCATCTCCTCGTTGCCGCTGCGCCTGACCGTCGGCATCACCGAGCCGGGCGCGCCGACGGCCGTGCAGGACGCCGCGCGCGGCCTGCGCTACCGCGACTTCCTCACGGTCGCGCTGATCATCGACGGCGAGGACCTGTTCCCCGACAACTGGATCTACATCCACGAGCCCGGCGTGCGGGTCGGGCGCATCCAGAACTTCCGCTCCTGGAGCCCGTGGATGGTTCCCGATCCGAGCAAGGCATCCGTCGGCCTCGAGTACTTCTGCTTCCAGGGTGACGACCTGTGGGATGCCGACGACGAGGCGCTGGTGGCGCTCGCCACCCGCGAGATCGAGCAGCTCGGTCTCGCGCCCGCCGGCAAGGTCGAGCGCGGGTTCGTCACTCGCGTCCCGCTCGCCTACCCGATGTACGACGCCGACTACGCGCAGCGCGTCGCCGCCATCCGCGCGTGGCTCGAGAACTACTCGAATCTCCAGCAGGTGGGTCGCAACGGCCTGCACCGCTACAACAACTCCGACCACTCGATGCTCACGTCGATCCGGGCGGTCGAGAACATCCTCGACGGAACCGACCACGACCTGTGGGCCGTCAACGTGGAGTCCGTCTACCACGAGGAGGACGTGGCCGACGAGCATCCGTACCGGCGAGCGCCGGACACGAAGGCGATGCGCGAGCCGCTCGCCTCCGAGCGCTGACGGGCAGCGCGACAACGATCGCCATGCGCCGCCACACGATCCTCTTCGCCTGCCTGCTCCTCTTCCCGGCTTCAGCGGCCGCCGCGCCGGCGGACCCCTTCGCCACCGGCGTGTGGACTGAGCTGAGCGGCCGGCCGGCGCCGGCGCGCGCCGGGACGCCGGCGGAGATACGCACGCGCTCGGCTGCCGCGTTCGACCTCGACCACGCCCGCCTGCGCGACGTCCTGGACGGCGCCGCGTCGACTGTCGTCAGCATCCCGATGCCCGACGGCACGCTCGAGCGCTTCCGTGCGACGGAGGCGCAGGTGCTGGCGCCCGCGCTCGGCCGCCGCTTCCCGGGCATCCGCACCTACACCGCCCGCGGCCTCGACGACCCCGGGGCAACCGCAGTCTTCGACCTCACCCCGCTCGGCTTCCACGCCTCCGTGCGCAGCGAGGACGGGCTCCACTACGTCGACCCGCGCTACAAGGGCGACCGCAGTGTCTACGCGTCCTACTTCCGGGACGACCTCGTGGACCGGCGCTCACCGCTCGCAGAGCCCGAGGACGCCGCCGCGGAGCTCGCCGGCGACGTCGCTCCCGCTCCCGCGCGCGCGCCGGGCGACCCGGTCGTGCAGCGCACGTACCGCCTCGCGCTCGCCAACGACCCCTCCTACGCGACGTACTTCGGGAGCACCGACGCGCTGGTCGAAGCGGCCAAGGCGACGCTGATCAGCCGCGTCAACCAGCTCTACAACGACGACCTCGCGATCCGGATGCAGCTGGTCGGCAACGACAACCTGCTCAACTTCGACACCAGCGCGCAGTACGCGGCGGCCGGCTACACGGGGGTCGGGTGCGACTCGACGCGCCTCACCGAGAATGACGCGGCGATCGACACGATCATCGGCAGCACCAACTACGACATCGGCCACATCGTCGGCGGCGCTGACTTCAACGGCGGCGGCATCGCCGAGCTGTCCTCGGTCGGCGGTGCCAGCAAGGGCCGCGCCTGCACCGGCCTGACCCCGCCGACCGGCGACGGTTTCGCGGTCGACTACGTCGCGCACGAGATGGGCCACCAGTTCGGTGGCCAGCACACGTTCGACGGGGTCAACGGCAGTTGCGCCGGCGGCAACCGGACCGGCACGAGCGCCGTCGAGCCCGGCAGCGGCAGCTCGATCCAGGCCTACGCGGGAATCTGTGGCGTCGACGACCTACAGCCGAACTCAGATCCATACTTCTCGCAGCAGTCGGTGGACGAGATCCTCGGCTTCGCCACCTCCGCCGCGGCGGGGACCAACGAGGGCTTCACGGTGACGCAGATCGCCAACCGCTCGCCGGTGGTGGCCGCTCCGCCGGCCCGCACGATCCCCGTGCGCACGCCGTTCACGCTGCCTGGCAGCGCCACTGACGCCGACGGCGACGCGCTCGTATACCTGTGGGAGCAGAACGACACCGGCGGCAGCGCCGGTCAGGCGCTGCTGAGCAACAGCAAGCCGGACGGGCCGCTGTTCCGGGTGTTCGGCTTCCGCGCGGTCGCTGACCCGCAGGTCTACGACCCGCCGGGCCAGAACGAGGCGACGGAGGCCGGGCGGGCACGCACGTTCCCCGACGCCGCGCAGGTCGCCGCCGACAACACCAACGCGGAGTCGGGTGGGTGCAGCGGCACGAGCCTCGCGTCAGTCGACTGTTTCTCGGAGTTCCTGCCGACCGGCGCGCGGACGCTGAACTTCAGGCTCACAGCGCGCGACCGCGACAGCGCCGGCGGCGGCCTCAGCTCCGCTGACGTGGCCGTGGGCGTGGCGGGTACGGTGCCGTTCGCGGTGACCGCGCCGGCAGGGCCAGCGAACCTCACCGGCGGCCAGAACGTCACCGTGACCTGGAACGTCGCCGACACGACCGCGGTTCCGGTGTGCGCGGCGAGCGTCCAGATCGCCTATTCGACGGACGGGGGGCTGACCTTCGGCTATGAGGTTTTGGCCAGCACTGCCAACGATGGCTCGGAGTCGGTGAAGGTTCCCAACGTCGCCACCGCGACGGGCCGGTTCCGGGTCGCGGCGATCGACAACTACTTCTTCGACGTGTCCGACGGCGACCTGTCCGTCACCGCCCTCGCAGGCACGACGCCCACGCCGACTCTCACGACGGTGCCGCCACCGCTCACCGGGGCACCGACCTGCCCGGCGCCCTCGGCCACCCCGACCGTGACGCCCACGGTCACGAGCACGCCGACGAGCACGGTCGCGCCGTCACCGACCCCGACGCCCACCGCGCCCGCGCCCGCGCCCGAGTTCCCGGGCCTGGCGGCCCTCGCCCCCGACCTCCGCCTCGTCGCGAAGGCGCTCCGCCAGGACGGCAAGGGCCGCGTGACCCTGCGCGTCCGCTGCAAGCAGGTCACGGCCGGCACTCGTCCGGCTCTGTGCGCCGGCCGAGCCGCCATCAGCTATCGGCGCAACAGCAGGACCTTCAGGGCGGGGGACCGCCGGTTCTCCTTCGGCGCCGGCCAGGTGGGCATCACGCAGGTCAAGCTCAACCCTGCAACCCGTCGCCGGCTGCGCTCGCGCTCGCTGAAGGCCAAGGTCCGCGCCACCGTGGGAACGCGCCAAGCTAGCCGGAAGGTGACGCTGCGCCGCCGTCTGTGAGTCCGTTGGCGAACCAGGTCCGACCGACTCGCCGCGCGATCCGCCTTAATGCTGGGATGCTGACCCGTCGCGCCGCAGTGCTGATCCTCGTCCTTCTCGCGGCGCTGCCCTCGTCTGCGGCCGCAGCACCGCTCGATCCCAGCGCTTCGGCGCTGCCGTGGACGTCTGCGATCGGCGACCTCGCCCGCCGCAGCCCCCAGGGCGCCCCGGTGGAGACCCGGCCCGAGCGCTTCGCGGCGTTCCAGCTCGACCAGTCCGTGCTGCGCGACCGCCTGTCGGCCGCGCCGCTCGAGCGCACGCGCGCCGCGCGCACCGCTGCGGCGCTCGTCTCCATTCCCGCTCCCGACGGCACGCTGCAGCGCTTCGAGGCCGTCGAGTCACCCGTTATGGAGGACGGGTTGGCCCGGCGGTTCCCATCCATCAGGACCTACGCGGCGCGCGGCATCAACGATCCCACCGCAACCGCGCGTTTCGACCTGACACCGCTGGGCTTCCGGGGGTCCGTCACCTCCGAGCAGGGTCGCTGGCGCGTTGACCCGTACTACCGCGGCGACCGCAGCGTGTACGTCTCCTACTTCCGCAGCGACCTCAAGGATCCGCAGTCGCCGCTGCTCGAGCCCCCGGACGCGGCGAAGGAGCTCGCGGTGGACGTCCGCCGCGCCGATGTTGAGCGGGCCCCCGGCGACGCGGTCGTCCAGCGCACGTACCGCCTTGCGCTCACCAACGACTTCTCCTACTCGCAGTACTTCGGGAGCACCAACGAGCTGGTCGAGGCGGCGAAGGCCTCGCTGATGAATCGCGTCAACCAGCTCTACAACGACGATCTCGCCATCCGCATGGTGCTGATCGCCGACGACTTCAAGCTGAACTTCAAGACCGAGGCCGAATACACGGCGGCCGGCTTCACCCCAGGCGCCTGTTCGGGAACCCTGCTCACGGAAAACCAGACGGTTATCGACCGCATCATCGGTGACGCCAACTACGACATCGGACACATCGTCAAGCGCTCTGGGGGCGGCGGGATCGCCAGCCTCGGGTCCGTCGGCCGGACCGGCCGGAAGGCACGCGGCTGCACCGGCGTGGACCCGCCGATCGGGGACGGCTTCGCCATCGACTACGTCGCCCACGAGATGGGGCACCAGTTCGGCGGACCGCACACGTTCGACGGCATCACCGCCAACTGCGCTCCGCCCAATCGCGACACCTTCGGCCTCGGGGAAGCCGCCGTGGAGCCCGGGAGCGGCACCTCGATCCAGGCGTACGCCGGGATCTGTGGTGCCGACGACCTGCAGCCCAACTCGGATCCGTACTTCTCGCAGCAGTCGGTCGACGACATCCTCGGATACGTGACCTCGAACCTGCCCAACGAAGAGGAGGAGGGCACGCAGGTGACCACGGCCAACCGCTCTCCCGTGGTCGTCGCCCCGCCAGACAGGACCATCCCGGTGCGCACGCCGTTCACGCTTCCCGGCGAAGCGACGGACGCCGACGGCGACAGCCTCGTCTACATCTGGGAGCAGAACGATTCCGGTGGCGAGTTCGGGATCCCGCTGCGCGACGACGCAAAGACCGACGGACCGCTGTTCCGGATCTTCTCCTTCCGCGCCGTCGAGGATCGCTTCTCGTCGCCGGCGCCGGGGCAGAACATCGCCACCACGGCCGACCGCGTGCGGACCTTCCCCGACCCGGCGCAGATCGCCGCCGACAACACCAACGCGGAGTCGGGCACCTGCATGGCCGCCGGCACGGGCCTGGCCGCCGTCGACTGCTACTCGGAGTATCTCCCCACCCAGGACTACACCCAGGGTCAGCTGAACTTCCGTCTCACCGCGCGCGATCGCGTCCTGACCGGTGGCGGGCTCAGCTCGGACGACGTGCGGCTCACCGTTTCGGGGGTGCAGCCGTTCGCGGTCACCGCGCCTGTGGCGGGAAGCTCGGCGCTCACCGGCGGCAACATGGTCAACGTCACCTGGAACAACGCCCAGACCGACCTGCCGCCGTTCAGCGTCGCCAACGTGCGGATCAGCTATTCGACCGACGGCGGGTTGACGTTCCCAACCGAGGTGCTGGCATCGACACCCAACGACGGCGCCCAGATGGTCGTGATACCGGACGTCCAGACCATCCGCGGGCGCTTCAAGGTCGAGGCGATCGGCAACTACTTCTTCGACGTCTCCGACGGCGATCTCTCCGTCGCCCAGGCCGGCGGGCAGCCGGCCGCGACTGCCACGGCCACCCAGCAACCTCCGGAGCAGGCCCCGACCACCGGCACGACGGGACCGACCGGTCCCAGCGGCCCGACCGGCACTGCGACCGCGAGCGCGACGGCGAGCAGTACGGCCAGCCCGACCAGGACGCCCTCTGCCGTGCCGACGGCGGTCCCGACGCCCGGCCCCGGGGCCGGCGCCCTGCGCCCCTCGCTCAGGCGGACGGGCAAGCGGTTGCGCGTGACGGGCAACCGCAAGGCCAGGATCCGGGTTAGCTGCCTGGTCGTCGGCGCGCCGGTGGCGCAGAGCTGCCGGGGCACGGCCGTGCTGTTCGCGAAGATCGACGGGGGCCGGCAGCGGCGCATCGCGCGCACGCGCATCTCGGTACCGCGCGGCACGACGCGCAAGGTGACCCTGAAGCTCAGCGTCCGCGCGTTCCGCGCGCTCAACCGGCGCGGGAAGCTCAAGACCACAGCGCGGGTGCGGGCGAACGGCGGCGTCGCCCGCAAGCAGGTGCAGCTCCGGCGGTAACCCGGCGCGCTCGGCAACTCAGGCCTCGGAGGTGGCCATCGTGACGTCGGGTCGGTCGGCCGACCCTGATCCGGCCCGCTGCAGCCGTTGCCTTCCGCAGGCCTGTTCTCGGTCGCTACCCCGGAGCGCGGTGAACTGCGCTGCGCAATGCGTTGAATCGGACCGGTTACGCTGATACTTTGCGCAGCATGAGTGCACCGACGCTGCGCGATACATCACCCGAGGCGCTTCGCCGGTCGGCGGAGCAGCACCTGTGGCTCCATTTCACCCGCATGTCGTCCGTCCAGGGCGACGGGCTGCCGATCATCGTCAGCGGCGATGGCTGCTACCTGACCGACATCGAGGGCCGGCGCTACCTGGACGGGCTGGCCGGCCTGTTCGCGGTGCAGATCGGCTACTCGTACGGCGAGGAGATCGGTGAGGCGGCGGCGCAGCAGATGCGCGAGCTGCCCTTCTACACGAACTGGAGCTACGCCCACCCGCGGGCCATCGAGCTCGCGGAGGAGATCGCGTCGCTCGCTCCCGGCGATCTGAACCGCGTGTTCTTCGTCTCCGGCGGCTCGGAGGCAGTGGAATCGGCGTGGAAGCTCGCGCGCCAGTGGCACACCGCCAACGGTGAGCGGCGCTGGAAGGCCGTCAGCCGCAACGTCGCCTATCACGGCACGACCATGGGCGCGCTGTCGATCAACGGGATCGGCACGCTGCGCACGCCCTTCGAGCCGCTCGTGCCCGAGGTGGGCCACGTGCAGAACACCAACCGCTTCCACCGGCCGCCGGGAGAGACCGAGGAGGAGTTCACCGCCTTCCTGCTCGCGGACCTCCTGCACACGCTGGAGGCGCTGGACCCGACGACGGTCGCGATGGTGATCATGGAGCCCGTCCAGAACGCGGGTGGCGTCTTCGCTCCGCCGAAGGGCTACTTCCAGGGCGTGCGCCAGATCTGCGACGACCACGGCATCCTGCTCTGCTGCGACGAGGTCATCAACGGCTTCGGCCGCCTCGGCGCCTGGTTCGGCTCGGAGAAGTACGACATCAGGCCCGACATGATCACCACCGCGAAGGGGCTGTCGTCGGCGTACGCGGCGATCGGCGCGGTCATCGCCACCGACCGCGTGGCGGAGCCGTTCATGAAGGAGAAGAACATGTTCTCCCACGGCGTCACGTTCGGCGGTCACCCGACGATGTGCGCGATCGCGCTCAAGAACCTCGAGATCATGAAACGCGAGGGGATCGTCGAGCACGTCGCAGCCACCGAGGGCGACTTCCGCGCCGCGCTCGCGCCGCTGGCGGACCTGCCGATCGTGGGCGACATCCGCGGAGAGGGCCACTTCTTCGCGATCGAGCTCGTGCGCGACAAGGACTCCAAGCGCTCGTTCTCCGACGAGGAGTCAGAGACGCTGCTGCGCAACTTCGTCTCCCCGCGCCTGCTCGAGGCCGGCCTCATCTGCCGCGCCGACGATCGTGGCGACCCGGTGATCCAGCTCTCGCCGCCGCTGATCGCCGAGCAGGAGCAGTTCGACGAGATGGCCGGCATCCTTCAGACGGTGCTGGAGGAGGCGTGGGCCAAGCTCAAGTAAGCCCGGCCCATCCCCAGCTCGACGACCTCGATCACCGGCTGATCGAGGCGCTGCGGGCCGACGGGCGGGCGCGCTTCCGGCCGATGGCCGCCCAACTGGGCGTCTCGGAGGCCACGCTGCGCAATCGCTACGCGCGGCTTGTCGAGGGCAACGTGCTGCAGGTCACCGCGGTGACCAACCCGATGGCGCTGGGCTACGACGCCACGGCGATGCTCGGGCTGTCGGTCAGCGGCCCGCCCGAGCGGGTCGCGGACGAGCTGAGCGCGTGGGACGAGGCCGTCTACGTCGTCGTCGTGGCCGGGCGGTACGACCTGCTCATCGAGGTCGTCGCGCGCGACCGGCGCGACCTGCTCGCGATCATGAACCGCATCCGCGGACTCGAGCAGGTGACGGCGTCGGAGACGTTTCTCTACCTCGACCTGCGCAAGTACGACTTCGGCACCGCTTGACGTGCGAAGCCGTGTACCACAACCGGCGATAGCCGGATCGATCATGCGCAACGGCGCCGTCTCCCATTGGTGGGCCGATCTGGGCGGTCCGCCTGCGAAGCGCGCTCCGCTGACCGGACCCACCGAGGCCGACGTGGTGATCGTCGGCGCCGGCTACACCGGGCTGTGGACGGCGTGGTACATCAAGGAGGCCCAGCCCGGTTGGCGCATCGTCGTGCTTGAGCGCGAGCACGCCGGGTTCGGCGCCTCCGGGCGCAACGGTGGCTGGTTGTCCGGGCTGCTGGCCGGCTCTCGCGAGCGGTGGGCCGAGCAGTTCGGCCGCGAGGGAGTGATCGCCGCGCAGCGCGCGATGTTCGCCACCGTCGAAGAAGTCGCCGACTGGTGCGTTGCGCAGGACGTCGACTGCGACCTCGTCCGCTCCGGCTCGCTCGACGTCGCGACCAGCGCGCCTGCGCTCGCGCGCCTGCGCGCCAAGGTGAGCTGGCAGCGCGACTGGACCTTCGGGGAAGAGGACTGGCGCGAGCTCGGCCCCGACGAGGTGCGCCGGCGCGTCCGCGTCCACGGCGCCCGCGGCGGGGTCTTCACGCCCCACTGCGCGCGCGTGCATCCGGCCAAGCTCGCGCGCGGGCTCGCGGACGCGGTGGTCCGCGCGGGCGTCGAGCTCTACGAGGACACTGCGGTGACCGCCATCGAGCCGCGCGTCGCCCGCACCGCGCGCGGCGACGTGCGCGCCCGCTGGGTCGTGCGCGCGACCGAGGGCTACACCCATGGACTCGACCACCGCCGGCTGGTTCCCATGAACTCGGCCATGATCGCCACCGCGCCCCTCACCGCCGAGCAGTGGGCGCAGATCGGCTGGGAGGGGGAGGAGACGCTGCGCGACGCCGCGCACGCCTTCTGCTACCTGCAGCGCTCGGCCGACGGGCGCATCGCGATCGGCGGGCGCGGCGTGCCGTACCGCTTCGGCTCCAACACCGACCGTGCCGGCGAGGTCGATCCTCGCACCGCGACCGAGCTCGCCGAGCGCCTGCACAAGCTCCTGGGCGTCGACGCGCCGCCCGTCCACGCCTGGGCGGGAGTGCTCGGCGTCGCGCGCGACTGGTGCCCGGCGGTGACCGCGGACGCAATTACCGGACTGGCGACGGCGGGCGGATACGTCGGCGACGGCGTCAGCACCGCCAACCTCGCCGGTCGTACGTTGCGCGATCGCATCCTCGGCCGTGACACCGCTCTCGCCCGCGCGCCATGGACGCGCCACGCCCCGCCGCGCTGGGAGCCCGAGCCCCTTCGCTTCGTCGGCATCCACGCCGTCTACGGGCTCTATCGCGCCGCCGACAGAGTCGAAGCGCGTACCCAGCGGCCCTCGAGATTCGGGGCTCTGGCCACGCTCGTCGCGGGCCGTTAGGCGCACTCATCCCGAGGACGTCGACGAACTTGCGGCCGCTACAACTGGGGCGGCGACACCCCCATGTGGAAGAACGCGACGCGCTGGCGGTGCATCAAGGCGATCGTCTGGTACAACGAGGACAAAGAGAAAGGACTCCGAGCACCGCGCAGGTCTCCCAGGCCTCGCACCGGGACGATCGGCGGGGAGATCGCGCAGCTGGGTCGTCACCACAAGGGGAGAGAGCATGGCCGAGGACGAGAAGCTCAAGATGGACTCCGAGGAAGTCGACCAGCAGATCAAAGAGGTCGAGGAGAATCCGCCGGACAAGCTCGAGGACTGGCCCGACGGACCAGCCAAGTACCGGACCATCGGCGGCAGCGACGCCAATGAGGCCTGGGAGGACGGTCCGACCAAGAACCTGGGTCCCTCCGACGTCCGCTACTTCGACGACGGAAGCGTCACGGTCAAGGGCGAGAAAGTCGACAACCCCGACGACTTCAAGGGAGAGCCGATCCCCGGCGGGCCCACGGATCCGGAAGCTCCGGACGATCCGTCGGGCGTGTCCGACGGCCATGACGACGAGGCGGGCGGCGACGCCGCCGAGGGCGCCAAGGCGGACGACGGCGGGGACGAGTCCCGCGAAGACGGCTAGGGCTTAGCGTCAGGCGCGCGCGGGGGGGCGGGGGCGGCGAGTACGAGCAGCGCGAGCGCCGCAGCCGCAGCCCTAATGATCGGCGACGTGTCCGTCCTCGGGCTCGATGGGAAGGCCCTGACCGTGCCACGCGGTGATGCCACCTGTGAGCGAGTAGGCCTCGTAGCCCGCGCGGCGGAACGCGCTGGCGGCCATCCCCGACCGCACGCCCGACCGGCAGTAGAAGAGCACCGGCGTGTCGCGACTGAGGCTGTCGGCCTGCGAGGCCAGGTGCTCGAGCTCCAGGTGGCGCGCACCCGCGAGGCGGCCCGCCTCGACCTCGTAGGGCTCGCGGACGTCGACGAGCTGGATCTCGCCGGCCTCGATCAGCTCGGCGGCCCGCTCTGGCGCGACCTCGATGTGCTCCTCGTCGAAGGTCCCCATCCGGCTTGCCACGGTACTCGCAGCGACGAGTCGACATAAGACCGGCGGGATTGGCTACTGTGGCCGTCGTCGTAGTTCAGCTGGCCGAATCTCGCTGGGCCAAGTCTTGCGAGAACGGGGGAACCAGTGGGTCCTGACGAAAGGGACCTCGGGGCGAATCGCCGGCAGCATGCCGGCGTAGCGCGGAAGATGACTTCTTTCTCGCGAGCCCGGCAGCTAACCCCGTAGGCACGAGAAAGAGAAGGGGTTGTTTCGCTTGGTCTCAAGTCGCCGTGTGGCGATCGCCGTGCTCGTCGTGCTCTCTGCGCTTCCCGCGGTGGCGCAGGCTGCCGCCTTCGGATCGCGCACGCTCGCCAACGGCGCCTCGGGCGAGGACGTCCGCGTCCTCCAGGACCTGCTGACGAAGGCCGGCTACGCGACCACCGTCGACGGCGAGTTCGGCCAGGGAACCAAGCGCAGCGTCAAGGCGTGGGAGCGCGGCACCGACCGCCCCCCGAACGGCCGGGTCGCTCCTGACGAGGCGCGTGCGCTGCGGGCGCAGGCCGCGCCCGCCCAGGAGCCCGTCGAAGAGGACGTGATCAGGGACAAGAAGAAGGCCGAGAAGGCCGCCAACCCTGGCGCGACCGGTGGCGCTGGCTACGTCCGCACGACCAAGGCGACCCTCAACCCCGACGGCACCGCGGTGGCACCCGCGAACGCGCCGCAGGAGGTCAAGGACATCATCGCCGCGGGCAACCGCATCCACGACAAGCCCTACCGCTACGGCGGCGGGCACGGCAAGTGGAAGGACACCGGGTACGACTGCTCCGGCACCGTCTCCTTCGCCCTGCACGGCGCCGACCTTCTCGACAGCCCGCTTGACTCGGGCAGCTTCATGTCCTGGGAGTCCCAGGGCCCGGGGCAGTGGGTCACGATCTACGCCAACGCCGGCCACATGTACATGCTCGTCGCGGGCCTGCGCTTCGACACCAGCGCCGCCAAGGAGAGCGGATCGCGCTGGAGCGAAGAGATGCGCGACCCGGCCGGCTACACCGTCCGCCACCCGCCGGGCCTGTAGCTCAGGGCTAGCCTCGGGGCGGTGCGCCGCCCGCTCGCGCTGCTGATCCTCGCGTCGCTGGCCGCAGTCGCCGGCTGCGGTGACAATGGTCTGGACTACGACCGCCGCTCGACGCCGAACCTGACGGTCGTTACGTCGTCGGCACGTTCAATGCTTGTCGATATCAGCACGATGCCGTGCAAGGACGAGGGCCGGCTCGCGAAGGTCTGAGTTCGTCCTCGGCGACAAGGACCACCCGTCGCAGTTCTCGGAGTTCTGGCAGCTGCAGACCACGCCGGACGCCAAGGCAGCCCCCGCCAGACGGCCGGCCATCGTGGCGCCGGCCACCGTCGGCGACTTCGGTTAGCGCCGCGCAGGGGCTACAACCGGGGGTCGCGCTCGCGCACGACCTCGCGGTCGACGACCGCCCCGTCGCGACGGCCGCGGTCCATGAGGAAGAGGCCCAGGATCAACCCGACGGCGCCGATGATCATGAGGATGACCCCGATCGTCCCGAGGTTGATGGCGTCCACGGAGTCCTCGATTGCGAACTTGAGGACTGCGCCGACGGCGAAGAGGAAGAGCGATGTGCCGATTGTCATGGCGCTGACTTACCCAGGCCCGGTGTTTCGGCAACCTCCGGGTCCGTACGATCATCGTCCATGACGACTGCGCCCGCCGCCATCCAGTACGACCTGACGCCGGACCAGATCGACTTCCGCGACACCAACACCGCGATGGCAGTCACCGTCGAGGCCGTCCAGGTCCTCGGCGGCTACGGCTACGTGACCGAGTGCCCCGTCGAGCGGATGATGCGCGACGCCAAGATCACGCAGATCTACGAGGGGACCCAGGAGGTCCAGCGGCTGGTCATCGCGCGGTACCTCTGACCCTGAGCCGCAGGGCCGTGCGGGCGCCGGGGACGACCTCGCCGGTGAAGGACCGCAGCCGCAGCGTGACGGTGCGGCCGCGACCGCTGCGCCGGGCACGCACGCGCACCGTCCGCGAGCGTTCCTCGCCGGTGAAGCGCAGCGTCCTGCGCCTGGGCGTCACCCCCTTCCCCGACACGGCGATGGTGGCGGCGCCCGCGCCGGTACCGACGCGCCCGACCTTGATCGCGACGGAGCGTCCCGGCCGCACGCGCGCCTTTGCCCGCGCGAAGGAGACCGCGCTCTTGGCCTGCGCGACGACGCGCAGCGTGCGGACCTCGGCGTCGCCGGCGGCCGTGGTCGCGAGCACGGCGATGGTCGTGGACGGGTCGCGCAGAGTGACGGTCACCGCGCGCCGGCCCGGGCGCTGGCCGAACGTGCCGTCGCCGTCGAGATCCCAGCTCAGTGCGTCGTACCCGCCGAAGGGCCCGTTGCCGTCCGGGGCGTTCGGGCTTGCGGTGAAGGTGACGGCCTGGCCGGCGACAGGCGTCGCGACGTCCGTGTCGAGCTCGACCTGCGGGACGTGGCGGCGGACGAACGCGTTCAGCGACGCTCCGCCGACCTTGGCGTAGACCCCGGGCGGCCCCTCGTTGCAGCTGCGATCGCCGCGCAGGAGCTCACCCGACCCGATGCCGAAGGACACCGCACCCGCCAGCGCGGGCAGGCCGCCCTCGTCGGCGACGATCAAGGGCCCGCCCGAGTCGCCGTTGCAGGAGTCCTTCTGCGGTGCGATCGCGCAGATCTCCGTGTCGAACTCCAGCGCGTCGCCCTGGCCCGCGTCGGCGAAGGCGCGCGAGCAGTCGAGGTCGGAGACGATGCTCAGGTCCACCGAGCGCAGCTGGCTCGTCGACAGCATGCCGCCGTCCTGCGGATCCTCGGTGAAGCCCCAGCCGGCCGTCAGCGCGCCGTCCCCTCCGGCGAACAGGTCGGCGTCGGACGGTCGCACCAGGCGCAATTGGGACCCGCCCACGGCCGGGCGGGCGAGGCGGATCAGGCCCACGTCGGAGCCGCCGCGGCCGGTGGCGTACTCGGGGGAAGCGATCGCCTGCGCCCACGGGTAGCGCTGGTCGGGGGTGGCGGCGTCGAGGTTGGTCGCGCCGATGATCGCGGCGGAGTTCTGGACGTCGACGGGCTGCTCGGCAAGACAGTGCGCGGCGGTCAGGACCCAGCGGGCGGCGATCAGCGATCCGGCGCACAGCGCGTCCGGGGAGTCGTCCCCCGAGCCTTCGACGGCGATCTCCAGGCCGGCCACGTAAGGCAGGTCGCTCGCTGCGGAAGGCTGGCCGCCCACGATCCGCGGCGACGCGGCGCCGGCGGAAGCGGGCGCCGCCAGGACGATCAGCAGCAGCACCAGGACGACCATGTTGCCCAGCGTAACCCTGAACCGGTTGAGGCGACGTAGAATCGGTCGCGTGAGCGTTCCCCCCGTACGCCGCATTCTCTACGCCTCGTCCTTCGCGCTGTGTGCGGGCGTCTTGATCATCACGCTCTTCGACGGCCTGCGACCGGACTATCCGGTGCGGCTGATCCAGGGTCTGATGGCGGGCGTCGCCGCGCTGGGGATCGTCGGCGCCGGCGTCGCCTGGATCACCACGCGGATGGGCGACTACCGCCATCCCGAGGACGAGAAGGAATTCGAGCTTCTCGTCCGGCGAACTGAACAGTTGGCCCACGACAACCTCGCCGCGGAGCCCGACGAGACGGAGTTCATGGAGCTCGACCCCTACAACTCCTCCGACTTCGAGGAGCTCGTGCGCGACGCGCTCGACGACCTCCCCGACGTCCTGCGCGCCGCGCTGGACCGCAACGTCGCGGTGATCATCTCCGACCAGGGGCGCCGCCACCGCGCCTACGGCCTCTACCAGGGCGGGACGGTCGCGCGCGACATCGCCTCGGACCGCATCGTGATCTTCCGCGACACCCTGCTGCGCGACTTCGGGCACGATCCCGACGAGCTCAGCGCCCAGGTGCTGCGCACGGTCCGCCACGAGCTGGCGCACCACCTCGGCGCCGACGAGCTCGGCGTGCGCGAGCTCGGCCTGTAGGACCCGACCGCAAAGTGATGATCGTGATGACACCCGAGGCCTCCGAGACGGAGGTGGCGGCGGTCCGCTCCCGGCTGGAGACGGTGGGCGTGCATGTGCTCGTGCTGCCGGGGGAGATGACGACCGCGATCGGTGCGATCGGCGACCCGATCGGCGTCGGCGAGCTGGGCCTGGAGGGCATGCCCGGCGTGGACCGCGTGGTGCCCATCTCGCGCCCGTACAAGCTGGCCAGCTCCGAGCTCGCCCACCACGAGCCGACGGTCGTCTCCGTCGACGGCCGCCGCGTGGGCGGGGGCAAGACCTTCGCCCTCATCGCCGGTCCCTGCACGGTGGAGTCGCTCGAGCAGACCCTGTCGGTCGCGCGAACCGTCGCCGCCGCGGGCGCGTCGATGCTGCGCGGCGGCGCCTTCAAGCCGCGCACGTCCCCGTTCGCGTTCAAGGGCCTCGGCATCGTTGCGCTGCGCATCCTCGCCGAGGCGCGCGAGCAAACCGGCCTGCCCATCGTGACCGAGCTGCTCGACGCCGCCCACGCCGACGCGATCGCCGAGCACGCCGACGTCGTGCAGATCGGCGCGCGCAACATGCAGAACTACGCGCTGCTCGAGGTGGCGGGCAAGCTCGGCAAGCCGGTCCTGCTCAAGCGTGGGCTGTCCTCCTCGCTCGACGAGCTGCTGATGGCAGCCGACTACGTGCTCAAGGAGGGCAACCCGGACGTGATCCTCTGCGAGCGGGGGATACGAACGTTCGAGACCGCGACGCGCTTCACGCTCGACCTGGGCGCGATCCCGTGGCTGAAGATCCACACCCACCTGCCCGTCATCGTGGACCCCAGCCACGCGTCGGGCGACCGCCGGCTGGTCGAGCCGCTCTCGCGCGCCGCCGCCGCGGCCGGCGCCGACGGGCTCATCGTCGAGGTGCACGAGGATCCCGAGCACGCCCTCTGCGACGGCCCGCAGGCGCTGTACGCGAGCGACTTCGCGGCGTTCGCGGAGAACGTCGCCGCGCACGCGCAGCTGTGCAGCCGGGTCCTGAGCTGATGGACCTCGGCATATCCGGGCGTGTGGCCGTCGTCACGGGCGGTGGCTCGGGCATCGGCGCGGCGACCGTCGAGCGCCTGCGCGCCGCCGGCGCGACCGTCCACGACGCGAGCAGGTCGACCGGCATCGACGTCACCAAGCCCGAGGCAGTCGAGCGCGTCCGCGCGCTCGGCGACGTGGACATCCTCGTCAACTGCGCCGGCACGAGCTACGTGAAGGCGCTCGACGCGCTCACCGACGCCGACTGGCAGGCCCAGTGGGAGCTGCACGTGATGGGCCCGCTGCGCCTCATGCGCGCGCTGGCGCCGCCGATGGCCGAGCGCGGGTGGGGCCGCATCGTGACGGTCTCCTCGAGCGCCGGGAAGCGGCCGTCGCTGACCAACGCCGCCTACGCCGTGACGAAGGCCGCGGCGCTGTCGCTCTCGCGCACGTTCGCCGATCAGCACGCGGGCACGGGCGTGCTGGTCAACGCCGTGACCCCCGGGGCTGTCGCCGGCCCGCTCTGGGAGGCCGAAGGCGGCCTGGCCGACCAGGCCGCCGCCGCCAAGGGCATCACCCGCGACGAGGCGCTGCAGCAGCAGGCCGACAAGATCCCGCTGGGGCGGATGGCGCAGCCTGGTGAGATAGCCGACGTGATCGCGTTCCTGTGCTCCGAACGCGCCTCGACGGTCACCGGAGCCGCCTGGTCGGTCGACGGCGGCTCCGTTCCGGTGATCATCTAGGCGCGCTACGGCGCGAACAACGCCCAGTATCCGGCGGCCGTGGCTCATGGGAGTCGTCTCTATGCGCGCACCGGCGCCGCCTCGAGGGCGGCTTCGAGCACCTCGTCGATGCTCATGACCGGATGGAACGTCATCGCCTCGCGCACGTCGGCCGGGACGTCGTCGAGGTCACCGCGGTTGCGCTCTGGCAGCACGATCTCGGTCAGCCCCGCGGCGTGCGCCGCGAGCACCTTCTGCTTGAGCCCGCCGATCGGCAGCACGCGGCCCTGCAGGGTGACCTCGCCGGTCATGCCGACGGTGTGCTTGACCGGACGCCCGCTCAGCAGCGAGGCGAGAGCGGTGACCATGGTCACGCCGGCGCTCGGCCCGTCCTTCGGAATCGCGCCTGCGGGGACGTGCACGTGGAACTCGCGCTCCTCGAACTCGTCGTCGATGCCCAGCTCCCCGGCGTGGCCGCGAACGTAGGACAGGGCGATGCGCGCCGACTCCTTCATGACGTCGCCGAGCTGGCCCGTGAGCACGAGCCCCGCCTTGCCCTTCATCTCCGTGGCCTCGACGAACAGGACGTCGCCGCCGGTGCCGGTGACCGCGAGGCCGGTGGCCACGCCGGGGACGGCGGTGCGCAGCGCCGCCTCCTGCCAGACCTTCTGGCGGCCGAGCGCGTCGCGCACGATTCCCGTGGTGATGTCAACCGGGGCGACTGCCAGGCCGGACGCTATGCGCGTGGCTGTCTTGCGGAGTACCGAGCCGAGCTCGCGCTCGAGGTTGCGCACGCCGGCCTCGCGGGTGTACTCGGCGATCACCTGGCGCAGGAGCTCGTCCTTGACGACCACCTCGTCCTCGCGCAGGCCGTTGCGCTCGCGCTGGCGCGGCCACAGATAGCCGCGGGCGATGGAGACCTTCTCCTCGACCGTGTAGCCGTCGAAGCGGATGACCTCCATGCGGTCCAGCAGCGGGCCGGGGATGGTCTCCGCGACGTTGGCCGTGGCGATGAACAGGACCTGCGACAGGTCGATCGCGATGTCGAGGTAGTGGTCGCGGAACTCGTGGTTCTGCGCGGGGTCGAGGACCTCGAGCAGGGCCGCGCTCGGGTCGCCGCGCCAGTCGGCGCCGACCTTGTCGACCTCGTCGAGCATGATCACCGGGTTCATCGTCCCGGCGTCGCGCAGGGCGCGCACGAGGCGGCCCGGGAGCGCGCCGACGTACGTTCGCCGGTGCCCGCGGATCTCGGCCTCGTCGCGCACGCCGCCCAGCGACATCCTGACGAACTCCCTGCCGGTGGCGCGGGCGATCGACTCGCCGATCGACGTCTTGCCGGTGCCGGGAGGGCCGATCAGGGTGAGGATCGCTCCGGAGCGCTTGTCCTCGGCGATCTCGCGCTCCTTGCGCAGCTTCTTGACGGCGATGTACTCGACGATGCGGTCCTTGACGTCCTCGAGGCCGGCGTGGTCGGCGTCGAGGACCTCGCGGGCGACGATCGGGTCCAGGCGCTCCTCGGAGCGCTCCTTCCACGGCACCTGCAACAGCCAGTCGAGGTAGGTCCGGATGGTGCCGGCCTCGCCGCCCTGCTCGCCCAGGCGCTCAAGGCGGCCGAGCTCCTTGTCGGCCTGCTCGCGCACGGCGTCGGGCATGCCCGCCTCGTCGATCTTGACGCGGTACTCCTCGACGACGGACGCGTCGTCCTCGCCGAGCTCGCGGCGGATGGAGTCCATCTGGCGGCGCAGGATGTACTCGCGCTGCTGCTTCTCCGCGCCCGACTGGACGTCGTCGCGGATGCGGCGCCGGACCTGCAGCTCGGCGACGCGCTCGCGCTGGAGCTCGACCGCGCGGGCGAGGCGGTCCGTGACGTCGAGGATGCCCAGCACCTCGACCTTCTCCTCGAAGGCGACGTCGGGGGCGTAGCCGATCGTGTCCGCCAGCGCACCCGGCTCGCGGATCGCGCGCAGGAACTCGTTGACGCGGCTGTCGGCGCCGCGCATCTCGAGGATCTCCTCCACGAGCGCGCGGTACTCGCGCTCGAGGTCGCGGGTGCGTCCGTCCACGGGCACGGTGTCGGGATGCTCGGTGACCTCGACGCGCAGGTGGCCTGCGGCGTCGGTCGAGCCGGCGCCGACGACGCCGCGGGCGACGCCCGAGAGGGTGACGGCCTTGCCACCGCCGGGGAGGCGGACGGTGTCGGTCACCTCGGCGATGGTGCCGACCGGGGCGTACTCGCCATCGTGGCGCGGCACGAGCAGGACGCGATCCTCGCCTGCCGTGTCGACGGGCAGGGTGACGTCCATGGTGGGGAAGACGACGGTGTCGTCGAGCGGGATGAGAAGTAGGGAAGACATGGGCACCCTTCGTAAGCGACTTGCGATCTGCAAGCAGTGTAGCAATTGCGCGTGCAACTATGCGCTTTGGCCGAAGGGAGGTGGCGCGCCGCCGCGCCAGACGGGATGATGCGCGCGATGTTCGACCTCGCTGCCCGTGGAACCACCGTGCGCACCGAGGTGCTGGGCGGCGTCGCGACGTTCGTGACGATGAGCTACATCGTCTTCGTGAACCCGGCGATCCTCTCCGCGGCGGGCCTGCCGTTCGCGGCGGTGGCGGTCTGCACGGCGCTGGGCGCGGCGATCTTCACCGCGATCATGGGACTGGTCACCAATCTGCCCCTCGCGCTCGCCAGCGGCCTGGGGCTCAACGCCGTCGTGGCCTTCGACCTCATCCTCGGCCGCGGGCTGTCGCCGGGCGCGGCGATGGCCTGCATCCTTCTGGAAGGGCTGATCGCGATCGTGCTCGTGCTCGCCGGCCTGCGCGAGGCGGTGGTGCGGGCCGTGCCCGCGCCGCTCAAGCTCGCGATCGGGGTCGGCATCGGCCTGTTCATCACGCTCGTCGGACTGCGCGAGGGCGGCATCACGGTCAACAACGCGGCGACGGGGATCGGCCTGGGAGACCTGTCGTCGGGCCCTGCGCTCATCGCGCTGGCCGGGATCCTCGTCGCCGTCTGTGTCAGCGCCGCCGAGCGCCGCGGCGCGATCCTGTTCGGCGTCGCGACCACGCTCGTCCTCGGGCTGATCTTCGGCGTGCTCGAGGGCCCCGACGGCGTGACGAGCATCCCCGACTCGAGCGACTTCGACATCGTCGGGGACGCGGTCGGCGGCGACGCTCTGAGCGACGCGCTCACCATCGCGCTGATCCCGATCATCTTCACGCTGTTCATGACCGACTTCTTCGACACGGTCGGGACGGCGTACGCGGTCGGCCGGGCGGGCGACCTCACCGACGACAACGGCGATCTGCCGAACACCCAGCGCGTGCTGCTGGTCGACTCCGCCGCCGCGGCCGGCGGCGGCCTGCTCGGTGTCTCCTCGATCACCACCTACGTCGAGAGCGGCGCCGGCGTCTCCGAGGGCGCGCGCACCGGCCTCGCGTCGCTGGTCACCGCCGGGCTGTTCGCGCTGTGCGTCTTTCTCGTGCCGGTCTTCGCGCTCTTCGGCCAGGGGGTCCAGGTCGGCGAGGAAACCTTCCTGCACCCGGCGATCGCCCCCGCGCTCGTGATGGTCGGCTACCTGATGCTGCGCCTGGTGCGCGACATCGACTGGGGCGACCCCGAGGCGGCCGTCCCGTGCTTTCTGGTCATCGTCGGCATCCCGCTCACCTTCTCGATCGCCGCGGGCATCGGTTTCGGCGTGATCGGCTACGTCGCCGTCATGGCCGTGCGCGGCAAGGCGCGCCAGGTCCCCGTGCTGATGTGGCTGCTCGTCCCGCTCTTCCTCGCGTTCTTCGAGGCGGGCTGGCTAGAGCGCGAGGTCTTCTAGATGGTTGAAATCAACCATCTAGGTCAGCGTCGAGGGCGTCGGCCGCGGCCTGCACCGGCGGGTCGAGGCGGGCATCCGCGCCAGAGGCCGAAGAAGATGCGCCCGTCGTAGGACATGACGCCGACGTTGAGGCCCTGGGTGGCCGGGTTCAGCGGGACGGCGGGGTAGACCTCGCGCAGCGGCTCGCCGTTCATGGAGAAGGTCTGCTGCGGACCGGGGACGTTGGAGACGACGATGACGATGCGCGCGGCGAGGTCGGGCTCGCCGACGGGGAGGTCGACGAACACCGTCGAGATGCGGTTGCCGCCCGCCTCACCCTCGAGGCGCGCAGCATGCCCGCAGGCCCGACGCCCCGCCCGCGACGATGGCGCGCGCTCAAAAACTATCTGGAGTAGCGCAGGAAAAGCTCGTCGCCGCGGCGCAGCACCCACACGAGGCGCAACGGCGCGGTGGTCGGGCCGCCCGCGAGCAGAGTCGATGGGTCCCCGCCGCGCAGGGACGGGTCGACGGTGAGCAGCAGCTCGTCGAGCAAGCCGGCGTCGAGCAGCGCGCGGTTGAGGGTCGGCCCGCCCTCGCACAGCACCGACTCGACTCCCATCGCGGTGCGCAGCTCGGCCAGCGCGGCCCTCGGCTCGATGGTGCCGATCGTCGTCACCTGAGCGCGCACACGGGCCGGAACCTCGGCCGGCCCGGCGATCCCGATGCGCTGCTGCGGCGCGGCGAAGACGGGCGCGTCCCACGGCACGTCGCCCGAGCGGGTGATCATGAGCAGGGCCGCGCCACCGGCCGGCGGACCGTATCCCTCGGCCCGCACGGTGGCAGTTCCTGCGAGGACCGCATCCACTGAGCGCCTTAGTGCGTTAAAGAGCGTGTGATCCCCCTCGCCCCCCAGCCCGCTCGAGCCGCCGTCGACCGCGACGCGCCCGTCCACGGAGGCGACCATGTTCACCGCAACGCCGCGCAAGGGGTGCCGCGCCAGCAGCTCCTCCGCCGTTGCGGACGCGCCAGCTGGGTGGAGAACGTCGAATTCCACGGTCGTTTCACGCTACCTTCTGGACTCGTGAGGCGCGGGCTCATCATCGTCGCTGCCGCGGTCTGCATGCTCGCCGGCGGTGCCTCCTCCGCGACCGCCAACGAGCAGCTCGAGTCGGTCTTCCAGGACGACGACCTGCTCATCCACCAGCCGCCGGAGAAGGTCGACGCCTCGATGGCGCAGCTCAAGGCGCTCGGCGTGGACCGCATCCGCGTCTCGGCGATCTGGCGCGAGCGCGCTCCACTGCTCGAACCCTCCGACCCGACCGATCCCGACAGCTACGACGACGCCCGCCTGCAGCCGCTCGACACGACCATCCGATCGGCGGCCCGCCACGGGGTCCTGGTCCTGCTGAACGTCCGCGGCGGAGTGCCCGAGTGGGCTCAGCCGCGCCGCCCGGCCGGCCTGCGCGAAGAGGACGCGTACAAGCCCAACCGGCGCAAGTTCCAGCAGTACACCGAGATGCTCGGCCGTCGCTACAGCGGCACCTACACCACCAAGTCCGACGTCGAGCTCCCTCGCGTCACGGCGTGGTCGATCTGGAACGAACCGAACTGGCCCAGCCTGCTGCAGCCCCAGTCCACGGAGTCGGGCAAGCCGTTCAGCCCGCACCTCTACCGCGAGCTCTTCCGCGCCGCGAGCCGGGGTCTGCGCGCGACCGGTCACGGGGACGACATCATCCTGCTCGGCGAGACCGCGCCGCTCGGCGTGTCCGAGCCAGGCTCGCTGCGGTCGATGAAGGCCGCCCTCTTCTACCGCACGCTGTTCTGCCTGACCGAGGACCTCAAGCCCGAGCCCGGATGCGGAGACTTCGACGAGCGCGGCCCGCTGCTGGCCGACGGTGTCGCGCACCACCCGTATCCGGTGCTCGCCCCGCCCGAGTTCCGCTCCCCCGACAAGGGCTACATCCGCCTGGGCGACAGCGAGCGGCTGTTCCGCATTCTCGACGCCGCCGAGCGCTACGGCCGGCTGCCCGGGACGCTGCCGGTCTGGTACACGGAGTACGGCTACCAGACCAAGCCGCCCGATCCCTACCGCGGCATCTCGCTGAACAAGCAGGCGGCGTGGAACGTGCGCGCCGAGCGGCTCGCCTTCAGTGAGAAACGCGTCGTCGCGCTGACGCAGTTCCTGCTCAACGACTCCGGCCCGCGCACCCAGTACGCGGCGAGCCACCCCAACTACTGGTCGAACTACCAGACGGGCCTGCGCTACTTCGAGGGCGGGCGCAAGCCGGCGTTCTACTCCTACCGGCTGCCGTTCCTGCGCCTCAGCCAGCGCAAGTTCTGGGGCATGGTCCGCCCGGCGCCCAACGGCATAGCGCAGGTGATCCGGATCGAGGAGCGACGCTCCGGCGCGTGGGAGTCCGTCGGGACCCGGACCGTCACCAACGCCAAGGGGTACTTCACGCTGGACGTCCCGTTCGCCGGCCGCGGCAAGTACCGCTTCGTCTGGAACGAGCTGGCCTCGCGCCCCGCAGTGCCCGCTCCGCGATAGGTTCCCGGAACATGGACTTCTCGCAGCTGCGCAAGGGGGAGATCGCGGCGGCCATCGGCGGCGTGCTGCTGGCCATCGCCGTGTTCATCCCGGCCTACTCGCCGTCGGACAACCCCAACGCCACGGTCGCCGGCGGGAAGGTCGACGCCTCGATCTGGGACGCGAACTCGATCACCCGCGTCCTGCTGCTGCTGGCTGCGATCACTCCGATCTTCCTGCTCTACATCGTCATCCGCGGCCACCAGCTCTCGTGGCCGCGCGGCGAGCTGACGGCGGTCATCGGCCTCACCGCGGTGACGCTGGTCTTCTGGCACGGCGTCATCCAGCGGCCGGGAGAGCCTGCGGGCCAGATCGGCCTGGCGCCGGGCTGGTTCCTTGCGTTCGTCGCCGCGCTCGCCATCGCCATCGGCGGTGCGATTCGCGCGAGCGCCTCCGAGCGCCGCCGCAAGCCGCCCGGGGTGCTGTAGGGTGCTGGAGATGCAAGAAACGGCGTGGGGGCGCGTTCGATCGCCGAGCCATGGGTGACTCGCCGGACCGCAACCTCGCGCTCGAGCTCGTCCGGGTCACGGAGGCCGCTGCCCTGCAGGCGGCGCGCTGGATCGGGCGCGGCGACAAGATCGCCGCAGACCAGGCCGCGGTGGACGGCATGCACGCCGTACTCGGCACGATCCGCATGGACGGCGTCGTCGTCATCGGTGAGGGGGAGAAGGACGAGGCCCCGATGCTGCACAACGGCGAGCGCGTCGGCGACGGCACGCTGCCGTCCGTGGACATCGCGGTGGACCCGCTCGAGGGCACGCGGCTGTGCGCGCTGGGCATGCCGAGCGCGCTCGCGGTGATCGCGCTGTCGGAGGAGGGGACGATGTTCGATCCCGGCCCGTGCGTCTACATGGAGAAGATGGCCGGCCGCGATGAGATCGCCGACCTGCTCGACCTCGACCGCCCGCTGGGCGACCTCGTCGGCTTGATCGCCGAGCGTCGCGGCGTCGAGGTCGGCGACGTGACCGCCGTCGTGCTCGACCGGCCCCGCCACCAGGATGGCATCGACGCGATCCGCGCTGCCGGCGCACGGGTCCGGCTGATCGCCGACGGCGACGTGTCGGGGGCGCTGCTCGCCGTCTCCGAGCGCTCACCGGTCGACCTGCTGTGGGGCATCGGTGGCACGCCGGAGGGCGTCATCTCCGCGTGCGCGACCAAGTGCATGGGCGGCGCGCTCGTCGGCCGGCTGTGGGCGCGCGACGACCAGGAGCGCCAGGCTGCGATCGACGGCGGCTACGACCTCGACCGCGTCCTCACCCACGACGACCTCGTCAAGGGCGACAACGCGTTCTTCTCCGCCACTGGGGTCACCGACGGTGACGTCCTGCAGGGCGTCCGCTACCAGGGCGCGCGCGGTGCGACCACGGAGTCGCTGGTCACGCGCTCCCGTTCGGGCACCATCCGCCGCATCCACTCGCGCCACGACCGCACCAAGCTCCGGTCCCTCACGGGCACCACTAACGCCTGAACGCCCACACGAGGATCCCGTAGATGAGGACGACCGACGCTACGAGCGCGCCGACCACCGTCCACGGCGTCGAGCCGACATTGCGGTCCTCGGGCACACGGCCCGAACGATCCTGATCGGCAAAGCGCCCGACCGAGGACTCCTCGAGCTCGAGGCGCGCGAGGCGCTTGAGGAAGCCGTGCGTGACGACGACGTGGACGCGCGATTGCGTGTTGACGTAGAACCACTTGAATGGCCGGGCCAGCGCCGGATAGAAGTTGGCGACCTCCACCTCGACGTGGGCGCGGCCGTAGCCGACGTGCTCGGACGTGCCGCGCCGGACGTCGATCTCCAGGTAGCCATCGTCCTTGCGGCTGACGAGCAGGCCGTCGCGGATGCGCCAGCGCACGATGCCGCGGTCGCCCTCGAGCTCGTAGTCGGGCGGATGGAAGCGCAGCAGCACGAACGGGCGCGTGACGAGCACGACGGCGCGTTCGTCGTCGCGATAGTGCACGCGGACGAGGCCGAGCGTGACGCGCGACAGGTACCACCAGTACGTGCGGGCCAGGCGCTCGAGCGACTGCGCCTGCCACAGCTCGACCAACTGGTCGACGGGCATATCGACGTTGGCGGCCTGGATCGAACGGACCGCGCCGCCCGGATCCATCGTCGTGTGGTTCTCGGGATCGGCGATCATGGCGTTGGCGACTGCCCGCTCGCGCCGGCGGTTGAGCAGCTTCACGACGTCTTCATCGCGGCTCTGACGGCGTCGTCGAAGCCGATCGGCGCCTCGTTGATGCCCGGCGGCGGCGGCTCGGTGACGAGCATCTCGGCGCCCAGCCCCTCCACGAGCGGCTGGATCAGCCCCAGCGACACCGGCGTCACCAGCGCGACCCAGTACGACGACAGGCGCGGAGTGAAGAGCGGGACCTTGAAGAGCACGCGCTTGCGGCGGCCGGCGAGGGCGGCATATCGCTCCATCATCTCACGGTACGTGAGCACGTCCGCGCCCCCGAGCTGCACCTCGCCCGGGGGGTCGTCGGCCTCGGCGAGGGCGATCAGCGCGCGCACGGTGTCGTCGATGGCGATGGGCTGGGTTCGCGTCTCGACCCATAGAGGCGCGATCATGACCGGCAGGTGATTGACCAGGTGCCTGACGATCTCGAAGCTCGCGCTGCCGGTGCCGATGACCATGGCCGCGCGGGCGTGCACGAGCTGCGGGCCGTGCTCCTGGAGGGCCCGCGCCGTCTGTGCACGCGACTGCAGGTGCGCGGACGCGCCGTCGAGGCCGCCGAGGTAGACCACGCGTTCGACGCCGGCCTCCTTCGCGGCGCGGGCGAAGTTGGTCGCCGCGCGGCGGTCGGCAGCGTCGAAGTCCCCGTCGGCGCCGCCCATGCTGTGGATGAGGTAGAACGCGGTCTTGACGCCCTCGAGCGCGCCGTCCAGCCCGTCGCCCGACAACGCGTCGCCGCCGCGGACGTCCGTCCCCTCCGGAAAGGAATGCCCGTCGGGGGAGCGGGTGAGGACGCGGAAGTCGTGGCCCGCGTCAGCGAGCGCGGTGAGCAGATGCGAGCCGACGTAGCCGGACGCGCCCGTGAGCAGGATGGGGTTCGGGGAGCGATCCATGCCTTGGCGATACCCGTACCACCCTCCGACGATCCATGAGCGGACTGCCCATCAGGGAGGTCGCCGAGCAGACCGGACTCGCTGCGGGAACCATTCGCATGTGGGAGCAGCGCTACGGCTTTCCCATCCCCGAACGTACCCCGGCGGGTTACCGCCTCTACTCCGACGAGGACGTGGAGGCGCTGCGCCGCGTGGTCGAGTTGCGCCGCGGGGGGCTCTCGGTGTCGGTCGCTCTCGAACGCGCCAGGAGTGCCCGCAAGGACGTCTTCGAGCATCCGACGATCTTCGGCGCCGTGCCCCACGAGGGCAAGACCCGGCGCCTGCGCAAGCGAACGCTGATCGCCCTGTCGCGGGCGATCGAGGATCAGACGATGGCCAGCGCGTCGCGCCCGCTCATCCTCGGCGCCTTCCAGCACGAGCGCAACTACCGGGTCGTGGAGCACCGCTACGCCCGCATGGCCGAGATGGCCGACCTCGCCGCAGTCTTTGCCGACTTCGAGGCTGCGACGGACCCGGTTGCCGGTATGCCCATCGAGGTTCCGGTCGCGCCCGACGTGACGATCGGCCACGAGTGGGCGGTGGTGGTGGACGCGCCGGGCTTCTCGGTGTGTCTCTCGGCGTGGGAGCCGCCGGTCGCCGAGCCGCCGGCCAACGACCTCGAACGGATCTTCGAGACGTTCTGGACGCTGGACTCCGACGCCGTCCGGGCGGCCTCGCGCGCCGGCGTCGAGTGCGCGCGGCCCTCTTCGCCCGAGGTCGCCGAGCGCATCGAGGAGTTGCTCGAAGGGCGCCCGCAGGCCTCCGACGGCTCCGCCGCGGGCCTCGAGGCGCTCACCGCGCGGATGGTCGACTACCTCGAGTCGGCCTGACGCCTAGGGAAGCCGATGGTCTCGGCGCCGCTGAAGCCGAGGCGCTCGGCGGCGGCCGAGGTGAGGTCCCAGTACGCGTGTTCGCGTACGGGCCGCGGTCGACGACCGGAACGGTCAGCGTGCGACCGCGATAGAGGAACTCCACCTTCGTCCCGCACCTCAGCGTCTTGTGGGCGACGCCCAGCAAGGTCTGCTCATCGTCTGCCCACAGGCGGTCTCGTTGCCGTAGAAGCCGGGCCCGTCTAGGGCTTCGGGAGGCGGTCGACTGCGCGCTTGACGATCTGCCCGCCGATTGACAGGCCGACCGAAGCGAGCTCGCCCGCTGCCTGCACGACGTTGGTGACCAGCTCGGTGCCGCTCGGCGACTTGTCGTCGGCAGCGGGTGCACGCTTGTCGGCGGACTTCGCGGCCGGCTCGGCCAGGTTCTTGGAGGCGGAGCGCACCGCCTTGGGCCGTGGCGCCGCAGCCTCGGAGACCGGCGCGGGCGCCGGCTTGGCCTTCGGTGCGGCGAGCTTCGCCGCCGCTGCCGCAGGTTTGGGCTTGGGCTTGGGCTTCGGCTTGGGTTTCGGCTTGGGTTTCGGCGTCGCGACGGTGTCGTCGCGACTGCGCCGGCCGAGCTTGTTCGGGCGGGTCGTGGACAGCGACGCGAGCACGTTCGCGTCTGCCTTGGCCTTCTTCTTCTTCCCGCTCTTCTCCGCCATCCGCGCGGCGGAGTCTAGCCCGAACTCAAGCCTCAAGCGGGCGCGTTGCGAGGCCGATGCGGTCGTAGCCGGGTCGCACCTCGAAATGCGTTGAACTTCCCTTGAGAAAGCTCCTAGACTCACCGCCACGCCGCCCCGTAACGTCGTTTGCCGGGGTACCGGCTGGGAGGAACTAGCCACCAATGTCAGTTGTTGATCTTCAGGAACTCGAAGAGGTAAAGGGCCTGCTCCTGAAGGGGCAGACCGTTGGAGTCCTCACCCACGCCGAGGTTGCGACCGCCGTCGCCGAGCTCGACATGGACGAGTCCGACATGGAGGATCTGCGCGGCTTCCTGGAGAAGTCGGAGATCGAGCTCGTCGAGGAGATCGACCCGGCGCACACGGCTGCCCAGGAGGAGCGCGCGGTCGACAAGAAGTCGCGCCGTAAGAAGGCCCCCGGCCTGGACCTGCGGGCCGATATGACGACGGACTCGCTGCAGCTGTTCCTCAAGGACATCGGAAAGGTCCGGCTGCTCACCGCCCAGGAGGAGGTCGACCTCGCGCGCCGCATCGAGCGCGGCGACCTCGACGCCAAGCAGAAGATGGTGGAGTCCAACCTGCGCCTGGTGGTCTCGATCGCCAAGAACTATCGCAACCAGGGCCTGCCCTTCCTCGACCTGATCCAGGAGGGCACGCTGGGCCTGGTGCGCGCGGCCGAGAAGTTCGACTACCGCAAGGGCTTCAAGTTCTCGACCTACGCGACCTGGTGGATCCGCCAGGCGATCGCCCGCGCGCTCGCCGACAAGGCGCGCACGATCCGCATCCCGGTCCACGTCGTCGAGAAGCTGAACAAGATCGGCCGCGCGGAGCGCAAGCTGGTCACCGAGCTGGGCCGCGAGCCCACCGCCGAGGAGATCGCCGACGTCACGGGCATCGAGCCCGAGGAGGTCGAGTCGATCAAGCGCTCTGCCCAGGCTCCCGTGTCTCTTGAGAAGCCGGTCGGCGACGAGGAGGAGTCCGAGTTCGGTCAGTTCATCGCCGACGAGCGGGCCGAGTCCCCCTACGAGCGCGCCGCGGAGATCCTCACCAAAGAGGCCCTGCGCGAGGCCCTCGAGAACCTCTCCTACCGCGAGCGTCGCGTGCTCGAGCTGCGCTACGGCCTCGGTGGCGAGCATCCCCGCACCCTGGATGAGGTCGGCCGCACGTTCAACGTCACCCGCGAGCGCATCCGGCAGATCGAGAACCAGTCGCTCAAGAAGCTGCAGTCGCTCGCGGAGGCGCAGAAGCTTCGCGATGTTGCCTGAGCCCGAAGGTCTCAGGCAACATCGTTGATCGCGTAAGTCCGCTCGCGAGGGCCGCCACGACGGCGAAGGGTGTGCGAGCGAGCTGCAGCGCCGTGATCCTCGGGGTGTCGACCCCGACGTGGTCGTGGCGACTTCGCTACGAGACGCAGGCGATCGGCGCGTCCAGCGCCGCCATCGACCCGTCGCCGAAGGT
>JBBJOW010000026.1:0-45904 GCA_037724045.1 Solirubrobacteraceae bacterium
GCAGAAGCGCCGCACCGCGCTCATGTCGTGCGTGACGAGCACGATCGTCTTGCCCGCGTCGCGCAGCCGGTTGAACTCGTCGAAGCATTTCTGCTGGAAGGCGGCGTCGCCGACCGCGAGCACCTCGTCGATGAGCAGGATGTCGGCGTCCACCTGGACCATGACGCTGAAGGCCAGCCGCACGTTCATGCCGCTCGAGTAGTTCTTGAGCTTGAGATCCTCGAAGTCGCGCAACTCGGCGAACTCGATCACGCGCTCGTAGCGCTCGCGCGCCTCCGCCGGCCCGAGGCCGAGCATGATCGCGTTCAGCAGCACGTTGTCGCGCGCCGCGAGGTCGGGGTTGAAGCCGACCCCGAGCTCGATGAAGGTCGATACGCGCCCGTTGACCCACACGTCGCCGGCGTTGGCGCGATAGATGCCGGCCATCAGCTTGAGCAGCGTCGACTTCCCCGAGCCGTTGCGCCCGACGATCCCGAAGAACTCGCCGCGGCCGACGTGGAAGGAGACGTCGGAGACCGCCGTGAAGGAATCGAAGCTGCGCCGCCGGAACGGGTGCAGCGCCCGCTCTTTGAGTGTGTGCATCTGCTCGTGCGGGCGGCGAAAGTGCTTGCTGACCCCGTCGACGACGAGCACCGGTTCGCGCTCCATGCAGCCGATCCTAGGATTCCGAGCTTGCGCATCAGCGTCGTCATCAATACGTACAACCGGGCCGCCAGCCTGCGAACGACCCTCGCCGCGCTGCGTCACCAGACGTACGGGGACTTCGAGGTCGTGGTCGTCAACGGCCCGTCAGACGACGGGACGGACGCGCTGCTGGCCGCGCGGGCGGCCGCCATCCGCGTGACCGCGACGCCGGAGCGCAACCTGGCCAAGAGCCGCAACCTCGGCATCGACGCCGCCGCCGGGGAGGTGGTCGCCTTCATCGACGACGACGCCATCCCGGAGGCGCGTTGGCTCGAACAGCTGGCTGCCGCCTACTCCGACCCCGCGGTCGGTGGGGCGGGCGGGCTGACGCTGAACCCGAGCGGCACCCACCCGCAGTACCGCTACTCGGTCTGCGACCGCATCGGGCGCACCGACTTCGACCGCACACCGCCCTTCGGCGCCGAGAACGCGCCCGGCGCCGATCCCTTCCTCTACCTGCAGGGCACGAACTGCTCGTTCCGCAGGACAGCCCTCGAACGCGTCGAGGGCTTCGACGAGGAGATCGAATACAACTACGACGAGGCCGAGGTGTGCGCGGCCGTGATCGATGCGGGCATGACGCTGCGCGCGCTCGACGACGCGGTCGTGCACCACAAGTTCCTGCCCTCGCACATGCGCCGCGCCGAGGGGTTCACTGACCCCTTCTTCGCGATCAAGAACCGGGCCTACTTTGCGCTGCGGGTGGGCGCCGGCCACCGTTCGCGCGAGGAGACGCTCGCGTCGCTGAAGGGCTACGTGGAGGAGATCAAGCGCCAGTTCGCGGCCGGGGTCCAGCACGGCCGCTTCACCCAGGCGGAGCACGAGTCGTTCGCCGAGCGCGCGGACGCGGGCCTGGCCCTCGGCGTCGAGCGCGGCACCGCGGGCCTCCGCCGCGGCCGCGCGATCCGCCCGGCCGACCCGGATGCCTTCCTGCCCTATCCCGTACTGCGGCCCGAGGGCGGGCGCGTCAAGGCGTGCTTCGTCTCCCTGGACTACCCGCCGCGCCCGCTCGGCGGCGTCGGCCGCTACACGCAGGACATCGCCCGCGGGATGGCGGCGGAAGGCCACGAGGTCCACGTGATCGCCCGCGACGACGAGGGCGCGGACCGGCTGGATTTCGAGGAGGGCGTCTGGGTGCACCGCGTCCCGGGCGCCGACCGCTACATCCCCGAACTCGACGGCCAGCCGCTCAAGGGCCTGCTCGAGCACGCGGCGACCGTGCGCGGCGCCGTCGAGCGCGCCGCCGCCCGCGTGCCCTTCGACGTGGTCACCGCCTCTTCGTGGGTCGCCGAGCCGCTGTTGTGCGCGCTGGACGGCACGCGCCCGGTCAACGTCGTGTGCGTGACGCCGATGCGGACCATCGCCGCCGAGCAGCCGCACACCGCGGCCGCGACGCTGACCCACCACCAGATCCGCATGGAGGACGCCCTCCTGCGCGTGCCGGGCGTCGCGCTGCAGCCGATCAGCCACGAGGTGGCGCAGCTGGTGGGAGCCGACCGCGCCGGCGTCCTGTACCTGGGCACCCCAGATCGGCGCGCGGACTTCCCGCAGCGCTCACACGACGGCGTCGAGATCCTCTTCGCAGGCCGTCTGGAGCCCCGCAAAGGCATCGACACCCTGCTCGAGGCAGGCGCCGATCTGCTGCGCGCGCGTCCACAGGCGCGGCTGCGGATCGCCGGCCCCGACAACCCGCACGCCAACGGCGCCGCCGACGTCTGGCCCGCCTGGGTCGCCGAGCACGCGGCCGACGTCGCGGATCGCATCGAGTTCGCCGGCCGTCTCACCGACGACGAGCTGTTGCAGGCCTACGCCGACTGCGACGTCTTCTGCGGACCCTCGCGCTACGAGTCCTTCGGGCTCGTGCAGGTGGAGGCGATGATGATGGGCCGCCCTGTCGTCGCGTGCGACGCGGGCGGCATGCGCGAGACCGTCGCCGAAGCGGGCGTGCTCGTCGCGCCGGGGGACGCGGACGCGCTTCGCGAGGCGCTGGAGGCGCTCGTCGACGATCCGGGCCGGCGCGAGCGGCTGGGCGCCGCAGCACGGCAGCGCTACGAGGCCGAGCTCACGCTGGACATCGCCGTCGCGCGCCACGTCGAGCGCTTCCGCTCCCTGCCGGCACCGCCGCCCGGCGACCTGCCCGCGCTGCTGGGAGCGCTCTGCGGCCTCGACGCCACCGTCGCCGCGCGCGCGGCCGCAGCCCTGCGCGACCCGAAGCTCTTCCCGGCCGACGCCGAGGGTGCGGTGCGGCGGGCGCTCACCCAGGGCGACGCCGCGCTGGTCGGCGGCCTCTACCGCGCGCTGCTCGGGCGCTCCGCCGAGCCCGAGACGGTGGCGGCGCTGGTCGACCGGATGCGCGCGGGCGCCGATCCGCGCGCGCTCGCACGCGAGATCGCCACCAGCCCCGAAGCCGGCCTGCGCGGCCTCGACCTCGGCTTCCTCGAGCGCCTTCCGCCCGTCGCTCGCGCCACCGTGCGCCGCAGCGTCGCCACCGCCTGGCTCTACGAGGACGATGCAGCGTTCGCGACGGCCGTCCACACCTCGCTCGACCTCGCCCCGCCGCACGAGGGCGCGCACGAGCCGCCCGTGCCCCGCGCCGAGATCGTGCGACGGCTGCTGACGATCGCGAACCTGCCGGCCACCGACCTCGACTGGCTCGACGAGCTACGCACGGAGGGCGAGATCGCCGACCGGCTCAGCGCATCGCCGACCTTCCTCGAAGACGCCTACCGGTTGCTGCTGGGCCGGCCCGCCGACCCCGTCGGCCGCGCCGCGTTCGGGGGCTCCGAGCGCGGCTCCGCGGTCCGCGCGATCGGCCTGTCGGCCGAGGCGCGCGACCGCGGCTTCCCCAGCGAAGTCGCGGAGCGCATCGCCGCCCGGATGCCGGTAGACGGCCGGCGCGCCCGTCTGCGCCAGCTGGTCGACGGCAGCATCGCGCGCACCGTGATGGGCGCGGAGGGCCGCCTCGCCGCCCGCTTCGAAGGCCCGCGGGCCGACCTGGCGGGCGTGCGCCGCCGCCTGGAGGCCCTCGCCCGCGACAGCGTCAGCCACCACGACGTGGCCGAGCTGCGCGAGGGGCTGGCCGAGCTGCGCTGGGCGATCGAGGGGCTGGCCGAGCTGCGCTGGGCGATCAAGGGGCTGGCCGAGCTGCGCTGGGCGATCGAGGGGCTGGCCGAGCGCCTCGACGTCCTCGCCGGCAAGCACGAGGCGATGGCGCTCGACGTGCGCGAGAAGCTGCCCGCGACCGCCCCGGCGAGCGCCCCGGAGCCACGGGTGCCCGATCCGGTCGCCCTCGCCGGCAAGGTCGTCGCGGCCGGCGCCCTGCGGGTCAACGTCGGCTGCGGGGAGAAGCCGCTCGAGGGCTACGTGAACGTCGACTTCCGCGCGCTGAGCGGCGTGGACGTGGTGGCCGACGCGGCCCGCCTGCCCTTTGCGCCGGGCACGGTCGACGAGCTCGCCTCCTTCCACCTCATCGAGCACTTCCGCGAGCATCACGCCCAGACCGTGCTGTTGCCCTACTGGCGCTCGCTGCTCAAGCCCGGCACCGGCCGCCTGCGGGTCGTGACGCCCAACTGGGCCGTGCTGATGGAGCAGCTGCGCGACGGTCGGCTCGACTTCCGGCAGTTCAAGACGGTCACCTTCGGCGCCCAGGACTACTCGGGCGACGACCACTTCGCGCTCTACTCGCCGCAGACGCTCGAGCGGCTGCTGACGGCCGCCGGGTTCACCACCGTCGAGGTCCTCGCCGACCGCCGTCAGAACGGGCTCTCGCCGGAGATGGAGGTCGTCGCCACCGGCTGAGCCTGGATCCACCGATCCCGGCGGCCCCACGACCCCGCATGGCTTCGCCGTGCTTCCGAGCGAAGCGAGGTTGGGCGCCGGCCGGTCACCCAAAGGGCACCACCCTGTCGGTGCCCGGCCGGCGACCCCCGACTCGCCCTGCGGGGCCATGGAACCACCGGTCATCAGTGGATCCAGGCTAAGGTCGCGCACGTGTCCACCGGCTTGAACTCGCAGCTGCAGGCCATGGGCCGGCTCGCCACGGCCCCGCAGGTGAGCCCGGAGACCTGGGCGCTCGTGGAGCACCGCAGCCAGCTCATCGCCGGTCCTTCGCCCGGGGCGCTGGCGGAAGCCGTCGGCCTGGCCGGCGGTCGCTTCGACTTCGCCTTGATCGACGGCGACCACTCGCGCGAGGGTGTCGAACGCGATCTCGACGGGATATCGACGTCGTCGCCGACGAGGCGTACCTGGTCTTGCGCGACGCCTTCCACGCGACGGTCCGCGAGGGCATCGACGCGGTTCTGGCCCGCGCGGGAGGCCGGTTGTCGGACGCGGGCCTGGTGGCCAACGAACCGACCATCGACCCGAACGGCTACTGGTGGGGCGGGCTGCGGATGCTCCGGTACCGCCGCGCCTGATCGACCGTGATCCGCCGCCGCCTGGCTGCCTGGCGCGAGGCGATCGTCGCCGAGGCCGTCGAGCGCGCCCGCTACGAGGCCCTGCGCAAGTATGAGCTGTTCGGCGAACCGGCCCGGCTGCGCATCGCGCCGACCGCGGTGGTCAACGACGCGCTCTTCAACACGATCTCGGGAACGATCACTGTCGAGGATCACGCGTTCTTCGGGCACGGGGTCGCCGTCCTCACCGGGACGCACGACGTCAAGCGCACCGGTGAGGAGCGCCAGCTCGCCGTCCCGCAGCAGGGGCACGACGTCGTCGTCGAGGCGGGGGCGTGGCTTTCGAGCCGCGTGACGGTGATCGGCCCGTGCCGCATCGGCAGGGACGCCGTGGTCGCCGCCGGTGCGGTCGTGACCGCCGACGTGGCCCCGGGCGCCAGGGTCGGCGGCGTGCCCGCGCGTCCGCTTGAATAGTCGTTGAATGGCCGTCGCGCAAGCCCGTCCAGCCTCCGCTGAGCGCTTCATCCTCACTGAGCGGCAGTTCAGTCGCATCGCCGACGTCGCGCTCTTCACGCTGACGCTGATCATCTTCACCGGCGCGGCGGTGCGGCTCACCGGCTCGGGCCTGGGCTGCCCGAACTGGCCGCGGTGCGATGGCGGCTTCCTGCCGCCGCTGCAGACCCACACGATGATCGAGTACGGCAACCGGCTGGTGACCGGCGTCGTCGGGCTGCCCGCGCTCGCGGCCGCCATCGGCGCCTACCGGCTGCGCCCGCTGCGCCCTGAGCTCAAGCGCCCGGCGCTGCTGCTGCCGCTCGGGGTCTTCGCCCAGGCGCTGCTCGGTGGGGTCACCGTGCTGCTCGAGCTCTCGTGGCAGGTGGTGATCGGCCACTACCTGCTCTCGATCCTGCTGTTGATCGCCGGCGCGACGCTCGTCTGGCGCGCCCGCCGCCCGGCCGGCGCGCCGTCGCCGCTGCACGCGCGCCCGACCGTGCTGGGGACGCGGGCGCTGGCGGTCTACGGCGGCATCGTCCTCGTCGCCGGCAGCTTCGCGACCGCCGCAGGCCCGCACGCAGGCGGCGCCGGCACCGACGACTACGTCGAGCGGCTCAGCGGCGTGAGCCTGGAGACGCTGATCAAGCTGCACGGGCACGCCGCCGCCGCCATGGGGGTGGCCGCGGTCGCTCTGTGGGTCTACGCGCGCGTCAAGGGTGCGACCGCGACGCTGATGCGTGCCCTCACCGCCGTCGCCGTGCTGATCGCCGCGCAGGGCATCCTCGGGCTGATCCAGTACCACAACGCACTGCCCGCGACGATCGTGTGGGCGCACGTGTCGCTCGCCGCCGTCCTCTGGCTCGCCCTGGTCTTCAGCTGGCTCGCCGTAGGCAAGGCCACGCGATGAGCCGCCGCCCGAGCCGCGAGAGCCGCGTCGTCGCGTTCGTCATGTACTGGCTGCTGCGGCCGTTCACGATCGCGTTCGCGCGGCCCCGGTTCGTCCCCCTCGTCCGCTGGGTGATCGAGGCGATCACGCCCCGCGCCCGCAAGGGCACCGTGGTCACGCCCGGGCCGCGCGGCGAGTGGGTGCGCGGCCCGGGGGTGGCGGAGTCCACGGACGCCGCGATCCTCTATCTGCACGGTTCCGGGTTCGTCGTCTGCTCGCCCAAGTCGCACCGCGGCCTCGTGTCCGAGCTCTCGCGCCGCGCGGGCGTCCCCGTGTACTCGGTCGACTACCGCCTGGCGCCCGAGCATCCCTTCCCGGCGGCGATCGACGACACGCTGGAGGCGTTCGAGTACCTGCTCGACGCGGGCTATCCCCCGGAGCGGATCGTGGTTGCGGGCGACTCCGCCGGCGGCCACCTCGCCATCTCGCTGGTCGCGCTGCTGACGGAGAACGAACTGCCGGAGCCTGCGGGCCTGGTTCTCTTCTCGCCGCTGGTGGACCCGTACTTCGACACCGCCGCCAAGACCGAGCGGGAGGCGCGCGACCCCATGTTCACCGCCGGGGCCGCGCGGCGGATCCTCGCCCTCTACACCGAGCAGGCGGACCCGAAGGACGCGCGCCTGGCGCTGCTTGACGGCGACCCGTCGCTGATGCCCCCGGTGCTGGTGCACGCCGGCGACCGGGAGATGCTCGCCGCCGACGCCCGTGCGCTCAAGGCCTGGCTCGACGACGCCGGCGTCGCGTGCGACCTGAAGGTCTGGCCCGGTCAGGTCCACGTCTTCCAGCTGCTCTACGACCTCGTGCCCGAGGCGCGCGCGTCGCTCGACGCGGCCGGCGCCTTCATCCGCGCTCAGATCGCTTCGTCGGCCGGGAAGGGGACCTCGGCGGGCGACCGCCCTGCGCCCTCCTCGTCCCAGGCTGCATAGGCCCTCCCGTCGCGGCCTTCGTGCTCCCCGGAGCCGCCCAGTGCGAGCAGCTCGAGGCGATCGGAGCCGCGGTTGAGCAGCTGCCGGCGCACGTCGGGGCCGACCCGCACGAGGTCACCCGCGCCGAGCACGTGCTCGTCGGTGCCCTCGAGGATCAGCGTCAGCTCGCCGCGCAGGGGCAGGTAGACCTCCTCCTGGCGCTCGTGGCGGTGGATCCGGCTGCGCTGGCCGGGCTCGAACACGAGCCCATCATCGTCGCGAAGCGACCGTGCCCGGATGTGATCGAGCGGGCGAAGCCCGAGCGATCAGTGACGCCGAAGCTCGAGACGCCGAGGTCGCGCCGCAGCCGCCGGAAGCGGTCCTCGTGGGCGTCCGGGTCGAGCTTGGCGAAGCTGACGTCCGTCACAGCGCCACGGTGCGGTCGCGCCCCGCGCCCTTGGCGGCGTACATCGCGCGGTCGGCGCGCTCGACCAGCTCGTCGCCCGTATCTCCCGCCCACGCCGCGCTGCCGACGCTCACGGTGACCCCGATCGGCCCGACGTCGGTGTCCACCGGACGGTCGCCGATCGCATCGTGGATGCACTGGGCCAGCGTGGCGGCGCCGTCGGCATCGGTCTCGGGCAGGAGCACGAGCAGCTCGTCGCCCCCGAGGCGGCCGGCCACGTCCGGGCCGCGCAGGCGCTGCTCCATGCGCCGGGCGACCTCGCGTAGCACCTCGTCGCCGACGCGGTGGCCGTGGACGTCGTTGATCGGCTTGAAGTGATCCACGTCGACCATGATCGCCGCGAGCGGGCGCTGATGGCGGCGCGCGGTGGCGACCAGTAGCTCGAGGTCGTGGCGCACGGCGCGGCGGCTGCGCAGGCCGGTGAGCTCGTCGAGGAGGACGAGACCCTCGATGCGCTGATTGTGCTGGATGAGCTCCTTGACGAGCGCCTTCGTGCGGGCGGCCGAGGTGGCGCGCGCGACCGCGTCGGCAGCGTCGACGGGGGTGCGCAGCACGTCCGCCGCGCCGCGGTTCATGGCGGAGACGACACCGTCGACGTCCAGCCCGGCACCGACGAAGACGACCGCGGTGTTGAACAGCTCACCGTCGCCCTTGAGGCGGTCCATGAAGTCCAGGGGCCCGCCGGGGACGGTGTCAGCGACGAGCAGCACGTCGACGTCGATGCTCCGGCACAACCGCAGGGCGTGCGCGGGATCGCGGGCCGCGCGCACGCTCCAGCCGGCCTCGGTCAAGACACGCTTGAGCTCGCGACAGGTCGCGCTCTCGGCAATGGCGATCACGGCGTTCAAAGCTGTAACGCGCGCCTACCCTCCTTGGACTAGGCCCGCGTGAAGGTCCTACCCCAAATCATGCTCTTTCTCTCTCGCCACAAGACGACACTGCCCGCGCCCGACGAGGCGCTGCCCGGGCGCGATGCTGCGTTGCCCGTCCCCGACACCCACTTCGTCACCGGCCGCCAGCTCAAGCCGCCGTTCCCGGACCATCTCGAGACCGCGGTCTTCGGCCTCGGCTGCTTCTGGGGCGCCGAGCGCATCTTCTGGCAGCTCGAGGGCGTCTACTCGACCGCGGTCGGCTACGCGGGCGGCTTCACGCCCAACCCGACCTACGACGAGGTCTGCTCGGCCAAGACCGGTCACACAGAGGTCGTCCTGGTCGTGTTCGACCCGGCCGTGATCAGCTTCGACCAGGTCCTCAAGGCGTTCTGGGAGGGCCACGACCCGACGCAGGGAATGCGCCAGGGCAACGACGTCGGCACCCAGTACCGCTCGGCGCTGTTCACGACGACGGACGCCCAGGCGACGGCCGCTGCCGCGTCTCGCGAGCGCTACGAGTCCGCCCTGCTCGACGCCGGGCGCGGCGAGATCACCACGGAGGTCGGCCCCCTCGGCGAGTTCTTCTACGCCGAGGACTACCACCAGCAGTACCTCGCCAAGAACCCCGCCGGCTACTGCGGCATTGGCGGGACCGGCGTCGCCTGCCCCATCGGGGCCGGCGTCAGCGCCGGTTAGGCCTCGACGCGAATCCGGTCCTCGAGCTCGATCCAGTCGAAGATCTTCAGGGCGTCGGGGATCGGGACGCGCAGGCAGCCGTGGCTGGCGCCGTAGGGCGGCACGGACTTGTAGCCGTGGATGGCGTAGCCACCGATGAAGTAGCTGGCGTGGACCATGCCGAGTGAGTTGGTGCCCAGGTCCTTGCGGTAGAAGCGGTAGGTGCCGCGGACAGTCGGTGTTGCCGGCGCGCCTGAGGAGGTCGTGTACACGCGAACCAGCTTGTCTCCGTCGACGAGCGCGAGCGTCTGCTGGGAGAGGTCGGTCTCCAGGTGCTTGCCCAGCGACGGGTGACGGACCTTGTACGCGCCTCTGCCGGCCAGCACGTCACGCACGATCGCGTCGCTCGGGCTCTCCGTGCGCGGCAGCCCGTTGACCTTGCGGTACGCCATCACGGCACGGCCGGTGGCCGAGTCGTAGGTGCCGGAGCGAGGCGCCGCGTACTTCAGTTTGCGCAGCTCGCGGTTGAAGAGCCCGGCGACCGGGCCGTCGGAGCCGAAGCTCAGCGACGGCGCGTACGCGCGCAGCTTCACCCTGCGAGCCTGGGCGCGCTTGATCTTGCCGGAGGCCTTGTGGATCGCGGAGATCGTGACCTTGCCGGTGACCGCCTTGAGGCGCATGGGCACCGCGAAGCGACCGTTGGGCTTGACCGTGACCTTGCGGGTCTTGAGGTTCCTGCCGCCGCTGTTGAGGCGCAGCTGCACGCGCTGGCCACCGCCGACGGCGGGCTTGAGCCGACCTTTGACGCGCACTTCGTCGCCGGTCAGCGCGACCTGCTCGCCGCCGAGCTTGAGACCGCCCTTGACTCGAGCCACGAGCTTCCCGGGCACAGCGGCCGGCGGGGCGGGGGTGGCGGTCGGCGCCGGGACGGACGCGGGTGGCGTCGGCGTCGGGACCTGGGCGGCGGCGGGTGCGGGGGCGGCGGCGGCGAGGCCCGCCACGGCCACGGCCAGGGTGCGCAGAGCGAGCTTCATCGTGCGGACGATACCTTCCGCGCGCCGTGCAGACCATCCCGATTCCGCGCCTCCCGTTCGTTCCCGACCCGTTGCGACGGGTCCGCGTCCCGAGTGACCTGACGCCGATCACCGCCGTCGGGGCCGAGGCGGAGCCCGCCGCGGCCCACATGACCGCAGAGGGCGTCGCGCGCATCTGGCGCGCGGCCGAGCAGCTCTTCCGCGTGGGCGTCTATCCGGCCATCGCCCTCTGCGTGCGGCGCGAGGGTCACGTCGTGCTCAACCGCACCCTCGGCTGGGCGCGGCTCGGTGATCCAACCTCGCTTCGCTCGGAAGCGGTCGTCGCCACCCCACAGACGCCGTTCGTGATCTTCTCGGCGGCGAAGGCGATGACGGCGACCGTCACGCACCTGCTCGACGACCGCAACCTCCTGCACATCGGGGACCGCGTCGCGGAGTACATCCCCGAGTACGCGGTCAACGGCAAGGGCGCCATCACCATCGAGCACGTGCTCTCGCACCGCGCCGGCGTCGCCAACCTGCCCGCCGAAGCCCTCGACCTCGACAATCTCAGCCGCCGCGATCACCTGCTCGAGCTCATGTGCGACGCGCGGCCGCGGACGCGGCCGGGCAAGCTGCTCGCCTACCACGCCGTCTCGGGTGGCTTCATCCTCGCCGAGGTCGTCGAGCGGGTGACCGGCAAGTCGATCCGCGAGGCCATGCAGGAGGAGATCCTCGACCCGCTCGGCTTCCGCTGGGGCAACTACGGCGTCGCCGAGGAGGACCTGGACGCCGTGGGCTACAGCTACGCGACCGGGCCGCCCCCGCTGCCGCCCGTGTCGAGCGTGCTCAAGCGTGCTCTCGGCCTCCCTCCCGACGAGATCACGCGGTTGTCCAACGACCCCCGCTTTCTGACGGGCGTCGTCCCGTCGGCGAACGTCGTCACGACCGCCGACGAGCTGTCGCGCTTCTTCGAGCTGCTGCGCTGCGGCGGGGAGCTCGACGGGGTGCGGATCATGGACGCGCGCACGATCCGCCGGGCCGTCGTCGAGCGCGCGTACCGCGAGTTCGATCTCACCCTGGGCGCGCCCATGCGCCACTCCGCCGGCTTCATGCTCGGGGCGGACGCGCTGTCGCTGTTCGGGCCCGACACCGACGCGGCCTTCGGCCACCTGGGCTTCACCAACGTGCTCGGCTGGGCCGACCCCGATCGCGACCTGTCCGTCGGCCTGATCACGTCGGGCAAGCCGGTGCTGCATCCGGGCCTACCGCTGCTGTGGGCCCTTACGCGGCGGATCGGGCGGGAAGCGCCCCGGCGTCGCTGAGCGGCACCAGCACGCAGCTGACGGTGCCGGACTCCACGCGCGCGACACCGCCGTTGCGCAGGGGCCGCGACACCGTCGCGGCTTCCGGGCGCAACAGGTGCAGGCCGTGCATCCGGTGCGCCACGCGGGCGGCGATCGTGCCGAGCGCGCGCTCGGCGTGCTCGTCCGTCGTGCGCCAGCCGGACACCAGCAGCCGCGGACCGTGCCAGAGCTCGAAGCGCCAGCGCTTGAAGGGGAGGCGCCCGGCCGGAAGGAGATGCAGGGCGTAGTGCAGCTCCAGCTCGTCCATCGAGACCCCAAATCTAGTGGCGCTTCCGGCACCACCCGCGCGATAGGTTCGCGCGTGTGAAGGGTGTCGCTCTCGCGCTGTTGCTGCTCTGCGTCGCCGCGCCCGCCGCCGGTGCGATCGAGAGGCAGACCGGCCCGCCCCTGAGCTTCAGCGCGAACGGGGAGACGATCTTCGAAGACGGGCGCATCGAGTTCCGCCGGCTCGGGGTCTGGCAGGTCGGGAGGCAGCAGGACCAAACCCACTCTCGACCCGGGCGGCACCCCCTCTACCGGGAGGGTTACCCGCGACGCCTCGACACTCATCGGTCCAGGCGTGAGGCTAGCTCTCGTTCGACGATTGCCTGTGGGACTCGGGATGGTGCGCTCGCGCGTGGCCACGCAGGCGCACCGAGGGTTCTGTAGTACGCTTCCGCTCGTGGAGGTTCTCCGATCGGCGCTCCGCCATGGAGTTCCTGACGAAGACATCCAGCATGCCCTGCGAAGCGCGCTGCTCGTGGAAGAGATCGACGAAGACCCGATGCGCTACCTGACCTTGGGTCCCGACCGGGCAGGGAACCTGCTCGAACTGGTTGTGCTGGACCGCCCCCAAGGTCCAGCGGTGATGCATGCGATGCCGATGAGAGCGAAGTACCAGCACCTGCTGCCGAGGAGATGATGATGCCCGAGACGCACGGGACCAAGGCCGACGGCACCCCAATCACCGACGAGATGGTCGAGGCTATGGCCGACGAGGCCGAGCGCGGCTATGACGTCGAGGAGATCCGTCGTCGCCGAGGTGGTCGCCCACCGATGGGCTCGGCGGCATCCTCGGTCGAGTCGGTGCGCCTGGATCCCGAACTCAAGCGCGATCTGCTTCTGCGCGCCGCGGAGCAACGCATCAGCGTCTCGGAGGCCATCCGGCGCGCCATCGGCCAATACCTCAGGGCGAGCTGACGCGATCCCGTTGACTCCGGCGCGCTGATCGAGCCGCCCGGAAGAACCGGGCGGAAGCGGTGTACACCTTTGCTCGAGTTCGGCGTGCCGGCCAACGTCCGCGATGCCGCGTCTGGCGGCACCGCGTTGCACGTTGCGGCGTCGAGCTCATCGCGCCCGCCGGCGTCGCAGAGCGGCCCGGCGCCGGCGCAGACTTCTCCGCTGCCGAGCTCGCGGGCTTCTCCGAGGTCGCGATCGTCGTCGACCGGCCGGCGGACGCCGTCGACGCGCTCGCGCGCGTGGGTCTCGAACTCTGCTCGGGCGACGCCGAGCAGTTCGCCTTCGTCGGCGCCAAGGCGCGCACCCTGATCATCTCGCCGCCGGAGCGGGCTGGCTACCGACCGGCCGCCCGGCCGAGGCACACGCCGCGACGGTCACCGTCGCCACCGGCGGCACTGGAGACGAAGACATCCTCCTCGCCTTCGCGCCAGAGCGGCGGGTACGGCGCACGGCTCCAACCGCGAGCGCCTCCATTCAACCCGGGCTGGCTCAGGACGGCTCCCTGCGCCGTTGAGGGAACCCTAAGCAGTCCCGCGCTATCGGAAGCGGCGGGCGGGCGCTCGCGGTACGCGAGCGTCACAGGGGCGTGAGCCTGCGCTCGAGATGCGCGCGCAGGTGCTCGTGCTGGGACGGGAGCCGCAGCGCCTCACCCAGGTTCGCGGCGTCCTCGTCGACGGCGAAGCCGGGCGACGTGGTCGCGATCTCGAAGAGGATGCCCTGCTCCGTGCGGAAGTAGATCGCCTTGAAGTAGTCGCGGTCGCGCACGTCGGTCACGTGCTGGCCGGCGTCGCGGACGCGCTGCTGCCATCCCAGGTGGTCCTCGTCGCGCGAGTGCCAGGCGATGTGGTGGACGGTGCCCGCGCCCTCGCGGCCGCGCTCGGCGGACTGGTCGTAGGCCCAGTGCACGTGGCGGCCGCCGGCGCCGAGGACGTACTCGTATTCGCGTTTGTGGTCGAAGCCGAGCGTCAGCGTCAGCAGCTCGTGCGCGCTCTGGGGATCGGCCGCGTAGGCCCGCGCGCCCTGCACGCCGGTGAGCGCGTGCTCGGCCGGCACGTCGGGGTGCGCGGCCGTAAGTGGCGGGTTGCCGTGGGTGTCGGCGTGCAGCTCGAGCGCGAGCCCGTCGTAGTCCGCGAAGCGCAGCACCCCGCCTTCCACGGAGGCCGGGTAGCCGGCCGAGTCCAGGCGGTCCTTCCAGAACTCCAGGGCCGCCTCGCCGCCGACGCCGAGCTGCAGGGTGTGGATCATCCCGGCCCCGGCGACGCCCCGGGGCGCCCCCGGGAACTCGAACCAGGTCAGCACCGAACCCGGCGTCGCACCGTCGTCGCCGAAGTACAGGTGGTAGGCCTCGGGCTGGTCGAAGTTGACCGTCTTCTTGATCATCCGCAGCCCGAGCAGGTCGCGATAGAAGGCGACGTTGGCCGGCGCGTCGCCGGTGACCATCGTCACGTGGTGCAGCGCCTGGAGCTCCATGGCTACGTCGTTTCCGACGTCTCCGTCGTCTCCGTCGTCTCCGACGTCTCCGAGGCGACGGCGGACTGCTCGGCGGGTACCGGCGTGCTGTCGGCGAACAGGTACTTGTGCAGCGTGGCGCCGGCGAACGCGCCCGCCAGCGGCGCGAGGATGAACACGATCAGCTGCGCGATCGCCCAGTCGAGCACGAACACCGCGGGCCCGATGCTGCGCGCGGGGTTGACCGACGTGTTGTCGATGGGAATGCCCACGAGGTGGATGAGCACGAGCACGAAGCCGATCGGGATGCCCGCGAAGGCGACGTTGGCGATGCGATCCGTCGCCGCGAGCACGGTGAAGACCAGCAGTGCGGTGAGCACCACTTCGGCGATGATCGCGGCGACGATCGGATAGCCGCCGGGGGAATGGTCGCCGAAGCCATTGGCGCCGAAGCCGTTCTCGGCGAGGTCGTACTCGCCGGGGGCGGACTTCACGATGATGAGCAACAGCAGCGCCGCGGCGATGGCCCCGAGCGTCTGCGCGATCACATAGCGGACGGCCTCGTCGCGCTCGATCTTGCCCGACAGCAGCAGCCCGAAGGTCACCGCCGGGTTGATGTGGCAGCCCGAGATCGGTCCGATCGCGTAGGCCATGCACAGCAGGGCGAGGCCGAAGGCCAGCGCCACCCCCAGCGCGCTGATGACGTCCCCGGCGATGACCGCCGAGCCCACGCCTCCGAAGACCAGTACGAAGGTCCCTACGAACTCCGCCGCCGCGCGTCGCTGAGCCACGCTTGCCCCCTTGTCGACCGTTGCCGGCGCAGAGCCTTCCACATCAGCCGAAGTTCTGCCCCTCGCCGCGGTAGGTGGGCGCCACGGCGACCACCTCGTCGCCGCTGACGAGGTGCAGCGCGTCGAAGCGCTCGCACAGCTCGCCGGCCTTCGCGTGGCGCAGCCAGACGCGATCGCCGATCCGCAGGTCGCGGGCGGGCGGGCCGATCACAGGGGTCTGCACCTCGCCCGCGCCCTCGCGACCGTCGAGGCGCAGGCCGGCCGGGTAGGTCGGCGTGGGCAGCCGATCCGCGCCGGCCGCACCCGAGGCGATGTAGCCGCCGCCGAACAGCGTGGCGACGCCCGGCGAGGGGCGGCGGACCACGGGCAGGGCGAAGAACGCGGCGGGGGTCGGGATGAACGTCGCGTAGGCGTCGAAGAGGGTGGGGGCCAGCAGGCCCGACCCGGCGGCGACCTCGGTGACGGCGGCCTCGGCGGCCGAGGTCTCGAGGCTGCCGGTCCCGCCGGCGTTGACGATCTCGAGCGGGCCCAGCGCCGCCACGATCTCCGCCCGCCGCCGGTCCAGCTCGCGCACGGACGCGCGCTTCATGACGCGCACCGCGCGCTGCCGGTCGCCCACGCCGGCGACCTGGGACTCGTAGGCCATGACGCCGGCGAGCACGAGGTCCTGGCGCCGGATCTCCTGCGCCAGCGCGACGGCCTCCGTCACGGTGTGCACCGGCGAGCGCTTGGCGCCGAACCGCACCCGCCCACCGAGCAGCCGCAGGCCGGCGTCGACGTCGATGCAGACACGCGTGCCGGCCTTCAGCGGCGTGAGGTGTTCGACGCAGTCGACCATGACGGTGACGCCGGCGGGGACCTCCCCCGGGTCGGCGCTCGGGTAGGCAACCAGGACGTCGTCGGTGCCGGAGCCGACGAGCCAGCGCGCCTCGGCGACGCTGTAGGCGAGCACCCCGCGGTAACCGCCGTGCTCGAGCGCCCGGTCGATCAGCGCGCGGCAGCGGATCGACTTGCTCGCGACGCGGATCGGCTTCCCATCGGCCCGCCGGGCCATGTCGGCGCGGTTGGCGTCAAAGGCGTCGAGGTCGACGACGGCGAACGGCGCCGCGAGGCCGGCGGTCGCGCGCTCCAGCCGCTGGTGCTGGGTCACCGCGGCCCGTCGGTCTGCAGGAACAGGGTCGTGCCTTCCAGCTCGCGCGCCGCGGCCATCGCCTTGGCCGTGTAGACCGGGTCGTAGGCGGGGTCGGCCCCTGGCAGGGAATGGCCGTAGCCATCGCCGAGGTAGTCCCGGGTGAGGGTGAACGCGTCCTCGCCGAGGTCGAGCACGCCCAGGTCGGCGCCCTGATTTCGCAGCAGCCGGGCGCAACGCTGGGCGAGCACGGCGATGCGGTCGGCGTCCAGGCGCAGCTTGTCGTTGACGACGACGCCGTGGGCGCGGGTGCGCAGCCCAGCCGCCTGCAGGCCCACGATGAGGCCGGCCAGCGTCCCGCCGGTGCCGACGGCGACCACGAGCTGGTCGGGCTCGGGCAGCGCGCCCGCGCGTACCTGCGCGCCGATCTCCAGGCCCGCCGCGACGTAGCCCACTGCGCCGAGCGGCGTCGAGCCGCCGGCGGGCAGGATCCACGGAAGGCCGTGACGCGCCCACAGCCACGGCGCAAGCGCGGCGGCGCGGCGCTTGCCGCCCACGAGGTGGATCTTCGCGGCCGAGCCCCGTATGCGCTGAAACTGCTCGACGACGTGCGGCGTCATCGGCTGATCCACGAGTACCAGCACCGTCTCGATCCCGTACGCGTGCCCGTAGAGCGCGGTCGCGAGGCCCCAGTTGGTGCCGCGACCACCGAAGGTGAGGATCCGCTTGCGGCCGTCGGCCTGCGCCTTGCCCAGCAGCCACTCGAGCTTGCGCACCTTGTTGCCGCCCCAGCCGCCGGCGCCAAAGGCGCCGTCGTCCTTGAGCCACAGGCCGTCGCGCAGTTCGCGCACCGGCGTCGGCGTCCCGTCGTGCAGCGCGACGCGCGGGAGGTCGACCTCAAGCACCGAGCACCCGCTCCACGTAGGCGTTGGTGAACTTGCGCCCGGGGTCGAGCCGGTCGCGGACGGCCTGGAAGCGGGTCCAACCGGGGTAGCGCGGCGCGAGCGTCGCGGCCGTCTGGAAGTGGCGCTTGCCCCAGTGCGGCCGGCCGCCGTAGCCGTCCATGATCGCCTCGACGGCGCGGAAGTATGGCTCCCACTCCATGCCGCGGTACATGTGCACGGCGACGTAACCGGTCTCGCGGTCGCCGGCAGGGCTCAGCAGCGCGTCGTCGGCCGCAACGAAGCGGACCTCGAGCGGGAAGCCGACGGCGAGGGCGAGCGCATCGATGAGCGCGCGGACGGCGCGGACCGCCTCGGCCACGTGAGTCCGCGGGATCGCGTACTCCATCTCGTTGAAGCGCACCCGCCGCGGCGAGGCGAAGATGCGGTCCGAGCGCTCCACGCGCCGGCTCGAGCCCGCCAGTCGCGACATGGTCCGGTTGAGCGCGGGGATCCACCCCGGCCGCGCCTTGCCGAGCAGGCAGAACGCCGCGAAGGCGTGGTTGGAGAGCACGATGTCCTCCGCGTAGGCGCGCGCACGCCCGCGCGGCTCGGGTGGTGCCCCGGTGCGGTTGTTCGTACGCGTGAGCGCGAGCGGGCTGTGCGGGAAGGTGAAGAACTCGAAGTGCTGGTTGGCGGCGGTCAGCTCGTCCAGGCGGTCCAGCGTCGCCTCCAGCGGCACGGGGGCGTCGACTCCCTCGAGCGTGAAGGCCGGCACCGCCTGCAGCGTGACCGCGCTGACGACGCCCAGCGCGCCGAGGCTCACGCGCGCGGCCAGCAGGTCGTCGCCGCCGTCGACCTCGACGATCGTGCCGTCGGCGAGGACCAGCTCGACCGAGTGGACGGAGGCGGACAGGTTGGCCAGGCGCGCGCCGGTCCCGTGCGTGCCGGTGGCCATCGCGCCGGCGATCGACTGCACGTCGATGTCGCCGAGGTTCTCGAACGCGAGCCCGTGCGCGGCGAGCCGCTCGCCGAGCGCGTGGAGCGTGATGCCCGCCTCCACGCGCACCTGCCCGCTCGCCGCGTCCAGGTCGAGCACGCGGTCCAGGCGCTCGAGGGAGAGCAGGGTGCCGTCGGTCAGGACGGCGTCGCTGAACGAATGACCGGCGCCGGCGACACGGACCTTGTCCGCGCTCGCGACGACGCGCGCCAGCTCGCCGCGGCTCGCGGGGGCGACCATCGCCGCCGGCCGGCAGACCTGGTCGCCGGCCCAGTTGCGCCACTCGCTCACGAGCGCGCGTCGCCCAGCCAGTAGCGGGGGCCGGGCCCCGCGCGGCCGGCACGATCGTCGGCGTTGGCCAGCGGGCACGTGTCCAGCGACAGGCAGCCGCAGCCGATGCAGCCGTCGAGGCTGTCGCGCAGCCGGCCCAGTTCGGCGATGCGGTCGTCGATCCGGCTCGTCCACGTCGCCGACAGCTTCGCCCATTCCTCGCGCTTGGGCGCGCGCTGGCTCGGGAGCTTGCGCAGCTCGGCGCCGATCTCCTCCAGGCTCAGGCCGACGCGCTGCGCGAAGACGATGAACGCCACCCGGCGGATGATCGCCCGCGGATAGCGGCGGTGGCCGGCGCCGCTGCGCTCCGAGGCGATCAATCCGCGATCCTCGTAGTAGCGGAGCGCCGACGCGGCCACGCCGCTGCGCTCGGCGAGCTGGCCGATCGTCAGATCCATGTTGACTTCAACCGTACTTGAACGCCTATGGTTGACTACGCAATGACCGCGGCCCTCGAAGTCACCGAGCTCACGAAGCGCTACCCGACCGGGACGGAGGCGCTCAAGGGCGTCTCGCTGGAGATCGGCGACGGGGAGTTCTTCGGCCTGCTCGGCCCCAACGGTGCGGGCAAGTCGACGCTGATCCACTGCACCACCGGCCTCGCCCACCCGTCCTCAGGCTCCATCCGCGTCTTCGGTCATGACGCCATCGACGACTATGGCGAGGCGCGCCTCGCCGTCGGGCTCGCGCCGCAGGACATCAACCTCGACTGGTTTCTCACCCTCGAGGAGTCGCTGGACTATCACGCGGGCTACTTCGGGATGCCGCGCAGGGAGCGGCGGGAGCGCACCGCCGAGCTGCTCGACGCGTTCTCGCTCTACGAGAAGCGCAAGGACCGTACGCGCACGCTCTCGGGCGGCATGCAGCGCCGGCTCATCCTCGCCCGCGCGCTCATGCACCGTCCGCGCCTGCTGATCCTCGACGAGCCCACCGCGGGCGTCGACGTCGAGCTGCGCCTCGAGCTGTGGCAGTACGTCAAGCGCATCAACGGGGAGGGGACGACGATCCTCCTCACCACGCACTACCTCGAGGAGGCCGAGCAGATGTGCGACAAGATCGCGTTCATCAACGACGGCCGGATCGTCGCCACCGGGACGACCGCCGAGCTGTCGGCGCAGTTCGGGGTCGGCTCGCTCGAGGACGCCTACCTCGAGCTGGTCGGGCGCAAGGAGCTCTCGCGCACGTCGCTGGAGAACGTCGCGTGAACATGTCCGCGTCGCAGATCCGCTTCTTCACGCTCGTGCGGCGCGAGGTCAATCGCTTCCTGAAGATCAAGAAGCAGACCGTGGGCGCGCCGCTGCTGGAGACGTTCCTCTACATCAGCGTGTTCGGCGCCGCGCTCGGCTCGCGCATCGACAAGCTGCACGGCATCGACTACGTCGTCTTCGTGGTTCCGGGGCTGATCATGATGGCGTGGGCGATCAACGCGTTCACCAACAACGCGTCGTCGATCCTGCAGCAGAAGTTCCAGGGGGCGATCCAGGATCAGCTCTCCTCGCCCGCCTCGCCGGCGCAGCTGCTGCTCGCGTTCTCGCTCGGCGGCTTCCTGCGCGGGATGACGGTCGCCGTGCTGACCTTCATCGCCGCGGTGATCCTCATCGGTGTCCCGGTCGAGCACGTCTTCGTGGCGATCCCGTCGCTGCTGCTCGTCGGCTTCTTCTTCGCGCAGCTCGGCGTGCTCGTCGGCGTCCGCGCCGAGCAGTTCGACGACGTGTCGTTCGCGCAGACCTTCGTCCTGCAGCCGCTGATCTTCCTCGGCGGCGTGTTCTACTCGGCCTCGCTGCTGCCCGAGCCCTTCGAGACGATCACGCACTTCAACCCGCTCTACTACATGATCAACCTCGTCCGCTACGGGTTCCTGGGCTACACCGAGGCGAACATCGCCCTGTCGCTCAGCGTCCTCACGGTGGTCGCCGCCGGGCTGTTCGCCTTCAACCTGCGGCTGTTCAACCGCGGCTACAAGCTGCGGGCGTAGCGCGCGCCCAGGGCCAGCAGCGCCACGAGCGGCGCGAACACGATGGCGTAGGGCACGGTGACCAAGGCGAGCACGGACAGGCCGGCAACGGTGCGCGTCACGAAGCGGCGCTGGGAGCGGGTGAGCGGGCGATCGGCCCGCGCCGCCCGCGCGGTCACCCTCGCGGCCGCGGCGCACAAGGCCACCAGCGGAAAGCCGAGGACGATCGCGACCGGAACCGACAGACGGCTCTCGCAGTACGGGCTCGTGTCGCCCGCCTCCTGCAGGCACGCGGCCGACCACGCGACCATCGCCCACAGCAGCAGCGCGCCGGTGCCCGCGAGCGCGAGGCTGACGACCGTCAGCAGCGTGCGGCGGCGCCAGCGCGTCGGGCTGCTCTCGAGCACCAGGACGCCGTCGCGCTCGAGCCGCTGCGCTGGGCGCCGTCGGTCATCGGCGCGGCTGCTCGTCGGGCCAGTGGCCGTGCTCGTCCAGGTAGCGCCGCGCCTCCTCCTCCTGCTCGCGCTCGCTCTCGCCCGACACGCCGATGCGGAAGAAGGCCGTGAAGAGCAGCAGCGACAGCCCGGCGCCCACGCACATGCCGAACACCTCGTAGCGGACCGCCTCGCTGCCGAAGCTCAGTACGAGGACGCCGGCGATGATGAAAATCGCGGGGATGCCGTAGCGGACGAAGGACAGGACCACGTATGGCACGCTACCCCCATGACAGACCTCCCCACCGTCGAGCAGGTCAACGCCGTCATGCGGACGAGCATCCCGCTGATGGAGTCGTGCAACATCGAGCTGGTCGAGCTTGAGCGGGGTTACGCGAAGACCACCGCGCCCTTCGCCGGCAACGGCAACCACCTCGGCACGATGTACGCGGGTGTCGTCTTCAGCGTCGCGGAGGTCCTCGGCGGGGTGATGGCGGCGGTGACCTTCGACATGGCCCGCTTCCTCCCGCTCGTCAAGAGCGTGAACGTCGAGTTCAAGGCCCCCGCCCGCGGGGACGTGATCGCCGAGGCGCGCCTGGACGAGCAGACGATCGCCGCGGCGACGGCGGCCGCCGACGCCGATGGCCGCGGCCCCTACGAGCTGCACGCGACGGTCACCGACACCGAGGGCAAGCTCATCGCCACCACCGTCGGCCAGTACCAGCTGCGCCCGCACGGCTGAGCGGAGCCGTGACCCCATGTGAGACACCGGCTTGCCCGCGAAGCGGCGCAGGCGGTGCTCAGTAGTCCCGGCGTGAGAACGCTCTCATAGTCGTCGTAAACGACGGGACGCTGACGGGACTGGCCGGCGAGGCTTGGATGCTGGCTCGGCTCGTGTCCGCGCGCCAGAGATGTGGGCCACTCACGTCGGCCGACCCTTGACGCGAACGGCCCGCCGGTGAGGGCGGGCCGCTGCGGCTTGGGATGAGTTCCAGTGCCCTAGTTGGTGTGGTTCGGCGGGCGTGAGGGCTTGGTGAGCCCGCGCGAGAAGGCTCTTACCGGGCGACGCGGCCCCGGCTGTCGCCAGCGCCGAGGCCGGAGCGCTCCGCGACGGACAGCAGGGCGACGGACGCGATGACGGCGAAGACGAAGCCGAGCACGTTGAGTTCCATGATGTCGCCGCTGCCGATCAGGTTGGCGATCGTGCCACCGATGACCGACCCGATGACGCCGAGCACGAGCGTCAGCACCAGGCCGATCTTCTGGCGGCCTGGGAGGATGAGCCGGGCGAGCAATCCGATGACGAGGCCCGCGATTATGAATCCGATCATGGCTCTCTCCTGCCCAGATCAGCGAACACTCATGTCTCGGGGGCCGGAGCCGCCACGTGCCGACGGCGGCCGTGAGATGCTTGTCCGGTGCGTGCGCTGCTGGTGCTCTCCCTCGCGGTGACGCTGGCTGCCATCGGTGCATGCGGAGGCGACGAGGGCGCCGGCGGGGGGGGGCGGCCGCCCGGTTCGGCGGTGACTCCCGGACTTCCTGAGGGGCCCGCGCCTCGGGGCGCGCAGGCGGTGGCGGGCGAGCGGGTTTTCGCGGACGCCGGGTGTCTCGCGTGCCACGTCGTCGGCACCTCTGGAGGCGACCTCGGCTCGGATCTCACGATGGTCGGCGCGCGGCTCAACCGCCGGCAGCTCGTTCGCTCGCTGGTGGACCCCGTCTCTCCGATGCCCTCCTTCCGAAAGCTGCCTGCGGCTAAGCGACGCCAGCTCGTCGGGTACCTCGAGCAACTCGACTGACTGCCCCCTGAAACGCGAACGGCCCGCCGGTGGGGCGGGCCGTCGGTATGACGTGCTTGCGGAGTTGCCGGCCGCTGAGGCCGGCTCAGCCGCAGCCGGTGTTGTTGCCGCAGGACGGGCACGTGTAACACGAGCCGGTCCGCCGCATCATCCCCCCGCACTGCTGGCACGCGGGCCCGAGATCCAGGCCGGCGAGCCTCGCGGGCACGACCGGGGGCTTCTCCGTCATGGCCGAGGCGGCGGCGAGCGGCGTCGAGCCGGCCGACGGCGCCGCGGTCGGCTGTGCCGACGGCGACGGACCCGCGGTGCCGCCCTCCGAGCCCAGGGCGAGGTCGTGGCCCATCTTGCGGGCGCGGACCGCCTCGGTGAGGATGCCGAGCTCCTCCTGGGTGTCGACGTCCATGAAGCGCGACGCGAGCCAGCGCATGATGTAGTCGGGCAGCGACTTGGCGAACGGGATCTCCGGGTTGGTGGTGATCCCTTCCGGCTCGAAGCGCATGTAGGCGAACTTGCGCACCAGTGTCTCCAGCGGCACGCCGTACTGCAGCGAGATGGAGACCGCGGTCGCGAACGAGTTCATCATGCCGCGGAGGGCCGAGCCCTCCTTGCCGATGTCGGTCAGGAAGATCTCCCCGACCGTCCCGTCCTCGTACATGCCGGCGGTGATGTAGCCCTCGTGGCCGCCCAGGGAGAACTTGTGGGTGAGCGACTTGCGCTCGCGCGGCATCCGCCGGCGTGCCGGGCCGGCCTCGGTGGCCGCCTTCGCGACGGCGTCAACCACGGCGTCGTCGACCGCCGCGCGCACGAGCGTGTCGACCTGCTCCTTGGAGTACAGGCCCTCACCGGACTCGGCGTCGACGCTCTTGGCCGTCTGGGCGTCGGTGCGCAGCGCCTGCGCGGTCTTGGAGCCGTCGCGGTAGATCGCCAGCGCCTTGACCCCGAGCCGCCAGGCCTGCACGTAGGCGTCGGCGATGTCGTCCACCGTCACCTCATGGGGCATGTTGACCGTCTTGGAGATGGCGCCGGAGATGAAGGGCTGGACCGCGCCCATCATCTTGATGTGGCCCATGTGGCTGATCGCCCGCTCGCCGACCGCGACGTCGAAGATCGACAGGTGCTTGGCCTCCAGCCCGGGCGCGCCCACGATCGTGCCGTGCTCGGTGATGTGCGCCTCGATCTGCTCGATCTGCTGCGACGCGTAGCCGAGCGTGCGCAGTGCCAGCGGCACCGTGCGGTTGGCGATGACCATGGACCCGCCGCCGACGAGCTCCTTGTACTTGACCAGCGAGAAGTCCGGCTCCACGCCGGTGGTGTCGCAGTCCATGAGGAAGCTGATCGTGCCCGTGGGTGCGAGCACCGTCGCCTGCGCGTTGCGGTAGCCGTAGAGCTCGCCGAGCGCGACCGCCTCGTTCCAGGCCTCCCGTGACGCCGCGAGCAACTCGTCGTCCATGCACGTGGAGTCCGGGATCGCGTAGGACGCGTCGCGGTGCATGCGCATGACGTTGTTGTGCGCCTCGCGGTTCTCGCCGTACTTCTCGTAGGCGCCGACCGCCTGGGCCATCTTCGCCGACTGCAGGTACGCCCGGCCGGTCATCAGCGCGGTGACCGCAGCCGCCGTGCCGCGACCCGAGTCCGAGTCGTAGGGCATGCCGTCGGCCATCAGATAGGCGCCGAGGTTGGCGTAGCCCAGGCCGAGCTGGCGGAACGCGCGTGCGTTCTTGCCGATGCCCTCCGTCGGATAGGACGACGGGCCGACGATGATCTCCTGCGCGAGCAGCATGATGTCGATCGCGTGCTCGAAGTTCGCGACGTCGAACGTCCCGTCGGTCTTGCGGAACTTCATCAGGTTCAGCGACGCGAGGTTGCACGCCGAGTCGTCGACGTGCATGTACTCACTGCAGGGATTAGACGCGTTGATGCGGCCCGAGTTGGGCGACGTGTGCCATTGGTTGATCGTCGTGTCGTACTGCACGCCGGGGTCCGCGCAGCGCCATGCCGCGTCGGCGATGTCGTGCATCAGCTCCCTGGCGCGCAGCGGCTCGCCGACGGGCATGCCCGTCTTGCGCGCCAGCAGGTCCCACTCGGCGTCCGCCTCGACCGCGTGCATGAACTCGTCCGTGACCCGGACCGAGTTGTTGGCGTTCTGGTACTGGATCGAGTTGAAGCCGTCGCCGTCGATCGACATGTCGAAGCCCGCGTCGCGCAGCGCCCCGGCCTTCTCCTCTTCCTTGGCCTTGCACCAGATGAACTCGCGGACGTCCGGATGGTCGATGTCGAGCACGACCATCTTGGCCGCGCGGCGGGTCTTTCCGCCCGACTTGATCGTCCCGGCCCACGAGTCGGCGCCGCGCATGAACGACACCGGGCCGCTGGCGGTTCCGCCCTTGGACAGCGTCTCCATCGAGCCGCGGATGTTGGACAGGTTGATGCCGGCGCCCGACCCGCCGCGGAAGATCTTGCCCTCCTTGGTGTTCCAGCCGAGGATCGAGTCCATCGTGTCCTCGACCGAGAGGATGAAGCAGTTGTGCACGGCGACGTTGTTGGTGAGGAACTCGCTCGACTCCGTCTGGATGTCGTATACGTGCTGGACGCCGACCGACTCGATCGAGACGATCTCCTCCTCGCGCAGGTCCGGGCAGCGCTTCCAGCCGCGCAGACCGAGCGACAGCAGCAGCTTGTCGGATTTCTCGCGGCCGATGAAACCGACCAGCTCGCCGAAGCGCGCGCGCTCCGAGCCGATTGCGATCTCGACCACGTGGAGGTCGTGGCGGTCGGCGCGCTTCTCGGCCTTGCGGTAGCGGCGTGAGTAGACGCCGATCACGTTGAGCAGCAGCTGGACGTCCTCCGTCCACTGCTCGCCGATCACAGCGAAGCCGACCCGGCAGCTCTCGTTGCCGTTGTCCTTGCGCAGCGAGACATAGCCGTCGGCCTGGAAGATCGACGCCAGGTAGGCGCAGATCTCCTCGTGTGTCGCAGTGAAGAGCTGCTCGGGCACGCGGATGTCGGTGCCGCGTGCGCTGAGGCCCCAGCGCTCGACGAAGGGCCGCAGCGCCTCGCCGTACAAGCGGATCCTCCGCATGTCGAGCTTCGCGTCGATGGTGTCGACGGTGCGCTCATGACGGTGGACGCCAGGCAGGCCGGCATCCAGGTGCTGGGTGACCCACGCGTGCTCGTCGCCGTTGGCGACCATGAACTCGATCGTCAGCGACCGGTTGGTGCCCTCGTACTGACCGACGAACCCGTCGGCCTGCAGCCAGCCGGCGAGCGCCGCTTCGGCGACGGCGACCTCATCGGCGGCGTCCACACGGACGAACTCGTCCTCGAGAAGTCCGCCGGCCGGGACGGCAACGGGTGCCTCCACCTTCGCCCGGTGCGGATGCAGGTGCATGCGCATCCCGAGCGCGAGCTCGTCGACGCGCAGCCACTGCGCGGCGGTGCGGCGCTCGCGGACCGCCTTGACCACGTGGTCAGCGGTCGCCTCGACGAACTGGCCATTGCGCAGGGTGACCTTGAAGACCTCCTTGCGGCCGTTGTCCTTGACCGCCTCGATCTTCGTGATGCCCGTCGAGTCGTAGACCTCGCGGCCGACCTGCTCGCCTGTAACCAGATGGCCGATCGGCACCATGCCCTCGGGCGTCGAGACGAGCGCGTGAGCTGGCAGGCAAGCACTGCACTGCGGCTGCTCCTCGAAGCCGACGTTGAACCAGACGGGCGAGTTGAACGCCGCCATCTGGTGCAGGAGGATGTAGGCGAGCTCGGCCTCGAAGGCGTCGCCGTCGTCGGCGGTGGCAAAGTAGCCGCGCTCGCGCCCCCAGTCGGCGATCGTGCCGGCCACGCGGGAGATCATCTGCTTGACCGAGCGCTCGCGGGTCGGCGAGTCCACCTGGCCGCGGAAGTACTTCTGGGCGACGATGTTGGTGGCGTTCTGCGACCACGACGCCGGAAACTCGACGTCGCGCTGCTCGAAGGCGATCTTGTCGCCGTGACCGATGCGCGCATCGCGCACCTGCCACTCGACCTGGTCGAAGGGATGGACGCCCGGCTGGGTGAACACCCTTCGCACGGACATCGCCTCCCCTGCGCGCTGCGCGGTGGAAAGCGGGGTCTGCGGGGTGTTCTCGACGGCCATCTCGGTTGGGCTCCTTCCTCCTACACGGTAGGCCGCGCGAGCATGTCGGCCGCCGCGTGAAGCGGATTGATCAGGGTCGTCGATAGTGCCGGGATCGCCGGACGGAACGGCGGTGATCCCCGCAATTTCGGCGCGCGGATCAGCGACCGAACTTCAACCAGTCGCGGAAGTCCCCCCAGACTCCCCCGGCCCGCCACTGCGCCTCGCGCCATGAGTGATACGCGGGCTCCAGCGGCCCATCGATCACGCCCAGCCGGCGCAGCGCCGCCAGCATCAGCAGGGTCAGCAACGCGAGCGACGACAGGACGCCGAGGCCGATCAGGGGCATCGGTGTGCCCGGGCCGGCGGTCGCGGCACGCTCGAGCGCCGGATCGGCGCCGGTCGGCTGCGACGTCGCGCCCACCACCGCCGGGCCCGGGGGCTCCAGCACCACGGTCTCCGTCGAGGGTGCGACCGGCTCGTCCGCGCCGCCGGCGGCCGCCGCGTCAGCGGCGGGCGGGGGCGTCGTCGCCGGCGCAGCCGTCTCGTCTGGGGTCGGCGTCGGGGTCGGTTCGTCGCAGGCACCGCGCGCGCGAGCGGTGATGGCGTCGCGCACGGCGGCCGGGAAGTCCGAGGCGTACTGCTGGATCTCCGGGGTCTGCCCGTACTCGAGCGCCGCTTGCAGTTGCTCGGGCGTGTACTCGCACGGGTCGATCTGCCCGGTCTTCCCGTAGCTCTCGAAGACGGGGATGGCGAGGTCGACCTCGGCCGAGGTCGGCTTGGCCCCGGCCGTCGACGCGGCGGCGAGCAGAACCACTCCCGTCAGAGCGATGATGCGAGACAGCAGGCGCACCCGGACAAGGATAGGGCTACCTTCGGGACGCGATGCCGCCGGGGACGACCGCCCGCGCCCCGTGGGCGCTGCTCGCCGCGCTGGGCGCCTGTCTGTTCTACGCGAGCGCCGCGGAGGGGACGACCGCGCTGGTGCCGCGGGGCTGGCTGCAGCTGGCGCTTGCGGTCGTCGCCCTCGGCGCTGCCGCGGGCTGGCTCTACGGCCGCGGCCTGTCGGTCACCGCGAGCCGCAGCGGCTGGATCGGGCTCGGCCTGCTGACGGGGTTCGCCGTCTGGGCGGCCGCGAGCATCGCGTGGAGCGTCGCGCCCGACCGCTCCTGGGCGGAGGCGAACACCGTGCTCGCGTACGCCCTGGCGACCTTCGGGGGCATCGTGCTCGGCTCGTCGCTGGACCGCGCGCCCGAGCGCGCCGGGCTGATGATCGCCGGCGCCATGGTGCCGATCGCGCTGTACGCGCTGGCCGGCAAGGTGCTGCCGGCAGTCGACATCGCCGGGCTCTCCTTCAACCACACCGCGGACTTCGCCAGGCTGCGCGCGCCGCTGGGCTACTGGAACGCCCTCGCGCTCGCGTGCGTCGCCGGTCTGCTGCCGCTGCTGCGCTGCGCCGCGGACCCGTGGCGCAGACCGCGCGTGCGGCTGCCCGCGCTTGTGGGCGTCTTCCTGTTCGCTCTCGTGCTCGGGATGACCTATTCGCGGGGCGGCCTGCTCGCGCTGATGGTGGGCGTCGTGGTGCTGCTGGCATTGTCGACCGAGCGTGTGCGCACGCTCGTGCTGGCGCTCTCCGCCGCCATTGCCACCGTGCCGCCGCTCGCCATCGCCCTCGGGCGAAGCGACCTGACTGGCGACGGCGTCCCGCTGGGGGCACGCGTCGACGACGGCCTCGTGCTGCTGGTCGTCACGGTCGTCACGGCGGCGCTCCTCGCCGTCTGGGGCCGAGCGGTGATCGCGCTCGAGCACAGCGCAACCTTCACCCCGGCGCGCGGCCGCGCCGTCGGCCGGCCGATCGTCCTCGGCGCCGCGGGCATCGTCGCGCTCGCCGCCGGGCTGTTCGCGGTGACGGGCGGCGCGGCGCGGGCGTTCGACGACTTCACCGACGTGCGCGAGGCCGCCAGCATCACCGATCCCAACCGCCTGTTGTCGCGCAACTCGGGCAACCGGTGGGTGTGGTGGCGCGAGGCCGCCGGCGCGTTCTCCGACCGTCCGGTCGCGGGCTGGGGCGCCGGGTCGTTTCCCGTGACGCACCGCCTCTACCGCAAGCGCGCGCTCGACGTGCAGCAGCCGCACAGCGTCGCGCTGCAGTGGCTTGCGGAGGACGGCCTCGTCGGCTTCGTGCTCGCGGCCGGGGCGCTCGGGGCCCTGCTCGCGGCGGGGCTCGCCCGCGTGCGCGCGCAGCCGTGGGCCCTCGCGGGCGCACCGGGCGAGCGCGGCGCCGCCGCGGCGCTGCTCGCCGTCGCGACGGCGTGGATCGCGCAGAGCTTCCTCGAGTGGAGCTGGGACATCCCGGGGGTGACGGTGCCGATGTTCGTCGCGCTCGGGGTCCTCGCGGCGCGTCCGCGGACCGGTGCCGCGCGACCCGTCGCGACCCGGGGCCCGGCCCTCACGGCGGCGGCGGCGGCCGCCGTCCTGTTCGCCCTGTCGGTGGCGCTTCCGGCGCTCTCCGCGCGCGCGACGAACGCGGCGCTCGCCGACACCGCGGCGCTCGAGGTCAGCCCGGAGGAGCTCGCCGACGCCGCTGCGCGGGCCGAGTTCGCCGCGCGGCTGAACCCGCTCGCGGCCGAGCCCCTGCTCGACGCCGCCACCATCGCGGCGCGTCGGGGCCGCGACGACGAGGCGCGCGCCTACCTGCTCGACGCGGTGCGCCGCCAGCCCTTCAACGCCCGCGCGTGGTCGCGCCTGGGCACGGTCGAGTTCGAGCGCCGCGACAGCGACGGTGTGCGCCGGGCGCTTGCCAAGACGCTCGAGCTCGACCCCGCGAGCCGGCAGGCGGTCGCCTTCGCCGCCCAGGCTGCGCTCGGTGCGGCGCCGCCCGGGGAGTCCGCGAGCGCGACCGGCGCGCCGCTGCCGACGGAGATCGTCGTAGCACCCTAGACCTAGATGGTTGATTCCACGACCCCGCGGCCCCAGGCACGCCGCTGACGCTTCGCTCCGATCACGCCCGTCCGGTTCGCCCGTACCACCGGTACGGGCTTCGCCGGCCGACCGCGCCCGGCTCGGTCATCAGCGCGCCTGGAACCACGGGTCTCGTGGAATCGACCATCTAGTGGTGTGCCCGGCAAGGTTCGCCGGGTCGGCGGCGATGCCGGGTGGATGCTGCGGCGTGCACGCGTTTCAGCCGGTGTACCTCAGGTACATGGGCTGAACGTGGGTGCGGTGCAGCGCCGCCCGGCGCGGCGCAACCCGGTGAACGTTGGCGGGTGCGCCACTAGCGCCTTTCAGGAAGCGACGGCGTTGTAGAGCGCGGACACCATCGTGATGAAGAGGGCGGAGAGCCCGATGATCACGACCCAGCGCATCACGGGGGAGAGCTGGTCGAGGTCGGCCATGGTCGGCACTCGCGCCGCCGGGCTGCGCTCCACGAGCGCGCCGCCGGACTCGAGCTGGGCGCGCATCCGCGCCACGGCGTCCTCGAGCTCGACGCGGTCGCCGCGCGCGCGCTCGGCGATCGCCTCCGTGTCGCGCACCCGGTCGCGCTCGGCGGCCAGTGCGCTGCGCAGTTCGTCGACGCGGCGCTGCAGGCCGGGGTCGGGGCCGTCGGCGGCGTTGTGCTCCGCCGCCTCTGACAGCGCGGCCTCGAGCTGGGCGACGCGGGCGCTCGCGTCACGATGCTGAGCGTCGAGCGACCGCGCGGCCCGCGTGCGGTCCTCGAGCGCGGAGCGCAGCCGGTCGACTTCGGCCTGCGCGGTCTCCGCCGCGGCGGCCCGCTGCTCGAAGGCGGTCTGGAGCTGCGTGATCTGGCGCTGCAGCCGCTCGGCGTCGTCGCCCGCGCCGCTGACGTCGCGCCGGCGCTGCTCGAGCTCGCGCCGCAGCTGCTCGACATCGGCGTGCGCGTCGCTCAGCGCGCTCTCGCGCTCGGCGACGGACTGGCGCAGGCGGTGGCTCTCGAACTCGGCGGCCTGCACGGTCGCGGCGTTCTCCGCGACCTCGGCCTGCAGACGGCGGACCTGGCTCTCGGCGGCGAGCGCCGCCGCAGCCCGCTCGGCGAGCTCGGAGCCATCGCCCTCGGCCTCCTGCTGCGTCCGGGCGAGGACCGCCCGCAGGCGGTCGGCTTCGGCGACCGCCTCGTGGCGCGCGGCGTCGGCGGCCTGCGCGATGGCGTGCACGTCGGTGAGCTCGACCCGCAGCCGCTCGGCGTCGGCCGCGGCCTCGCGCAGCGCGGCGTCGCGTGCCCGCCCGGCCGCCGCCAGCTCGTCGCGCAGTTGATCGGTGCCGGCCAGCGTGGCGGCGAGCTCCGCCTCGAGGCGCTCGGCACCCGCCCGCCCGCCGCCGCGCGCGTCGGCGAGCTCAGTGCGCAGCCGCTCGACCTCGCTCAGCTCGGCCTCGAGGCGCTCACGGCCGAGGCGCTCGATCCCGTCGGCCTCCGCGCGCAGGCGCTCGCGCTCCTCGACCGCGTCCGCGAGCGCCTCGGCGGCCGTCTGCTCCGCGGTTGCCGCGCCGGCGAGGGCAGCGCGCAGGCGCTCGGTCTCCGCGTCGGCCGCTTCGACGCGCTGGAGTCCCAGCCGCTCGGTCTCGGCCAGCTCCGCGCGCAGGCGTTCGGCCTCAGCCGCAGCGTCGGCGAGATCGGCACGCAGCGCGTCGGCCTCCGCCGTCGCGGCCTGGCGTGCCTGGTCGAGCTGGACCCGTACCCGGTCGGCCTCCTCGGTGGTGGCGGCGAGCAGCTGGTCCTGCTCGACGAGCGAACGCTCCGCTTCGTCGAGGTCGGACCGCAGGCGGTCGGCGAGCTCCGTGCGCTCGGTGAGCTCGGCGTGCAGCGTCTCGGAAGCGTCGCGCTGCTCGAGCAGCTCGGCCTCCAGGCGGGCCGCCACGGCCACGCGCTCGTCGAGCTCCTCCCCGATCCGCTCGAGCTCGGCGGACGTCGCGGCCCCCTGCGTACGGAGCTCGTCGGCCTCGGCGCGCAGACGTGAGATCTCGCTCGTCGCGGACGCCTCGAGGCGTTCGACGTCCGCGTTGGCTGCTGCGAGCGCGGCGCGCAGACGGTCGGCCTGCGCTGCGGATTCCGCCTGCTCGGCTTGCAGCTCGGCGATCTGCGTCTCCGCGTCGGAGAGGGTCGAGCGCAGGAGCCCGGCGCCGGACTCGCCCTCGGCCAGCGCCGTGCGCAGCGTCTCGATCTCCTCGGCCAGCCGCGCCTGCGTGGTGTCAGCGGCGCCACGGACGTCGGCGAGCTCGAGGGTGAGCGCGTCCGCGAGTGCCTGGGCGTCGGCGAGCTCGGGTTCGCGCTGAGCGGCGAAGGCGCGTGCGGCCGTGAGCTCCTCGTGCACGCGCTCCGCGTCCTCGCGCGCGGTCCGCTCCGCGTCCTCGCGCGCGGTCGTCAGCTCCGCGCCGACGCGATCCGCCTCGCCGCGGAAGAAGGCGAGTGCTTCGTCGGATCGCACACCTTCCGCCCGCGCGGCGGAGAGCTCCTCGTCGACGCGGCTGGCGTGCTCGCGCGTGGCGGCGAGCTCCTCGTCGAGCGCAGCGGCACCCGCGCGCGTCTCTGCCAACTCGCCCGCGAGCGATTCGCCGTGCGTCCGCGCCGCGCCGAGCTCGAGGCTGAGCGCCTCGGCATCCGCCTGAGCGGCGGTGAGCTGCTCTTGCAGATGAAGCCGCGCGTCCCGGAGCTCCACCAGCTCGTGCTCGAGCCCGGCGGCGGCCGCGTACGCGGTACCGAGCTCCGCCTGCAGTCGCTCGATCTCCGCACGCGCGTCCTCGAGCTCGGCCGCGCGCTCCTCGGCGGCCGCCAGGCGGGCGCGGACCTCGTCGGCTTCGCCGCGCGCCGACGTCAGACCCTGGGCAGCCTCTGCGAACTCCACGCGCAGCGCCGTCAGCTCGGCGCTGTCGGCCTCGAGGCGCTCGAGCTCAGCGCCCATGCGGCCCACAAGCGCCTCCGTCGCCGCCTGCTCGGACTGCAGCCGGAGGGTCTCCGCCTCCGCAGCCTCGAAGGCGGTCGCACCGTCGCGCAGCTGCTCCTGCTGGCGGGCGATGATGTCCTCGAACGCGGCAATCGCCTTCGTCTGCACAGCGATCTCCGCGCGCAGGGCGTCCGCTTCCTCGGTCGCGACCCGCGCCGCCTCCGCGCGCTGGAGTGCGAGCTGCTCCAGTGCTTCGAGCTCGGCGCGCGCCGACCCGGCTTCCGCCCGCCGTTCGTCGAGCTCCGTCGCAGCGAGGTCGGCAGCGACGTAGAGCCGGGCGATCTCGGCGGAAGCGGCGTCGGCGCCTGCCGCCCGCGCGTCGAGCTCCTCGCGCAGCGCTTCGACATCCAGTTCGCGCCGGTCGAGCACGCTGCGGAGGTGCTCGAGCTCGGTCGCCGCGAGCTCGGACGCACCGAGGCGTTCCTCCAGCTGCGCCTGCAGGCGCCCGGCCTGGGAACGCGCCGCGACCAGGTCGTCCTCGCGCGCGGCCAGCGTCTCTGCGGTGGTACGCGCCTGGTCGCCGGCGGCCTCGAGCGCGTCGGTGCGTTCTGCGAGCAGCGCTTCGAGCTCCTCGCGCGCCGTGGCCAGCTCACCGGAGAGCGCATCGCCCTGCGCGAGCTGGTCCTGCGCCGCGGCGGCGGCGGCGCGCGCCGCGTCGAGCTCGGCCGCCAGGCTGTCGATCTGATCGTGCAGGTCGGCGGCCTGCACGCCCTGGGCCTGCGCCGCCTCCGTGCGTCGCGCCAGCTCCGTCTCCAGGCGATCGATCTCGACCGACTGCGCGCTGAGCGCCTCGCGCAGCTGCGGAACCTCGTCTGCGACGGCTTGCGCGTCCTCGAGGCGCCCGAGCAGGCGGTCGAGCTGGTCGGTGGCCGACTGGGCGTCGGCGGCACGCTGAGCGACCTGCGTCTCGGCTTCCGCGAGGGCGGCGTGCAGCTGCTCGGCTTCGGCCTGGGCGGCCGCGGCCACGTCGGCGAGCTCGCCCAGCTCCGTGCGCAGCAGGGTGATCTCGGCCTGCGCGGCGCTTCTCGAGCCGCTCCACTGCTTGAGCTCCGCGCGCAGGCGGCCGGCCTCGGCGGCGGCCGCCTCGGCGACGCTCGTGCGCTCGCCCAGCTGCGCGCGCATGCGGTTGAGCTCCGCGGTCGCGGACTCCGCCGCCGCCGTGCGCTCGGTAAGGCCGTGACGCAGCCGCGTGACCTCCGCAGTCGATGCCTCGGCGATCGCGCTGCGCTCGGCGAGCTGGGCCTGCAGCCGGGCGATCTCGGCGGCGGCGGTGCCGGCGGCGTCCGAGCGATCGGTCAGCGCCGCCTGCAGGCGTGCGAGCTCGGTCGCGGTTGCGTCGGCCTCCCGGCCCCGCTCCGCCAGCTGGCTGCGCAGGTGATCCGCCTCGGCCGTGAGCGAGGCGAGCGCCTCGGCGGTCTCGACGGACTCCGTGCGGGTTTCGAGGGCGGAGGTCTCGATCTTCGCCAGGCGGGAGATCAGCCGCGCGATCTCGGCTGCGCTCGCCTCCGCGTCGGCGGTGCGCTCGGCGACCTCGCGCCGCAGCCGGGCAGTGTCGGCGGCGGTCGCCGCCTGGGCTTCGGTGGCGTGGCGGGATGCGTCGTCGAGCGCCTCGCGCAGGGCGGCGGTCTGGGCGCGCAGCTGCTGGGCTTCCGCCGAGCGCTCGGCGAGCAGCCGCTCGGTCTCGGCGGCCGCCTCGGCGCCCGTGGCGGACTCCGCCAGCGCGGCCTGCAAGCGGGCGATCTCCTCGGCGGCCGCTGTGCCCTCGCGCTCGCGTTCGGCCAGCGCGGCCTGCAGATGCGCGCGCTCGTCGGCGAGCGCACTCTGCAGCCGGCTCGCCTCCGCCTCGGCCGCCTCGGCGGCGGCGGCGCGCTCGGCGACCTCCGTCTCGAGGCGCTGTCGCTGCTGCTCGCTCTCGTGCGCGCGCTCGTCGAGCGCGGCCTGCATCCGGGCGCTGTCGCGCGCCGCGGCCGCAGCGGCGGCGGACCGCTCGCCGAGGTCGGCGCGCAGCGAGACGAGCTCGGCCGTGGTGTCCTGCGCGGCGGCGGTGCGCTCGGCGACCATGACGCGCAGGTCCTCCGCCTCGCGGGCGGTGGTGGCGACGGCTTCGGTGCGCTCGGCGAGCGCCGCCCGCAGCCGCGCTGTCTCCTCGGCCGCTGCGTCGGCCTCCGCGGACTGGCGGGCCAACTGCGCCTCGAGGTCGGCGGTCTGGCGGGTCGCCGCGTCCGCCGCGCCGGCCTGCTCGGCCAGGCGTTCGACCAGACGGACGACCTCGGCCGTCCCCGCCTCGACGTCGGTCTCCCGGCGGGCGAGCGCCGTCTCGGCCTCGTGGAGGCTCGTCGTGAGGCGAGCGACCTCGGCTTCGGCTGCCTCGGCCGTCTCGGCACGCTGGGCGTACTCGGCGCGCAGCCGGGCTACTGCGGCCGACGAGTGCTCGACGCCCTCGGCAAGCGCCTGCTCGAGGGTCGTCGCCTGGGCGCGGGCGCGCGTGGCGTCGGCCGCGGCCTGGGCGCGGGCATCCTCCACCCGTGCGGTTTCCTCCTGGGCCGCCGTCAGCTGTGCCGCCAGGCGCTTGGCCTCCTCGCGCTCGGCGGCGGCGAGGGCGTCGATGCGCTCCTGTTCAGAGACGGCGGCGGCTATCGCCTGCACCTGGGCCTCGCGCTCGGCTTCGAGGCGGGCGACGGTCGCGCGTTCGGCCTCGGCGGCCGCCTCGCCCTCGGCGAGCGCGGCACGGAGCCCGTCGCGCTCCCGGCTGGCGTCCTGGACCGCGGTCGAGTGCTCGGCGAGCTGGGCACGGGTGCGCTCGAGCTCGGCGAACGCCGTCTCGACGTCGCCGCCGCGTTCCTGGACGAGGGCCTGCAGCCGCGCGACCTCGGCCACGGCGCGCTCGGCTTCCGTCTCGCGCTCGGCGAGATCGCGGCGGGTGCGCTCGGTCTCGGTCGCAGCGGCGTCGAGGGCGGCTTGCAGCCGCGCGGCGTCCGCTGCCGTGTCGCGCGCCTCGTCGGTGCGCGCCGAGAGCTCCTCGCGCAGGCGGGCGAGCTCGTCCTGCCCGCCCGTGAGCTGGGCGTCGACCTCGACCCGCAGGCGAGCCAGCTCATCGGCGTTGCGAGCCGCTTCGCTGGCGCGGGACTCAAGCTCGGCGCGGGTGCCCGCTGCCTCCTCCTCGCGGGCGGCGAGATCGGCGCGGACGCTCTCGAGCTCAGCCCGGGTGGTCTCGACATCGCGCTCGCGGGCGGCGAGCGTCTCGCGTGCGGCGGCGTCCTTGCGCTCGCGCAGCGCGAGCGCCTCTCCGGCCTCGGCCTCCCGGGCGCTCGCCTGCGCCTGCGCGGTCTCGAGTGCCGCGCGTGCATCGACGAGCTCGGCCGCGATCGCGCGCTCGCGCCGGGCGAACTCGTCCCGCAGCCCCGCGAGCCCGGCGGTCGTCTCGGCTTCACGTGCATCGGCGTCCGACTGCGCTGCCGCCATGGCGGCCTCGCGCTCCTCGAGGCGCGCCCGCAGGTCGGCGAGCTCGTCCGAGGCGCCGGCCTCGCGCGCGGCGAGGCGCGCCCGCAGCTCGTCGGCCTCGGCGCCGGCTGCGTCCAGCCGCTCGCGGAGCGCCTTCGCGTCGGTGACCGCGGCGCGTTCGGCCGCCGTGAGTCGCTCCTGAAGCGCTTCGGACGCGGTGCCGGTGGCGGCGGCCGTGGCGAGCTGAGCGCGGAGATCAGCGGCTTCGGCCGAGGCCTCTGTGAGCCGTTCGCGCAGCGCGTGCGCTTCGGTCGCCGCAGCGGCGTCGCGCTCGGCCAGGCGGGCGCGGAGGTCGGCGAGCTCCTCCGTGGCGCCGGCCTCGCGCGCGGCGAGGCGCGAGCGCAGCTTCTCGGCCTCGGCGCCGGCAGCAGCGAGTCGTTCGTGCAGGTCGCCCGCCTGTGCTTGTGCAGCGGCTTCGGCGGCGTCGAGTCGTTCGCGCAGCGCGTCCGTCTCCGTCGCCGCGTCCGCCAGCTGAGCACGCACCGCCTCGGCGTCGGTGGCCGTGGCTGCCTCGGCTGCGGCGAGCCGCTCCCGCGCCTCGGCCAGCTCCGTGGCGGCGGTCCGCTCACGCTCGGCGAGCTGCGTGCGGAGCTCGTCCAGCTCGCGGCCGCGGCCCTCCAGCCGGTCCTCCAGGTCCGCCGCCTCCGTGGTCGCGCCCTCCTCGCGCGCGACGAGCCGTCCGCGCAGATCGTCGACGTCGGCCTCCAGAGCGCTGACGCGGGCAGCGGCCGCCCCGGCCTGCTCGCTCAGCGCGGCGACCTCGGCCTGCGCCTGGGTCAGCGCGACCTCGCCCGCCTCGCGCTCGTCCTCGGCGACCTCGAGCAGGCCGCGCAGCGCGGCGAGCTCCTCGAGTGCGGCGCCCCGCTCGACCAGCTCGGCGCGCACCGTCGCGAGCTCCGCCTCCACGGCCTCGAGACGGCCGGTGCCGCCCTGCTCGCGTTCGAGCGCCGCACGCAGCTCCTCGCGAGCGGTGGTCAGCTCGGCCTGCGCACCCCCGTAGCGCTCCTGCAGCTGCGCCGCGGCGCGGTCGGAGGCCTGCCGCAACCGCACGAGCTCGGCCCGGTCGGCTTCGAGCTGGTCCACGCGGGCGCGCAGCGCGGCGGCCTCGCCCGCGGCCCGTTCGGCCTGCTCGCGCAGCGCGCCGGCCTCGCGCATCTGGCCCGCCAGCCACGTCGGGTCGACCTCGCGCTGACGGATGACCGGCGCGGTCGGACGCTCGGTGGTCCCCCGTGGCCGCGGCGGCGCCGGCCGCAGCGCAGCCCGGTCGGGGCCGGGAAGGTCGATCGTGCCGGCGCCGCTCGCCGTGAGCGCGAAGGCGACCCGGGCGCCGTCGAGCAGGTCGGAGGGCACGGGGAAGGCCGCGCGCCAGGCCTGTCCGCCGGGACCGGCGCCCGGCCCGGCCGATGAGGGGTCGGGCAGCGGCGCGATGCGGCGCGCGTCACGGCCGTCGTCGATCAGCAGCAGGGGCGCGCCGAGGGCGGTCTGGGTGTCCGCGGTGAAGGTCCCGGCCAGACGCAGGAGGACCGTGCCCGAGGGGGCGTCGACGCGCTCGAAGCGCTCGACGTCGAACGCGACGGTCAAGTGGCGACTTCCATCCAGTGGAAATCCTAGATGCGGGGGCGGCGCGCGCCGCACGTATGCTGCCGCGCCATGAAGCTCCTGGTCACCGGCGGCGCCGGCTACATCGGCAGCGTCGTCGCCGCTCAGCTGCGCGACGCGCGCCACCAGGTCACGGTGCTCGACAGCCTCGCGCGCGGACATCGCGCCGCCGTGCCGGAGGGTTGCGGGTTCGTCGAAGTCGATCTTCTCGACCTCGACGCCGTCACCCGCGCACTGGGCGACGGGTACGACGGCGTCCTGCACTTCGCCGCCCTGGCGCTCGTCTCCGAGTCCGTCGACCACCCCGAGCGCTACCACCGCGGCAACTTCGTCGGCACGTTGAACCTGCTCGACGCGATGCGCGCGCACGACGTCAAGCGGCTCGTGTTCTCGTCGACCTGCGCGACCTACGGGGAGCCCGAGACGGTGCCGATCCACGAGCAGGTGCCGACGGCGCCGGTCAACTCCTACGGCAACTCAAAGCTCGCGGTCGACCACATGATCGGCGACGAGTGCCGCGCACACGGCCTGGGGGCGATCTCGCTGCGCTACTTCAACGTCGCCGGCGCGAGCGGTCCCCAGGGGGAGGACCACGAGCCCGAGACGCACCTGATCCCGCTGGTGCTGCGCGCCGCGGCCGGCCGTCGCGCGTCCGTTTCCATCTACGGCACGGACTATCCGACGCCCGACGGGACCGCCGTGCGCGACTACATCCACGTCGAGGACCTCGCCGACGCGCACTTGCTCGCGCTGCAGGCGATCGAGCCGAACGTGCATGAGATCCTCAACCTGGGCAACGGCAACGGGTTCTCCGTGCGCGAGGTCATCGACGCGGCCAAGCGTGTGACGGGCACCGACTTCGAGGTCATCGAGGAGCCGCGCCGCCAAGGGGACCCGCCGATGCTCGTGGCCGCGTCGGAGAAGGTGCGCGCCCGGCTCGGCTGGACGCCCAACAAGCCGGGAATCGACACGATGATCGCCGACGCCTGGGCCTGGCATCAGGCCAATCCGGACGGCTACGGCTCGAGCGCGGCTTCGAGCAGCACGCTCGGCGCCTGAGTGGCGTCGAGCACCCGCCAGCGGTCTGGCTCGGCGGCCGCGAGCTCGTCGTAGGCCGCGGCTACCGCGCGCAGCAGCGTGAGGTCCTCGAAGCGATCGGCGCTGCCGCGGCCGCCGACGCGCCCGAGCCCCGTCTCCGCGTCGATGCGCAGCAGCAGCGTGCGATCGGGGATGGGGGCGAAGGCGTTCATCGCCCGGACGGCGTCGATGCCGAGCCCGCGGCCGGCGCCCTGGTAGGCGAGCGAGGAGTCCACGAAGCGGTCGATGACGACGGTTTCGCCGCGCGCCAGCCGCGGCGCGATCTCAGTCGCGACAAGCTGGGCGCGCGCCGCCGCGAACAGGAGTGCCTCCGCGCGCGCGTCGAAGGGATGGGACTTGACGAGGTCGCGGATGCGCTCCGCGCCCGGCTCGCCGCCGGGCTCGCGCAGCGCGGTCGCGCCGAGCCGGTCGGCCAGGCCGCGCACCAGCGTCGTCTTGCCCGATCCGTCGAGCCCTTCCACGGTGATCAGCACCGTTCATAGACTCGCAGGCGTGGCCCTCGACACCCACCCGCACGCCGCCGCCGTGCTCCGCTCTGGCCTCGTCGCCGGACCCAGCCACGCCTACCTGTTCACCGGGCCGGCGGGGTCGGGCAAGCGCGCCGCCGCCCGCGAGTTCGCCGTCGAGCTGCTCGGCGAGCGCACCCGCGTCGAGTCCGGCGCCCACCCCGACCTCACCTGGGTGACGCCGAGCGGCGCGCACGACATGGTGCGCTCGGACGTCGCCGAAGCAGTGGTCTCGGCGTCCTCGCGGACCCCGTTCGAGGCGAGCCGTCGCGTGTTCGTGCTCGAGCGCGTCGACACGATGAACGACGAGGCGGCCAACACGCTGCTCAAGACGCTGGAGGAGCCGCCGTCCTACGTGGTGCTCATCCTGCTCACCGACCGTCCCGGCCAGGTGCTGCCGACGATCGCCTCGCGCTGCCAGGCGGTGCGCTTCGACCCCGCGCCGCCCGAGGTGATCGCCGCGCGGCTGCCGATCGACGGCGACGCCGCGCTCGCCTGCGCCCGGCTCGCGCTGGGCGACGCGGAGCGCGCGGCGCTGCTGGCCTCGCCGGCCGGAGCCGCGCTGCGCGAGGCCGCGCAGGGGCTCGTGCGCAACGGCGATTGGCGACCGCTGCTGGCCGCCGGCAATGCGCGCGCCGTCGTGGCGCGCGAGGCGCTCGAGCGCGCGCGCGACGAGGAGCTCACGTTCCTGTCCAAGAAGGACCAGCGGCGGCGGTCGAGCGAGTACGACGACCGCATCAAGCGTGCCGAGCGGCGCGCGCGAACCGACGCGATCGACCACGTCCTGCAGCTGGCCGGCCTGTGGCTGCGCGACCTCGCCTGCGTCGACGCCGGCGCCCCCGAGCTCGCCCACAACGCCGACCGTGGCACGGAGCTCGCTGCGGGTGCCGCCGGGCGCTCATCCGCTGCCCTGCGCACCGCGCTGGAGCTCGTCGAGGAGACCCGCACCCGGTTTCTGCTCAACGTGAGCGAGGACCTCGCGCTGGAGGCACTCTCGTTCCGCCTGCAGCGCACCCTGACGGTGGTCTGATTGCGCGGCGTCGTCTGCGTGGTCCGCGACGGCGGCGTGGCCGACGAGGTGGCCGTCGAGGAGCCGCTGGAGATCCGCGTCGACGGTGCCGCGCTCGCGGTGACCATGCGCACTCCCGGCCATGACGAGGAGCTCGCGCTCGGCTTCCTGCACGGCGAGGGCCTGATCGTCGGCCCGCGCGCCGCCGGGCCGACGGAAGACCTCGCCGGCAACACCGTCGAGGTCACCGGCCCGCTGCTGCGCTCGCCGTCCGCGCGCTCCTTCTACACGACCTCCTCGTGCGGGGTGTGCGGGAAGGGGGCGCTGGAGGAGGTCGCCGTCCACGCGCCGCCGTTGCCTTCCGGGCCGGTCGTCGCGCGCGCACTGCTCGCGGGGTTGCCGGACAAGCTTCGTCAGCCCGGGTTCGCGCGCACCGGCGGGCTGCACGCGACCGGCCTGTTCGACGCGGGCGGCTCGCTGGAGATCGTGCGCGAGGACGTCGGCCGCCACAACGCGATGGACAAGGTCATCGGGAGGGCGCTGCTCGACGGGCTCGTGCCACTCGCCGGCCGCGTGCTGTGCGTGTCGGGCCGGCTCAGCTTCGAGCTCGTGCAGAAGGCGTGCGTGGCGGGCGCGCCGATCCTCGTGGGCGTCGGGGCGCCGACCTCGCTGGCCGTCTCACTGGCAGAGGATCGCGGGCTGACGTTGTGCGGCTTCGCGCGCGAGGGGCGGGTGAACGTCTACACGCGGGCGGAGCGGGCGCCGATGGGCCCGAGCGACAGCTCGAGGCCGTAGCGCTCGCGCGGTGTGCGTGGGATAGAAGACCTCGACGCCGTCGAGCCCGTGCTTGGCAAAGGCGCCGATGGAGGCGAGGACCTCCTCCGGGTCGTCGACGTCCCAGAACGGGTGCGCCCAGACGGTGACGCCGCCGGCGGCGTGAATGACGTCGACCGCCTCGACGACCGTCGGGCGCGTGCGTTGCACGAAGGCCTTCGCGCCCGGGACGAGGTAACTCGCGGAACAGGTCGTGACGTCCGCGGGCGCCAGCGCCCCGTCTACGTGAAGTGGCCCTGGGGTGTAGCACCCTAAGCCTCTAGTCGAGGTTGATGACTCAGGCCGTCAGCTGCAGATCGAAGGCGGTCACCGCGGCGCGACGCTAGTACGGTCGCGGCCGATGGCTGCCCTCGCCGCGCTCCTGATCGCCGTCGGCGCGTTCGGGTCCTGGGTGGCAGCCGACTCGGCCGTGGACCTCGAGGGCATCGAAGGTGACGGCGTCCTCACACTCGCGATCGCACTCGTCATCGCAGCGACGCTGATCGTCGCCCGCCTGCGTCGCGCGACGCCGTCACGGTGGACCCTGCTCGGCTGCGCGGTGCTCGTGGTCGCGATCGCCGCGTACAACATCGTCGACGTGCTCGGCACCGACTTCGGCCCGCTCGGCGGCACTGTCGGCTGGGGTCTCTGGCTCACGCTCGCGGCCGGTTTCGCCCTGCTCACGACCGCCCCTGCGTGATTGGCGCACCCACGCTGAGGGAAAGCGCTGAGGCAACGGGAAGCGTCGGGTCAAACTGACATCAAGGAGGAGTTCATGTCCACACTCGCCATCGTGCTCATCGCCGTAGCAGTCATCGCGTTGCTCGCGATCGTCTTCGCCACCGTGCTCTCGCCCAAGCGGCGCGCCGAGAAGAAGCTGGGCGCCGAACGCGAGCATGCCGCCAGCCACCACCGCGAGGTCGCCTCCGAGCGCCACTCGCGCGCATCCGTCGCCGACCAGCACGCCGAGGAGGCCCGGCTCAAGGCCGAAAGCGCCCAGCAGGAGGCCGACATGGCCCGCCAGGAGGCGTCAGACCACGAGGGCCGTGCCGACCTGCACGAGCAGGGCCTGGCCGACCACGAGCTCGAGTCCGGTCCCGACCGCGACCAGACCGCGACGCCGGAGGCCCCCACGACCCAGATCGACCGCCCGGACCACCTGTCCGACCGCACCGGCGAGCCTGTCCAGGACGGAAGCGGCCGCTACACTGGCGACTCCCCCACCACACCCCGCCAATGAGCCAACGGGGCGCTGCGGCGCCCATCTAATCCGCTCGTCGGCTTGCAGCGTTCGGGGGGCATCGCGGCCGCGCGGCCGCCACCTCCCGAAGCCAATTAACGCGAGTCTAATGGTGGACGAGCGCAATTGACTGTATAAAAGAGGGTCAGCTCGTCGGCCGTTAACTCCGGGGACGGAATCTAGGGAGAGGTGGCATCATGGGTAACAAACGTGGTTTGGCAGTATTGATCGTGGCCGGCTTCAGCTGGTTGGGTTCACCTGGAATCAGCCATGCGGTCGTAACCGACCCGACGAGCTGCCGGGCGAGCGCCACGCGGGTGACCGCGCTCGGGGCGCCGCCGTTGGTGGTCAGCGAGCCCGTGCGCGCAAACCCGGACGCGACGCCGTGCACGACCCAGAGCGCCAGTGCGCTGGCACGGACGACCATCGGTCCGGTGGTCGCGGAGGCCGTGTCGGCGGCCACCTCGCGTACGGAGACGGCAGCAGCGGCCTTCGCGGCAGTCGACACGTCCGAGATCACCCTTGGCACTACGGTCATCCGCGCGGACGCGTTCTTGAGCACCGCGAAGAGCGAGTGCGTCAACGGCAAGGTCGTCCTCGAGGGCATGTCGCGGGTGGTGGGGCTGACCATCAACGGACAGCCCATCGACGTCCCCGGCGGACCCCAGACGATCCCCTTGGGCGGGGGGGGCAGCATCTCGTTCAACGAGACCGCGCGCACCGATGAGCTCCTGGCGCAGAGGGCGCTGGTCGTGCGCATCCCAAATGTGAGCGAGATCGTGCTCGCCGAGTCGATCGCGGGCGGCGACCCCTGCCCGCGGAAGCAGATGACGCCCCCGCCGGCGACGCCCGGGCAGCCCGACGTCTGCCCGCCCGGCTCCGTGTTCGACCCCGACCGCGTGAAGTGCATCATCCGGGATGGCAACGGACCCGCTCCGGGCGGGACCACGATCGTCGTGGGACCGCCGTTCAAGGGTCCCGGCGGTGGCACGGTCATCGGCCTGCCGGAGGCGCGCGACCGTTTCAAGAGCCCCTGCCTGCGCGGCAAGGGGGCGCAGTTCGTCGTCATCGGCACCAAGGGGAAGGATCGCGTGACGGGCACCGACCGGCGCGACCGCTTCCTGCTGTTCGCCGGCCGCGATCGGGCGGAGGGGGGTCGCAACGGCGACTGCATCGACGGCGGTAGCGGCAAGGACGCCCTCTCGGGAGCGCTCGGCAACGACCGCATGTACGGCAAGAGCGGTAAGGACCTGCTGGTCGGCGAGGCGGGCAACGACCTGATGGTCGGCGGGCGCGGCGGGGACAACATCCGCTCGGGCTATGGGCGCGATCAGGTCTTCGGCGGCCGTGACGTCGACACGCTCAACGCCGCGGTGAACGGGCCGGCGTCGAAGTTCATCCGCTGCGGGAGCGGGAGCGACCGGGCGCGGGTCAACCGCAACGAGCGTAACCGCACGGTTAACTGCGAGCGCGTGTTCGTGATCCTCGACCGTCATCGCCCCTCGTAGCAAAGAGAGAACGCGGCCGCGGATCACTACGGGCCGAAGGTCATCACATGGGAGGTCATGTCCTCGCGCCACTGGGTCGGGTGGCGCGAGGACGTTGGCGAGCGTCGGCTTGCGGTGTCGCTCGATCTCGCTGTTGAGCAGTTCGACGCGCTGGATGCCGCCCCCGTTGCCGTTGCCGAAGCGGTCGTCGCCGGCGGGGAAGTCCGCCGCCGGCTGGTCGGCTGTCGCCGTCGCGCGTCCTCCACGCCCCTCCGCTGACACGCACTCGGCCACGGAGGGGCGCTCCGGCGCCCCTCCGCCGCCATCTACACTGCGCCGCTCCGCCGACGTAGCTCAGCTGGTAGAGCACTTCACTCGTAATGAAGGGGTCCCCGGTTCGAATCCGGGCGTCGGCTTCGCTGTGCAGAGCCAAGTCGGCGAGTTCTCCGTGCGAGTCTATTGGTGGCGAGGTCCACCGAGGGTCCACACCGTGGACCCTCAGAGATCCAGGCCGAGCTGCTGCCCGACCTGCCGCTCATTGGCGATCGCCTCGCGCGCTACCCGGATCTGGTCCGCCGCGCCGATGTTCGGCGGGGTCGTACTCCTCGAAGACCCGCGCGTAGTGGCGCAGGCACGTCTCGGCCGAGTGGCCGGCCTGCCGCGCGACCTCGACGACGGTGTGACCCTCGAAGATCATGAGGCTGACCCAGGTTGCGCGCAGGTCGTAGGGCCGCGAGTCGGTGCGGCCGGCCAAGCGGGCTGCAGGCTCATATCGCCGCCAGCGCCAGTTGCGGTAGTCGGTCTCGGTGAACGGCTTGCCGTCGTAGCGCGGGAACAAGAGCCCCCTTCCCGCGCCGCTCTTGCGCTGCCAGTCCGTCAGGTCTTCGACGAGGGGAGCGAGGAGCCGGACGTGCCGTTCGGTGCGGGTCTTCGTGTACGGCAGGATCGTGCCGTCGGTGTATTGCGCGCAACGTGCAGAGCGCGCTCGCCGACCTCCTCCCACCGCAGCGCCAGCGCCTCCTGCGGCCGGAGACCCGCGTAGGCGAGCACGCTCAGCAGCGCCTGATCGCGCGGTTCGAGCCCCCCGCATCCGTTCGAGCGTCAGCACCGGGATCGGACACGCTGCCGCGCCGGTGACTGCGTCGGCTTGCGGATCTTTGCGACCGGGTTGTCGGGGATCTCCTCCTCGGCGACCGCGAGCGTGAGGATCCCCTGCAGATCACGAGCGCTCGGCGAGTCGTGTTCGAGCCGACGCCGCCCTGCACCATCTCCGCCCTGAACCGGTTGACCACCTTCGGCGTGATGTCCCGCAGCCGCCGGTCGCCAATGCGTAACCGGATGTGCTTCTCCCACACCTGCGCGTAGTTGTCGCGCGTCTTCTGCTCGAGGTTCGGGATCGCGTGAAGCACCCAGTACGTCTCGATGTACTCATCGAGACGTTGCGTCCCAGCCGTCGGTTCCACAGCGTTGCCCAGCTGCTTGCGGCGTCGCATCTCCGCGACCCAGATCTCTGCGTCAACCTTACGGTCAGACGTCCTCGACAGCCGACGAGATTCGCGGCCGGCGGCCCGCACTCGAGCTTTCCACCGACCACCGGCCGTCTTGGCAATGTCGGCACTCACTGCGTTCGCCGCTCGAGGGCTCTTAGCCTGAATCCACCGCTGGTGGGGTGGCGGTTCTGTCCGGTGTGGGGTGAAGAATGACCTCCTGTGCAGGGCTTTATCGGCTGTATGTGGCAGCCGGGGCCTGCGATCAGGAGGTCACCTTCATGGTTGACGATGACACGC
>JBBJOW010000027.1:0-44889 GCA_037724045.1 Solirubrobacteraceae bacterium
AGTACATCCTCAAGGAGGGCAACCCGCACGTGCTGCTGTGCGAGCGCGGCATCCGCACCTTCGAGACCGCGTACCGCTTCACCCTCGACCTGACCGCGATCCCGGTGCTCAAGGAGCTCAGCCATCTTCCGGTGATCGTGGATCCGAGCCATGCCGCGGGGAGACGCGCTCTCGTGGAACCGCTCTCCCTCGCCGCTGCCGCCGCCGGCGCCGACGGCATCATCGTCGAGGTGCACCCGAACCCGGCCGAGGCGGTCTGCGACGGCCCCCAGGCCATCGTCGGCGACGACTTCGCCGCCTACGCCCAGCGCGTCGAGCAGGCCGCCGCCGTCGCGGGCAAGGTGTTCTCGACGGTTTGAGGGTTGCGCTCGTCGGCGTCGGGCTGATCGGCGGGTCGATCGGCCTGGCCGCGCGCGAGCGCGTGGGGGCGCACGTCACCGGCTTCGACCCTGCGACCGGGGTGCTGGAGGCGGCCCTCGCGCGCGGCGCGCTCGACGCCACCGCCGCCTCGCCCGCGGAAGCGGTGCGCGACGCCGAGGCGGTGTTCGTCGCGGCGCCGGTCGGCCGGCTCCCCGAGGCGGTCGCCGCTGCGGTCGAGGCGGCCGGGCCGGCGGCCGTCCTCACCGACGTCGGCTCCACCAAGCGCGCGGTCACCGACGCCGTCGACGACCGGCGCTTCATCGGCGGCCATCCGCTCGCGGGCGCCGAGACCGCGGGGGTCGAGCACGCGCGCGCCGACCTGTTCGCGGGCGCGGTCTGGTACCTCACGCCGACCGCGACCACGGAGGGGGTGCTCTACGAGCGCCTGCACCGGCTGCTCGTCGACCTCGGCGCGCGGCCGCAGGCGGTCGACCCTGACACCCACGACGCCGTCATGGCCGCCGTCAGCCACCTTCCGCACGTGCTCGCGAACGTGCTCGTCGCCCAGGCCGCAAGGGCGCTGGACGCCGAGGGGGAGCGGCTGCCGGCCACCGGCCCGAGCTTCCGCGACGCGACCCGCGTCGCCGGCGCGCCGACGGCGATCTGGCGCGACATCTACCTCGCCAACGCCGACGCCCTCGGCCTGCTGCTCGACGACACCATCGAACGTCTTTCCCGGGTCCGGGCCGCCCTGGCCGCGCGCGACGCCGACGGCATCGCGGAGTGGAACGACCACGCCGGGGAGGAGCGCCGGCGCCTGCACGAGTCCCACCTGCAGGGCGCCGACGTCGTCCGCCTGCGCGTCGCGGTGCCCAACCGCCCAGGCGTCGTCGCCGACGTGGCGCTCGCGCTCGGCCGCGCCTCCGTCAACATCGTCGACATGGCGCTGCACCCGGCCGCAGACAACGCGTCGGGCGTCGTCGAGCTGTGGATCGCCGACGGCCAGGCAGCGAGTGCCCAGGCGCTGATCGAGGGGCTGCGGCTGCCGGTGGCCACGTCGTGATTACGAAGTATCAGGAAAGCACCCCGGCAGGGGTCGCACCGTGAAGCGCTTCTTCCGCCCTGCGCCCCGCCTGCGCGGCACCGTGGTCGCCCCGGCCGACAAGTCGCTGTCGCACCGTGCGGCGCTGCTGGGCGCGATGGCGTCCGAGCCCGTCGTGATCACCAACTTCCTGCGCGCGCAGGACACGCTGTCGACGCTGCGCGCGGTCCAGTCGCTCGGCGCGCTGGTGGAGGAGCGCGCGAATCCAACCTCGCTTCGCTCGGACCTGGTGCTGCGCGGGCCGGGCCTGCGCGGGGCGGAGATGCCCGGAGTCCCCATCGACGTGGGCAACGCCGGGACGCTGATGCGGCTCGTGGTCGGCTGGCTGGCGGGACAACGCGGGGGCGGGACGTGGACGCTCGACGGCGACGACTCCATCCGGCGCCGGCCGATGGGCCGCGTCGCGGACCCGCTGCGCGCGATGGGCGCCGCGATCGAGACCGCGCCGGGTGGCCTTGCGCCGCTGCGCGTCGAGGGCAGCAACCTCCACGGCATCACCTACGAGATGCCGGTCGCCTCCGGCCAGGTCAAGTCCTGCCTGCTGATCGCGGGGGTCCTCGCCGACGGCCGGACAACCGTGATCGAGCCCGCGCCCAGCCGCGACCACACCGAGCGGCTGCTGGTTCGTGGTGGCGTGGACGTCCGCCGCGAAGGGCTGGCGGTCAGCGTCGGCACCCTCGACGAGCTCGAGCTCGACCGCATCGACGTGCCCGGCGACCCGTCGTCGGCCGCCTTCCTCGCCGCCGCCGCGGTGCTGGTTCCGCGCTCGCGGATCGTCATCGAGGGCATGGGAACGAACTGGACGCGCGTCGGCTTCTTCCGCATCCTCGAGCGCATGGGCGGGATCGTGGTCGGGCCGCTGGAGGAACCGGGGACCCTGGCGGTCTCGGGCGAGGAGCCGGTCGCCGAGCTGGACGTCTCCCACGGCCCGCTCGTCGGCACGGTCGTCGAGCCCCACGAGGTGCCGTTGGCGATCGACGAGCTGCCGCTGGTCGCGCTGCTGGGCTGCTGGGCGGAGGGGGAGACGATCGTCCGCGGCGCCGACGAGCTGCGTCACAAGGAGTCCGACCGCATCGCCACCGTCGTCGACGGCCTGCGGGGACTGGGCGCCGACATCGAGGCGACGGCGGACGGCTTCGCGGTCCGGGGGACCGGCGGGCTCGAGGGCGGGACGCTCGCCGCTCACGGCGACCACCGGCTGGCCATGCTCGGCGCCGTCGCCGGGCTCGCGTCGCGCAACGGCGTCGAAGTGGACGGGATGGAGGCGGCCGCGGTCTCCTATCCCGGCTTCATCGCCGACCTGGCGTCGCTCACCGACGCCTGACGCATACGGAACCGCAAGTTTCCGGTTCCTCTACGTTGTCGGCCATATGACCCGCGTCCTTGGTGTCCTCTGCCTGTTGTCCGTGGCGTTCGTCGCTCCCGCCCAGGCGGTCGAGACAGAGGGGATTGGGGAGAACATCACCCACCTCAAGAACCTCGCGTATCCCGAGCTGCACGCCCCGAACCAGACCAACGCGGGTACCGACCTCGAGTTCGCGACGATCACCGTCACCGGGCCGGGCGCCACCACCGTCGCGCCAGCTCCCGCGCCGATCGCGACCGCCACTCCGACCGAGCCGGGCGCGCCGGCGACGCCCGCCCCGGGCGCGGGTGGGCCGACCGGATCAGCGTCGCCCGGGGCCAAACCGGCTCCGGTCTTCCGCAAGCCGCGCGCGTGCCGGAAGCTGCGCTCCGCCAGCCGTGGTTCCAAGCGCCGCGCCGTCCTGCGCAAGCGCTGCAAGGCCGCAAAGCGCCGCCAGGACGCCCGCCCGCGGGTCGCCGGCATCCAGCGCACCTTCTCCTTCGCGGGCGCCTACGGCGACGGCCTGCAGGTCATCGACGTCACCGACCCGGCCAACGCCAGGATCGTCGCGACCTGGGATTGCGGGATCTCCCAGGGCGACGTTCAGCTCTTCCGCCGCGACGATCTCGGGGGCCGCCGCTTCGTCACTTTCACGGCCGACAACGGGAAACGAAACCTGCACGAGGACTCGGCGTGCGTGACGGACCTGCGCGCTAAGGGCTTCGAGATCGACCCGGCCCAGGGCGGCACCTTCATCGCCGAGATCACCGATCCCTACAACCCGACCGCAGTCTCCTTCGTCGGTTACCGGCAGGGCTCGCACAACATGACGGTCCACCCGTCCGGCAGGTACCTCTACAACTCCAACTCGGACCTGATCACCTCGGTCCTGCCCGCGATCGAGATCACCGACATCACCGACGTCACGGCGCCCAAGTCCGCCGGCGAATTCGACCTGCTGACGCTCCCGGGCATTGGCACGGAGTCCCACGACATCACCTTCTCGCCTGACGGGACGCGCGCCGCGGTGGCGGCGCTCTCGCACGGCGAGGTGCTCGACACCACCGACCCGACCGCGCCGACGCGGGTGAGCACGATCGTCGATCCCACGCTCAACGTGTGGCATCAGATGGAGAGCGTGACGATCAAGGACCCGATCCTGGGCAAGCGCAACTTCATCCTCGCCGAGGACGAGGTGGCCGGCGCCCTGGGTACCGGCCAGTGCCCCAACGGCGGCCTCCACGTCTACGACGCGACGGGCGACCTCGAGACCGCGCCGGTGCTCGTCGGCTACTGGAACATCTCCGACGTCGGCCTGACGGACACGACACTGGGGACTTGCACCGCTCACGTGTTTCAGATCGACCACGAGCAGCAGCTGATGACGATCGCCTTCTACAACGGCGGTGTCCGCGTGGTCGACCTCTCGGGTCTCGTCGGAGTCGCCCTCGGCGAGAACGGCTACGGGATGAGGGAGCTCGGATCCTTCCGCTTCCCGGATTCCGACACCTGGGCGGTCAAGGCGCCGAAGATGTCGCGTGACGGCTTCTTCCTCTATGGCAACGACCACGCGCGCGGCTTCGACGTGTACGAGTACAAGCCGGGCGAGGCGCCGGCACGCGCCGGACGCTGGATGTCGGCCGCGCAGATGAACAAGGCGGTCGTGAACTTCACCGGTGTGACGTCCGGCGTGCTCGCGCTCTGCCTGCGCGAACTGCAGTAGCCATAGCCTCAGCGGTGTGGTGATCGCGATCGACGGTCCGGCGGGAGCCGGCAAGTCCACCGTTGCCCGCGCGGTCGCCGCGCGGCTGGGCTTCACGTACCTCGACACGGGCGCGATGTACCGGGCCGTCGGGCTGGCGGGAACGCCGGAGTGCGACATCGCCTTCGACGCCGAGGGCCGCGTGCTGCTCGACGGGCGCGACGTCTCCGCGGAGATCCGGAGCGCGGAGGCGAGCGAGGCGGCCTCGCGCGTCGCTGCCGACCCCGCCGTGCGCGCGGTGCTGGTCGCCAAGCAGCGGGCCCTGCTCGCTCAAGGCGACTGGGTCGCCGAGGGGCGCGACATCGCCCTCGTGGTCGCGCCGGACGCCGAGGTCAAGGTCTTCCTCACCGCCGACCCGGTGGAGCGCGCGCGCCGGCGCGCCGCCGACCTCGGAGCCGATCCGGACGTGGTGCTGCAGGAGCAGACGCTGCGCGACGAGCGCGACCAGGCGTCGGGCGACCGCACGGTGGCGTCGCCCGCCCCCGGAGCGACGGGGCTTGACACCACAGGCCTGGACTTCGACGCGGTCGTGGACCGGATCGCGGAGCTGGCCGCCCGATGATTGCGAAGCATCAGGTTCGCACCCCTGAGGGGGTCGCAACGTGAAGGTCGCCATCGTCGGCTATCCGAACGTCGGCAAGTCGACGCTCGTCAACCGGCTCACCCAGACCCGCGACGCGGTGACGCACGAGACGGCGGGCGTGACCCGCGACCGCCGGGAGATCGAGACCGACTGGAACGGCCGGCGGCTGACCCTGATCGACACGGGTGGCATCGACGCGTCCGACGAGGACCCGCTTGCGATCTCGATCGCCGACCAGTCGCGCTCGGCACTGCTGGACGCGCAGGTCGCCGTGCTCGTGGTCGACGCCCGCGCCGGGCAGCGGCCGGGCGACGCCGAGATCGCCGACATCCTGCGCCGCTGGGACAAGCCCGTGATCGTCGCGGCCAACAAGGTGGACTCGCCGCGCGACGTCCCGCTGGCCTCGGACTTCTACGCGCTCGGGCTCGGCGAGCCCGTGCCGGTCTCCGCCGCCCAGGGCCTGGGCACCGGTGACCTGCTCGACCTGATCATCGAGCGCGGGCCCGCCGAGGACGAGCCCGAAGGCGAGGAGGCCGCCTTCCGCCTGGCCATCATCGGCCGCCCGAACGTGGGCAAGTCCTCGCTGCTCAATACGTTCCTCGGCGAGGAGCGGGTGATCGTGTCCGACATCGCGGGCACCACGCGCGACCCGATCGACATCGAGCTCGAGATCGACGATCGCCGCATCCGCCTGGTGGACACCGCCGGCATCCGCCGCGCCGCCAAGGTCAAGGAGTCGGTCGAGTACTACACGTCGCTGCGCAGCCAGCGCGCCGCCGAGCGCGCCGACGTCGCGCTCGTGGTCTGCGACGCGACGGACGGGGTGACCACGCAGGACCTGCGCATCGCCGACCTGGCCATGAAGTCGGGTTGCGCAACCGCGCTGGTCCTCAACAAATGGGACCTGACCTCCGGCGACGACTTCGACCTCGATCACGAGCGCCAGGTCGTGCTGCGCAAGCTGCGGCTGCGACCGAAGCTGCTGACCGCGTCCGCGATGACCGGCCGCCACGTGGCGCGGCTGCTCGTGGAGGCCGTCTCGCTCGCCGAGCGCCGCCGCAACCGCATCCCCACGCCCGAGGTCAACAAGTTCCTCGCCGACGTGGTGCAGATCCGGCAGCCGCCGGCCAAGCAGGGGCACCGCCTGAAGCTGATCTACGGCAACCAGATCGGGGTGGACCCGCCCCGCATCTCGATCCAGGTCAACTCGCGCAACCGGGTGACCCGCGACTACGCGTACTTCGTCGAGAACCGGATCCGCGAGCGCTACGGGCTCGACGGGATCCCGGTCATCATCGACTTCGTCGAGCGCAAGCAACGCCGCCGCGCGGACGCGTGAGCGGGCAGCGGGCAGCGCTGCTGGCGGTCGCGGTCGTCTGGCTGTTCATCGCGCTGCGCACCGGCAATGAAGGCCGCCCGGAGGTCCGCGCCGCCGCGCTGGTCCCCGCCGAAGCGCTCGTCTACGTCCATCTCTCGACTGACTCCGACCGCGAGCAGGACCGCCGCGCGCTCGATCTCCTGGGACGCTTCGACGCTTTCGCCGCCGTCCGCGAGCAGCTCGAGGAGGCCCGGCCATGGCTCGGGGAAGAGGCGGCGGTCGCGGTGCTGGCGAAAGGCAAGACGCTCGTGCTGCTCGCCGCCGACGACGACGAGAAGGCGCGCGCGTACGCGGAGCGCTCCGGCGGCGTCCTGGTCGACGGCTTCGTGGCGCTCGGCGCCGAGCCGGTCGACGACGGCGAGCGGTCACTGGCGGACCTCGATCTTTACGTCGACGCCACCGAAGTCCGGTCGCCGGAGCGCGCGCTGGACGTGTGGGTGGGCGAGCGTGGCGCCGGCCGGATGCTCTCTCCAGGGCTCGCGGCGCTGGTCGGTCCGGAGCCGGTCGTGGCCGACGTCACCGCGACCGATGGCGGGGTGCGGGTCAACGCCCGGCAACTCGGCGGAGCATCGGAGTCCGCCGACTTCGCGCCGGAGTTGCTCGACGGCCCGCCCCGGAACGCCTTCGCCTACCTCGGCTTCCGGGGGCTTGCGTCGCTTGCCCCGCTGCTGCCGGAAGCCACGGGCGCCGCGGCGCCCGAGGTGACCTCCGCGCTCGGCCCGCTGCTGGACGCACTGGACGGGGAGATCGCGCTGACCGTCGCCCCGACGGAAGGCGACGCGGCGGTGACCCTGCTCGCGCGTCCGGACGACCCGGCGGCGGCCCGTACCGCCCTCGCCGGCCTGCAGGGGGTGATCGCGACGGCGCTCACGGGTTCAGACGCTGCCACCGGCCAGCTGCCTGCGTTCGTCGAGCGCGATCTCGGCGACGGGCTGTCGGGCTTCGCCCTCACGCTGGCCGGGGGTGGCGAGCTCGTCTACGCCGTCGACGGCGAGCGCGTCGCGGTCTCAAACGGCGAGGACGGGGTGCGTCGCGGCCTGCGTGGCGAGGACTCGATCCGCGACGCCGAAGGGTTCGCCGAGGCCGTCACCGGGGTCCCCGATACGGCCCAGGCGCTAGCCTTCGTCGCCGCAAACCAGCTCCTGGAGCTCGCCGACACGGTGGGTCTGGGCGCCAGTGCCGCCTACCGGGCGGCGCGGCCCGACCTGTCCGAGATCGGTGCGCTCGGCGCCGTCGTGCGCCGCCAGGGGGACGACACGACCGTGGAGCTGAACCTCCTTATCCCATGACCGATTACGCCGAGAACGAATACCTCTTCACCTCCGAGTCCGTCACGGAGGGGCACCCGGACAAGGTGGCCGACCAGATCTCCGACGGGATCCTGGACGCCGTGCTGGCCGAGGACCCCTACGGGCGCGTCGCCTGCGAGACGCTGGTCAACACCGGCCTCGTCGTCGTGTCGGGGGAGATCTCCACCACGACGTACGTGGACATCCAGGCCGTCGTGCGTGAGACGATCCGCAACATCGGCTACACGGACGCCGAGCTGGGCTTCTCCGCCGACTCGTGCGCGGTCCTCAACGCGATCGACAAGCAGTCGGCCGACATCGCTCAAGGAGTCGACGCCGCACTCGAGCAGCGCAGCGGCGCGTCCGGCGACGACGAGCTCGCCGTCGCCGGCGCGGGCGATCAGGGGATGATGTTCGGCTACGCGACCAACGAGACGGCGACGCTCATGCCGCTGCCGATCTCGCTCGCCCACCGGCTCGCCGAGCGCCTGACGGCGGTCCGCAAGGACGGCACGCTGCCCTACCTGCGCCCCGACGGCAAGACCCAGGTCTCGGTGCGCTACGTGGACGGCAAGCCCACGGCCGTCGAGAAGCTGCTGATCTCCGCCCAGCACGAAGAGGGCGTCGAGGACCGGATTCCCGGCGACCTCTGGGAGCACGTCGTCGTCCCGACCCTGCCGGCCGAGATGTACGACGCCGAGACGCTGCGCGCATCGTTTCTGGTCAACCCCACCGGCCGTTTCGTCATCGGCGGGCCCGTCGGCGACGCCGGGCTCACCGGCCGCAAGATCATCGTGGACACCTACGGAGGGATGGCGCGTCACGGCGGCGGCGCCTTCAGTGGCAAGGACCCGTCCAAGGTGGACCGCTCCGCCGCGTACGCCGCCCGCTACGTCGCCAAGAACGTCGTCGCCGCCGGCCTCGCGGAACGCTGCGAGGTCCAGGTCGCCTATGCCATCGGCGTCGCCCACCCGGTGTCGGTGATGGTGGAGACGTTCGGCACCGAGAAGATCGCGCCCCGGCGCATCGCCGAGCTGGTCGACAAGCACTTCGACCTGCGTCCCGGCGCCTTCCGCGAGTACCTCGACCTGCACCGGCCGATCTATCAGAAGACCGCCGCCTACGGCCACTTCGGCCGCGAGGATCCGGACTTCACGTGGGAGCGGACCGACAAGGCGGACGCGCTGCGCGCAGAGGCGGGCCTCGAGGCCGGCGCTGTCGCCTAGGGCCGGATCGACCGATCCCGGCGGCGTCACGCCGCCGCATGGCGTCGCCAGGCGCCGCCGGCCGGTCACCCCAAGGACTCCACCCTTCCGATGACCGGCCGGCGCTCAACCTCGCTGGCGCTCGGAAGCTTGGCTGGACCTGCGGCGCCGTGACATCCACCGGTCGTCGGTCGATCCGACCCGAGCCGCTTCTCCTCCAAGACGACCTGATCGTCGAGGGCGACAACCTCGAAGTCCTCCCGCGCCTGCCCGACAGCGCCTTCGACCTGATCTACATCGACCCGCCCTTCAACCGGGGCGGGTCGCAGCGCTTGGCGGAGCGCGCCTACGCCGACCCGGCGCACGCCGACTATCCCGCGTGGCTGGCGCCGCGCCTGGAGCACGCGCGGCGACTGCTCGCCGAGCACGGCACGCTGTACTTCCACATCGACTACCGCGAGGCGCACTACTGCAAGGTGCTGCTCGACGAGATCTTCGGGCGCGACTGCTTCCTCAACGAGATCGTGTGGGCCTACGACTACGGCGGCCGGGCCACGCGGCGCTGGCCGGCCAAGCACGACACGATCCTCGTCTACGTCCGCGACCCCGGGCGCTACTGGTTCGACTCGGCGGAGGTCGACCGTGAGCCCTACATGGCGCCGGGCCTGGTCGGCGCGGAGAAGGCGGCGCGCGGGAAGCTGCCGACGGACGTCTGGTGGCACACGATCGTCCACACGACCGGCACCGAGCGCACGGGCTATCCGACCCAGAAGCCGGAGGGCATCGTCCGGCGGATGGTCGCCGCCTCCTCGCGGCCGGGCGGCTGGTGCCTGGACTTCTTCGCCGGGTCAGGGACCCTGGGGGCGGTCGCGCGCGCGCTGGGGCGCCGCTACGTGCTCGTGGACTCCAACCCGGAGGCAATCGCCGTCATGCGCGCAAGACTCGGGTGATGGTCCTCCGGGTCGAGCCGCTGACGACGACGCGCAAGCTGAGCGGGCCGTTTGACTACAAGCCGCCCGACGCGCCCGTGGAGGTCGGGTCGGTGGTGCGGATCCCGTTCGGGCGCCAAGCGCTCGACGGCGTGGTCACCGGGTTCGCAGCCGAATCGGAGGTCGCCGAGGAGCGGCTTGTCGCGCCGACGGCGGTCCGGCCGCAGTCCGTGCCGGCCGAGCTCGTCGACTGCGCGCTGTGGATGGCTGCGGAGTACTGCTCGACCCCGGCGCGCGCACTCTCGCTGGTGCTACCGCCGCCGGGCAAGCCGCGGGTCGAGAACTGGTGGGTGCGGGTCGGTGAGGCCGTCGATGTGACCGCGCGCCAGGCCGCGGTGCTGGCGCGGCTCCCAGGCGTGGCCGGGGGCGATCTCGGGGTGCTCCGCAGACTGGAGAAACTGCATCTGGTGAGGAGGGAGGAGCGGGTGCGCCGACGGGTTCCGCTCTCGATGGTGGAGCCGGACCGGGAGGTCGTGCTCACCGATGAGCAGGAATCGGTCCTGGCGCAGCTCGGCGGATCGCAGCTGCTCCATGGCGTCACCGGGTCGGGCAAGACCGAGGTGTACCTGCGGGCGGCGGCGCGGGTGCTGGTGGAGGGGCGCGGGGTGATCGTGCTCGTGCCCGAGATCGCGCTGACGCCGCAGACCGTCGCACGCTTCCAGGCGCGCTTCGGGGACACCGTCGCCCTGCTGCATTCCGGCCTCTCCGAGGGCGAGCGCTTCGACGAGTGGACGCGGCTGCGGCGCGGCGAGGCCCGCGTGGCGGTCGGCCCGCGCTCGGCGGTCTTCGCGCCAGTCGCCGACCTCGGGCTGATCGTCGTCGACGAGGAGCACGACCCGTCGTTCAAGCACGAGTCCGATCCGCGCTACGACGCGCGCCTCGTCGCCCGCTGGCGGGCGGCTTACACCGGCGCGGCGCTCCTGTGCGGAACGGCGACCCCGCGGCCGGAGACGTGGCGCGAGCTGCCGCGCCTCACGCTCTCGCACCGCGTCGACGGCCAACGACTGCCCCCGGTCGAGGTCAAGGACCTGCGCGGCAGCCATCATCCGCTGCACCCCGACACCCAGCGCGCCCTGGCCGAGGTCGCCGCCGAGGGCCGCAAGGCGATCGTGCTGCTCAACCGCCGCGGCTGGTCGAACTTCCTCACCTGCCGCGACTGCGGGAAGGTCTGGGGGTGCCCGAACTGCGACGTCGCGCTCGTCCTGCACCGCGCGGGGGGCGAGGTCGCCTGCCATCACTGCGGGCACCACGAGGGCGTGCCCACCCGCTGCGACAACTGCGGCTCCACGGCGGTGGCCCGCCACGGCGCCGGGACCGAGCGGCTGGAGTCAGAGCTCGCCGAGACGCTCGGGATCCCCGTCTTCCGCCTGGACGCCGACACCGGTGCCGCCAAGGACGCCGTCCCGCGCCTGCTGGCCGCCTTCCGGGCAGCGCCGACCGGGCTGCTCGTCGGCACGCAGCTGGTGGCCAAGGGTCACGACTTCCCGGACGTCGCGCTGGGGGTGGTCGTCGACGCCGACCAGACGCTGCGCTTCCCGGACTTCCGCGCCGAAGAGCGGACCTTCGCGCTCGTGGCCCAGCTGGCGGGCCGCGCGGGGCGAGGCCCGGCCGGGGGACGGGTCATCGTCCAGACCCTCACGCCGGAGGCGTCCTCGATCGCCCACGCCGCACGTCACGACGCGCCCGGCTTCCTGCGCGAGGAGCTCGCTCGGCGCGAAGCACTGGCCTATCCGCCGTTCGCTGACCTGATCCGGGTCGTTTGCTCCTCGGCGGAGGTGGGTGCGGCGGGCCTGGCCGCCGCCGCCCTCGTCAGCGGGATGGCACTGAAGGAGGGTGAGCTGCTGGGCCCGGCGCCGCTGTTCCGCCTGCGCGGGCGGGAGCGGTGGCAGCTGGTCGTCAAGACGCAGCGCCGCGACGAGGCGATCGCCGCAGTCGGTGCCGCGGTCGAGGCCGCCGCACTCGACCGCGCTCATCGCGCCGTCGCCTTCTCCGTCGACGTCGACCCCCAGTGAGCCCAGCTTCTGCGAGTTTCACCCCCTATCGGGGTGAAACTCGCAGACCTCAGCGCAGCCGCAGGTTGCGCTTGAGGGTGCGCACGTTGCCCGCCGCGTCCGTCGCCTTAACGCTGACAACGATCGGGACGGAACGGCCCGCCGGCAGCGCGCGCGTCACCTTCAGCCGCAGCCGCGCCCGCTTGCCGGCCTTGAGCTGCCGCTGGGCGCGGGCGATGACCGGCCCGGCGCCCTTGGCGCGCCGGCGGCGCAGCGTGATCTCGAGGCGGACGTCCTCGTCGGCGCGGATCGCGAGCGGCAGGCCCGCACGACGCACTCCGGCGACCTTCGCCTTGCCGAGGACCCGCAGATTGACGCCGGGGCGCCGCGTGTCGTCGAGCGACGTGCCGCCGCCGCCCGGACGCTGTTGGCGGAACGGGCCGGAGACCTCGTAGACCGAGCCGAGGCCGTTCGCGCGCTGCGAGGCGATGTAGAGGCGCGTACCGGACGGGTCGAAGGACGGGCCGGTCAGCTCGGAGGCGTCGTGCTGGGGTCCCGAGGCGGTGATGAAGCGCGAGGCGATGCGATCGGCCGTGATCAGGCCGACGTCGAGGGTTGCGTCGGTCTTCCCGTCCTCGGCGACGAATATGTCGCCCGACTTCGGGTGCACGGTGACGTTGTCGATGCCGGTCAGCTCGGCCTGCAGCCCGAGCGCGGAGCCGTCGTAGACGAGCTCGAGCAGCTGCTCCTCGACGTGCAGCGCGTAGAGCCGTGACTCCGTGGTGGTCACGAAGTAGACGACGCCCTCGTCGAACCAGGTGCCCTCGCCACGGGCGAACTTGGCCGCGCCAGGTACCTGCGACCGCGTCGGCGTGGCGCCGGCAGGGTCGGGAACCGGCGCCCAGGTGACCTTGCCTGCCTCGTCGACCAGCATGACGTCGAGCCGACCCGCCGACAGGTCCGGATAAGTCGTCGGCGTGAAGCGGTAGAAGCACCCGTCCGCGTTGTCCTCGGTCAGGTACAGGCGCTTGTTCGCCGCGTCCACGCAGACCGCCTCGTGGGTGAAGCGGCCCATCGCGGGGCGCACGATGGCGGCCTGCTCGCCGAGCGGGTCGCACTCCCAGACCTGTCCCGAGGCCATCTCCTCGCAGGAGAGCCATGTGCCCCAGGGCGTGACGCCGCCGGCGCAGTTCATGGTCGTCCCGGCCAGGATGCGCCGTGCGCCGATCATCTTGCCGTCGGCGTCGAAGGTGATCGACGACGCGCCGCCCTGCGGCAGGCCGGGGACCTCGGAGTTGGACGCGAGGATCCAGCCGCCATCGGGCTGCGCGAAGCAGCCCGAACCGTCGCTGAACGGGTGCCACGTGTAGGCGGTGCCGGAGACCGGGGTGCCACCGCGCGCGATCTCGCGGACGCTGAAGCCCTCCGGGACGGCGAGGCCCGTGACGGGGTCGGGAGCGCCGGGAGGGCCGTAGGGGCCCGGCCCGGGGGTGGCGGGCGCGGCGAGCGCGTCCTGCCAGAAGGCGGGACCGAAGGCGAAGACCCCGGTCGCGACGGTGGAGGTGCGCAGGAACGTGCGACGGTCAACGGCCATGCGCTCAGGGTAATCTGCACCTGTGAACGAAGAGCCGGTTGAGGTCGTAGAGGACGAGGAGCGGCCACCCGAGCTCGAGCCCGAGGTCCGGGCGCGGCGCGACGCCGCGCTGCGGGTGGTGCGCAAGTACGGCGATCCCGTGCTGCGCAGCCGCGCCATCGAGATCGACCGCTTCGACGAGCGCCTGGTCGAGGAGGCGCGGCGGATGGGGCAGGTGATGCACGATGCGCTCGGCATCGGGCTGGCGGCGACGCAGGTCGGCATCATGCACCGCGTGCTCGTCTACCGCGTTGGCGACGACGCCGCCCTGGCCGCGCTGGTGAACCCGCAGGTCGAGTGGCGCGGCAAGGAGGAGGAGATCGCCGAGGAGGGCTGCCTGTCGCTGCCCGGCGTCCACGTCGAGGTCGAGCGGCCCGTGCACGTGCGCGTCCGCGGCCTCGACGAGCTCGGCGACGCGCTGACCATCGAGGCATCGGGCCTCGAGGCACGCGTGATCCAGCACGAGATCGACCATCTCGACGGCGTGCTCATCCTGGACCGCACCCCGCGCAGCCAGCGCAAGGAGGCCATGAAGATCCTCCGCGAGCGCCTGGCAGACCTCCAGCCCGCTTGAGGACCGTCTACCTCGGGACGTCGGACTTCGCCGTCGCGGTGCTCGCGCGCCTCGCGCGCTCCGATCATCGCCCGGCGCTGGTGGTCACCCGCCCCGACCGTCCCAAGGGCCGCGGGCGCAAGGTGCTGGCGCCGCCGGTGGCGACGGCGGCCAAGGCGCTCGGGATCGAGCTCGCCCAGCCCGAGGACCTGCACGCCCGGGAGTCGCTCGACGCGATAGCGGCGGCCGAGCCGGACGCCCTGATCGTCTGCGCGTTCGGCGCGCTGGTCAAGGAGCCGCTGCTCGCGGACTACGAGATCCTCAACGTGCACCCGTCGCTGCTGCCGCGCTGGCGGGGCGCCGCGCCCATCGAGCGCGCGCTCATGGCCGGCGACGAGGAGACGGGTGTCGCCATCATGCGCCTCACCGCCGGCCTCGACTCCGGGCCGGTCGCGCTGCAGGTGACCGAGCCGATCCGGCCTGACGACGACTACGGCACGCTCGCACACCGGCTCGAGGAGCTGGGCGCGCGGCTGCTGATCGAGGCGCTGGACACGCAGCCGGTGTTCGCCGAGCAGACGGAGGGCGGGCTGACCTACGCCGAGAAGATCACCGCCGCCGACCGGACGCTGGACCCCGACGCGCCTGCGGGCGACCGCGAGCGGGTCGTCCGTGCGCTGCGCCCGCACATCGGCGCTCGCATGGAGCTCGCCGACGGCAGCTTCGTCGGGGTCTGGGACGCACGGGTCAGCGACGACGAGGGCCCGCTCGTCTGGCGCGGCCTCGAGCTGGTGGACGTCCAGCCCGCCGGGGGTCGCCGGATGGCTGCCGCCGACTGGCTGCGGGGCCGGGATCAGAGCGCGCGGTAGCGCGCCTCGGCGACGCAGTACAGGGCGAAGGCGATCAGCCCCACGGCGACGGCGCCGAGCAGGAACGGGCCCGCGGTGGCGTCCACGACCTCAGCGAGCGCGCCGTCCAGCGCGACGGCCTGGTCGGCGTCGAATTCGACCGCGGCCTTGATCAGGAACGCGCCGATCAGCCCGAAAACCACGCCGCGCGCGCAGTAGCCGGCCACGCCCACGACGCGGAAGGCCTTCTCCGTCGTCGCGTGCATCTGCTCGGTGCGCGACTTCTCGACGAACTTTCGGCGCAGCCCGTGGACCAGCTGGGCGATGCCCTCGACGATGATCCCGGCGCCGACCGCACCGACGGCGTACCGGCCGTATTCGTAGTCGAAGACGCCGCCGGTGATGGCGTCGGCCCCGGGCCCGCTGCTGCCGGCGCCGATCACGATCTGGACCGCGGTGACGCAGAGGAAGGCGTAGGCGAGCCCGCTGACCACGGCGGTCGCACGCTCCTTGAAGCCCTCCGCCTTGCCCGTCCAGGCGCTCGCAAACCGCCAGATCGCGTAGGCGGCCAGCCCGACCGCCATCGCGATCAGCAGCGCCTTCCCGTTGGGCTCCTGAGCGAGCCTCTTCAGCGCGCCCTGCTGGCTCGTCGTCTTGCCGCCGTCACCGATCGCGAGCTTGAGCGCGAGGACACCGACGATCGCGTAGACCGCGCCCCGGGCCAGCAGCCCCACGCGCCCGAGCCATTGCAAGCGCTACTCGCCCGCCGCGCCGATGAAGCCGTTGAAGGCGGTGACGCGGCCCGCGCCGAACTCGGCGCGCAGGACCGGGTACTCCCGATTGTCCCCGAACGGCGACACGGCGGTCTTCAGCCAGAAGGAGCTGCGGTGGCGCTCGGCGTTCGGATGGGCGTTGAGCACCGCGCGCGCGGAGCCGCGGACGCGCAGCCCCTGGGACGTCGCGAACCGCTCGCCCTCGGCCCGGAAGGACTGAGCGGAGCCCTCACTGCAGGCGGAGCCGATGCCGAAGTTGGCGAAGACGATCTTGAGCCCGATGTCCTTCCAGCGCACGTTGCAGACGTTGTCGTCGTCGTCGCGAACCGCCGAGGGCTTGCCGAAGGCGCGGGTCGCAGCGTCCAGCGACGCGTTGCGCTGGGGCCTGAACGTCCCGATCTTCTTGACGCTGAGCCGTCCCGGTTTGATCCGCAGCGCGGCGGGGGCGACGGTGGGCAGGCCGAGGGTGAGGACCAGGGTGAGCGGGACGATGAAGCGGGGCATGGTTGCCGCATACCCTTTCAGACGTGTCCGTACTGACGGTCTCCCCAGCGCGCGCGGTCGCGTTCGCCGTGGTCGACCGCGTCTTCGAGGACGGCGCCTGGGCAGACCGGGCGCTGATCGGAGAGACGCGCCGCGCCGGCCTCGACCCGCGCGACCGGGCCCTCGCGACCCAGCTCGCCTTCGGGACCGTCCAGCGCGCCGCGACGCTCGACCACGTCATCGGCCTCCTCGCCGGCCGCCCGCCCGCCGACCTCGACCCCGCGGTCCGCAACTCGCTGCGGCTGGGGCTCTTCCAGCTGGCCTTTCTGGAGCGCGTACCCGACCACGCCGCGGTGGGCGAGTCCGTCGAGCTGGCCAAGGCCGCCAGCCCACGCGGGGCAGGACTGGTCAACGCCGTGCTGCGCCGCGGCGCGCGTGAGGCGCGCGCGCTGATCGCCGCGCTTCCGGACGGCACGCCCGAGCAGGCTGCGCTCAGGCACTCCCATCCGGAGTGGATCGCGCGGCTGTGGTTCGAGCAGCTCGGTCCGGAGGCCGCGCGGGCGCTGATGGCGGCGGGCAACCGCCCGCCCGAGCCGGTCCTGCGCGCCAACACGCTGCGCACGACGCGCGATGCGCTCGCCGCCGCGCTTCCCGTTGGAAGCCGGCCGGCACCCGGGCTGCCCGACGCGCTGGTGCTCGAGGCGCCGTTCGACGCCCACGGCTCCGAGCTCTACGCCCAGGGGCACTTCATGCCGCAGTCGCGCGCCGCGCAGGCCGTCGCCCAGGCCCTCGATCCCAAGCCGGGTGACCGGGTGCTCGACTGCTGCGCGGCGCCCGGCGGCAAGGCCACGCATCTCGCCGCGCTCGGCGCGCGGGTGGTGGCGGTGGAGCGCGACCCGGGGCGGGCACGACTTCTCGAGGCGACCGCGGCCCGCATGGGCGCCGACGTCGAGGTGCGCGTCGCCGACGCCACCACGCTGGACGAGCCCGGCGGCTACGACGGCGTGCTGGTCGACCCGCCCTGCTCGGACCTGGGGACCCTCGCCCTGCGTCCGGACGCCCGCTGGCGCAAGCAGCCCGGCGACCCCGCCCGGCTTGCGCAGATCCAGGCGGCCATCCTCGCTGCCGCCGCGCGGACGGTGCGGCCTGGCGGCGTCATCGTCTATTCCACCTGCACGATCTCGCCCGAGGAGAACGAGCGACAGCTCGAGCATTTTCTCGCCGCGCACCCCGCGTTCACGCTGGCTGCGGCGTCGCAGCCGGGAGTCTGGGACCATCCGCGTGTGCCCGGTGTCATCCAGACCCTCCCGCACCGCGACCACACCGACGGTTTCTTCATCGCCCGGCTGCGCAAGGAGGCCAAATGAGCGACGAGGTCGACCTGGGGCCGGTGTGCCCGGGCTGCCACGAGCCGTGGCTGCGCCCGACCAACCTTCCGGGCCGCTACCGCTGCGTGAACTGCATGACGCGCTTCGAGCTGCGCAGCGTGTGCCCCAACTGTGGCGAGCACTCTACGATCGTGCGGATGTCGAACTCAGCGATGTACCAGTGCGGCAGCTGCCGGGCCTCGATGCTGGCCCCGATATGAGCTGGAACGGCGTCGCCCCCTCGATCCTGTCGGCGGACTTCGCTCGGCTCGGCGCGCAGGTCGCGACCGTGCTCGACGCGGGCGCGACGGTCATCCACGTCGACGTCATGGACGGTCACTTCGTCCCGCCGATCACCATGGGCCCGATCGTCGTGAAGGCCCTCGCCGAGCAGGTCCACGGCGCCGGGGCAGTGCTCGACGTCCACCTCATGGTCGACCGTCCCGAGCGGCACGTCGCCGCCTTCGCGGAGGCCGGTGCCGACGGCATCACCTGCCACGTCGAGGCCACGCCACACATCCACTATGCGCTGCAGCACGTCCGCGAGGCCGGCTGTCGCGCCGGCGTCGCGCTGAACCCGGGCACGCCCGCCGATGCGGTCGCCGGGCTCGCCGGCGACGCCGACCTCGTGCTGTGCATGACCGTCAACCCCGGTTGGGGCGGCCAGCCCTTCATCGACGCCTCGCCGGCCAAGCTGCGGCGGCTCGCCGAGCTGCACCCGGACGCGGTGCTCGAGGTAGACGGCGGCATCAACGCCGACACGGCCGCCCTGTGTGCGGAGGCCGGGACGACGCTGTTTGTCGCCGGCAACGCCGTCTTTGGCACCGACGACCCGGCCGACGCCGTGCGCGCTATCGCGTCACGGATCTGAAGTTCGACGCCAGCACGGGCGGGTAGCGCTTCGTCTGGCCCTTGAAGCTCAGCGGCGGCGCGACGACGCAGCCCGGGTCGCCGTTGCCCGTCGGCTTGTGCTCGGTGGTGTTGTCGCAGTCCCAGGTCGGCAGGACGTTGAAGCCCTCGCGGTAGGTGTTGAAGTTCAGGGCGTCGGGCGGCAGGTAGGCGTTGCCGCGGTTGGCCTCGATGCGCGTGGGGGTCACAATCGTCTGCGAGCCGGTGATCACCAGCTGGGGCAGCACGTGGCCGTTGGAGCCGGGCACCGAGGTCGACGCCTTGCCCTGCAGCGCCCAGCCGGGCATGGAGATGAAGTTGGAGACGGGGCCTGACTGGAACTGCAGCCACTGCAGCACGGGGTTGAGCTGGGCCAGGAAGGGGCCGGTCGCGTCGAGCACCGGCTGCAGGCCGTCGAGCACGCGTGAGAGCGCCGGCAGGCCGGTCTTGGACGCCTCGATGAGCGCGGGCAGGGCGGTGAAGAACGTTGTCAGGTCTGGCGACGCGGCGCGCAGGTCGGCGAGGGTCGGCGCCAGATCCTGTGCCACCGGCCCGAGGTCGTCGATGAGCGGCTTGGTGTCGCCGGCGAAGGTCTCCAGGCGCGCGAGCGTCGTCCGCGACTCGCGCAGGAAGGTCGGGAAGATCTGGATCGACTCCGCCAGCGACTCGCGCTCGGCGGCGGTGGCCTGCAGCCACGTCGACGTGTCGGCGATGAAGGCCCGGTACTGCTCCTCGTCGCGGGTGAGGGCCTCGAAGACCAGGCTGGTGTTGGAGACCAGGTCGCCGAGGGTGACGGCGTTGCGGTCGAGGATCTCGAGCAGGTCGGCGCCCTCCTCCGAGAAGCCGGCGATGTTGCCCAGCGCGTCGCTCAGGTCCTGGCCGCGGCCCTTGATCGCCTCGGCGGAGTTGGCCTGCCAGCGCTGGAAGTCCGCCACCGTCTGCGGCGGGAACAGCTCGAGCACCTCGTCGAGCTCGACCGTCGGCTCTACGCGGGAGTCGGCCAGCCGGCCGCCCTCCTCGATGCGCCCGGCGTCCTCCGAGCCGAGCGTGAGCTCCACGTAGGTCTCGCCGAGCAGCGTCTTCTGGCGCAGGATGGCCTTGGCGTCCTTGTTGATCGGGGCGTAGGGACGGTCCACCTCGATCGTCGCGAGGTTGCGGTTGCCGGCCGGGTCGCGCTCGAGCGTCACGACGCGACCGATCGAGACGCCCGAGACGCGGACGTCGGCCTCGTCGGCGAGCGTCGTCGCCTCCTGGAAGGAAACCTGGAACTGGTAGCCCTTGGGCTTGAGCGGCACGGAGCCGCCGAAGGACAGCCACAGGAACAGCAGCAGCCCGATGCAGGAGAAGGCGAAGATCGACATGACGGCGACCTGTGCGCGCGATGTGCCCCTGGTGCCCATCAGCCACCGCCTCCCAGTCGTTCTGCCTGCCGCTGCTCGGCGCGCTCGATCTGCCGGCTCTCACGCTCGATGAGATCCGTGGCGACCGGAAGGTCGATCGATGTCGTCTGCGGGTTGTTGCACTGCTCCGCGAGCAGCCCGGAGACGCCGAGCAGGAACTCGAACTCGGGCGTGCCGTTGACCAGCGAGGTGATCGTCTGGCAGGTGCCCGTGAGGAACACCGGGCGGATCGGGCCGTTGCCGTCGTCGATGTTCTGGAGGTTCGCGGTCTGGTGGGACAGCCAGGAAAGCCAGAACAGGTAGCCCTCCTGGCGGCCGGACACGTCGGCGGCCTCCGCGCCCCTCGGGTTGAAGCCGAGCATGTTGAAGAACCGGTTGAGGGTGACGAAGCTCCCGGTGAGGTCGGGCAGGGAGGCCGAGAGGCCGCGCGCGGCCACGCGCAGGTCGCTCACGAGCGGACGCGTCTCGCGCACGAACGGGCGGATCTCGTTCTCGATGGTCGGGGTCAGGCGCCGCGCGATGGGCGTCACCTCGCCGTTGGCGCGCTCGAGCGCCTCGAAGGTCGGCTGCAGCGCGACCGCGGTGGGGCCGAGCTCGTCGGCGAAGGTCTGCACGTCGCCCAGCGCCGACGTCGTCGCGCGCAGGGCGCCCGGGAGCTTGGCCACCGTGGCCGACACGTTCTGGTCCTCGGAGGCGAAGGCCTCGAACACGGCGGCGGAGGAGTCCACCAGGCCGGCCAGCTCCTCGTCCTTGCCCGCCAGCTCGTTGGAGACCAGGGCGAGGCCGTGGATGGCGTCCTTGAGGCCCTCGCGCTCCTGGGCGACCGCGAAGTTGACCCGGCGCAGCCCGCGCGCCGTCGGCCCGAAGCGCCGGAAGAGCTCGGCCAGGTCCATCCCGCGGCCCTCGAGGCCCTCGGCGGCGCCGCCCAGCAGCAGCTGCAGGTGCTCGCGCGTGTCCGTGTCCAGCGTGGCGAGGAACTCGTCGAGGTCGACGTCGGTCATCGTGTCGCGTGCCGGGATCGTGTAGCCCTCCTCCGCGAGCGGCGACTCCGGGTCACCCGGGTCGACCTGCAGGAACATGTCCTTGAGGCCGGTGCGCGGGCGCAGCAGGGCGGTCGTGTCGTCCTCGTGGATGACGTCCTTGAAGCGGGGGTAGATGTCGAGGCCGACGACGGCCTTGCCGTTGACCAGCTCGACGTTGGCGATCAGCCCGATCTTGACCCCCGCGACCTCGACGGTCTGTCCCTGTCCGGGGGTGACGGCCTGGGCGTTGGCGAGCTCGGCGAACATGCGCACGGGCTTCTCCTGGATCAAGGGGAAGCGGAAGCGCTGGTTGGTGAGGATCACCGACGACACCGCGCCCGCGATGATCAGCAGGCCGAGGATCGCCGCGAAGTCGCGCCAGTGGTCCTTGATCGCGCGCTTCACGGTGCGACCACCCTTCGGGAGGTGCTTTGAAGATACTTCGAAATCATCGTGAGTCCGCCTCGCGCACGTTGCGCGTGTTGAGCGGCAGGCCCTCGCGCAACGTCTGCAGCTGGTCGAGGTTGCCGGCGTCGGCCGCGATCTGATCGACGAGCGCGGAGGTGATGTCCTCGTCGGAGACTGGGATGTCGACGCCGCGCCGCTCGAGGTCGGCCTTCAGCGCGGCGATGGCGACCTGCTTGGACGCGTCGTAGCGCTCCTGGAACGCCTCGCTCGTCGTGTCCGTCTGCGTCGTCGTCGGCGGCCCCTCGGGGATGGTCTCGAGGTTGGGCGACTCCTGCGTCTCACACGGGACGTTCGGGCGGATCGGCGGCCGCGACGTGGGCTTGGGCGGGTTCACGCCCTGGACGGGGAACAGCGGCAGGCCGAAGATGCCGTTGCCCAGCTGGACCGTTTCGGCGCCGCCCGAGCCGAGGACCTTGAACCACGGGCCGTTGGCGTCGAAGGAGCGGCTCTCGCCGTTGAGGCCCGGGAGGAACTTGGCCAGCTCCTCGAAGACCGGCCCGGTGGCGGGGAACGCGTCGTCAGGGGTGGTGTCCTTGGTCCACGGCAGCACCGTCTCGTTGAGACAGGACGCGAACGGGCGCAGCTGGCGCCACAGCGGGATGGAGCGCTCCGACAGAGACACCAGGGCCGGCGTCGCGGCGCGCAGGTCGCCGCTCAGGCCGCGCAGCTCGTCCTCGCCGACGAGGCCGCGCAGCTGGGCGACCAGCGGCCGCAGCGCGGCGATGGCCGGGACCGACGAGTTCACGCCGGGCAGCGCGCTGACGGCGAGGCGGCGCACGGGCGGGAAGGCGCGGTTGAGGCTGTCGAACGCCGGGTTGGCGGCGGCCAGGGTGCGCGGGAGCTCCTCGACGGTCGCCCTGAGGTTCTCCTGCTCGACTGCGAGTGATCCCGCGAAGATGTTGAAGTTCTGAAGCAGCGACTGCAGGCGCGGCGGCGAGCGGTCCAGCCCGGCGGCGGTGGTCCCGAAGTCGCGCACGAAGTTCGAGAGGTCGTGGGGCTCGCGGCCCAGCAGGGCCTCGGAGACGATGGCCGTGAACTTGAAGGCGGGCGCCTGGTCCTCGAGGGAGCGGTTGAAGCTGCGGCCGAGGCCCGAGTCGAACGCGTCGGCGAGCTCGCCCAGCGTGAGCTGCAGATTCTCGCGCGTGTCGAAGTCCAGTGCCTTGAGGACTTGGTCGAGCTGCACGGGGGTGGCCGTCTGGGTCGACGGGATCGTGTCCCCGTCATCGAGCACGGGAGTGGCGGGGGAGCCGCCCGTGAGGTCGACGAAGAAGTTGCCCTCCAGGAAGATGCGCGGGCGGATCTTGGCCGTGGCGTCGGCGTGGATCGGCTTGCCGTTGTCATCGATGCGCATCGTCACCAGCGCCGACGAGGCGCCCGGCGACGTGGGCTCGACCTTGGAGACCTTGCCGATCTGGACGCCCGCGATGCGCACGGGCGAGTTCGTCTTGATGTTGTTGGCGGACTCGAACGCCGCGGTGATCTCGAAGTGGCTGCGGAACGGGATCGACTTGGTGAAGCCGAGGTAACTGCCGACCGCCACCACGACGACGGCGATCAGCCCGGCGGTGAAGTTGGAGAGCCTCGAGCGCCTCACGGTGCGACCCCTTCGGGGATGCGTTCCTGATCCTTCGTAATCATGGCCGCAACTCCCCTGGATCGATGCCGGGTGAGCTCTCGGGGAACTCCGAGAAGGTCTGGCCCTTCGTCACGCGCGGCTGGCCGGCGAAGGTCGTGCCCTGCAGGCCGGGCGTGTCGGCGTCGCCCACCAGGCCGGTCGACGGGTCGAGGCCGTCGGCGTTGAAGGCCGGGAAGCCGCGCTGGCCCGCCTCGCAGTCCGCTTGGCCGGCGGAGTTGATCGCGGAGCCGTAGGGCTGGGCGTGCAGGCCCTGGATCGGGAAGCCGGCGTCGAAGGAGCCCAAGGGTGCCGCGTCGCCGTTGTTCTCCTTGACCCGGATGCGCTGGACGCCGCCGGTCTGGTCGCGGTCGGTGATGTGGTCGGCGAGGTAGGTCCACTGATAGTTCCAGTAGTTGCAGACCGTCACGTAGGGGCCGAGGAAGCGCGTCAGCGGGTTCAGCGTGTTCATCGTCTCCTGCAGGGCGGCGATCGCGGGGTCGGTGCCGCCGTTGCGCGCGAGCGAGGTCAGCGACTCGAACGTCCCGGTCAGGTTGCGGTTGAGCACCGGCGTCTGTTGCAGCGGCTCGATGCCGGACTCCAGCGCAGCCTGGATCGGCGGGGCCGAACGGCGCAGCTCGCCGGCGGCGAGGCTCAGATCGCTCGAAACGTTCGCCAGCGAGCGCAGGAACGGGCGGGTGTTGGCCAGCGCGCGGGTGCCGACCTCGAGCGTCGGCGGGGACTCGGCGATGGTGTCCTGCAGCGCCTGCGGGTCACGGGCGAGCGCCTCGAACGTGTCCGCGCCGGCGCGGAACCCGTCCGCCATCGTCTCCACGAGCGGCGCCGTCAGGCGGGCGGCGTCGGCAAGCTCGTCGAAGAAGGGGCCGGTGCGCGTGGCCGGATCGGCGAGGACGACCATCAGCGGCGGCACCGCGCCGAGGAAGCGGGGAAGAGACTCGAAGGCGCGGTTGAGATCGAGCCCGCGGCCGGCGAAGGCGGTCCCGAACTCGGTGATGTTCGCGGTTACGTCTTTGCGCGTCTGCTCGGTGAAGAGGTTGAAGAACGTCTGCAGCTCCGGGGCCAGCGCCTCCTGGCCGGCGGTGATGGCGGCGCCCTCGGCGAGCGTGTCCGCGGCGCTGCCGCGCTCGAGCTCGACGTACTTGAGGCCCAGCGCCGACCGCGGGCGGATCGTGAGCGTCGAGTCGGCGGGCACGGGGCCGGCGTTGGCGTCGAGCTTGAGCTCCAGGCGGGCGCCCGACGTGCCGTCCTTGCGCACACTGGGGGTGATCTCGGTGACCGTGCCGATCCGCGAGCCGCCCTCGCGCACCTCGTTGCCGGCCACCAGCTGCGCGCCGTTGGGCACGTTGGCCTCGAGCTGGTACGTGGGGACGAACGGCAGGCCGCTGTTGGCGTTGTAGGCGAGGAAGACCGCGACCACGACCACGAGGACGGTCACGGCGCCTACGAGCACCGGGTTGGCGAAGACCTGGGATGAAGATCCGCGCCGCATCAGCCGAGGAGGAAGTCCAGGAGGTCTTCGGTGGGCGCGGCGGGGGCGCGGACGTCCGGCACCTGGACGTCCGGCACCTGGACGTCGGGCAGCTGCTCGGTGAGGTCCTCGAGCGGCTGCAGGGGCGACGGAGCCGCCGGGGTGGTGGCCGTTGGGGCCGGCGTGGCGCCGGGCACGACGGGCCCGGTGCCGGTCGGCACGTCCGTCGGGAGCTCGGGACGGGCGGACTCCGAGCGCCGGTCGCCGTCGGAGCCGGCTGCGCGCGTCGTATCGCTCCGGTCGGGCGTCGTGATGCCCGTCTGGTTGGGCCCGAGGTTCTGGTTGCAGCGCTCGTAGAGCGCGCGGGCCTCGGGGCTCGCGTTGACGTCCTCGGCGGTCGTGTACTCCCGGCACTCGTCGAAGCTGAGGTCGATCTTGAGCGCGTAACCGCGCTGGTCGAAGATGTTCAGCGCCAGCGCCTGGTCGAAGATGTACTGCAACGGCGCTTCCAGGCCCGTGTAGCCGGCGCCGGTGGGCGAGTCGCTGTCCGGCTCGACCGCGTTGTCGCGGTCGTCGAGGTGGTCGAGGATGATGTCGAGGTTGTTGGCGGGCTCGCGGCTCACGGTGCCCAGGTCGCTCAGGCGGCTGACCAGCGAGGCCGCCTCCTGCGACGCGACGCGTCCGGCCCGCCCGGCGTCGCCCAGCGAGTCGATGGCCGGCTCGGACGCCCGCGCGAACGGCCCCAGCGTGTCCAGCAGGGAGTTCACCGTCGGGGCGGCGGCACGCAGGTCGGCCAGGGCGGGCGCCTGCAGGCGCGAGGCGGTGCCGAGGTCACGCATGGTGGGTTCGAGCTGGTCCAGGAAGTCTGGGAAGCGCCGGAAGGTCTCCGCCAGCTCGACCCGCCGGACGGCGGTCGCCTGGGCGGCGTTGTTGGCCTCGACCACGAAGTCGCCGACGTCCTCGCGGCGCTCGCCCAGCACCTTGAAGACGGTGCCCGAGTCGCGGGCCAGCGACGCCAGGGTCCGGCGCTTGTCGGCCAGCAGCGCGAGCACGTCGTTGGTCGTCTGCAGCGCCGGAATGGCGCGACGAATGGTCTCGTTGACGTCGTTGCCGCGGGCAGCGAAGCCGATGCCGAGCTCGCCGAAGATGATCGCGAAGCGCTCGGCGATCGGCCGGCGCATCACGTTGAGGACGAGGTCGGGCGGGATCGGCGAGCTCGTGCGGTCGACCGGGATCGTCGCGCCCGACTCCAGCAGCTCGCCGTCCTTGCCGGGCTGGCAGTCCACGAAGTACTCGCCGATCAGCGACTGGGGGGCGACGGTGCACGTGGCGCTGTCGCGCAGGCCGCCGAAGCCCGCGGAATCTGAGGACACCTCGACCTCGACGAGCGCGCGCGCCGTCTTGCGGTCGACGTCGAGGTCGGAGATCGAGCCGACGGCGACCCCGCCGACCTTGAAGTCGGCGCCCTTGACCAGCCCGAAGGCGCTGTCGAGCACGACCTTGTAGGTCTTGCCCTTGGCGCTGCCCGCGCCCAGCGCGAACGTCGCCCCGGCGATGGCCGCGACGGCGATGAGCCCGATCACGAATGCGCGCCTCACGGTCCGAGCGGCACCATGGTCTCGTCGCAGTTGAAGTCTGCGGACGGCTTGAAGGGAATGGTGTTCTCACCCGTGTCGCGCTCGATCGAGCCCGGGCAGCGGTTGTTGCGGCCCAGGTCGGCACCGGCGGCCAGCACGTCGTCGCGCAGCGCGGGCGGCACCGGTACAAGGCCGGCCAACGGGGTGAAGGTGAAGGCGCTGAGCGCGAGGCCGGAGCGGGAGAACGCGCCGTTGGCGTCGTAGGCGCCCGTGGTCGAGAAGTCGTCGAACCAGCCCGTGAGGTCGGGGGCGTACGGGCGGAAGAAGGCCATCTCCGGAGCGCCGGTGCGCAGAGAGTCGGTCAGCGAGTCGAAGGTCGACGGGCGCAGCGCGCCGTTGGCCCGCACCCGCTCCGTGGTCGCCCGCGCGACCGACGGCTGGACGCGCAGCAGCTCGACCAGGTCGTTGCCGTCGCCGGGCCGCGAGATGGTGCGCGCGAGGTCGCGGAAGGTCGGCCGGGCGTCGGCGGCGAAGGGCCGCAGGTCTGCAAGCAGGGGCCGGAGGTCACGCACAACGGGGCGTGAGGCCGCCACGAGGGGATCGAGGTCGTCGAGCGTGCTGCGCAGGTTCACGAAGGTCGTGTTCGACTTCCGCAGGAAGTCGGGCAGGCGCTGGATCGCCTCGCCGAGCTCGTCGTCGCGGCTCGCGAGCGCCGTCGAGACGGTGCCGAAGTTCGAGACGACGCCGGCCAGGTCCTCGCGCTTGGCGGCGACGTCGGTGACCAGTTGCGAGGTCTGGATGATGAACTGCTGCAGCTGCGGGTCGTTGCGGTGCAGCTCGTCGAACAGCCGCGAGGACGCCGACAGCACGGGGTTGAAGAACTTCGTGGCCTGGTTGGCCTCTTCCGTACGGCCTTGTGTCAGATCTGCGAAGCCGCGGATGATGACGCGGACGTTGTCGCGCGTCTCGGGGTCGAAGGCGTTGAAGAGCTGGTCGAGGTCGACGGCCGACTCCGTCGTCTCCGCCGGCAGCACCGCCTTCGCCGGGATCTCCTCCGCGTCCATCTCGCCCTGCTGGATGTCGACGTAGCGGTTGGCCACTCCGGAGAGCGACGCCTGCCGGATGATCGCCCGGGTGCCCTGGCGCAGCGGCGCGTACTCGTCGTTGATCGTGATCCGGATCTCCGCCAGCCCATTGTCGGCCAGCTCGATCTCCTTCACGAGACCGACGGGGAGGCCGGCGACCTGGACGAGGTTGCCCTTGACGAGCTGGCTCGCGTTGCGGGTCTGCAGCGTGACCTCGTAGGGAGTGCCGCCGCTGCGCATGAGCACGACGACGAGCGCCACTGCGATCAGCAGCGCACCGGCGGCCACCAAGCGGCGCGCCATCAGTCCCCCAGCTCTACGGCCATATCCCCCACCATCACCGGACTTTAGACGGCACGGTCCCCGCGATCCGTCGGTCAATCAAGGCTTAATCCCAGATAGCTTGGGCTCCATGGAGGCCTTGCGCCCAGCCGCGGGCGTCGAGATCCCGGTTTCGGAGATCGTCGTGCGCACGAGCCGCTCCTCGGGACCGGGCGGTCAGCACGCCAATGTCACCGCGTCCCGCGTCGAGGTCAGCTTCGACGCGTCCGCCTCGCAGGCGCTGTCAGCGGCGCAGCGCCAGCGGATCGTCGGGCGCTGGGGCCCTGTCGTCCGCGCGGTCGCCCAGGACGCCCGCAGCCAGTCGCGCAACCGCCAGCTCGCCTTCGAGCGCCTGGAGGCGCGGCTCGCCGCGGCGCTGAAGGTCCGCAAGGCCCGTCACGCCACGAGGCCCACGCGCGGTTCGCGCGAGCGCCGCCTGAAGTCCAAACGCCACCAGGGCGAGCGCAAGCAGGACCGCCGGCGCCCCGACGGGGACTAGTCACCTGCCGATGAGGGGGGCGCCCGAGAGGGTGTCGACGGCGTCCTGCACCGTCGCGTGGCACTCGAAGGTGTGATCGAGCCCGGTGAGCGCGAGCGCACGACCCACCGGCTTGCCGGTGGTGCAGGCCAGCGCGAGGCGTCGCCGCGACCGGTTCAGGCGGCGCAGGCCGCTGATCAGCGCAGTGATCCCGGTGGAGTCCACGAAGGAGACGCCGCCCACGTCGAGCACCAGGTGGTGCTCGTGCTCGCGGATGACCTCGTCGATCGCCGAGTCCAGGCGGCCGACAGTCGCCGCGTCCAACTCCCCGGCCGCCGTGATGACGACGACCGGGTCGGTGCGCTCGATGGCGACGATGAGGGGTTGCCCGGCGCTCATGATCCTTGCGGGATACCCACCGAGGGGGCGCGCATGCTAAAGCTGCACGAGCAGCATGGTCCAGGGAAACGGCGCCCGCGCTGCGCCGACCGTGCCGTGGCGTTCCACCATCCGGGCGAACCTGCGCCGAGACCAGTGGTTGACGTGGCCCGGGGTGTTTCCGCCGGCGCGCAGGTAGGCGCCGCGGGCGACGTTGGTCATCCGCCATACCGGCTCGCGCGGGACGGAGACGAGCAGATGGCGCTGCGCGACACGGGCCATCTCGGCCAGGGTGTGCTCGGGGTCGGGCACGTGCTCGAGCACCTCGATCGCCGTCGCGACGTCGAACTCGCCGTCGGCGAAGGGGAGGTGCTCGGCCGGTTGCGCGCGGAACTCCAGGTTCGGCGCCGTGCGCTGCGCCCAGTCGGCGCGCAGGCCGGCATCCTCGAGGTCGATCCCGACCACCCGCCGCTCCGGGCCCAGGCGCGTCGCCCAGCGGTGGGTGAGGATGCCCTCGCCGCAGCCGACGTCGAGCAGCGACTGCGGGTCGGCCTGCGCGAAGAGGTCGTCGAGCGCGCCCTCGAAGCCGGCCATGAGCCGGCGCACGACCGGATTGGTCGAGCCGTACTTGTCGTAGGTGTTGCCGGTGACGACGGTGTGCGCCACTACAGCTTGAGCGCCTCGCGCTCGGGGTGCGGAGCGGCGTTGGCCCCCGTGGTCGGCGGCCGGTCCGTCGCCGCGCCCGGCTCGTAGTGCGACGGTTCGACCCCGAGCTCGAGCTCGACGCGGCGGACCCGCTCGAACACGCGCTGGAGCATGATGCGGTGACCGGAGAGCAGGTCGCCGATCACCCCCAGAGCCGCGAGCACCACGGCAGCGTTGATCAGCACGCCGCCGAGGATGAGCGACTGGATGTGCCCGTCGCCGTCGCCCTGGACGAAGGCGACCAGGAAGCGCCCGAACACGACCAGCGCAACCACGCCGAGCACCAGCGCGGCGGTCATGAACACCCGCAGCGGCTCGTACATCGCGTAGATGCGGAAGATCGAGGTGCCGTTGCGCCGCACGTAGCTCGACGTGGATCCGAACAAGCGCGACTCGCGGAGCTTCGCGTTGGTGCGCACCGGGACGTGGTCGACGGCCACCGTGAGCTTGCCCGCCTGGATGATCGTCTCCAGCGTGTAGGTGAATCGCGAGACGACCTGCAGGCTGAGCGCGGCCTCGCGGTTGTAGGCGCGGAAGCCCGACGTCGTGTCCGCGACCGTCGTCGCCGAGGCACGGCGGACGACGTAGGAGCCAAGGCGCTGCAGCACCTTCTTGACCGGCGAGAAGTGCTCGATGGTCTGCACCTGGCGGTCCCCGACGACCATGTCGGCGTTGCCCGCGAGGATCGGAGCCACGAGGGTGGGGATGTCGCGGGCGTCGTACTGGTTGTCGGCGTCGGTGTTGACGACCACGTCGGCGCCGAGCTTGAGCGCGGCGTCGAGGCCGGCCTGGAACGCCGAGGCGAGCCCCTTGTTGTTGGTGAGGCGGACGACGTGGTCCACGCCGCCGGCCCGCGCCACCGCGAGCGTCTGATCGCGTGAGCCGTCGTCGATGACCAGCCACTCGACCGCGTCGAACCCCTCCACCTCACGGGGCAGAGCCGCGAGGGTCACGCCGAGGAACTCCTCCTCGTCCTTGCAGGGGATCTGGATGATGAGCTTCATCCGCCCGGCTCACATTACCCTTGCGCGCCGATGCCGCGGTGGACATATCTCGCGTTCGCCGGGCTGTGCGTGGCGGCGCTCGTCGGGACCTTCGTCTACCCGACGTATCCGACCTATGACTCCTATTACGCGCTGCTGTGGGGACGCGAGGTGCTCGACGGCCAGCTGCCGGTCTTCGAGGGCTTCCGCGCGCCGACCCAGCATCCGCTTGCGATCGTGGTCGCCATGTTGCTGGAGCTCGTGCCCGGCGGCGGCGGGGACCGTCTGTGGATCCTCGTCATCCTCGCGAGCTTCCTCGCCCTGGTCGCAGGCGTCTACCGGCTGGCTGCGGTCGCGTTCACGCCGCTGGTCGGCGCCGTCGCCGCAGTGTTGGCGCTGAGCCGCTTCGACTTCGCCTTCCTCGCCGTCCGGGGGTACATCGACATCCCGTATCTCGCACTCGTGGTGTGGGCGGTCGCGCTGGAGGCGCAACGGCCGCGGCGCGGCACCGTGGTGTTCGCGCTGCTCACCGCGGCCGGGCTCCTGCGCCCGGAGGCGTGGCTGCTCGCGGGCCTCTACTGGCTGTGGCTCTTCAAGCCGTCCACCGGGCGCCAGCGCGTGGATTGGACGGCCTGGGCGCTGGCCGCGCCGCTGCTGTGGGCGCTCGTCGACGAGGTCGTGACGGGGGACACGCTGTATTCGCTGAACTCCACCAGCGACTCGGCGGGGGAGCTCGGGCGGTCGGTCACGCTCGCTGACGTGCCGGGCGCGGTGCCGGACTTCCTGGTCTCGCTCGTCAAGCTCCCGGTGGCACTCGCGGGCGCGGCCGGCCTCGCGGCGGCGGTGTGGCTCATGCCGCGCCGTGCGGTGTGGCCGGGCGTGCTCCTCGTCTCCAGCGTCGTCACCTTCGTCGCGATCGCGGCGGCGGGTCTCAGCGCGATCGAGCGTTACCTGGTCCTGGCCGCGCTGGCGCTGATCATCTTCGCCGCGGTGGCGGCCGCGGGGTGGACGCTGCTCGAGCGCGGCTCGCGGCTGCGCACCGCCTGGATGGCCGCCGCCGGCGTGGCGGTCGCGGTCGTCGTCGTCTTCACGGTGGCGAACCTCGATCTGCAGCGCTTCGACAGCGAGCTCGGCTTCCGTGGCGACTCCCACGCGTCGCTGGTCGACATTCTCGAGGAGCCGGCGGTTCGCGACGCGCTGGAGTGCGGCCCGCTGACGCTGCCCAATCACAAGCTCGTACCCGACGCGCGCTACGTGGCCGACCTGCCCTTCGCACGCGTCCGCGAGCGGGTGCAGGACCCCCGCCAGGCCGGCGGGGTGGCCATCGTCGTCGTCGGGCGCTACGCGGTCTTCAAGTACGCCTGGACCAACGAGTTCGACCCGGCCGACGTGCAGCTGCCGCCCGACGGCTTCAACCTCGTCGCGCGGACCGACGACTACGCGGCCTATGCGCGCTGTGCGTAGCGCTCGCCCGTTCTGGCTCACCCTCGGGGCGATCATGGCCGGCGCCCTGGCGCTGCGCGTGTGGGGGACCTCGGTGGGGCTGCCCTACGTCTACAACGTCGACGAGGGCGCGCACTTCGTCCCGCGCGCGGTCGGGATGTTCGACCACGACTACGACCCGGGCTACTTCATCAACCCGCCCGGGCTCACCTACCTGCTGCACGGGCTGCTCTGGCTGCGCTGGGGCGGGGACGAGACCCGTCAGCTCGTCTTCGAGGACCCCGGCGCGGTGTTCGCCTACGCCCGGGTGTCGGTCGCCGTGCTGGCGACGCTCGCGGTCGGGCTGATCGCGTGGGTCGGCACGCGGCTGTTCGACCGCCGGGTCGCCCTCGTGGCGGCGGCGCTGTTGGCGGTCGCGTTCCTGCCGGTGCACTACGGCCACTTCGCCTTGAACGACGCGGCGCTGCTCGTGCCGGTGTGCCTTTCGCTGGCTGGAGCCGCGGGCATCCTCGCCAAGGGGCGCCTGCGCGACTATCTGCTCGCCGGCCTCGCGCTCGGCGTCGCGGCCGCCTTCAAGTACACGGCCGGGATCGTCCTCGTGCCGCTGCTGGCGGCGGCGGTGCTGGCCCCGACGCCCTGGCGTACTCGGCTCGGCGGCGTCGCGGTCGCCCTCGTCGCCTCCCTCGCCGGGTTCCTGGCGCTCAACCCGTACGCCCTGCTGAGCTTCGACGAGTTCCGCGGGGCGCTGAACGAGCAGTCGGCGGCATCCTCGGACACCGGCGGAAAGCTCGGCCTCGAGCTGATCCACCCGCTGCGCTACTACCTGGAGACGCTGGGCTGGGGGCTCGGGATCGTGCCCGTCGTCGTGGCCACCGCCGGCGGGGTCGCGCTGGCACTGCGCCACCTCCGGATCGCGCTGCTGCTGATCCCGGCGCCGCTGCTGTTCTTCGCCTTCATGGGATCCCAGGAGCGCTTCTTCGCGCGCTGGGCGCTGCCCGTGTACCCGTTCATCATCCTGCTCGCGGCGTGGGGGGCGGTGCGGCTGCTCGAGCGCGTGCCGCGCGTCGGACCGGCGGTCGTGGTGGGGGTGGCCGCGCTCGCACTCGGTGCCCAGGGCCTCGTCTACAGCGTCCACAACGACACGGTCCTGACGCTCCCGGACACCCGCGAGGACGCGCGCGAGTGGATGCTCGCCAACATCCCGGCCGGCGCGCAGGTGGTCATCGAGCCGATCGCGCCCGACGCCTGGTCGGAGCCCTGGGTCAAACGCGCGACCTCGCACTTCCGCGTCAACGAGAACGGGAACACCACGCCGCTGCCCGCGCCCAAGCTCGAGGACTACGAGCGGACCCTGCGGCCGTACCTGATCGGCGCCTATCGGCGCAGCGGCGACTGCTGGGTGGTGACGGGGTCGATCCTCTCGGGCCGGCCGTTCGTCACGCCTGACCGCGCTCCGTACGCGATCAAGTACTACCGGGCACTCGAGCGGCGCGCCGAGCGGGTCTTCGCCATCAGCCCGCTCGCCGAGGGCGCGAAGGAGCCGCCCTTCTCCTTCGACGACTCCTACAACTGGCGGCCTCTGAGCTACACGCGCCCCGGTCCCAGGATCGTGATCTACCGGCTGCGCGGCGGGCGCTGCGCCTAAGGGTCCGTCTCTGAATAACTATGCGGTTTGGACGGGCGATCCGCGGCGCCTGGACCCACCCGATTCCTCGCCGATGCACGCATCGACTCCAGAATCGTGCGGCCCCAGGCATCCACGGCTCACCCGTCCAAACCCGCATCCAATTCAGAGACGGACCCTAACCTGGTCGACCGGGCCTCGCCTTCGGCGACTCCGGACCAACCACAAGGGGTCACCGATTAAGGTGGGAGTCACATGGCCACGCTCCTCGACACCGACCACGCGCACCTGGCTCGCGCCATCGAGCTGGCGCAGTGCGGGCGGGGGTGGACGTCGCCGAATCCCATGGTCGGCGCGGTCGTCGTCTCCGATGGCGTGGTCATCGGCGAGGGTTTCCACGAGGGTGCCGGGAAGCTGCACGCGGAGCGCGAGGCGCTGGCCGCCTGCGGGGACGCGGACATCGCCGGCGCGACCATGTACGTCTCGCTGGAGCCATGCGCGCACCACGGCCGCACGCCGCCGTGCACGGACGCCATCGTCGAGGCCCGGATCGCCCGGGTGGTCGTGGGTTCCGACGATCCGTCCGAGCACGCCTCCGGCCGCGGCCTGGGTGTCCTGCGCGACGAGGGGATCGAGGTCGTGATGGCCGACGGCGCGCTCGCCGCCGACGCGCGCCGCCTCAACCAGCCCTTCCGCAAGCACGCACGCAGCGGGCGCCCGCACGTGCTCTTCAAGTCGGCAATGACGCTGGACGGTAAGGTCGCCACGCGCACGGGGGACTCGAAGTGGATCTCCGGCGAATCGTCGCGGGCGCGGGCGCACCTGTGGCGCTCCGAATGCGACGCGGTCGTGATCGGAATCGGGACGGCGCTGACCGACGACCCGCAGCTGACCGCGCGCCTGCCGAACGCAGTCCGGCAGCCCCGCCGCGTCGTCTTCGACTCCGAGGGTCGCCTGCCGTTGGACTCAAAGCTCGTGCGCGACGGTTCCGAGGTTCCACTGACGGTGGTCGTCTCGCGCGCCGCTCCGCGCACGGCGACGGACGCCCTGGAGGTCGCCGGCGTCGACGTGATCGTCTCCACCGGGGAGAATGAGCCCGCTCGGGTGCGCTCGGCGCTCGATCGGCTCGGCGCCTCCGGCGTGACCTCGGTGCTGCTCGAAGGCGGTCCCCATCTCGCGGGCGCCTTCCTGGACGCCGGTGAGGTCGACGTCATCGCGTTGTTCATCGCGCCTGTCGTCGTCGGCGGCTCCAGCGCGCGCGACCCGCTCGAGGGGGAGGGCGCCGAGCGCATCGCCGAGGCCGTGCGCGCCCTCTCGCTGGAGACGGAGCGCATCGGCGACGACGTGCTCATCTGCGCCCGCATGCGAGAATGGTGACCGCGAAGCGTCACCGGTCACTTCAACCCCCTTGCGCAGACCGGGTTGGCTGCGCAGCGCCAACCTGGGCGCGGTGGTGATGTTCACCGGCCTGGTCATGGACCTGGGGGAGGTACGGGTGGTCGAGCGGACCGCCGACGGCGTCCGCCTGCACGTGCGCACCCTGCTGACCTCGGAGGTGTCGCCGGGCGACTCGGTCGCGGTCAACGGGGTCTGCCTGACCGCCACCACGGTCGACGACGGCGCCTTCGCAGCCGACGTGATGAACGAGACGCTGATGCGGTCCTCCCTCGGTGGCGCGGCCAACGACGGCGCGCGGGTCAACGTCGAGCTGCCGCTGCGCCCCGCGGACCGCCTCGGCGGGCACTTCGTGCAGGGCCACGTCGACGGCCTCGGCCGCGTCGCGGGCTGGCGTGACGACGGCTTCGCGCGGCGGCTGCGAGTCGAGCCCGAGGACCCGGCGCTGCTGCGCTACGTGGTCGAGAAGGGCTCGATCGCGATCGACGGCGTGTCGCTGACGGTCGCCGCACTCGACGACGCGGGGCTCGAGGTCTCCCTCATCCCGGAGACGCTCGAGCGCACGAACCTCGGTGGCCTGGTGGAAGGAACCGTCGTCAACCTGGAGGTCGACGTGCTGGCGAAATACGTGGAAAGGCTGGTGCAGCGATGAGTCTGGAACAACGCGTCTTCTCTCCGATCGAGGAAGCGCTGGATGAGATCCGAGCCGGCCGCATGGTCGTGGTCTGCGACGACGAGGACCGGGAGAACGAGGGCGACCTCACGATGGCTGCGCAGTTCATCACCCCCGAGGGGATCAACTTCATGGCGACCCACGGACGCGGCCTGATCTGCCTGTCGCTCACGCCGGAGCGCTGCGAGGAGCTCGGGCTCGACCTGATGGCGGCCAAGAACGACTCCCCGTTCGAGACGCCCTTCACGGTGTCCATCGAGGCGCGCGAGGGGGTCACCACGGGCATTTCCGCGGCCGACCGCGCGCGCACCATCCAGGTCGCCATCGACACCGAGTCCCGTCCGCGCGACCTCGTCCAGCCCGGTCACGTCTTCCCGCTGAAGTCCAAGCCGGGAGGGGTCCTCGAGCGTACCGGCCAGACCGAGGCGGCCGTCGACCTCGCGCGGCTGGCCGGCCTGAACCCGAGCGGCGTGATCTGCGAGATCATGAACGAGGACGGCACCATGGCCCGCGTCGGCGATCTCGTCCCCTACTGCGAGCGTCACGGGCTGAAGATGATCACCGTCGCCGACCTGATCGCCTACCGCCGTAAGCACGACAAGCTCGTCGAGCGCGTGGTGGAGACCAAGCTGCCGACGGCCTACGGCGAGTTCGCGGCGGTCGGCTACCGGTCGCTGGTCGACGACAAGCACCACGTCGCGATGGTCAAGGGCGACGTCGCCGGCCACGACGACGTGCTCGTCCGCGTGCACTCGGAGTGCCTGACCGGGGACGTGTTCCACTCCTTGCGCTGCGACTGCGGGGAACAGCTCGAGTCGGCGCTCGCGCAGATCGAGCGCGAGGGCAGCGGCGTCCTGCTCTACCTCGCCCAGGAGGGCCGCGGCATCGGCCTGCTCAACAAGCTGCGCGCGTACAACCTGCAGGACGACGGCTTCGACACGGTGGACGCCAACCTGGCGCTCGGCCTGCCGGTCGACCTGCGCGACTACGGCATCGGGGCGCAGATCCTCGTCGACCTCGGCCTGTCCTCGATCCGGATCCTCACCAACAACCCGAAGAAGATCAAGGGCCTCGAGGGCTACGGGCTGTCGGTTTCAGAGCAGGTGCCGATCGAGCACGCGCCCAACCCGCACAACGAGCGCTACCTGGACGCCAAGCGCGACCGCCTCGGCCACACCCTGCACCATCAGGCGCTTCCGCTCGACGAGCAGATGATCGCCGAGGAGCACCGCCGCGACAATGGATGACGCCAGGTACGCGTTGGTGGTCGCGCGCTTCTACGAGGAGCTGGCCGACCGGCTCGTCGCGGGTGCGACCAGGGTGCTGCCGGGTGAGCCGGACGTGTTCGACGTGCCGGGTGCCTTCGAGCTCCCCGCGGCGGCGAAGGCGGTCGCCGAGACGGGGCGCTACGCAGGCGTCGTCTGCCTCGGCGCGGTGATCCGCGGCGCGACGTCGCACTACGACTACGTGTGCGCGGAGGCCGCGCGCGGGATCCAGGACGTGTCGCTGACGACCGGCGTCCCGTGCGGCTTCGGCTTGCTCACCTGCGACGACTACGAGCAGGCGCTTGCGCGCTCGGGCGAGGGCAAGCGCGACTCCGGCGCGCACGCCGCGGAGGCCGTCCTGGCGGTCGGCCGGGTTCAGCGCTTGGCCGCGGCCAGCGCCCAGGCCACGAACAGCACCTGAAGCGGCAGCCGCCCGTACAACGCCGGCTTGCCGCCCGGCACCTTGCGGTATGAGTCCGCGTTGACCGCCATGTGGCAGTTGGCCGGGAACACGCCGACCATCGTCGCCGACTCGAACCAGCCGCCGAAGCGCCGGACCTTGGCGTCGGGGTGCATCAGCGCGGCCCCGCCGACGATCTCGGCAACCCCGCTGGCGTAGACGAGCTCGCGGTGGGCGGGCAGCCAGGGCGGCATGATCTGCTCGTAGATCTTCGGGGCGACGAAGTGCATCACGCCGGCGAAGACGTAGAACGGGCCGGCGGCGGCGAGGAGGCGTTTCATCGCCCCGCACTCTCCCGGGCGGCGTCGAGCTCTGCCTGGACGTCCTCGATCCTGAAGTCCCACCCCTCCAGGCGGGCCTCGAGCAGTGGGATGGCCTCCTCCGACTGGCCCGTGCGGTGCAGGGAGGACCCCAGATTGAAGATCGCGTAGCCGCAGGGATCGAGCCGGCGGGAGTCCGTGCATGCGGCCACCGCGCCCCGCAGCGGTTCGACGGCGCCTGCGTAGTCGCCCGCCTGGTAGAGCGCAAAGCCCCTGTTGTTGAGCGCTGCCGCCGTGTCGAGGTCCTGCACCGCGGGCGCCGGCTCGGTCGCCTCCGCCGTGGGCTCTGCCGTCGGCTCGGTGGTCTCGGTGGCCTGCGCCTTGTCCCTTTTTGCCTCCTCGGGCTCGACGGCCGCCTCCTGCGGGTCGGTCGCCGGCGGGGGGTCGTCGCCGCCGCCGGTCAGAGCGATCGCCCCCGCGGCCACGAGGACGAGCAGCAGGGCCGCCGCGGCGAGGATCGTCCCGGTGCGCCGACCGCTCTCGCGCGGCGGCCGGGGCGCAGAGGCCACGGGGGCCGCCGGGGCGACGCGCTCGCGTGGCGGCCGTTGCGCCGGCATGGCCCGGGTGGGCTCGGCGTTCGCGGGGACGGTCGGGGCGGGGACCGCGCTGAGCGCGTCGCCGAGCGCTTCAACGAACGCGTGCGCGGTCGGCCAGCGGTCGTCGGGGTCCTTGGCGAGGCCGCGCCTGAGGACCTGCTGGGCCGCGCGCGGCAGGCCGGGGGCGTCCGGCGGCGGCGTCTCGATGTGCGCGCGCGCCTGGGCGGCGAAGTTGCCGGTGTCGAAGGGCTTCTCGCCGGTCAGCAGCTCGTAGGCGACCACGGCGAGCGAGTAGCGGTCCGAGGCGGCGGTGGCCGTCTTGCCGCACGCCTGCTCTGGAGACAGGTAGGAGGCGGTGCCGAGCACCTGACCCGTCTGGGTGAACTGCTCCGTGTCGTCCATCAGGCTGGCGATGCCGAAGTCGGCCACGGCGACGGCGCCGCGCGCGTCGAGCAGCAGGTTGCCCGGCTTGATGTCGCGGTGGATCACCCCGTGCTCGTGGGCGGCGTCGAGCGCGTCGGCGACGGTGTGCAGCCAGCCCAGCGCGCGGTCGTGGTCGACGCGGCCGGCGTCGGCGATCGTCCCGCCCACGCGCCGCTCCATGACGATGAACGCGCGGCCGTTGAACTCGCCGACGTCGAAGATCGTGACCACGCCGGGGTGATTGGACAGCCCGGCGGCGGCCCTGCCCTCTCGCTCGAAGCGCTTGCGCGCGGTCGGGTCGCCGTTGAGGTGGTCGGCGAGGACCTTGACGGCGACCGGGCGATCGAGCAGCGTGTCGTGCGCGGCGTAGACGGCCGCCATGCCGCCCGCGGCGATGCCGCCCTCGAGGCGGTAGCGATCGGGCAGGGCGAAGGGCTGCATGGACAGCGTCACCGATCCCACCTACCCCCGGAAATGGGTCACTAGACTTTCGTCGCTCATGGCACGCGTCTGTCACACCTGCGGGAAAGGCCCTGCCTTCGGCAACAGCCGCTCGCACTCCATGGTCGCCACGAAGCGCCGGTTCGATCCGAACCTGCAGAAGGTGCGCATCGTCGAGAAGGGCACGCGGCTGCGCGCGCTCGTGTGCACGCGCTGCCTGAAGGCCGGCAAAGTCACCAAGGCCTAGAGCGCTCGTCGCCGGGCGGTAGCCTGGCGCCGATGCAGCCGCTGGACCCAAGTCTGGCCCGCTTCCGCGCGGTCGTCGAGGGCGCGCTCGTCGCGCTCGAGTCCCGTCGCCAGGAGATCAACGACCTCAACGTCTTCCCCGTTGCCGATGGCGACACCGGCGACAACATGGCCCTCACGCTTCGCGCCGTCGTCGAGGAGCTGGCGCGCCTGGGTGACCAGGGCCCGATCGACGACTTCGGCCGCGACCAGATCGTGGAGTGCGTCGCGCGCGCCGCGCTGCTCGGCGCTCGCGGGAACTCGGGCGTCATCCTCTCCCAGCTCGTCCGCGGCGCCGCCGAGGAGCTCATCTCGCGGCCCGGCGAGCTCGTCGACCCCGTGCTCGTGGCCGCGGCGCTGGCCCGGGCGGCCGAGCGCGCCTACGCCTCCGTCCGCGAGCCCGCCGAGGGCACCATCCTCACCGTCGCGCGCGAGATGGCCGGCCGGATGGCCTCCGAGCTCGCCCACATGCCGTGGGATCAGCAGCGCCTGGACCCCACCGGCGGCGACGTGGTGCAGAACCAGCTCATCGCCGCGATCCTCGAGCGCGCGCTGGAGACCGGGGAGGCCTCGCTGGCGCGCGGGCCCGACCTGCTGCCGGTCCTGCGCCAGGCTGGTGTCGTCGATGCGGGCGCCTACGGGCTGCTGGTCGTCCTCTCCGGCGTGCTCGGCGCGCTGCGCGGGGACGCGCCGCCGCCGCTGCCCCACCACGCGCCGGCGAAGGTCTCCCATCCGCAGCACGCCTCGTCGACCTACCGCTTCTGCACGAACTTCGCGGTCGTGGGCGAGGACCTGCACGGCGCGTACTTCATCCCGCTGCTCGAGCAGATCGGCGACTCGGTCCTGGTCGTCGGCGACCGGGCGACGCTCAAGGTCCACGTGCACACGAACGACCCCGAGCGCGCGACGGCGATGTTCGCCGAGCACGGGGCGGTGTCGCGGCTCGACGTGGCCGATATGCGCGAGCAGGTGCTCGAGCGCGCCGAGCGCCTCGCCGCCGCCGCGCCCGACACGTGCGGCGTGCTCGCCGTCGTGAGCGGACCGGGCATGGCCGACATGTTCCGCTCGCTGGGCGCCACGCCGCTCGACGGCGGCCCGACCCTCAACCCCTCCACGTACGAGCTGCTGGCGGGCATCCACTCGGTAGGCGCCGAGGAGGTCGTGGTCCTGCCCAACTCCGCCAACGTCCGCATGGCGGCCGAGCGCGCGGCCGAGCTGTCGGACAAGGCGGTGCACGTGGTCCCGTCGCGCTCGCAGCAGGCTGGGCTCGCCGCCGCGGTCGTGCTCGAGGGCTCCCGGTCGGCGGCGGAGAACGCGAGGCTGATGCTCGAGGCGCTCGACGCGGTTCGCACCGGCGCGGTCACCGGGGCCGCACGCGACGACGGCGACGCGCGCTTCGTCGCCGGCGAGGCGATCGGCTTCGTGGAGGAGGAGCTCGTCGCGTGGGGCGAGCCTGAGGCGACCCTGCGGGCCGTCCTCTCGTCGCTGGGCACCGATGCGGAGCTGCTGACGCTGATCGCCGGACCGGACGCGCCGCTGTCGGCTGCGCAGATCGCACCGCTGGTCCCTGAAGGCGTCGAGTACGAGCTCTCCAACGGCGGACAGCCCAGCTACTGGTGGCTACTGGCCGCCGAGTAGCAGCGCACCGACGCGCACCAGCTGGGCGAGCGGCTTGCGTCTGAGGTTTCTCTCCGAGACACGTGCGGTGCGGTACCCGCGCGCCTCGAAGTCGAGATCACGTTCGCGGTCGCGATCGAAGGAATCGCGGCGGCCGTGGGCGGCCCAGCCGTCGGTCTCGACGATCACGCGCTCGGCTGGCCAGAGGAAGTCGACCTGCCGGCGACCGATCCAGGCGTTGGCGTCGGGCTGCGGCAGCTCGGCGCGTCTGAGAAGGGACAGAGACGCATCTTCGAGGGAGGAATGGGTGGCGGAGGGTGCTTCGCCGAGCGCCTCTCTCACTGCCAACGCGCCTTTGCGGCCCGCGGCGAGTTGCTTCAGACGGTCGCGGTCGATGATCCGCTGATACTCGGCCTCGCCCAAGGCTCGGGAAAGCTGTTTCGAGGAAATCGGAAGGGAGGCGAGGTCGAGCAGCGTCTGCTCCGGGGTCGTCAGGCGGAAGCCCTGGTGGCCTGTCGTCTGCGGCGCGCGGTGGACGCGATGGACGATCAGGCCCTTCGGCCGGTTCTGGCTGCGGAGGGTGGTGGTCAGTTCCGGATAGCCGTCCCACGGGAGGATCTCCCACAGCGCCGCCGCAGTGCGATGGCTGATGGCCGCGTCCTTCCCGACGGCGAACAGGGCCGCGCGTAGCCGCGCACGATCGCTGAGCGACGCGTGCCCGACGTGGTAGACGCCGCGGTGGACCCGGTGCAGCCTCTCGTTGCGCAGCATCGCGTCCACCTCGTCCTGCGAGAACCCGATCGCGACGCACTGCGAACGCGTGACGACGCCGTCCTGCCGTCCGGCGCGGTAGGCGAGCGCCCGGTCGAGTTCAACACCCACGCCGGCACCCGCCGTCGTGGATGTCCTTCGCCGTGACTAAGTGGGGGGTTTCGGCATCCATGGCTACTAGACGGCACGTGGGTGTCGTTTCCGACCCCGCCGCCGCGTGCGCGGGCACAATGGCTGGATCGGCCCGACCGAGTTCGCCACATGCACCCCCTTCACCAGCCCGCCGGCCACGGCGGGGCAAACGCGGCCGTCCGAACTGGACGCGACGACCCCGGTCAAGGGGGACCGCGCCCAGAAGGCCGCGGAGGTGTTGGGGATCGAGACGCTGAGCGGCCTGTTCGCCCACTTGCCCCGCGACCGTCGGGAGGCGCAGACGATCGCTGCGCTGCAGCCCGACGAGACCGCGACCGTGGTCGTCGAGGTGCGCACCGTCACGAGCCGATCCGTGCGCCGCCGCGGCATGAAGCCGATGGTGGTGGCCACCGTCGCCGACGCGACGGGAGTGATGGAGGCGACGTTCTTCAACCAGCCGTGGCTGGCGAACCGCTATCCGCCGGGCACGAAGCTGATCCTCACGGGCAGATTGGATCCCCGCCCACCCCGCAACCGCTTCCGCGTGAGCGGTCACGCGATGACCCAGGGCGACGTCGGCGCCGACGTCGCCACCTATCCGGCGACGGAGGGCCTGGCCGGCGACCAGATCCTCGAGCTCGTCCGCAATCACCGACCGCTCATCCAGCACACCATGGAGCCGCTCCCGGCCCGCATCCGCGTGCAGGAGCGCCTTCCCGACCTCGCCGCCGCGATCGACGAGGCGCATTTCGGCACCACCGACCACGGTCGCCGGCGCCTCGCGTTCGACGAGCTGCTGCTCACCCAACTCGCCTTCCTGCGCCGCCGCGCCTTCCGGCGCGACCACACCCGCTCCCTGCCCCTTGGTGAGAGACGGGATGTCACGGCGGCCTGGCTGGCGGATTCGCTTCCCTTCCAGCTGACGGAGGACCAGGCGCGCGCGATGAGCGTGATCGACGAGGACCTCGCCGACGACCGCCCGATGCAGCGGCTGCTCATGGGCGAGGTCGGCTCGGGCAAGACCGTCGTCGCGGTGTACGCGATGCTGCGCGCGGTCGAGCACGGCGCGCAGGCCGCGCTGATGGCGCCCACGGAGACGCTCGCCGAGCAGCACTTCGCCACGCTGCAGCGCCTGCTGCCCAGCGCGCTGACGTCGGCGGCGCTGCTCACCGGCGCGACCCCCGCCGGCCGTCGCCGCGACCTGCTCGCGAAGCTCGCGACGGGAGAGCTGCAGCTGCTCGTCGGCACCCACGCGCTGATCGAGGAGCCCGTCGTCTTCGACCAGCTCGCCGTGGCGGTCGTCGACGAGCAGCACCGCTTCGGTGTCAATCAGCGCCGGGCGCTGGACCGCAAGGGGCCGGGGTCCAGGACGCCGCACGTCCTGCACATGACCGCCACGCCGATCCCGCGTACGCAGGCGCTGACCGCTTACGGCGACCTCGACACGACCACCCTCAAGGAGCTCCCCGCCGGCCGGCGCCCGATCACGACGCACGTGGCGAACACCCCGGCCGAGCGCGAGCGGGCCTACCACCGCATCGAGGAGGAGCTCGACGCCGGCCGCCAGGCGTTCGTCGTCTGCCCGCTGGTGGAGGCCTCCGAAGCACTCGAGGCCCGTGCCGCCACCGAGGAGTACGAGCGCCTCAGACGCGACGTCTTCCCGACGCGCTCGCTGGTCCTGCTGCACGGCCGCATGGCCCCGCGCGACAAGCAGGACGCCATGCTGGCCTTCGCGGCCGGGGGAGCCGACATCCTGGTCGCGACCACGGTGATCGAGGTCGGCATCGACGTTCCCAACGCGACCGTCATGCTCGTCGAGGACGCGGAGCGGTTCGGCATCAGCCAGCTGCACCAGCTGCGCGGCCGGGTGGGGCGCGGCGCGCACGCCTCGCTGTGCCTGCTGTTCGGCAGCAAGGAGTCGCGGCGCCTGCAAGCCCTCGCAGAGCACTCCGATGGCTTCCGCCTCGCCGAGATCGACCTCGAGCTGCGCGGGGAGGGGGAGCTGATCGGGGTGCGCCAGTCGGGCATGGGAGCGTTCCGCTACGCCCGGCTGCCCGAGGACGCGAAGCTGCTGGCCCGCGCGCGCCATCACGCCAAGACGCTCGTCGCAGAGCTCGATCACCATCCGCTGCTGGCAATGGCGTTCGACGTGAGATTCGGCGCCGAGAGCATGCAGCCCATCCCGGCATGATTACGAAGTATCAGGAAAGCACCCCGTCAGGGATCGCACCGTGAGGGTCATCGCCGGTCAGCACAAGGGCCGGCGCCTGCGATCTCCGCCCGGCGCCCGCCCGACCGCGGATCGCGTCAAGGAGGCGCTCTTCTCGATCCTCGGAGACCGCGTGCCGGGCGCCCGCGTCCTGGACCTCTTCGCGGGGTCGGGCGCGCTCGGCATCGAAGCGCTGTCCCGCGGAGCCGCCGAGGCGACCTTCGTCGACGACGACGAACGGGCGATCCGAACGATCCGCGCGAACCTCGAAGGCGCTGCGGCGATCCGGCGCGATGCGGTGAGCTTCCTGCGGTCGGCGTCCGACCAATACGATCTCGTCTTCCTAGACCCCCCGTACCGGCTGGCAGAGCGCTACGGACGGGAGCTGTCGGAGCCCATCGCCGCGGTCCTCGCACCGGGTGGGACGGTCGTCTCCGAAAGCGACCGCCGCACGCCGCTGGACCTGCCGGACCTGGCGCTCGTCGACGAGCGCCGGTACGGCGACACCCTCATCCGACTCCATGCCTCCCACTAAGCGCATCGCCGTGTGCCCCGGGTCCTACGACCCGGTCACGCTCGGCCACGTCGACGTCATCACCCGGGCGTCCAAGCTCTTCGACGAGCTGATCGTGGCGGTCGTCAACGCCTCCGTGCGCAAGGACAACGCGTTGTTCACGGCGGAACGGCGCTGCGAGTTCATCGCGGAGGCGACCAGCCACCTGCCCAACGTGACTGTCGAGCCCTTCGACGTGCTCGTCGTCGAGTTCGCGCGCCGCAGGGAGGCCGTCGCCATCGTCAAGGGCCTGCGCGCGATCTCGGACTTCGAGTACGAGGCGGAGATGACGCAGCTCAACCGCCGCCAGGCGCCTGAGATCGAATCGATCTTCATCATGGCGAGCCCCCAGTACAGTTTCCTCTCCTCCAGCGGGGTCAAGGAATTGGCCATCTTCGGCGGTGATGTGTCGGACCTCGTTCCCGCACACGTCGAGGCACCGTTGAAGGAAGCCCTCGCCCGTTGACGAACAGCCTTACCTGACCATGGACGTCCTCGTACTCATCGACAAGCTGGACGACCTGATCCACAACGCGAAGCGCACCATGCTTCCGGGTTCCGATCAGGTCCGCCTCGACCGTGAGGAGGTCTACGACATCCTCGATCAGATGCGGGCGACCATCCCCGAGGAGATCAAGCAGGCGCGCTGGATCGTCAAGGAGCGCCAGGAGATGC
>JBBJOW010000028.1:0-44846 GCA_037724045.1 Solirubrobacteraceae bacterium
GGGAGTGCAGTTCGTCAGCTGCAAGGGCGGCAACAACGCATACGTGCGCCTGAGCTGACGGCGCTCACAGCACGATCTCCTGGTTCCTTACCGGCTGACCGGGCTCGCCGACGTCGCGTGGTCGCCGCGCTCTATGAGGACGGGGACCGGCTTGTCGACCGGGCGTGAGGACATCGACCACCTCGACATCGACGACGACGACTGAGGGTCTCGCCCATTTCTTTGCCCGGCGTCAGACGGACACCCCGGAATTGCGCCTCACAAAAACGTTGCGCGCGCAACTAGCTTGCTCTAGGCCCGCACGCCGTTAGGAGGATCGAAACGCTCGGCGAAACGGAGTAGGGTCGCCAGTTGATCCCTACCGCTCGGAGACACACCATGAACACCCGCACGATCGCCATCGTCGCCCTCGTCATTGCCGTCCTCATCGCGGTCATTCTGTTCGTCAGGTGATCCCGTGCGCGGGAGCGAGGACCGCACCTAACATGGGTCCAGTTGGCTAGGTGCGGCGGCTGAGGTTGCAGCCGCCGCAGGTGGCCCGCAGGTTGCTCGGTGTGTCGGTCCCGCCGTGCGCGAGGGGCAGGATGTGGTCGACGTGCTCGGCGGGGTGCCCGCAGATCCGGCACTGCCAGTGATCGCGGGCGAGGATCGCGGCACGCGTCGACCGCCACTGCCGCGTCGACCCGTTGCGGATGGTGTGCGCACCGCGACGACCTCGCCCGCCAGGCCCTCGCACATGGCCTCGGCGTCCGCGGCGTCGCCCGGGCACTGAAGATCGACAAGGCCACCGCGAGCCGCCGCTACAGCACCAAGGCGGCCTGACCATGCCCGCCACCCAACGCGGCCAGGCGTACCGGATCGCCCCGGCAAATGGGGGCTGCGCTACTACGACGCGGCCGGCCAGCGGCGCCGCAAAAGCCCGTTCGCAAGCAAGTCAGCGGCGCTCATCCACTACCGCGAGCAGATCGAGCCCGTGCTGCTCGGCGAGCCCGCCGCCATGCCGAGCTGACGCTGACCGAGCTGGTCGACCTGTACCTGGAGCGCCACGCCGCGATCGTCCGGCCGCGCACGATCGTCACGCTTCGCGAGCGCCTCGCGCACGCGACCATCGCGTTCGGTGACATCCCGCTGCGCGACCTGGAGCGGATGAGTGGCGAGATCGCCACGTGGCAAGCCAAGCTGCCCGAACGGTCCCGCTACGGCGTCGTGCAGGCGCTGCGCCAGACGATCGGCGCGGCCGTGCGCTGGGGCTACATGACGCGCAACCCGGCGCTGCTCGCCGGCCAGAACCGCCAGCCAAGCCCGCGGACCGTGCGCGCGTTCACCCGGGGCGAGATCGACGCGATCGCGGCCGAGCTGCCGCCGGCCTACGCGCCGCTGCCGGCGTTCGCTGCAGCGACCGGACTGCGGCCCGAGGAATGGCAGGCGCTGGAGCGCTGCGACATCGACCGCCGGGGCGGCATCCTCACCGTGCGACGCCCGATCAGCGACGGCGAGGTCGTGGAACTGGGCAAGACCACGGGCTCGCGCCGACAGGTGCCGTTGACTCGCAGGGCGCTCGACGCGCTCGACCTGATCCCGCCGCGACTGGACACGAAACTGATCTTCCCGGCATCGCAGGGTGGCGTGCTCAACGCCGACAACTGGCGGCGCAGGGTATGGGCGCCCGCGATCGAAGCGGCCGGGATCCCGACGCCGGCCAGGATCTACGACCTGCGCTCGACGTTCGCCAGCGATGCCCTCGCCGCCGGTCTGGGCATCCACACGCTCGCGCGGATCATGGGGACAAGCGTGCGCATGATCGAGCGCCATTACGGAACGCTGCTCGACGGCGCAATGGAGAGCATCGCCGGCCGCCTCGACGCACTGGACGCTGAACGCGACCGGGCCACGGAACAGGCGGCAGACGATGCCTGACGGGACGTTCGGGCCACTATCGGGCCACGGTCGAGCCGCCCGCGAGTGGCGTCCAAGCCCGGACCTGCGTCTGTGCAGGGCTCTCCGGGGACGGGAGCGACGGGACTCGAACCCGCGACCTCCGGCGTGACAGGCCACCTGAGCGTTCCTCTACGTGCCCGAATGTGCCGCGGTCCACCGTGAAGTTCACCCGTCAGGACGCGGACGGGACCAGTGACTCACCGGCTGAAGTTCCCCGAGAGTTCCCCGGAACCGCCCTCATCGCCGAACGAGACCAGCGCCCACCACTTCAACCGGACTGTATCGAGGTTTGCATTCTTAGTTCGACAGAGATAAGTCCCGTAAGACCGATAAGCTCTATCGAGATGGATGAGCTGGCGAATCCGTTCCGACCCGGTGCAGGGAGCCCTCCACCCGCCCTGGTTGGTCGCGATGGGCTCATTGACAGCTTCCGCACCACCGTCGGCCGCGCGTTGGCCGGCCGACCGGGTCAGAGCGTGATGCCGATCGGGCTGCGCGGGGTCGGCAAGACAGTGCTGTTGAACAGATTCGCCGAGCTTGCCGAGGAGCAGGGCTTGCGAGTGGGATACATCGAGGCGCCCGAAAGCGGCGAGTTCCCCACGCTGCTGGCGTGGCGACTGCGCAAGATCCTCCTGGACCTCGACAGAGCCGGCAAGGCGTCCCGGGCGGTCGCCAAGGCGCTGGCGGTATTGCGCTCGTTCACCTACACGCTGCCGGACGGGACAACGCTGTCGGTCGGCGTGGATCCCCTTGCGGGGTTCGCCGACTCGGGAAACCTGTCCGACGACGTGACCGACCTGCTCGTCGTCGCCGGCGAAGCCGCCCGCGACCGCGACACCGGGATCGTCCTTGCCATCGACGAGGTGCAGTACCTGTCGGGTCCCGAGCTGGGCGCCCTGATCACCGCGATCCACCGGACCGTCCAACTGAACCTCCCCGTCGTCCTGGTCGGCGCCGGCCTGCCGCAGCTACCGGGACTGACCGGCAGCGCCAAGACGTACGCGGAGCGGCTGTTTCGCTTCCCCCGGATCGACTCGCTCGGACCGAAGGAGGCACGCGCGGTCCTCGAGCTCCCCGTGCTCGAAGCCGGCGTGAAGTACACGCGCGACGCACTCGACCTGCTCGTCGACCACACGCAAGGATACCCCTACTTCCTCCAGGAGTGGGGCTATGAAGTGTGGAACGTCACCAAGCGCTCCCCAATCGACCTCCCCTCCGTCCGGCGCGCGGAACCGCTCGTGCTCAACAAGCTCGACGAGAACTTCTTCCTCGTTCGCATGGACCGTCTGACACCTGCCGAGAAGGCTTACCTGGTAGCGATGGCAGAGCTTGGACCCGGTCCCCATCGCTCGGGCGACGTCGCGGCGCAGCTTGGCGTCCGCGTCGAGAGCGTCGCGCCACGACGGTCGGGGCTGATCCGCAAGGGCATGATCTTTAGCCCCGCCCATGGCGACACGGCATTCACCGTGCCGATGTTCGACGAGTTCCTGCGTCGAATCACATCATGACCGACCGAGCGCCGCTCAGCCACCGACGGATTCCTCGCGACCGATCGGGCACGGCCTTTTCGTTGTGACCACCGACCACGATCCCATCCGCATCCGCGGCTGGTCCGAACTACGCCACGAAGACAACCTGGTGATCTTCGTCGTGGTGAAACTGCCCGACTGGCTACGCCGCGACGACGAAGCCGTGCAGCAGGATGCGGACATCGAAGGCAGCGCAGCCCGCTGGTTCGGGGCCACGCTCGATGGCACTCCGACTCTTGGCCTCGTGGTCGCGGAGCTGCATGGTGACGCACCTCGGCACGCCTCTTGGGTGCTGCCGGATGCACCACAGCAACTCGTCGGCTCGGCCTCCACCCTTCCCCACCTGATTGGACTCGTGGCCGATGACGAACAGGCGATCGACCAGCTGAGGAGCGGGTACTCCCTCGACCCGGAACTGTTGAACCGTGCCACGCACGTCGACAGCCATAGTCCGTCGGACTCAATACTCCGCCTCGCGTGGGGGCTACCGGACGAGGTGGACTCAGTCGAGATCGTGGATGCGGGCGACCCGGAAGCGATCGCCCGCGAGACGCTCCCGTTGCGGTCACGAGTCGCGCTCGCCGAGGGTGAGATCCTCGACGACAACCAAGTCTTGCCGATGGCGTGGCGCCCGTGGCACTACGACCTAGTTGAGCAACAGCGGGGACTGCGGTGGACATGGCCAACTCAGCAGATCTACTTTGGGTTACAGCACCCCTCCGCGGTCATCCGCCGGCAGCTCGTACCCCCTGACAATGCGACCGCCAAGAGCCTGCGCGGTTACCTCGCAACCGTCCGCCGCCTCTCCCGCTCGATGGCGGTCAATGGAGGCGGCTCCATTCGCTGGAAGTGGACGCGTGATGACGGTGACCTCCCCATCGAAGTCGAAGGACCCCACGAAGACGCCCTCGACGCCATGCTGCCGCACCTCCGGAAACTGATGGACCCCAACGAGGAATCAGGCTTCTCTTTCAACCGTGTCCAAAAAGCGCTCGCTGTGGAGGCCCACCGCGCCGGTGACGTGGTGTTCAAGGATGAGCTCAGGCGCTGGAAGTCCGCCGAGAAGGGCATCCGACGCATTCACCACCGAGCACTCCAGTACGAACTCGCGGCTGAGCTCGGCGACGAACTCAAGGGCGCAGCAATCCGCGGGCCGCTCGACGGCGTTCCCGAAATCGAGCCCGAGGCGCTCATCAGGATCTACATGTACGGCGAGACTCTCCACGTCAAGGAAGGCCTTCAACAGATCGAAGAATGGGACCGCGACCCCACGCTCGGACCGCTAATGCGTCAGGAAGCGCGCGGGGACGCCATTGCCCTCCTGCACTTCTACGGCGCATTCGCGACGTATGTCGCCGAGTGGCTCGACGCCGGACAAGCAGAGGCCGCCTGAACCGACCGCTCAGCTCAGCTCAGCTCAGCTCAGCTTGGACGCCATTGGGCTTGGAGACCGACGGTCACCGTCTCGAAACGCCGTGACGCGAGGTGCTGCTGCTCGCTGAATACCTCCTCGTTGTCGAGCAGGATCCAGAACCCTTGCTGGGAGATATTCGTGACTTCAATGTTGAGGTGGTCGTGCAGGCATGCGGATTTCAGTCGCGTGTTCCTCGACCAGCTTCCGATGCGGCCGAGGTCTCTTCTCGCGAGAAAGAAGAGGAACCGATACGGACCGTGGCAGAAGAGCGTCGGGCTCGTCAGATCAGCGTCCGTCCGACGTTCGACAGTTCCCGACGCAGCACCAGCGAAGCGGTTTGCTGCAGCGTCCAGAGCCAAGGCTGTCCGGCGGCGCCCAAGCCTCCGGTGGCCCAAGTCTTCATCGCCCAGCGATACCACCCCTTTCCCTGTTGCGCTGAGTCATTTGGCCTCAAGGCGCCGTAATGGCCGGTGGCGTTGCGGCGGCCGTACCAGGCGCGGACGGCTTCGTACAGACTTGCCGCCGGCGCGACCGCGCTGGCTTCATTGATTCCCGTGAGATGTCCTGCGATTAGCGCGTAGACACGAGGGCCCGCGTAGCCGGTTGTGTTGTGCTGCCCCGGCCAGGTCGAGCCGTCCATGAGCGTGACTGGCGCGTGAGCGCCAGGAAAGCGTCCGCCGGAGAGGGCTTCGAGGAGACTCCAGTAACGGAAGTAGGCGGCATCGACGTCACGCTCCCCCTGCGCGTCCCGAAACAGACGCACGCAGAGAGCTAGTAGCGGATCTGCCGCCATGGCGGCATCCGCGGCCAAGAGCTCTCTTTGGTCTTCGCCCGCTATGAAGCCGCCGACCAGGTTGCCGCGGTAGTTTTCGTCCTCCTGGTAAATCCGCCATTTGACACCTGAAGGCTGTTGTCTCTGCTCGACGACGGTGGCCAGAGGTCGAGGACTCGATCCCCTCGTCAATGCCAGAACATCGGTGAGGCGGTCTCGCATGACCCAAGCCAACTTTGCTGCTTCGTCGTGGTTGGTTGCGTATACCGGGCCGATCACCAGCGCCGTCCAGGGGCGTCCGCTCGCGCTTTGATCCGTCCACCACTTCGCGTCCGTGCGAGCGGCCCAACCCAGATGCTCGAGCAGCGCGTCCAACAGGGGCGGCTCACCACTTCCGGGGTTCCCGACCGTCAACGGAATCAACGATGCTGCGGGTAGGCGAAGCTCCCGTGTTGACTTGAGGCGCTCGACGACACACAGCACCCGATGCTCCAGCGCTCCTTCAGCTGCAGCGTCTCCTAGCGGTCCCTCGAAGCGAGCGACTTGCGCCTGCGAAAGAGTCAGTGCGCGTGCCGCTAAGTCCGAGGCTGTCATTTCCTCAAGTTCGTCGGCTACAAGGCAGCGCGCTGTCTTGGCTCCCGACAGATCCCACGCACGTTCCAGGTCGCTGTCGGTAGCGGACAGGCGCAGGGAAGCGATCTCGAGAACGGTCTGATCCGCCAGAGCCGGTTCGAACCTCCCACCGATTCGACCATCAGCATCGACCTCGCCGCCGATGCTCCCGACCCAGTGCGTTTCAACTGAATCGATACCGACCACGACAATCTCACCGGCGCGGCCGATGAACTCCTCCGGCACTCCCTCAATCAGAACGTCGACCGGCTCGCCACTCCGAACAGACGTCGGCTTGAAGGAAACTTCCATCCTGGCTATTCAACTGAGTCGCTCTGGTCGCAGCAATAAGCTCCGGCCGAGCCTCCTGAATCGACCGCATCGCGCGCGGCGCGTGAGCAGCGCGCGCGCGTATTCCCTCGGCCGGACCTTCATCGCCGTGTCGACGTCGAAGTCGCAGCCTCGCTGGAGTCTGCGGACAGCGCGCGAAAGCCAGCGGCACGCAGCGCGCGGTCGTCGATCGCGGCCCTCGGACAAGAGACTCAGCCGCTGCGCACGCAGCTCTGACGCCACCTCTGCCTTGAGCATGAAGGTCGCGTCACGCGAGTGGCCACAGAACAAGGCGCTCCTGGCGTTTTGACCGCCGCAACCAGCGAACGCCGTCGGGGTGCTCGCCTGTGTCTGCGCCGACCAGGAGCGGCCCGCCGGAGCCGACCCCGGTTCACTCGTCGAGGGTTACTGGTCGCTGTCGCGGATCTGGCTCTACAGAGGGAGTGGCTGGGGGGTAGCCCCACGAGGGAACCCGCTCCCGAGCCGTCCAGTCGCGGCGACCGGTCGGTGCTCGCCTGAGAGCACAAAATGTTCCCCGCATGTTCCCCGACGGAGAAGAGGTCGCGAGTATCCAAACGAATCGCCAGCAGGATTCGGCTCCACAGCAGGGGACGGGAGCGACGGGACTCGAACCCGCGACCTCCGGCGTGACAGGCCATCCCAGCGTTCCCGTACGTGCCGCAATGTGCCACGGCAACACGGATCGGACGGTCCCCAGCCTGACGCGAGGACGCGCTGCGGCCCAGGCTGATGTTCCCCGAGAGTTCCCCGCCCGCGTAGCCGATCCGGATGGCAGCGCGGCTGAAAATCGTGGCTTTCTGGTCCGAGTCCGGGGCTCGCCATTTATGCGGAAACCGAGCAACGGCGGGAGGTAAGGGATACAGCGCGGCCCAGCCGCGCTCGACTGCGAGGGCTTCGACGCCAACTGCCGACTGGGCTTGCTACTAGTGCCTATAGTTTTCGCTCAATTAGCGACGCCTGGGAGGCTCAAGAAAGATGGAAGAAATGGGAACCGGTCTGCCAGCATGGCTGACGACGCTGTCGTGGATCTTCATCGCAACGGCGGTGGCGAGCGCTCTGGCGATCCTCTATGACGTCTACGGTCGCGGACATCGTCAGTCGAAGGGGATCATGGAGGCGGTCTGGCCCCTCTCGGCCCTGTATCTCGGACCGCTGGCCCTGCCGGCGTATTACCGTTTCGGACGCCCGCGTAGCGCTGCCGCCCAGCAGCAAGGCGCAGCAACGTCGGGTCCTTCGGTGACCGCTGCCGCGGTTCAGTCGGGACTGCCTGGAGGCGTCTCGTCCGGGTTGGCTCACGTCGTGGCTGTCCCCTTCGTGGTGGCGACGGGTCTGACGATCGCGAATGTCGACATGTGGGCGATGATCGCAATCATCACCGTGCTCGCTACCGCCGGAATCTTTCTGTTCGAGTACCTGTTCTTCACTTCTAAGGACCGGCGTGTGCCCGGCTTGGCCGGCGTGCGACCCGCGCTCGTGGTGGCGATCATCACCGTGGTTGCCTTTGACCTTGGAATGATCGGCTGGATGCTGATCATCTACTACACGGAGAACATGCCGGCCGCCGGCGACGTGCGCTTCACGTTCTTGATGCAGCTCGGACTCATCTTCGGCACGCTGACGGTCTACCCCGCGATGCGCTGGCTGGCCTCCCGCGGCACCAGAGTGGCGGCCGCCACCTGAGATGAACGGGCGTCGCGCGGGCCGGCCAAAACGCTGACCGGCTCGCGCGCTCAGCGGAGATCGTCGCGGCGAACCACGCCGAGGAGTCGCCCGTCTGGATCGCTCAGGATCGCGGTGCGGAGGTCGCTGCGCGAGAGTCGTTGGTAGAGCTCGCTCGGCGCGAGGTCGGGGCGTGTTGTCGACGGTCCCGGCTCCATCACTTCCGCTGCTGCCTGTTCCCCGCGACCGTCCAACGCCGACCTGCGCAACCGTCCGAGCAGGACGCCGCCATCTGAAATCACCAACGCAAATCCGAACGGCGACGCCTCGATCTGCGAATGAACGTCGTCGACGCGGTCGGTGAGGGCACACGTGACCACGTCGCGGCCGGCGAAGTCGATCGCTCGTGGTTCGTTGGCCTTTTCGCCCTCGGTCGGTAGGCCGCGGGCGAGCCAGTCAGACTTGCCGGCGACGTAGTCGTAGATGTGGGTGAAGCCGATGGTCGCGAGCCGGCACGCGGCTCGTGGGCTCATGTCTCAGAGCGAGTCCCAGCAGTAGACGACGATCGCGGCGTGCTTGTCGAGGCCGGCAGTTGTGTGCGCGTCCAGTGCTTTGAGCGGAATGTTGATGGCACCTGGAAGGCGCTGCTCGGCGTACTCGGCTGCGGGCAGGACCTCGATCAGCTGGGCGTCCGCGTCAAGCAGTGCACGTAGGCGGTGATAGTCGATCGGGGTCATGGCGACCGGTCCAGTGCTGCTTTGATCCAAGCCTCAGGCGGGGTCTGCGACTGGGCGCCGTCGACGCGGTAAAGACGGCATTTCAGGCCGTAGTCGGTTCGCGGTGCCGCGTCGCGATCTACGTCGTGGCCGTCGATGCGCACGGTGGGCGACCCGAGGAAACGTTCGGCCTCGGCATGCTCGACCGTCTCGATTCGCCGAAGCCTGATCTCGGCGCCGGCGTCCTCAGCGAGCCGCTGAACAAGGGGCAACAGCCGCTTGTGGCCCGGGCAGCCATCGAAGTACAGGAGCTCGATGACGGGCGACGCGCGCATCAGCGATCCGGTAGCGCTTGCGTGGTTGCGAGCTGCGTCAGACATTCCGAGCCACGCCAAGGATGAACGGGATTCTCGGCGCGAGGGCCGATGGGCTGAACCTGAAGCGCTCGCACACCTCGACCTTGAAGCCTGCGCGTTCGATGGCGGCCAACGTGTTTCGCACGGGGCGGCATCCGCCGGCGACGGTAGGCCAGATGCGCGAGCGGTCGGCCGCCTCCAGAAAGCTCCGCAGCGGCTGACCCTGAGCGTGGACATGTTCGTAGAAGTGCAGTTCACCGTTTGGCCGTAGGACACGCCGTGCCTCGGCGAGCGCGGCGGCCTGGTCTGGAACCGTGCACAGGACGAGCGAGGCGACAACCGCGTCGATCGAATCGTCGCGGGCCGGAATCGCCTCGGCCGTGCCGGGCTCGACGTGGATTGCCACGGGCGCGTCTTGTGCGGCCAGCGCTGCCTGGTCGCGAAAGCGCGGCTCGGGTTCCACGGCGATCACCTCTGTCACCGTCGTCGGATATAGCGGGAAGTTGGCTCCGTCGCCCGGGCCGAGCTCTACGACGCGCCCGGCGAGTCCGTAGAGGACCTTTCGACGATGCTGGGTCTCTCCGCGTTTGATCGCCGTCTTGCGCGATGACCTGTAGAACCGCACGAAGACCGGATTGCTGATGTCGTTCGCGTCGAGCCGGGTCATCGCTGGCGTCTGGGATGCAGTCGCGTGAACACTCTTGCAATGCTACTAGCGTGAGTAGTTGAGAATGGCTCGCCGGTTTCTCGCATCAGCGGCCGTCGTCATACCGAGGATGACAACGCATGTCGGTTGACCAGCTGCCGCCCAGTCGGACATCCCGCCTGGTCCGCGTCTCGGGGCTCGTCGCCGTGATCGCCTTTGTGGCGCTCCTCGTCTACGGGGTCGTCAAACAGGCTCCCGACACGACGATCGATGACGCGCTGGCTCAGAACCGTCCCGTCGCCCCGCCGGGCTTTGATCTCTCCGTCCTGGAGTCGGGACAGCCGGGCCCGTTGGCGACCGTATGGGAGAGAGCCGCCCAAGACGGGCAGGTGAATCTCGATGAGCTGCGCGGCACTCCCGTCGTCGTCAACTTCTGGGCGTCGTGGTGCGACCCGTGTCGTCAGGAGGCGTCGCTACTGCAGCGAGGCTGGGAGTCCGCACGCGAACGCGGTGTCCTCTTCGTCGGCCTCGACATGCAGGACGTGCGCGAGGACGCGAGGGACTTTCTGCGGCAGTTCGAGCAGGACTACCCGCAGGTACGCGACCCGACGAATGACACCGCCCGTGCATGGGGCGCGACCGGCATCCCCGAGACCTTTTTCATCAGCAAGCGGGGCGCTGTGGTCGCACACGTGATCGGAGCGTTGACCGAGCAACAGCTGACGACCGGCATCGATGCGAGCTTGAGCGGTAAGCCAATCGGTGCTCAATTCGGCGGGGAACAGCGTCCGACGCAATGAACGAGGCGCGCCGGAAGGAACGTACTATGCGCGGTCGTATGTCGCTGAAGCCACGCATCGTTTTCGGGCTCGCAATGATCGCCTCGGTGCTGCTTGCCGCGTGTGGAGAGGCGACCGAGCGTCCGACGACTCAACCGGCGGCGAATCTTACGAGCACCCGTGGCATCTCCGATCCGGAGTTGCGCCGGGTGCGGGAGGAGGCCAACCGCATCCTGGACGGAGGCCCAGCGGCGTTCGCGCAGCGGCTCGAGGAACTTCGCGGGTCCCCGGTCGTCGTCAATCAGTGGGCTTCGTGGTGCGGGCCGTGTCGTTTCGAGTTCCCGTTCTTCGAGCGACAAGCCGTGAAGTACGGCGACCGCGTCGCCTTCCTCGGGGTCAACTCGCGCGACAGCCGCAGCGAAGCCGAAGAGTTCCTGGGCGAGCTACCGACGCCGTTTCCGCACTACTTCGACCCGGAAGCGGAGATCGCGCGCACGTTTAAGGGTGGCCGTGCGTGGCCAACGACCGCCTTCTACGACGCAGACGGGAAGCTGGTGTTCACGCACACGGGCGCCTACCGAGACGAGCAGCAACTCGAAGACGAGATCCGAAGGTACGCATTGGATGCTTGACAGCCCCAGCCTGGTGCTGGCGTTCGCTGCGGGGATGGTCTCGTTTCTGTCCCCGTGCTGCCTCCCACTCGTCCCCGGCTATCTCGCGACCGTGTCCGGAGTTCCAGCGAAGGATCTCGGGCGTCGCGTCGACATGCGAGTCGTCGGCCGCAGCCTCATCTTCGTGGCGACGTTCTCACTGCTGTTCATCCTGCTCGGATTGAGCGCGACGGCCCTCGGTGACTTCCTCTTCGACAACCAGCCCCTGCTCAACAAGGTGGCCGGCATCGCCATCATCGCCCTAGGGCTTCTGTTCATCGGGTCTGTCTTCATCGTCCGCCTCAATCGCGACTGGCGCCCCAGTGGGCTCATAGAGCGTGCTGGACGCGGAGGCCCGGTCGTGGCTGGCGCTGCCTTCGCCATCGCGTGGACACCTTGCGTGGGTCCGACGCTGGGAGCCATCCTCGGGCTCGCCTCCACCCAGCAGGGCACGGCTCAGGGCGGCCTGCTGCTGGCCGTCTACTCCGCTGGTCTCGGGTTGCCGTTCCTGCTCTCGGCAATCGCCTTCAACACGGCGACGCGGACCTTCGCGTTCTTCAAGCGCCACTACGCCGCCATCCAGATCGGCTCGGGCATCGTGCTGATCATCATGGGCGTGCTCGTGCTCACCGGCGAGCTCTTCCGGCTCAACATCGAGGTCCAGCAGTTCCTCGAGCGCTTCGACCTCAACTTCTTCAACAGCGTCTGATCCGATTTGGCGGCAACGCTCTCCGACTCTACTACTGTAGATAGTATGTATGCATCAGCGGGGTCCTGACGTCCCATGAGCGCATCGACTGAGACGCCGCCTGCTGGTCGCATGGCGCCAGTGCAGACGACGTTCGAGATCGACGGCATGTCGTGCGCGTCGTGCGCGTCCCGAATCGAACGCACCCTGGCCCGCCAGGACGGAGTCGCCGAGGCGCGCGTGAACTTCGCCGCCGCCCGAGCCGAAGTGGTTTTCGACCCGAGAACCGTCGCGCCCGGACAACTCGAAGCGGCCGTCGAGCGCATCGGCTACGGAATCGCTACCGCAGGCGCGACGCCGAGCGACAAGACGGTGACTGAAGCAGCTGAGCGGACGGCGTGGCTGCGCCGCGTCGTTTTGGCGTGGCCCCTCGGCATACTCGTGCTTGTCCTCTCGTTCACCGTGATGGAGGAGGAGTGGGGTCGGTGGGCAATGTTCGTGCTGAGCGCGCCGGTGCAGTTCGTCGCCGGGTGGCCCTTCCTCCGGACGGCTGTAGAGCGCGCGCGAACCGGCGGCGCAAACATGGACACGCTCATCGCCATAGGCACGCTGGCGGCGTTCATCTACTCAACCGCCGCGCTGTTCCTCGGTGGCGACCTCTACTTCGACACTGCGGCGTTGATCATCGCGTTCATCTGTCTCGGACGGTTCTTCGAGGCTCGGGCCAAAGGCCGTGCGTCGAGCGCGATTCGTAAGCTCCTCGAACTCGGAGCGAAGGAGGCGCGCGCGCTGATCGATGGCGAAGAGGTGATGGTTGCCATCGAGCAGGTGCACGTGGACGACGTCGTCCGGGTACGTCCCGGGGAGAAGGTGCCGGTCGACGGCGTCGTGGTCGCCGGGGCGTCGGCCGTCGACGAGGCCGTCATGACGGGAGAGTCGGTGCCGGTCGAGAAGCAAGTGGGTGACAAGGTCGCCGGTGCGACCATCAACGCGCACGGCAGCCTGGACGTGCGCGCCACGGCCGTCGGCGCGGACACCGCGCTGGCGCAGATCGTCCGCCTCGTGGAGGAGGCGCAGGGCGGCAAGGCTCCGGTACAGCGGTTGGCCGACCAGGTCTCGGCGATCTTCGTGCCCGTCGTGCTTACGATCGCCCTACTCACCTTCGCGGTGTGGGCGCTGGCGCTCAGCGACCCTGCCGCCGGGCTCGTGGCGGCGGTCGCCGTCCTCATCATCGCCTGCCCGTGCGCACTGGGGCTGGCAACCCCGACGGCGATCATGGTGGGCACGGGGCGCGGGGCGGAGCACGGCGTCCTCATCAAGGGCGGCGAGGTCTTGGAGCAGAGTCGTCGCATCGATGTCGTCGTGTTCGACAAGACAGGCACCCTCACCCGGGGCGAGATGGCGCTCACTGACGTGCTGCCAGTGGACGGTGCCGACACAGACGCCGATGGCATGCTGCGGCGTGCGGCGGCCGTGGAAGCTCATTCCGAGCACCCCGTGGCAGCCGCGATCGTCGCCGGAGCCCGCGAACGCACGACCCGCCTCCCGGAAGTGACGGGCTTCGTATCGACCGCCGGCCTCGGCGTGCGGGGCGTCGTCGAGGGCGTGGAGGTGATCGTGGGCCGGCAGAGCTATCTGATCGCGGCGGGATTGACCGCACCGGAAGGCCTCCAGGCGGCGTCGGAAGAGCTTGAGGCGCAAGGGCGCACGGCTGTCTTCACAGGCTGGGACGGTCGCATCCGTGGCGTCCTCGCAGTGGCAGACACCGTCAAGGATGAGGCCGTGAGCGTCGTTGCCCAGTTGACCAGACGGGGCCTCGAGGTGGCCATGATCACCGGGGATAACACCCGGACAGCCAATGCCATCGCCTCGCAGATCGGCATCCAGAGGGTCATGGCGGAGGTCCTTCCCGAGGACAAGGTCACCGAGGTCCGTCGACTGCAGAGCGAGGGCCTGCGCGTCGCAATGGTCGGCGACGGGGTCAACGATGCTCCGGCGCTGGTGCAGGCCGACCTTGGTATCGCGATCGGCACGGGAACCGACGTCGCGATCGAGTCCTCCGATCTCACGCTGATCTCAGGGGATGTGCAGGGCGTCGTCACGGCGCTCGATCTCTCCCGCAGAACGCTGCGGATCATCTATCAGAACCTCGGGTGGGCGTTCGGCTACAACACCGCAGCGATCCCCTTAGCGGCGCTCGGGCTGCTGAGTCCGATCATCGCCAGTGCGGCGATGGCGTTCTCGTCTGTGAGCGTCGTCGCGAACTCCCTTCGGCTCCGCCGCTTCAAGCCGCGGGGTGGGCGTTGATCTACTACCCTGAGTCGCAGCATGAGCTCGTCCGGTCCTGACATCCCACCGCCGCTCCATGAGGTCGAGGCCGAGGTCATGGAGGAGGTCTGGCGCCTGGGAGAGGCCACGGTTCGAGATGTCCTTGCGGCGCTCAACGAGCACTCGGACAAGCAGCGCGCCTACACGACGATCATGACGGTCTTGGCACGCCTGGAGCGCAAGGGGATCCTCGAGCGTCGGAAGGAAGGCAAAGGGTTCGTCTACGCGCCGCGTGCGACGCGCGAGGACTACCTCGAAGCTCGCGCCGAGGCCGCAGTTGAGGCTCTGGTCGATGAGTTCGGCGAGGTCGCCCTCGTCAACTTCGCCAAGCAGATGTCGAAGATCGATGGTCCCCGGCGCGAGCAGCTCAGACGTTTGGCCCGCCGTGGGTAGCGCAAGGCGGTTGTATCGACTCTCAATTGGCCTCGCGACCCTGGCAGTTGGCGTTCTCATCACCGCAACGGCGCTGGCGATGACGTCCGTCGACCTCGGATTGCCCAGCTTCTCCGCGCTCGTCGAAGCGTGTCGCAACGCGCTGCTTCCAGACCTCACCTTGCCGTCAATCGCGATCGCCCTTCTCGGCAGTCTCAGTCTCGCGGCGTTCGCTCTCGGCCTTCGCTCGTTGGTCGTCAAGAAGACCGCTCAGCGCCGGTTTCTCAAGGAGCTTCGCGTCGTCGATCGAATCGACATCGACGGCACGGAAGTGGATCTCGTCGACGATGATCGCTCCCTGGCGTTCTGCGCTTGCTTGCTGCGCCCGCGCGTGTACCTCTCCACCGGTGCCCTGATCGCTCTCGACGACGATGAGCTGCGGGCGGTGGTCGCCCACGAACGTCACCATCAGCAACGGCGGGATCCGCTGCGGCTTCTGGCGGCGCACGTACTCGGAGACGCCCTCTTCTTCCTGCCAATCCTGCGGCGGCTGCGGCAGCGGTACGCAGCGCTCGCTGAGCTCGCAGCAGACGAGGCCGCAGTCGCGGCAGTCGGTGATCGCGCGTTCCTCGCCTCCGCGCTGCTCACGTTCGGCGATCGTCCGGATGCGCAGGTTGTGGTCGGGATCGCGCCGGAGCGCGTTGACCATTTGGTCGGTGCACGTGTCCGCTGGAAGCTGCCGGTCTCACTCCTCGTTGGGGCGATCGTCACGTTGGCGGGGCTGATCGCTCTCGGGGCCTCCGCAGCAACCTCGAGCAGCGGGGCGGGCATGTCTCTGCCGTTCGTCTTGGCCCAGGTCTGCGCGTGGACGATGACGATCGTTCCTGCGCTCTTCGGAGCGACGCTGCTCATCGCATCCACCAGGCGGCTCCGCGCGGCCGGCGTCGCCTCGGCCGCCCGCTGACCTACCGCTCCCTGCATCTACTAGGATAGCTAGTAGGAACCTGGGCGCTCCGCCTTCCCCAACCCAGCTTCGGCTAAAGCAGGGTCATGCGACCCGTCATCCTCGACTTCTTCGGCCTTCAGATTCAGAGCTACGGCGTCAGCAAGGCCCTTGCGGCCATTGCGGCCGGTTGGCTTCTCCAACGCGAGCTCATCCGGGGCAGGCTCAGCGGCGAGCACGCATTTCCTCTCACCTTGGCCGGCGTTGTCGGTGGCTTCGCCGGAGCGAAGGTGTACTACCTCGTGGAGGTCGGAAGCGACGTCTCGTTGCACGACCTCGGCGGGACGGGCTTCACCTGGTACGGCGGAGTGCTTGGCGGTACGGCTGCAGTGCTCTGGATCGCGCGCCGACGCGGGCTGCCGCTCTGGCGGCTTGCCGCGATGGCCACCATTCCGCTCGCAGTGGCCTACGCCATGGGACGTCTCGGTTGTCTGCTCGCAGGGGACGGAACGTACGGTGGCCCTTCGGACCTTCCTTGGGCTATGAGCTTTCCCAACGGCACCGTTCCGACGACGGATCGCGTGCATCCTGCTCCGCTCTACGAAGCCATCTTGGCGTTCGCGACCGCGGCACTCCTGTGGCGGTTCCGCGATCGACTCGCGCCTCGGCGTCTGTTCGGGCTGTTCGCCATTGCGATGGGAAGCTCGCGCGCGGTGGTCGAGATCGTGCGACTCAACGATCCTGTCGTCGTGGGGCTGACCATGCCGCAGCTGTTCTCGTTCGTGCTCGTGGCACTGGGCCTGATCCTTATGGTCGGCGACTCTCGCCGAGACTCGCCGGCGCGTCGAAAAGCGATCGTCGGCGCCTCCCGCGCCTGAGCAAGCGCGAGGTCGCGCGAAGCCCTACGCCTGATCGACTTGGTAACCCAGCTCGGTGATGACCGAGCGGATGGCCTCGAGATCCAGGTTCGTCTCGTCGAACTCGAGTTTGGTGCGTCCGCGGGAAAACGAGGTTGAAGCTCGCTTGACGCCAGGAAGGTCCTCGAGCGCGTCGTCAACGCTGACGGCGCAGCTCGCGCAGTGCATCCCGGCGATCTTCAGCTTTGCCTTCGTCATGTGATCTCGATGCTTCCTCCGTACATACCCATCGCGCACGTGTAGTCGATGGTGCCCGGCTTTTGCGGCGGCAGGTCGATCGACATCGCTCCCGCTGGATCTATGTAGTACTGCTTGCCCTCGAAGAGCAGCGCCAGCGAGCATCCGCCGCTTCCATCGCCGGAGAAGACGATCCGTGACGGTTCGCCGCTTCGGATCTCTGCTGACCCGGGGGAATAACCGGCAGACCCGGCGACGATCCGGACCTCCTGCACCCCATCGGAGGCGACGGCGGCGGGGACCGCGGGTTCGGGCTCGAAGATCGCGGACCTGGCCTTCGCGAACGTCACTGGAGACCCGCCGAGCTTGAGCGCGCCGTCGAGGCTGAACAGCGCCACGATCAGGATCGCCGCGGCGGCGATCTTCATGAAGCGCGCATGCGTTGCAGCGCCGAGCCGTGTCGCGAAATAGCCGAGCGAGAAGAACAGCGGGGAGGTCCCCAGAACGAAGACGAACAGCGTGGCCGCACCCAGGGCCGGACTGCCGGAGTTGATGGCGAGCAACTGCATGGCCTGCGTAACGCCACAGGGCAGGAAGACGGTCATTCCGCCAAGGAGGGCCGGGGCAAAGGCGCCTCCGGCTCGAGCGCGCTGCTGCATGCGGCGGGTCAGAAACCGGGGCGGCTGGATGATCGCGTAGCGGAAGATCGGGTGTACCTTGAGGAAGTGAAGGGCCGTTGCGATCATGAGCAGGGCAGTCGCACCCATGATCGCCGCGCGCACCGTCGAGCTCGGCTCGGCGAGAGAACCGAGAGCGCCCAGCAGTCCGCCGAGCAGTGTGTACGCCGTCAGCTTCGCGCCGAGGAACCAGAGGATCGGTGTTGCTTTCCCCTCGAGTGCGTCCGGGCTATCGCGGTGCTCACGGCCGCCGGTGACCGCGACCGTGAGCAGCCCGCCTTGCACCGCCAGGCAGGACAAGCCGCCGGCCGTCAAGCCGATACCGAAGATGACGAGCAGGCTCGCGCCCTTGGCCTCAGGACCGGGCAGGTTCGGACCCAGCAACGCTCCCGCGGCCAGCAGAACCCCGAGGATCAGCAGAACGCCTCCCATGATCCAGCGCCGCCGCGCCTCCTGCTCGCGCTTCTCGGCGATCTCGCGCGCGAGGCGCATCTCCTCGAGCTTGCGGTGCTCGCGGTCTCGTCGCGTGTTCTTACCGGCCACGTCGAGACCCCAGCGTCATCTACTACTTAGAGTAGCAGCAGCTCCGAACCCGGGGTCGGGCCGCACGCTTCTAGCGTCGACGCCGAGAAGACTGCGAATTTCTCAAGGCTGACTCGCGCTCGAAGTAGTCGTCTGCTGTGAGCTCGCCCGCAGCAAGTCGCCTCTGCAGGATCTCAAGCGGCTCCGCATCTGGATCACCGCGGTGAAGCGCGCCCCGAACGGCGAGATAAATGGCGACGCCGATGATCAGCGCCACGAGGAGGACTCCGATGAGCATCATCAAGCCCATTCCGCTCATGTCCATCATGGCTCCGTCCGAACGGTCATCCCGTTTCTACTACCCGCAATCGTACTTGGGGTAACGGATTTCGAGATCGACGCTCCCGATCGTTAGCGGACGGGCGCCCGGCGCTTGAGCTCCCGCCGGAGCCGCCGCTCGGAGAGCCGCCCGTACGAGAAGGCCTGACCGTCCAAGAGGACGCCTGGCGGAAAGAGGACACCACCGGATTCGGCTAGCGACCTGCCGCGGTCCGTGGACACATCGATCAGCTTGACCTCAAGACCAAATTCGGGACCAAGGCGATGGAGCAGATCCTTGGCCTGATCGCAGAAGTCGCAGTTCTCCTGAGTCAACAGGGTTACCTTCATCAGGACTCGTCTGGCCCCGTCGCCAGACCGGCTCGGATGTCGGCGAGGAGGTTTCTCACCGGCACGTACATGGTGTAGTTCGGAGCGCCCCCGTAGTCGGCGCGGTACTCGATGCGACCGTCCGGTCCGACAACCACGAACGAATGGCCATTCGCGCTGTCGCCCATCATGCCGTACTGGTTCGCCGCATAGCCCTGCGACGCCGCGAGCCCCGGGTCGGCGAGAGCCGGAGTCTCCAGGTCCTCGTCAGCCACCTTCTGCTGAAGGTCGTCGAGCTCGTTGCCAGTAATGGTCACCAGCTCGTCGATGCCGAGCGCTTCGAGCTGCTCGGGCGTCTGTTCAAGATCAGCGATCTGGTCCCAGCACGGCTGACATCCGATGCCCTCCTGGAAGTAGAGAAGGACTCGCTTGCCGCCGCGGCCGCCGAGGTCGTACTCGCCGCCGGCTGTGGACTGAAGCCGTCAGTATGCGTATGCCGTCGCCGACCCCCGGACCCGGAGCGGAAGCGCCACCACTACCGCCGGAGCCGAGGACGAAGATCCCGCCGAGGGCCACCACAGCGGCGCCGACCGCGATGACGACGCGAACACCAAGCGCTCGCGCCCGGGCGGTGCGAGCGGCCTGAGCTTCGACTCTCAGGCGTTCTTGTCGGCGCTGTTCCTTTTCGACTGTTCGACGTGCCATAACCGATCCTCCTAGACGTAATCGTGTGGGCGAACGGCGTCCGCCTGCTGGCGGATGCCAGCCGTTGGATCCGAGCGAACCGGTGGCTGGCGAGCGCCGAGAAGTTGTCGAAAGGCGACGCGAGCGAGCAGCGCAGCGATCGCAGCGATCAGGATCGCTCCGGCCCAGCCGGGAATCCAGGCCACCGCGTCAGTGGCGACGCTGCCGTAGTGCTGGAGCTCGCTCGAGATGTCCGCCTGCCAGCCGCTGCCCGACGGCATCGCGTCCTCTGCGAGACCGATGTAGAGCATGCCGCCTCCCATGAGCAACAGAAGCACGCCACTTGCGATCCCGGTCGCGGCGACGGTTCGCCTGATGGGTCCGATTCGCCAGCTGACCGCTCGGGGTCGAAACAGCCGGCTGGACTGCCAATCGAAGCGGTCCCACAGCAGCGAGACGAGAAAAAGGGGCGCAACCATCCCGAAGACGTACGCCGCGCCGAGGCCGACGGAAACCGCGAAAGAAGACGCGACGCTCGATAGCGCAATTACACCTGCGAGCACGGGGGCACAGCAGGCGCTCGCGATGCCGGAGAAGGCGCCGAGCGTAAAGACGCCGGCCGGCCCCCGTCGCCCCGCGCGGCGCCCAGGCATAGGCAGCCGGAGCTTTCCGCCGAGAAGCGTGTACACCGCCAGCGCGATGAGGATCGCACCACCCACGACATAGATGACGGTGTGACGCTCGATGAACACGCGTTGGAGTAGCGCCGCGCCAAGCGCAATCGGGAGGATGACCGCCGCCACGCCCGCGGCGAACAGGAATGTCATGGCCACCAGCAGCCGGCGGTTTTGAAAGGCGCTCGCGAAGTACGCCGGCAGCATCACGGAGATGCAACACGGAGCGAAGAGCGCAACCGTGCCCGCCAGCATGGCCGCCACGGCGGAGCCGCCGAAGAAGATGCTGCTGTCCATCAGATCCGTTCAGGTCAGCGGGCGCGACGATACGGCTAGCGGGAGGATCCGTGATGCTCGGCGCCCTCGAGACGACCGATCTCTACGTCCAGGCGCCGCTGCTCCTCGCGCATCTGCTCGACGCTCCGAGGGATGGCCGGCTGGTCAGGCTGGGCCGGCTGTGGGTTCTGCTTGCGCTGGCCCTTGGCCATGAACCACATCATCAGGCCCATTCCCACAGGACAGGCGAGCAGCGCGAGAGACGGAAGGACGGATGCCATTCGGATGACTCCTTAGTTCGTGGTACGAGTTGGGACGGGCGCGGAGCGGCGCTCGGATCTGCTCGGCTCGCCAATTGCGACGGCAATCTCGTCGCGCTGGCGACGGAGCTCCTCGATCGACGGCGACCGTCCAGAGCTGCCAGCAGGGGCGCAGCATGATGCAGCGCGGCCGCGCCTGTTGTTCCACCACATCATCGCGGGGCAGGCGAGCCCCGCCACGGCGATGGCCACTATGAAGAGTGCGGTTTCCATGGTTGCTTTGCTTGCTCCTAGTCGGTAGTACGACAGCACGTACTAGCGGGAATAGTAGCAGCGCCTGGACCGGCACTGCTACTCCGAGTAGTACTTTGTCCTCCGATGTCCTTCAAACGAACCTTGCTGATCTCGCTGGCTCTACTTGCTGGCCTTCTCGTTCAGGGGTGCGGCGGCGACGGCGACTCGTCACAACGTCAATCGACCACCGTCGAGTCGCTGCCTGAGACGCCCGAGGAGGCCGGCTTGCAGCACATCCATGGACTCGGTGTCCGCGACAAGACGCTCTACATCGCGACGCACACCGGGTTGTGGACCGCTCCGGAAGGCCAGACAAAGGCCCGGCGGCTCGGAGCGTCACAGCAAGATGTCATGGGGTTCTCCGTTCTTGATGAGGCGCGCTTCATCGGATCAGGCCACCCGGATCCCACCCAGCAGGATCAGCCACCGAACCTGGGTCTGATCGAATCCCGTGACGGCGGGCAGAGCTGGAAGAACATCTCGCTCGCCGGCCAGGCCGACTTTCACGTCCTCGAATCATCGGGATCTCGCGTCTACGGGTTCAACGGCGCGACCGGTCGTCTCATGGTGTCCTCCGACGAAGGCCGCTCATGGAAAGAACAAGCTCCACCGGCGGGGGTCTACGCACTCGCCATCGATCCGTCCGACCCCGACCGCATCGTCGCGTCGACCGAGAAGGGAGTGTTCTCATCGACCGACGCCGGCAACGGCTGGCGACCACTGGACGACAGGCTCGCCGGCCTTCTCGCCTGGCCTCGCCCGAACCAGCTTTATCTGGTCGACGGGCAGGGGCAGGTACGCGTCAGCGACGACGGCGGCCGCAACTGGCAGGACGTCGGAACCATCGGTGGGCAACCCGCCGCCTTCATCGCCGACGGCAGCGATCTATACGCCGCGCGGGCCGATGGAACCGTCAAGCGCTCGACAGACGATGGACGCACCTGGACCGTGCGGGCGACGCCGTGACCGGGCCGGCCGCGCCTCGCCACAATCGTGGCGGTCGTCATACGAGCCGTACGTATGCGAGCTGCTTCCTGGTGGGCTTGGCCGGGTCCTTGGTGCGGTGGGGGTCGGGCATGCCCGGGCCCAGGCGGGGCGGCTGCGAACGCACGCGCCAGCTCGCCAAGGCCCGCGAGGGCCGGCTCGCAGTTAGGCGAGGTGGCGAGCTGGCGTGGCGGTTTGCCGCCGCCCCGCCCAGCCTGCGGGGCCGGCCCGATCCCCACCGTGCGGCGACCTGACTACCGCCTCCCGGAGCGTCAGTGACCGGTCGGTCGCGTCAGCGGGCTCGGAGCCGTGAGTACCTGCTGCACGCTGCGTGCCCCGCCTTCAGCAGCAGCGTCGTGGCGTGCCGCTCAGCGGCGACGGCCTGGCCCGCGCGAGTGGCGTGCGCGAGGTCCTCGCGGAACAGCAGCTCGTCGAAGCGCGCCTCCAGGCGCGGTGCCCGAGCCGGCTGTGGCACGGCTCAGCCTTCGCCGTCGGCAGGCAGGACGCCGTACTCGTCGGCGATGCGGTCGAACTCGTCGCCCGTGATCGGCTCGCCGCCGAGGCGGTGCCGCATCGCCTGAGCGCTGGTGTCGGGGCGGATGACGAGCCGCCCGTCGTCGAGCTCCTCGTCGAGGATGTACTCGCCGGCGCGGTCGCCGACGACGGTGAGATGTTGCGTTCCGTTGCTCATGTGCGGTCCTTCAGTGTGACATCACGCCGGGATCGTTCAACTCCTCGGCCGGGATTCACGGCAGCAGCCGATACCCGACGCCCCACCGGTTCTACACAAGCGTGTGGCCGTGATCGGCGAGGCGGCGCCGCAGCCGGACGCGTGCGAATCCAGGGTGCGGGTGGTGTGGGGGTCGGGGTGCCCCCAGATGTCCTTCACAGCTCCGCACTGTGGCGAGAATGGCCTCGCGAGGGTCGCCTTCCGGGGGCTGTCAAGGTTGGCCGCAGCTGGCGATCCCCGCAGACCAGCTTGCTCCGTTACCACCTGCGCGTGCGCATGACCCCGCCCGCCACGGACGAGCCGCACGTCGACGCGATGCCGATCCCCGTCGCGAAGGGCACGCGCAGCGGACGACCGCGACGCGCCTACGCGATGCCGGACCAGCATCGATGCCGAGGACGAGATTGAGCGCGCTCGGCGCTCGGCATGTTCCCCCAGAGTTCCCCACACGGCCTCAAGAGCGTCTTCCGCCTAGCCAGAGCGGACGGTCGAAGCGCTTATCTACAGGGACTTCAGGGGACGGGAGCGACGGGACTCGAACCCGCGACCTCCGGCGTGACAGGCCGGCGCTCTAACCAACTGAGCTACGCCCCCACGAGGATCGAGACGATAGCGACACGAGCAGAACCCCTGAGAGATCTCTAAGACACTGGCGACTCGCTGCTGGGGCTGGGGATTCTAGGAGTGTCAACCACTCTTCAGGAAGGCAGGACCGATGCTTCAACGCTCACGAATGGGACTCGGCCTCGCGGTCACGGTCGGGTTGCTCGCAGTGCTCACGGCGACCGCGTTCGCGCTCGACATCAACGGCACCCCCGGTGATGATCGGATCGTCGGCTCGGTCAACGCCGACAACATCAACGCGCTGGCCGGCAACGACCGGGTCTTCGCCCGGGCCGGCGACGACAACGTCGATGGCAGCGACGGCAACGACCGCGTGAGCGGCGGGCCGGGCAACGACACACTCCTCGGCCGCAAGGGCGACGACGTGCTGTCGGGCCGCGTCGGCGACGACACCATCAACGGGCTCTACGACGACGACGTGATCCGCGGCAACGAGGGCAACGACGTCCTCATCGGCGACTTCCCCGAGGTCGGTGACCTCGAGAGCGAGGACCTGGTGCTCGGCGGCTCCGGCGACGACCGGATCCTCGGCGGCGACGCACGCGACCGGCTCGTGGGCGGCGTCGGCAACGACACGATCGAGGGCCAGGACGGCAACGACCTGATCTTCGCCAACGCCGGCAGCGACACGCTCTCGGGCGGCAACGGCAACGATCGCCTGCTGGCGGCCACCCGCGCCGATTCCGGGCTCGCAGCGACGGACACCGTGCGCGGCGGCGACGGCGACGACCGCATCCGCACCTCCGACGGCTCGGCCGACACCGTGAACTGCGGTACGGGCAACGACCGTGCGGTGCTCGACCTGACCGACGTCATCGAGGACGCCGTCGAGGGCAACCCGAACGGGTCGTGCGAGTCCGTGACCCGCCGCTCGCCGGCTCCCGTCGCGTAGCGCCTCCTGACGGAGCGGGCCCGCCACGGACGGCGGGCCCGGGTATGTTTCAGCGTCCATGGCGCGCATCGGCCTCTTGACCGGCGGCGGCGACTGCCCAGGGCTCAACGCGGTGATCCGCGCGGTCGTGCGCAAGGGCATCGACGTCCACGACCACGAGTTCTTCGGCTTCACCTACGGCTGGGCGGGCGTGCTCGCAGGCGAGGGCATCGAGCTCGACCACAAGGCGACGCAGGGCATCCTGCACCGCGGCGGGACGATCCTCGGCACCTCGCGCACGAACCCGTTCAAAGACGGCGGGCCCGGCGCCGACGGCGTGCGGGCGGGCATGGCCGACACGGGCGTCGAGGCGCTGATCCCGATCGGCGGCGAGGACACCCTCGGCGTCGCGGGCAAGCTCTCCGAGGCCGGCGTCGGAGTCGTCGGCGTCCCGAAGACGATCGACAACGACCTAGCCGGCACGGACTTCACCTTCGGGTTCCAGACCGCGGTGCAGATCGCCACGGACGCGATCGACCGCCTGCACACGACGGCCGAGTCCCACGATCGCGTCATTGTGGTCGAGGTGATGGGTCGCCACGCCGGCTGGATCGCCGCGTACTCGGGCATCGCGGGCGGCGCCGACGCGATCCTCGTGCCCGAGCGGCCGTTCGATATCGACGAGGTGTGCGACCACCTGCGCCGCCGCCACGCCAAGGGGCGCCGGTTCTCGATCGTCGTCGTCAGCGAGGGCGCGCATCCGGCCGACGCGACCGAGGCGAGCTCGACCGGGCAGGTCGACGCCTTCGGGCACGCGCGCCTGGGCGGCGTCGCCGTCGCGCTCGAGCACGAGATCGAGGCACGCACGGGCTACGAGACGCGCATGACGATCCTCGGCCACGTCCAGCGCGGCGGAACGCCCAACGCCTACGACCGCGTGCTGGGGACCCGGTTCGGCATCGCGGCCGTCGACGCCGTCACGCGCGGGGAAACCGGAAAGATGGTCGCGCTGCGCGGCACGGAGGTCATCACGGTCCCGCTCGCCGAGGCGCTGGCGGCGCCGAAGCTGCTCGACCCCGAGCTCTTCGAGACGGCCGAAGTCTTCTTCGGCTAGCCGACTTCGAACCAGACGCGCGTGGGCTGCCCCCGCGCCACGCCCCAGCGCGACGCGACCCGGTCGACGATCAGCAGCCCGCGCCCGCCGAGCGCGTCCGGCGGCGGCTCCTTGACCGGCGGCTTGTCGAACCCGCCCCCCGGGTCTGACACCTCGACGCGCACGCGCCCGCCCGCGAGGGCGAAGGCCATCTCGATGCGGCCGCGCGCGTGCTGGTGGCGGACTGCGTTGGTGACGAGCTCGGAGACGAGCAGCTTGACGTCCGCCACGATCGCCCCGTCGACTCTGCCGACCAGCCAGCCGGCAACAGCGGTGCGCGCCTGAGCCGGCGCCTGCGGTCCCCGCTCGAGCGTCACCCGGTCAGGCACCCGCCGCCTCGTCGGCGAAGGGCAGGACCGATTCGAGCCCGGCGATGCCGAAGACGCGCTGCACCCCCGGGCGCGCCGTCCTCGCGGTGTGACGACACGTCGAACTGCGGCACGGGCGCGAAGCCTATGCGAGCAGGGCTCGACCAGCGAGCCGGCGTCGAAGGCGGCGTCGTCGAGATCGCCTTCGACGGGGCCCAGGCCTCGACCCGCTACCCCGGCGGCGTCGCCCTGCGCTTTGCGCGCGTCCTGCGCTACCGCGAGGACAAGACGGCCGACCAAGCCGACACGCTCGACGCGGTCAGGGCGTTTCTGGCGGCATGACGATGAGCTCCATGAGCAGATCGTCCTCGAAGGCATCGTCGCGGTAGACGCGCGAGGAGGCGCGCATCACGCCGACCGGGGTGAAGCCCGCCGCCGTGTAGGCGCGGACCGCGGGCGTGTTGGCCACCGCGGGGTCGATCGTGAACCGGTGGTGGCCGCGCGCAGCGAAGTGCGCCACCGCCAGGCGCAGCGCGGCCCGACCGCGGCCGTGCCCGGTGTGGCGGTCGGCGATCGCCACGTCGAAGGCGACGCACGGCCCTTGGAACCAGGTCTCCTCCTCGTACTGCAGCCAGCCGATCAACTTGCCCGCGTCAAGGATCACGAAGGCCGCGGGCAGCTGCTCGCGCAGGTCGGCGGCGGGCGTGTCGCCCCACCAGCGCCTGATGCCGGGGTCGGCCATGAGCCTGGCGAGGGCCTCGATGTCGGCCTCGACGGCTGGGCGGATCTCGGTCATTCCCGTGGCTCGGTGTGCACGATGACGTCGACCACCGCCGGCGCGCGGCGGATGATCTCCTCCTCGATCCGTGAGGCCAGCGCGTGGGCGTCACGCAGCGGCTGCCCCGCGTCCACGCACACCGTCAGCAACGCGACGACCCGGCCGCGCTCGCCCGCGCGCATGCGCAGCTGCTCAGGCGCTCGGCCGGTGAGCGAGCGAACCACCTCGATGATGATCGCACGCTCGTCGCCGGCCTCCACCTCGGCCCCGGAACGCTCGACTGAGAGCGGCTCGATGTGCGTGTGGATGAGCGAGACCTCGGGTGCAGCCGCCTGGATCGCCACCTCCATCTCGGTCGCCACCGCGTGCGCCTCGTCCAGTGGCAGCGACGGTGGGAGCTTGAGGTGCAGCGAGAGCTCGTGCAGGCCTTCGACGGTGACGATGCGCACGTTGTGGATCTCGCGCACGTTGAGGACGCCTGACGCCGCCGCGTTGATGCGCTCGCGCAGGTCGCGGGCTTCGCCGGGCTCGACGTGGACGACGACGTCGGCGCGCGGAAGCGCCTCGCGCACCGACGCCTCGACCGCGTCCGCGAGCGCGTGGCCCTGGCCGACCGCAGCGTCGGGCCGGACGCCGACCACGGCGTCGACGAAGTAGGCCCCGGCCGCCTCGCGCACGCGCAGGCGCTTGACCTCGACGCCGGGCTCGTCACGGGCGATGGCGTCGCGCGCCGCGCCGGCGGCCGCCTCCGGCGCCTGGTCCATGAGCACCCGGACGTTGTTGCGCGCGAGCCGGACGGCGGCCGCGATGACCAGGACGGCGACGATCAGCGCCGCGATGGCGTCGCCCTCCTGATAGCCCGCGCGTACGAACAGCAGGCCGACGACCACTGCCACCGAGCCCAGGAGGTCGCCCGTGAAGTGCAACGCGTTGGACGCCAGCGCCGGCGAGTTGTAGCGCTTGGCACCGCGGTATGACGCGGTGGCCCGGAAGGCGTCGACGGCGATCACGAAGCCGAGGACCGCGAAGGCCCACCAGGCCGCGTCGATGTCGGCGCCGCTGCCGCTGGCGAGCCGCGTCGCGGCCAGCGCAGCGAGCACCACCGATGCCACGGCGAGCGCCGCGGCCTCGCCGAGCGCCGCCAGATGCTCGGCCTTCCCGTGCCCGAAGGGATGCTCGCGGTCGGGCGGCCGGACGGCGACGCGCACGGCGTAGAGCGTCAGCACTGCGGCCACCAGATCCGTCGCCGAATGCAGCGCCTCGGCGATCAGGCCAAGCGAACCGGTGGCCAGGCCCGTGACGAGCTTGACCGCCACGAGCACGATGGCCGCCAGGACCGACAGCTGGGCGGTCCGCTGATGGCCCTCCACCGCACGTGAGGGTAACGTCACTCCGATGCCCGAGCGTCCCGTGATCGGTCTTTGCGCGACGCACACCCGGGCGCGGTTCGGGCCCTGGGACCAGGATTCCGTGCTCCTGCCCCGCGACTACGTGCGTGCGGTGCAGCGCGCCGGTGCCCTGGCCGTCCTGCTCGTGCCCGACCCGGTGAGCACCGGGGATCCCGACGAGCTGCTCGATCACGTGGACGGCATCGTCCTCGCCGGCGGCGTGGACGTCGGCGACGATCCCGAGCGCGACGCCTTCGAGATGGCCCTCGGCCGGCGCGCGCTCGAGCGCGACGTGCCCATGCTCGGCATCTGCCGCGGCATGCAGGTCATGAACGTCGCTGCCGGCGGCACGCTGATCGAGCACGTGCCCGACGTGGTCGGGCACGAAGACCACCGCCACACGCAGGGCACGTGGAGCGACCACGCGGTCCGGCTGTCGGACGATTCCCTCGCCGCGCGCGCAGCCGGCGCGGTCGCCACCGCCGTCAAGTCCCATCATCACCAGGCGGTGGACCGGGTCGCCGACGCCTTCATCGTGACCGGCTGGAGCGACGGCGACGCGTTGCCCGAGGCGTTCGAGTCCACCGCGCACCGCTTTGCGCTCGGCGTGCAGTGGCATCCCGAGGCCGACGAGGAGTCGCGCCTCATCGGTGCCCTGGTGGAGGCGATCCGGAGCCGGTGAAGGCGGTAGAGGAGCTTCCGCACGTCACCCTCCGCCAGGACAAGTACGGCCACGACCACGTAGTCTTCGCCTTTCCCTACAAGCCCGACGTCGTCGACAGCGTGCGCGCCATCCCGGGCCGGCGCTTCGACTGGGAGGCCAAGGAGTGGTGGGCGCCGCGGGCGGATGCGACGGCGCCGTTCGTCAAGGGCGCACTCGAGCGCCACGACTGGCTGACTGCCTCCGACGAGGTCGAGGCGTGGCTGGCCCGCGCCGTCGCGGGGTGGGTCGGCCGCGTGACCGCACGCCGCCACAACGGCGCCGGCGCGTTCGCCTTCGAACGCATCGCCGGCGAGCTGCCGGACGGGCTCGAGCCCGTCACGCCGTTCTCGCTCGCCGCCGCCCGGGAGATCGACGAGCTCCCCGGCGCGCGCCTGGACCAGCGCGCGACGCGCTGCCTGCAGCGCCTGCTGGTCGGCGACTCGCCGGCGCCCGCCACGCTGGTCTACTCCCAGAGCGTCGGCGAGCCGCGCTTCAAGCTCGAGGTCAACTGGGACCCCGACACGATTCCCGCCTTCCTGGCCCTGCCCGCCGCGGAGGCCCACGGACGCACCCTGCCGATCGACCCCTACCTGCTCGAGCCGCTCGAGCACTACGTCCGCAAGTTCGAGATCGACGTGGCCTCCAACGCGCGCGTCGCGCTGGAGGATCTGCGCTCCGAACACGCCCTGGCGGTCGAGGAGGTGCGCCGCTCGCGCGCCCACGACGGCCCGCCGCTGGACTGCGAGGACCGGCTCGGGGGCGAGCTGCGGCCCTTCCAGCGCGCCGGGGTGCACTACGTCCTCAAGGCCCGGCGCGCGTTCCTCGCCGACGAGCAGGGCCTGGGCAAGACGGTCGAGGCGCTCGCCGCGCTCGAGGAGGACGATGCCTACCCCGCCGTCGTCGTATGCCCGGCCAGCCTCAAGCTCAACTGGCGGCGCGAGGCCGCCCGCTGGCTGCCGCACCGCAAGACTCGGGTGATGTCCGGCGGCGGCGCAGTCGCGCACGGCGATGAGGACATCATCATCCTCAACTACGAGATCGTCACCTCCCACGCCGTCCGCCTGGCCGCCCTGCGACCCAAGGCGCTGGTCCTCGACGAGTCCCACTACGTCAAGAACCCGCGCGCCAAGCGCACCACGGCGACCCGCAAGCTGGCTCAGGCGCTCGCCCCCGAGGCGCTGCGGCTCGCCCTCACCGGGACCCCCGTGATGAACCATCCGGAGGAGCTGATCGCCCAGCTGCGCATCCTCGGCCGCCTGGAGGACTTCGGCTCGGGGGCGAAGTTCGCGCGCCGCTTCCAGGGCGCCGGCGCCGAGGAGCGCATCCACTGGCACCTGCGCCGCCGCTGCTTCGTCCGGCGACTGAAGTCCGAGGTGCTCCCGCAGCTGCCGGCCAAGCGCCAGGTGGTCGTCCCCGTCGCGCTCGACAACGAGCGCGAGTACCGCTCCGCCGAAGCCGACATCATCGCCTGGCTGCGCGAGCAGCCGCTCGAGCTCTCAGAGCTCGAGGCCAGGGTCGCCGCCACCCTGCGCGCGGAGCGTCTCGCACAGCTCAACACGCTGCGCCGGCTTGCCGCCCGCGGCAAGCTGGGAGCCGCGCTGTCCTGGATCGCAGACTTCATGGAGTCCGAGGAGCCGCTCGTCGTGTTCTCCGGCTCGCGCGAGGTCCAGGAGCTGGTCCTGCATCGCTTCCCGGAGGCGCTGCACATCGTCGGCGACGACTCCATCGACCGCCGCGAGGCCGCCGTGCACCAATTCCAGCGCGACGGAGGGCTGATCATCTGCGCGACCCGCGTCGCCGGCCAGGGCATCACCCTCACCCGCGCGTCCAACGTGGTCTTCCTGGACCTCGAGTGGACGCCGGCGATGCACGACCAGGCCGAGGACCGACTGCACCGCATCGGCCAGGAGGAGTCGGTGACCGCCTGGTACCTGCTCGCCGCTCAGACCATCGACGAGACGATGATCGAGCTGATTCAGACCAAGCGCGGGATCGTCGGCGCCGTCACCGACGGCCGCGCCAACGACTCCGAGCGCCTCATTCAGTCTGTGGTGCGGGAGCTGCGCGCCCAGCCTCCGCGTCGGCGTCTTCGCGTCGCTTAGACAGCAGCGCGGCGACGGTCAGCGTGACCACGACGACAACGAGGTTCAGCCACTCCGGCGGGTGCACGACGTCCTCGAGGAGCAGCTTGAGCGCGACGTAGCCGAGGATCAGCGCGAGGCCCTGCGACAGGTAGCGGAAGCGCCCGAGCAGCGTGTCGAGCAGGAAGTAGAGGCTGACCATGCCGAGCAGGCTGAAGGCGTTTGCGGCAAAGACGACGTAGGTGTCGCGCGTGATGGCGAAGATCGCGGGGATCGAGTCGATCGCGAACAGCACGTCGAAGGCCGCGACCGCGACGAGGGCGAGGACGAAGTTGGTCGTCCCCTCCGGCGTGACCCTGCGGACCACCTTCATGATCCGCGTGTTCTCGGGGTCCATCTCCTCGTCGCCGTGCTTCCAGACGTTGTAGGCGGTGATGGCGAGGATCGCGCCGAGCACGTAGGTGAACCAGGAGAACGCGTCGAGGAGGGCGACGCCGGCCAGGATGAAGCCCGTGCGCAGGACGATCGCTCCCGCGATGCCGAGCACGAGCACCCGCTGGCGCTCGGAGTCCGGGATACCGAAGAACGTGAACAGGATGGCGAAGACGAAGAGGTTGTCCAGCGACAGCGACTTCTCGATCAGGAAGCCCGAGAGGTAGTCACTGGCGTGGCTGGCGTCCTCGATGACGAGCAGGACGACGGCGAAGAGCAGGCCCAGGCCGGTCCAGACGACCGACCAGATCAGCGCCGAACGGGTCGACGGCGCCGCCTTGGCGCCCGAGCGCAGGTCAAAGGCGAGCGCCAGAACGACGAACGCGACAAGTCCACCCCATTCAAAAGCCACTTACGGAGAGTAAGGCTAGGCGGTGTGCTCGCTCACGGCCACCGCGTCGGCGGAGGCGGCCGTCTCGGTGATCTCCAGCGCGTAGGCGCTCATAGACGGATGTCGGTGACCGTGCCCTCGGCGACCTCGGCCGCGAAGCCGAGCGTCTCGGACAGCGTCGGGTGCGGATGGACGGTGAGGGCCATGTCCTCGGCCACCGCTCCCATCTCGATCGCCAGCGCCGCCTCGGCGATGAGCTCGCCGGCGCCGACACCGGTGATGCCCGCTCCGAGCACGCGGTGGGACTCGGGGTCGATCAGCAGCTTGGTCGTGCCCTCGGGCCGGCCGACGCCGAGCGCGCGGCCCGAAGCGGCCCACGGGAACGCGGCCTTTGTGTAGGCGATCCCCTCGGCCTTCGCGCGCGTCTCGGTGAGCCCGGTCCAGGCCACCTCGGGGTCCGTGTAGGCGACGGACGGGATGGAGCGGGCGTCGAAACGGACGTCGAGGCCCGCGATCACCTCGGCGGCGACGACGCCCTCGTGGGTGGCCTTGTGGGCGAGCATCGGCTCCCCCACGACATCGCCGATGGCGAAGATGTGCGTGACGTTGGTGCGCTGCTGGGCGTCGACCGCGATGAAGCCGCGCTCGTCGACGGCGACCCCGGCGGCGTCGGCGCCGACGTCCGCGCCGTTGGGGCTGCGCCCGACGGCGACGAGCACGCAGTCGAAGACGGCCGTCTGGTCTCCCATCGTCACGTGCAGCCCGTCGTCTTTCGCCTCGACGGCGCTGACCTGCGTGGCGGTGTGTACGGCCGCGTAGCGCTTGGCGATGCGGCGGGCGAGCGGCTTGACGAGATCCGCGTCGCATCCCGGTATGAGCTGGTCGGCCAGCTCGACGACCGTGACCTGCGCGCCCAGCGCGTCGTAGACCGTGGCCATCTCGAGGCCGATGATCCCGCCGCCGATGACCAGCAGCCGTTCCGGTATGTCAGCGAGCTCGAGCGCCCGTGTCGAGTCCATGATCCGCGGGTCGTCGGGCAGGAAGGGCAACGTCGCCGCGCGACTGCCGGCGGCGATGATCGCGTGGGCGAACTCGATGTCCTCGCCTCCTTCGACCACGAGCGTGTTGGCGCCGGTGAAGTGCGCGCTGCCGTGGACGACCTGCACCTTGCGCTGCTTGGCGAGGCCGCCGAGGCCGCCGGTGAGCTTGTCCACGGCGCCGTCCTTGAACGCGCGCACGCCGTCGAGGTCGATCTCCGGCTCCCCGAAGCTGATGCCCTGCGCCTCGTCGGCCTCCGCGATCACCTTGGCCAGGTGCAGGAGCGCCTTGGAGGGGATGCACCCGACGTTCAGGCACACGCCGCCGAGGCGCTCGTAGCGCTCGACGAGGGTGACACTCAGGCCGAGGTCGGCCGCGCGGAAGGCGGCGGTGTAGCCGCCCGGGCCCGCGCCCAGCACCACCACGTCCGCGCGCTCGCTCACAGCAGCACGCGGCGCAGGTCGCTCAGGACGCTCGAGAGGTGCGTGATGAAGCGCGCCGCGAGCGCTCCGTCGACGACGCGGTGGTCGTAGGAGAGCGACAGCGGTACCAGCAGGCGGGGCACGAACGCGGCGCCGTCCCAGACCGGCTTCATGGCCGACTTCGACACGCCGAGGATCGCGACCTCGGGCGAGTTGATGATCGGCGTGAAGAAGGTGCCGCCGATGCCGCCCAGCGACGAGATCGTGAACGTGGCGTCGCGCATCTCCTCGGCCTTGAGCTTGCCCTCACGGGCGCGGCCCGAGAGCTCGCGCAGCTCGGCGGCGATCTCCAGCAGGCCCTTGCGGTCGGCGTCCCGGACGACCGGGACGAGCAGGCCGCTCGGGGTATCGGCGGCGAAGCCGAGGTGATAGAAGCGCTTGAGGATCAGGTCGTCCCCGTCCAGCGAGCTGTTGACCTCGGGGTGGGCCTTGAGGGACGCCACGCACGCCTTCATCAGCAGCGCGACCATCGTGACCTTCACGGAATCCTGCTCCGTGTTTATCTCCTTGCGGAACAGCTCCAGGTCGGTGATGTCCGCTTCGTCGTGCTGGGTGACATGCGGGATGGACTGCCACGCCTTCTGCAGGTGGGGCCCCGAAATCCTCTTGATGCGCGACAACGGGACGCGCTCGGTCTCGGCGCCCGAAGGCGCCGCGGCGGGCGTCGCGGGCTGGACGAGGTCGTCGCTGGTGATGCGTCCCCCGCGGCCCGACCCCGCGACCGTCGAGAGATCGACGCCCTGCTCGCGCGCGTGCCGGCGGACCGACGGGGACGCGTAGACCTCGTCGGCGTCCGCCAGCAGCTCCGGCGCCTCCTCCTTGGGAGCCTGCTGCGGCGCGGGATCCGTGGGCGCCTCCTCAGCCGCCACGGCGTCCTCCTCCTTGGGAGCCTGCTGCGGCGCGGGATCCGTGGGCGCCTCCTCAGCCGCCACGGCGTCCTCCGCGGGCTCGAGCGTGAGGACGACCGCGCCCTGGCTGACTTTGTCGCCCACAGCCACCCTGACCTCGACCACCACGCCGGCCCGCGGCGAAGGCACCTCGAACGTCGCCTTGTCGGACTCGAGCGCGACGAGCGGGTCCTCCTCCTGGACGGTCTGGCCGGGCGCGACGAGCACCTCGATCACCGGCACGTCCGTGAAGTCCCCGATGTCGGGGACGGTGACGTCAACGACGCCAGAGCCTGCTACCTCAGCCATGGGGCCTCCACGTCAGGGTCGATGTCGTACTTGGCGATCGCTTCCGATGCCTTGTCGTCGTCCCCGACCGCGCGCAGCGCCGCCACGGCGACGTGATGGCGGTCGACCTCGAAGAAGGAGCGCAGCTTGCGGCGGTAATCCGAGCGGCCGTAGCCGTCCGTGCCGAGGGAGACCATCGGCCGGTCCACGTAAGGGCGGATCTGGTCGGGGAAGGCGCGGATGTAATCCGTGGCGGCGACGATCGGGCCCTCGCGCCCGGCGAGGCACTCGGCCACGTACGGGGTCACCTTCTCCCCTCGCAGGCGCGTCGCGCGCTCGGCGGCCATGCCGTCGCGGCGCAGCTCGGTGAAGCTCGTCGCACTCCACACGTCGGCCTCCACGCCGAAGTCGTCGCGCAACAGGTCCGCTCCGGCGACGACCTCCCTCAAGATCGTCCCCGAGCCCATGAGCTGCACGCGCGCCCCGTCGCGCTCGCGCAACGGATACAGGCCGCGCAGAATCCCCTCCTCCGAGTGCGCGGGCATCGCCGGGTGCTCGTAGTTCTCGTTCATCAGCGTGATGTAGAAGAACACGTCCTCCTGCTCGGCGTACATCCGCCGCAGGCCGTCCTGGATGATCACCGCGAGCTCGTAGTTGAAGGTGGGGTCGTAGGAGACGCAGTTGGGGATCAGCGACGCCTGGATGTGGCTGTGGCCGTCCTCGTGCTGCAGGCCCTCGCCGTTGAGCGTCGTGCGCCCGGCGGTGCCGCCGAGCAGGAACCCCCGAGCGCGGCTGTCGCCCGCCGCCCAGGCCAGGTCGCCCACGCGCTGGAAGCCGAACATCGAGTAGTAGATGTAGAACGGGATCATCGTCAGCGCGTGGTTTGAGTACGAGGTGGCGGCGGCCAGCCACGAGGAGAAGGCACCGGGCTCGTTGATGCCCTCCTGCAGGATCTGGCCGCTCTTGTCCTCGCGGTAGTACATGAGCTGGTCGCGGTCCTGAGGCTGGTAGAGCTGACCGACCTGGCTGAAGATGCCGAGCTGGCGGAACATGCCCTCCATGCCGAAGGTGCGCGACTCGTCGGGCACGATCGGCACGATGCGCGGGCCGATCTCGTCGTCGCGCACCAGCGCGGCGAGCATGCGTACGAAGGCCATGGTCGTCGAGATCTCGCGCTCGCCCGTGCCGGTCAGCTGGGCTTCGAAGACCTCCAGGCCGGGGACGGCGAGCGTGTCGCCCTGAGTGCGTCGCTGGGGCAGGCCACCGCCCAGCGCCGTGCGGCGCTCGCGCAGGTAGACGATCTCGCGGGAGTCCTCGGCCGGCTTGAAGAACGAGATGTTCTGCACCTGCTCCTCGGTGAGCTCGATCCCGAAGCGGTCGCGGAAGAACAGCAGCGACTTCTCGTCCATCTTCTTGGCCTGGTGGCCGATGTTCTGCCCCTCGCCGGACGCGCCCATTCCGTAGCCCTTGATCGTCTTGGCGAGGATCACGGTCGGCTGGCCCTGGTGGGTGGTGGCGGCGGTGTAGGCGGCGTAGACCTTCTGCGCGTCGTGCCCGCCGCGATTGAGCTGCCAGACCTCGTCGTCTGACAGATGCTCGACCATCTTCAGCAGCTCGGGGCTCTTTCCGAAGAAGTGCTCGCGCACGTAGCTGCCGTTGCGTGCCTTGTAGGTCTGGTAGTCACCGTCGACGGCCTCGTCCATGCGCCGTTCGAGCAGGCCCTGCTCGTCCTTGGCGAGGAGCGGGTCCCAGCGGTGGCCCCAGATGACCTTGATCACGTTCCAGCCCGAGCCACGGAAGTCGGACTCGAGCTCCTGGATGATCTTGCCGTTGCCGCGCACGGGCCCGTCGAGGCGCTGCAGGTTGCAGTTGACGACGAACACGAGGTTGTCGAGGCACTCGCGGCCGGCCAGCGAGATCGCGCCGAGCGACTCCGGCTCGTCCATTTCCCCGTCCCCCATGAACGCCCACACCTGACGGCCCGCCGTTTCCTGCAGGTTGCGGCCCTGGAGGTACTTCATGAAGCGCGCCTGGTAGATCGCCATCAGCGGCCCGAGGCCCATCGAGACCGTCGGGAACTGCCACGTCTCCGGCATCAGCCAAGGATGTGGGTAGGAGGAGAGGCCGCCGCCGTCGACCTCCTCGCGGAAGCGGCGCAGCTGCGCCTCGTCGATACGGCCCTCGAGGAACATACGTGCGTAGATGCCGGGCGAGGAGTGGCCCTGCATGTAGACGAGGTCGCCCCCGTGCTGCTCGCTCGGGGCCCGCCAGAAATGGTTGAAGCCGACCTCGTAGAGCGTGGCCGCCGACTGATAGCTGGCGATGTGGCCGCCGAGCTCGGACGACTCCCGGTTGGCGTTGAGCACGAGCGCGATCGCGTTCCAGCAGATGATCGACCGGATGCGGTGCTCGAGCTCGAGGTCGCCGGGACACTGCTCCTCGCGGTTGACCGGGATCGTGTTGACGTAGGGCGTGTTGTGGCCGACCTCGAGGGGGACGCCGCGCAGACGCGCGCGGTGCAGCAGCTCGGCGATCAGCGCCTCCGCGCGCTCGGGTCCGTCCGCGTGCAGGACGTCGTCGAGCGCCTCGAGCCACTCGCGGGTCTCCTGCGGGTCGATGTCGTCGCGGATCGACATCTCGCTTCGCACCCTACCCCCATGCCGGGCTTCCGAGGGCGTGAGCGAAGCGAGCCCCGAGGTTGGTGACTGTCCCTCCCCCGGTTGGGGGGAGAGGAACGGGGTCCCGGGACCTAGCGGGAATAGGGTGGCCGCGATGGCGGGGCCGATCGTCGTTGCCGGTGAGGCGCTCGCGGACCTGGTTGCCAACGCCGTGGGCGGATACGACGCGCACCTCGGGGGCGGGCCGTTCACGGCGGCGCGCACGCTCGCGCGGCTCGGCCAGCCGGCGTGGTTCGCGGGCGCGCTGTCCACGGACGGGCTCGGGACGCGGATGCGCGAGGCGCTCGTCGCCGACGGGGTCCGGCTCGACGCGGTGCAGCTCGTCGACGCGCCGACGACCCTGGCCGTGGTCGACGTCGGCACCGACGGCGCGGCCGAGTACCGCTTCTACAGCGAAGGGACGTCAGCGCCGGCGCTGTCGGCAGTGACGTTGCCCTCGGGCATCGGCGCGCTGCACGTGGGAACCCTGGGGCTGATCCTGGAGCCGATGGCGACGGTGATCGAGGACCTGGTCACGGGCGCCCCGCTGGACACCCTCGTGGTCGTCGATCCGAACTGCCGTCCGGACCTGATCGCCGACCGCACCGCCTACCGCGCGCGGCTGGACCGCGTGCTCGCGCGCGCCGACCTGCTCAAAGCCTCCGTCGATGACCTCGCCTACCTGGAGCCCGACGCGCGTCCCGCCGAAGCAGCGCGGCGCCTGGGCGCGCCGGCCGTGGTGACCGCGGGCGCCGACGGAGCGCTCGCCGTCACGCGGGAGGACGTCGTCGAGGTGCCCGCCCATCGCGTCCGGGTGGTGGACACGATCGGCGCCGGGGACGCGTTCGGAGCGGGACTGCTGGCGTGGTGGATCGAGAGCGGGCTGACGCGATCAGCGCTCGGCGATGCCGCAGCGCTCGCGCAGGCCGCCGCCTTCGGAGCGCGGGTCGCCGCCCACGTCGTCAGCCGGGCGGGCGCGGATCCGCCGTGGCGCCGGGAGCTGTGAGGCGGTCGGCGAGCCGCGAGTGGCGCCCGCTCGTGTCGGCGCGGGCCGCCGCTGCGGCGACGACCTCGCGCAGCCCGACGATGACGGTCGCCTTGCGGGCGCGGGTCATCGCGGTGTAGAGCATCTCGCGGCGCAGGAAGAAGGCGCCCGCGCCGGGGTGGGCGACGAGGACGGCGACGGGCAGCTCGATGCCCTGGCCCTTGTGCACCGAGCACGCGTAGGCGAGGCGCAGACCGCCGGCCTCCTCCTCAGGCAGGTCGACGGTGACGCCGTCGGCCTCGACCGTGATGAGGTCCTCCCGCACGCCCAGCAGTCGCAGGACCGTCCCGTTCATCAGCCCGAGGTCGTGCAGGTTGCGCCCGGACAGCATGAGCTTGTCGCCCACGCGCAGGCGGCCGCCGAGGACCGGCGCCCCACCGGGGTTCAGGGTGTCGCGGAGGCGCGTGTTGAGCGCGTCGATGCCGAGCGGGCCGCGGTAGACCGGGGCGAAGACCTGGACGTCGTTCAGGGGGTCCACGCCGTAGTGCGCGGGCAGCCGGGTCGCGACAAGGGAGACGATCTCCTCCAGTGCCGCGACCGGATCGGCGCGCTCGATCAGGAAGAGGTCGCGCTCGAGGCCGTCCTCCGCGGCGAAGGAGGGGACCCGGCCGCCGCGGACGGCGTGCGCACCGCGCACGATCATGCTGCCCGCCGCCTGGCGGAAGATGTGCGTCAGCTCCGCCTTGGGCACGAGGCCGGAGGCGACGAGCTCCGCGAACGGCTTGCCGGCGCCGACCGGTGCGAGCTGATCCGCGTCTCCGACGAGGACGACGTGCGTGCGGTCCCCGACGGCGCGCAGCAGCGTGACGAGCAGCTCGAGGTTGGCCATCGAGGTCTCGTCGACGACCAGCAGGTCGGTCTGGAGTGGGTCCTCCTCGGTCCGCTGGGGACCGTCGCCGGGCACCCAGCCGAGGGCGGAGTGGACGGTCGAAGCCTCGACCCCCGAGGACTCGGCGATGCGCCGTGCGGCGCGGCCGGTCGGCGCGACCAGCAGGATCGAGGCGTCCTGCGCCCGGGCGGCGGCGCAGATCAGCTGGATCGTCGCGGTCTTGCCCGTCCCCGGGCCGCCGGTGACGATGGAGAGCCGATGGGCGAACGCGTTGGCCACCGCGGCGGCCTGCTCCGGGGCGGGCGTCAGCTCCGTGTCGATCTCGCCCGCCGCATCGTGCGCGGGCTCGGCAGCAAGGAGCCCCGCGACCCGCCGCGCCAGCTCGGCCTCGAGCGCCGCGATCGGCGGGCGGTAGGCGAAGCCGTCCTCGACCACGACGCGGTCGGTGAGCGCCGGGTCAGTGCCGATCAGCGCCCGGGTGCGACGCAGCGCCTCCTCGACGGGCAGGCACGTCGAGCCGTCACGCTCGGCCTCCGCGAGCACGTGCACGAGCGCGGCCTCGGCACGGGCGGGGTCCTCGCGGGGCGCCCCCGCGATCGTGTCGGCCGTCGCGAAGCCAACGCCGAACACCGACGTCAGCTCGTAGGGCTGCTCGCGCACGACACGGTGCGCGCTCGGCCCGTACTGCTTGTCGATGCGCGGCACGAGCCAGGCGAGGCCGTGCGGCGCGAGCAGCAGGTGCAGCGCGCGCGTGGAGCGCAGATTGTCCCAGGCACGTGCGGCCTCGGTCGCCTGGCGAGCGTTCAACCCAGCCGCTTTGAACGTGCCGCGCGGATCGGCGTCCACCGCGTCGAGCACCGCCTCGCCGTGGGCCTGAAAGAGCTTCGCGGCGCGGGCCGGGCCGATGTGCTTGACGCGCTCGAGGTAGAGGATGAGCGCCTTCGGGCCCGCCGGCGCGAGCGGCTGCGCGGCCTCGACCTTCACCTGGAGGCCGAAGCGGCGGTCGTCCTGCCAGACGCCCGCGACCGCCACGCGCTCACCCGCCTCGAGGTGGCCGATCAGCCCGACGAGGATGACCTCGTCGCACCAACCTCGCTTCGCTCGGAAGCGGTTTGCTTCGACGACACCGAAGCCGGTGTCCGGGGCGACGTAGCGGACCCGGTCGATGAGGACCTGATCCTCGAAGCGCGTGCCCGGCTCACCCTCCATTCGGTCTCGCTACGCTCGCCACCGCTGAAGACTACGTCTTCGCTCCGACCCTAGTCACGGACCGGTCAGATCTCTCCGACCTTTTACCGAGCAGACGAGCGAAGCGTGATGTCGCGGCACTTCTCCGCGATCACCGCGACGTAGTGCAGCTCCTCGCCGGTCACCGACAGGCGGTGCAGGTAGCGGCGGCGGCTGAGGATGCGCATCGCGCCGTCCTCGTCGAGGCGGCGGACGAAGCCGGCGAAATCGCCCTCGGCGAGGAAGTCCTCCTTGATCGTCAGGCCGACCAGGCCGCCGTTGGCGACGTGGTTGAACGCGACGGCGAACGCCTCGGGCGGGATGTCGCCGAAGCCGAGCGCGGCGACCGTGATCATCGCGTCGAACCCGCCGGCGGCGAGCTTGGTGTCGTCTTCAGCAGACAGCGCGGTCAGATCGGCGACGAGGTAGTCGTCGTAGATACCCGGGCGGTCGCGCTCCGTGGCGGCGGCGGCCGCCTCGATGATGTCGACGCCGACCAGATGGGCGACACCGAGATCGCGGAGTCGCTCGCCGACCATGCCGTTCCCGGCACCCACGTCGAGGACGCGCAGGGTCGCGGGATCGCCGACGTGCTGCGCCAGCTCGCCGACGACGACCGCCGGGGACTGGCAGTCGAGCTCGTCGTAGAAGAGCTGCTCGTAGAGCCCTGGCTCCGCGTAGATCTCCGAGTAGTCGTGGAAGCGGATCTCCCGTTTGCCACCGTCGAGCTCGACGTGCACGTACTCGTCGTCTTGCGCGACCTCGTCGGTCTCGCGCTGGGGGAAGTGAAGGGCGTAGGTGGGAGCGGTGGCGTCAGTCATGGATAAACCGGTACCCGGTATGTCAGAAGACGAACATTGGCGTTCATCTTCAGAGGGCCGAAAGGACCGTTCCCCGCACCTCTCCCAGAGAGACAGCGCCGGCCCGGCCACGCATTACCACCTCGTCGCCGTCGGCCAGGTACGGACCGCCGGTCTCGAGCAGGCAGCCGGCCTGATCCGCGCCAGAGATGGTCCCCGTGCCGAACAGGTCGCCCGGGCGCACCTCGGCTCCGTTGACGGTCGCATGGGCGAGCATCTGGGCGATCGTCCAGTACAGGCCTTCCCGCGCGTTGACCCTCGTGACGGAGACGCCGTTGACCTCGACCTCGCAGTCGACGTCGAGCGCCCACGGTCCGTCCACCTGCAGGTAATCGGCGGGCTCGGGGTCCTGCGGCGGCCCGTCCACCAGCGGCAGCGCGTCGAGCGGGACGACCCACGGCGAGATCGAGGTCGCGAACGACTTCCCCAGGAACGGGCCCAGAGGCACGTATTCGAACCGCTGGATCTCGCGGGCGCTCCAGTCGTTGAGCAGCACCACGCCGAAGATGTCGCGTGCGCCCGTGACGAAGCCGAGCTCGAGCTCGAAGTCCAGCTCGCGCTCCGGACCGAAGTCCCCCGGCCCCCGGAGGCCGCTCGGGCGCCGCACCGGCGTCCCGCTCACGACCACCGAGCCTGCTCGCCCGTGATAGCCCGCCGGAAGGTGGCGCCAGTTGATCGGAAGAACGTCCCCACCCACCCTGTCCGGCCGCAGGCGCCGTCCGACGTTGGTCGCATGCTCGAGCGACGCGTAGAAGTCGACGTAGTCCCCGGGCTCGATCGGGAGCAGGACCTCGAGCGTCGAGAGCGGGACCAGCCACGGCTCGGCGGCGGCGCGGTCGGTCAGCAGCCCCCGCAGCCGCCGGCGCACGTCGCCCCACGCAAGCGGCCCGAGCGCGAGGAAGGCGTTGAGATCGGGCGCCTGCGTGAAGGGCGGCTCGCCGTCCAACACATGGCGCAGCTCGAGTGCGTAGTCGCCGATGCGCACCGCCGGCCGCGGCGGCTCGCCGGCCCGGCGCACGATGCCGTAGGGGAGGTTCTCAAGTCCGAAGCCGGAGGCGTCGGCTCCGCGAACCCAGCTCTGCACCTACGGCGTGGTGGCGGTGGCGGGCATGCCCACCTGGCGCAGCGCGCGGACCTCGCCCCAGGTGAGCAGCCGCCCATGATCGGCGCTCCACACCTTCAGCCGCGAGGCCTTGACGCCGTCCCAGAAGCTCAGCACGGGAACGCTGTCGAAGAGCGCGACGTTGTCCACGGCGGCCTGCAGGTTGTAGTTGGGCACGCGGGCGGAGAGGTGATGGACGTGGTGCAAGCCGATGTTGCCCGTGAAGAACTGGAAGGGCTGCGGCAGCTTGAGGTAAGAGGACCCGCGCAGCGCGGCGTCGGTGTAGCTCCACGTCGCGTTGTTCTCCCAGTACGTGTCCTCGAACTGGTGCTGAACGTAGAAGAGGAACACGCCGGTGGCGCCGGCGAGCGCGGCGGCCGGACCTTGGACTCCGAAGAATGTCCCCGGCCCCACAAGCAGGCACAGTCCGGTGACGACCAGGGCGAGCACGAGATTGGTGATCCAGGTGCTGCGCTTCAGGCGCGGCCGCGCGTCCTTGGAGACCAGGCGCGGCTGGATGACCAGGCCCCACAGCCACCCGAGGCCGAACATGACGACCGGGTTGCGGAACAGCCGATAGCCGAGGCGCATCGGCCAGTCGTGGGCCTCGTATTCCTCCAGCGTCATCGTCGGGACGTCGCCCTGGCCGCGGCGGTCGAGGTCGCCGGCGGTGGCGTGGTGCATCGCGTGGCTGTGGCGCCAGGTCTGGAAGGGCGTGAAGACGAGCAGGCCGACGCAGGCGCCGAGCAGATGGTTGCCGCGCTTGGTGGGCATGAACGACCCGTGCGTGCAGTCGTGGAAGACGATGAAGGTCCGCAGCAGGAAGCCGGCGGTCGGGATGGCGATCGGCAGCACGGCCCAGAAGGAGACGCCCGACTCGAGCATCCACATCTGCAGGGCCATCAGCGCCAGATAGGGGACGACGGACGTGAGTAGGTCGACCACGCTGCGCGGCACGCTGGCTTGCGCGTACGGCGCGATGTCAGCCTTCCAGGGGGCTTGAGCGCTCATCGGCGGGCGATTTTAGTCGGAATCGGGACCCAGGGCCAGGATCGCGATCACGATCGCCGCCTTGCGCATCCGACGGATTACCCTATTTGCAGACGTGCTGCGGATCCTGCTCATCCTGGCCGCGCTGCTCCTGGTCGCCTGCGGCGGCGCGGAGGACCGCGCAGCCGCCCCGGAGCGGGCGGCGATCGTGGATGTCCCCGACGCCTTCGGCGCCGAGGCCGCGTTTGCGCTCATCAAGCACCAGGTCGCCTTCGGGCAGCGGCCGGCGGGGTCGCCCCAGCTGCGGCGGCTCGCCGTCAAGCTGCGCAAGCGGCTCCCGGGGGGACGCTTCGAGGCGATCCCGGGCGATCCCCGGCTGCGCAACGTGGTCGCGGTGGTGCCCGGCACGCGCCCGGCGCTGGTGGTCGGCGCGCACTACGACACACTGGTCAAGCCCAAGGGCTTCGTAGGCGCCAACAACGGCGCGGCGGGCACCGCGATCGTCGTTCAGCTCGCCCGCGAGATCGCCGCCGCCGGCCGCCCCGCCGGCGCCCCCGAGGTCCGTTTCGTGCTCTTCGACGGCGAAGAGCCGGCCAAGGGTCTCCCGGAGGAGCAGGCGAACTTCTACGAGACCGGCCTGCGCGGGTCACGCGCCTACGTGGACCGCCACCGCGCGAAGGTCGGCGCGATGGTCCTGCTCGACTACGTCGCCAACCAGGGGCTCAAGCTCCCGCGCGAGGCGACCTCCACGCCCGCGCTGTGGGAGGAGCTGCGCGTGGCGGCGATCGCCGCGGGCGCCGCGGAGCAGTTCCCGACGGGTGAGGGCCCCGCCATCACCGACGATCACACGCCGTTCTTGCGCGCGGGGATCCCCGCCATCGACCTGATCGACTGGACCTACCCCGGCCACTCGCTCGAGGACGGGGTGGACAAGCTGTCCGTGGCCAGCGTCGAGGCCGTCGGGGAGACGGTCCGGCGCTTCATCGACGGCTGGCGTCCCTAGCCTTCGCCGCCGCGTCGGCCGGGCTGCCGCGGTGCGGCTCGCCGTGACCGGGGAGCAGGACTTCGGCCTGCTGGGCGCCCACGACGTCGAGCGACGCGCGCGTGCGCTCGGGGTCGGAGTTCAGATTGTCGGGCAGCAGTCGCGGCCCCGTCGCGCGGCTGAGGACGTCGAGCGTCGCGAACGCGTCGCCGGTGATGAGCACGCCGGCGTCGGCGAACAGGAAGGAGACGTGGCCGGCGGTGTGGCCGGGCGTCTCGATCGGCGTCGGGTTGCCGGGAAGGTCGAGCGGTGCGCCCGCCGCGAACGGCGTGACCTCCTTGACCCACGTCGGCATCAGGAAGCCGCGGGCCGTCGCGCGCAGGACGAAGCCCGTCGCGGTCGGCCGCCACAGCGTCGGCAGCAGGCCCGGCACGAGCGTGAACGGCGAGGCGCCCTTCGCCTTCCCTTTGACACGGTCGACCTCGCCCGCGAAGGCATGGACCCTGGCGCCCGTGGCGGTGCGGACCTTCTCGGCAGCGCCGAGGTGGTCGGGGTGGCCGTGGGTGAGCAGCACGTGCCCGACGTCGGCCGGCTTGTGGCCCAGCTGGCCGAGCACCTGCTCGACCTCGGCGAAGCTCCGCGGCCAGCCGGCGTCGACGAGCATCAGCTCGCCCTGCTCCTCGACCACGTACCAGTTGACCAGACCGTCCTTGACCCGGTGGATGCCGCTGGTGACCTGCTCGACCTCAGCCACGAGCCGGCTCCAGGGCGACCTTCGTCCAGCCGGTGCGGCGCGAGTCGAACGCCTCGTAGGCCTCGATCGCCGAGACCATCTCCGCGCGCTGGGTGAGCACCTGATCGGGCTCGACGGCGCCGCTGGCCACGAGCGAGATGAGCTCCGGGATGTAGCGCCGGTGGTTGCAGTTGCCGGCCAGGATGGCGAGGTTCTTGTTCATCGCCTCGCCGATGGGAAATGATTGCACGGTCGGAGGATAGACGCCGATGATCCCGATCGGGCCGGCCTTGGCGACGCTGCGCACCGCCCAGCGCTGTGCGGTTACGCCGCGCCGAGGGTTCACTCCCTCCCCCTCCGCTGATGACGTCATCGTCAGGTGGCGCAGGCGAGGCTGCGGT
>JBBJOW010000029.1:0-44109 GCA_037724045.1 Solirubrobacteraceae bacterium
TCTTCATGCGCCCGCCGCGGCCGTGGCCGAGCTGGCGGCGCGCCATGTCGCGGTTGACCGCCTCGCGGTCGAGCTCGAGGCCGGCGGGCAGGCCTTCGACGATGCAGGTCAGGCCGGGGCCGTGCGATTCACCGGCGGTGACGACGCGCAGGGACATGGGCGCGGCAGTGTACGCCGCGCCCCGTGCCCGCTTTCAGCCGCCGGAGGTGAACTTGGCGCTGCGGCCGCGCAGGCCGCGCTCGGCCGGCGCGAGCTCGCGCACCGTCCCGCTGGCCGCGCTGTAGCGGTAGCGGCTCGCGCTCTTCATACGGCGCAGCGCCGCGCGCCCGCCGTCGGCGACCGCGGTGCGCGACTTGCGCGCCTTGGCCTCGTCGGTGGTCTTGGCGGTGTGGATCTCGACCAGGTCGAGCTCGAACTGCCGCTCGCCGCGGGTCAGGAAGACCGTCTCGCCGGGCTCGAGCACGAGCGTCTCGCAGCTGTCGGGCGAGGGATCGCACCTGCCGTCGCCGACCACCTCGACCCCGGCTTCGACCAGGAAGACCGCGGACTGCTTGTTCTCGGAGAGGCCGAGGTACAGGACCGCCGGGTTCGTTCCGCCGGGCAGGCTGGTGAGGCGCTTGACGTTGCGCGTCTTCAGCTCGCCGGTGGCGATGTCGCCGAAGCGCACCTGCACCGAGTAGAGGTCGAAGGTCGGCTCAGGGGTGGTGTCGGGCGTCGGCTCCGGCTCCCGCGTCAGGTCCGCCGTCCGGGTCGGCGCGGGATCGAGATCGACGGGAGCGGGCACGCTCGGCGGCTCTGGAGCGGGAGACGAGCCGCCGCCCTCAGAGCTGAAGTTGCCCGACGCCGACGCGCCGTTATCGGCCGTGGCCTGCACCGACGCGCTTCCGAGTGAGTCCTCGACCGTCGGGACCGGCTTGAGCTGCGCCGGCCGGAAGGGATCCTTGCGGCTCCCCAGGACGGCGCGGGCCTCGTCCCGGCGGGCCGGATCGTCCAGGGAGACGATGGACTCCGGCACGCCTTGGTCGGCCGGCACGCCGGCCACGGCCGACGGAAGGACCGTCGCTTCGGGATCCTTGGCGAGCAGCAGCGGCACGGCGATCAGCGCCGCGACCAGCAGGAGCGCGACCGGCCAGAGGCGGCGCTCGACCAGTTGCTTGAAGGGATCGGCGAGAGCGTTCATGGGATGGTCGCAGTCGTGGTAGTCGGGGCAGATCCGTCAGTGGGGAGCGGCACGGTGCCCGGCACCCCGGCGGGACCGGCGGGCGTCGCGCCGCCCGTCGCGCCTTCGAGAGGCGAGACGAGGTAGGAGGTCGCCTGCACGGTGGCCTTGATGTTCGGGAAGCCTGTGGTGTCGGGCTCGAGCTTGATGCCGTCGACGGTCAGCAGACGGCCGGTGACGTCGATCTTGGCGTTGCGCTTCGCCACGAAGTCATCGAGGCGGTCGAAGAACGCGCTCAGGCGGAAGAATCCTCCGCGGAACGAGAAGGAGAAGGGCATGACCGGGAAGCCGGCAGGTCCGACCGTCGCACCAGGGGGCAGAGTGCCGACGGGGGCGGCACCCGGTGCCGTGGTCACCGCCGCAGCCGTCGTCGGCGCGACCTCGATCGACTGGAAGTCCACGAAGGTGCGCTTGGCCGCGCGGTCGAGCTGGAGGATCAGCGACCGCACGTCGTCGTCACCCGGAACCGCTTTGCCCAGGCGGACAACGGTGCTGTATGCGCTGCGGAAGCCCTCACGCGCAGCCTCATTGGAGGCGAGCAGCGCGCGGGCCGCGTCGAGCCGGCCCTGCGCCTCGGTCACCTTGACCTTGAGGGCAGACGCTTCGGTCTGCTTGGGGCTGAGCGCGAACTTGTAGAAGGCGCCGGCCAGGACCACGAAGCCGATCACTACGAAGAGAAGGGGATTCTTGGTGTTCACGGGTCGGCCGCCTCAGGGGGTCGTCGTGGTGGTGGACGTGGACGTCGTGGCGCCGGCGGCCCCGGTGGGCCCGGTCGGGCCGGTCACGCCTCCGCTGATCGCGGCGGCGTTCGGCGCTGCCGCGGCGTTGACCGCCGCGCGCTCGAAGAAGACGATCACGTCGAAGGCCGGCGGCGATCCTTCGGGGCAGGCCTCCGAGATGGCTGCGAGGGTCTCGTCGCCGGCGGCAGTGGCCGGCGCGGGAGCGACGGCCGTCGCGACGGTGTCGGAGGCCTCGGACTTGGCCAGCGACACGCGGGTCACCCCGCGCACGTCGCGAAGCCGCGACATCAGCCGAGCCACGCTGACCTGGTCGGAGGTACAGCCGTTGAGCTCGATCGACGGAGCCGTGATCGCACCGCGCAGGCTGCTGCCACCGGTGGAGCTGAGGGTCGAGCCGTCGAAGGAGCTGATGAAGACGTTGGAGGGCAGGCGGCGCGACACGTCGTCGAGCGTTGCGGACCAGTCGAAGCGCGAGCCGGCCAGGGCCTCAACGGTCGCGAGGCGGGTGCTTGCGAGCTGCTGGAAGTCGGCGAAGGACTGCAGCGAGCTGGCCTGGAGCTCGATGGTCGTGGCCTCCTGCTCGACGCGGCTGAGCTCGGCCTGGTTCTCCTTGATGGAGTTACCGGCCATGACGTACAGCGCGGCGGCCACGATGGCGAAAGCCAGCACGCCGAGAACGACGTAGGCGCCGAGCGCGCTGCCGGCGGCGGGGGCGCTGCCCGCCGCGCCGGACGCGGGCCTGGCGGCGGCCCGCTGCTCGTTGGGAATCAGGTTGACGGCCTTCACAAGACCGTCTATCGGCACCCCTCCACGACGGCTTGAGAAAAGCCGCCGGGGGGACGTCACTCGGCGGTGAACGTCTCCAGATACCAGTCGACGATCTCGTCGCCGACGAACAGCCCGACGAGCCCGCCGACCGCCAGGAACGGGCCGAACGGGATGGCCGTCTTGCGCCCTTCCCGGATCCCCTTGGCCGCCATGACACCCAGCCCGACGAGTGTCCCGAGCAGGAACGCCGCGAGCAGTGCGGGAGCCACCGAGCGCCCGAGGAAGAGGCCCAGGACCCCGGCGAGCTTCACGTCGCCGACCCCCATGCCGTCCGGATAGAACCAGGCCGCCGCGAAGAGCAGTCCGAACGCGGCGGCTCCGGCGATCAGATGGTCTGGCAGCGCGTCCAGCTCGAACACGGCGACCAGCACGATCGCCAGCGGCACCGCCGGATAGGTGATCTTGTTCGGCAGGATCCGGTGGTCGAGGTCGATGAAGGTCAGGGGAACCAGGATCAGCACGAGCGCGAAGCCGATCCAGACGTCGTCGTCGGCGCCGAGGAACACCGGCACGAGCGCCATCAGCACCGCCGTCAGCGCCTCCACCAGCGGGTAGCGGGCCGAGATCGCCTGGCCGCAGCTGCGGCAGCGTCCGCGCAGCAGCAGCCACGAGACCACCGGGACGTTGTCGTAGGGCTTGACGGGCGCCCCGCAGGACGGGCACGCCGAGGGCGGGCTGACCACCGACTCCCCCCGCGGCAGGCGCCAGATGACGACGTTCAGGAAGGAGCCGATGACCGCGCCGAACACTCCGGCGATCGCTGCGGCGAGGGCCGTGGACACCGCTCAGGCGTTCGGCGGCGGGTTCAACATCCCTGCGCCGGGCTCGCTGGAGGTAGCGTGGCGAAGTCGAGCCCGGTGCACTCCTGGTAGTCCGTCGGCTCGTAGAGCGGAAGCAGCGGCGAGACGCCGAGCTGGTCGAGGTTGGCGAGCGCGTTGACCGCCGTCACGGACGAGTTGCCCGCCATCCGGACCTCGAGCGCGGCGACCTGGCCCGAGATGGCGACCGTCCCCCCCAGCTCCAACCGCGAGTGCGGCGCGAGCACGAGCATCGGCTCCCCCGGCACGGCCGCCAGCGAGACCCCGCACATGGTTGTGCGCAGGGCACTGGAGAGGGAACCACCCGCGGACAGGATCTGCGGCGTGGGGATCGAGGGATTGCCGACCGCGTAGATCTGCAGAGACTGCGGCTCGATCTCCGGGTGGCAGTTGACGATGCGCGAGGACTGGCTCATGCGGATCGTTCCGGCACCGGGCAGCAGGTTGCCGTTGACGTCTCGGCAGTTGTTGGGGTCGTCGAGGAAGATGCGCACTACGGGCGTCGTGCTCAGGATGCGCAGCACGCTGTTGCCCTCGAGCACGATCGAGCAGAACGAGAAGACGGAGCCGTCGAGCGTGGCGCGGCCGTTGGCCGAGACCCTGAGGGTCCGCGACGCGGGCTGGTAGTCGACCTTGTTCCCGACGCCACAGCCGGTGAGCACGAACAAGACCGCGTCCACACAGTCCTTGACGATGCCGATGCTGTTGCTGTTGACCGTCGGCGCGGTCCCCTGGTTGACGTTGGGGATCGTGAACGGGGCACACGCTGCCGTGCGCGCACCCGTCACGGTCGGGCCCGGCGTGTTGACCTCGTCGCCCGGCCCCGGGACGGCGCTGCCCACGATCACCTGCGCAGGCGAGCCGGTGATGTCCGCGTTGGACGTCACGTTGCCCACGACTTTGACGGAGCCCTGCATCGTCAACGGCACCGTGTCCGAGCTCGCCTGCACGGCGGCCCCCGACAGCAGCGCGACGGGCGCGCGCAGCCGTGCCTTGACCCGCCGCACCTCTCCGCCTGACCGCCCCACGCCAACCACCCAGCGCTCCAGAGAGAGTGCGCCGCCGACGCCGTTGCAGCTGCCGGAGTTGACCCGCGCCAGCTGCGAGAGGCGGTAGGAGAAGGTCGCTCCGCCCTCCGTCTCCTCCGGCGCGGTCTCCGGACACCACTGGTTGCCCTCGGCGTCCTCCTGTGTCAATGGGTCCAGCGACTGGACGTTGATCTCGCCGACGCCGCCGACGGACACGACGCAGTTCTGCGTGGCCACGGACTCCGGATTGGTCGGATCGATCCGCAGGGTGCCGCCGAGGTCGGCGCGGGCGACCGCGTAGGCGGCGGCCTCGATCCCGGCGTCCGCGGCCTGGATGGAACGCTTGAGGTGGCTCTGCTTGGTGGTGTGGCGCAGCGCGTTGACCGCCTGGGTGAGGGCGATTCCGCCGAGCGTGATCATCAGCGCCAGCGACATGATCGCCACGGTGAGCGCGATGCCCCGCTCGTCGTCCAGGCGCGCCCGCCTCACCGGATCTCACTGCCCGTCAGAAACGTCAGCGACAGGTTGCTCGGGCTGCCCGCGTGGTCGTAGCGGATGCGCAGGTCGTTGCCGGAGTCCGAGGGGACGCGCAGGGTCAGCAGCAGTCGCTCGCCGGGCACGAGCTCCGTGTGGGCGATCTCGAACGCCGTCACGAGCTGGGTCAGGGTGCCCGGCCAGGAGGACAGCTGGAAGTCCGAGGAGCCGACGACCTCCCCGGTGATCGAGCGCCGCACCGTCACGCACAGCCGCCCTTCGCCCGGGAGCCCGCTCGCAGTGGACGTCCACAGCGTGAGGCTCGCGCGACCACCGACGTTGGGGGTCTCGACGACCGCACCGGGCACGACCGACGCCCACGTCACCAGCGACTTCATCCGCACGACCGTCTCGAGGTTCGAGTAGACGAGGTTCTGGCTGGGGGTGTCGCAGGCGCCGGCGCGCGTGTCGCGCTGGAGGGCCAGGCCCCCGGGGGCCAGCCGCAGCACGTCGGTGGAGAAGTCGCGCACAGGGTCCGTCGTCGCCCCGAGCGACTCCATCGGCGTCATCAGCTTCGGCGCCGGTCCGCTGGCGGTGCAGGTGAACGCCTCCTGGCTCGTGTCGCGCGTCACGTGGTCGACCGGCGTCCGGCGCGCGGTCTCGCTGCAGCGCGTATCCGTCAGATACAAGGCCTGGGTGGAGATCGCCTCCGCGGCGGAAACCGGGTCTTCGGCGGCGGTCACGGGGTCCACGGTCAGCCCGTCGTCGAGCCCGCTCAGTGACACGAGCTCCGGGTCCTCGCGCACCGTCGTCAGCGTCACGCCGCGCGCGGTCGCGCCGTCCTCGTCGGTCGGCACGACGACGACCGTCACCCGCTTGGTCTGCGACGTGGACGGACACAGGTCGGAGACGGACGCCTGCACATCTGCCTGGATCGCGCCGAGCAGCGTCACGAGCTGATCCTCGATCTGAACCTGCAGGTTGCCGCAGGTCTGGGCGCGCCACGTCACGTAGCGGTAGATGCGCCCGGTCGCCCCGCGGTAGGAGAAGGCGTCGCCGCCCGGCCGCACGACGCCCCCGTCGACCAGCGGCTCGGTGGCCGCCCTGCCGCTGAGCGGCGCCTCGGTCGCCGCCTGCGCAGTGTGGGTGGCAAACATACCGAGCTGGTCGTAGGCGATCGGCTTGAGCTGCTCGATCTCGCGCTGGGCGAGGGAGATCAGCGTCGCGCGCTCGCGCGCCGTGTTCGTCGCGCCGGAGAAGTGCACGTAGGTGCCGAGCGTGGCCAGTGTGCCGACGGTGATCACCAGCACCGTGACCATCACCTCGATCAGGGTCATGCCCTGCTGACACGCGAGTCGGCGCGTCATCCGGCGAAGGTTGTCTCGTTGCGCAGGCTGACGCCGTCCTCGAGCGCGAGGTTCTCCCCGCGCCCCTCGGTCTCCAGGCGCAGCCGCACGATGAGGAAGTCGGGGTCGAGGAAGTTGACGCTCGCCGCGCCCGTCTGCGGGTCGATGCTCGTCGGCTGGAACACGTCGTGGCCGGTGATCAGCCCGTAGCGCGCGCCGGTGTCGGCCGATGGCGAGCCGATCTCCGTGCTCGTCTTGACGAAGACCGGTGCGGTCGGAGGCGGGTACGTCGTCGGGTTGCCCTCTGAGCGCTCGCAGACGTCGGTGGAGCAGTTCCAGCGCACGAGGCGCGGAGTCGCCGAAGCCGTCGCGGACGGCCGCACCCCGACCTCGATGTCGACGACGCTCGACGAGCGGAAGTACAACCATTCGGCCTGGCGGATCTCACGCGTCATCCGTTCGAGCCCGAGCTGGCCGTTGGTGAGCGCCTCCGTCCTGCGCTCGATGTCCTGCTGGTGCAGGCCGGCGTTTCCCAGCGCCTGCACCACCAACCCGAGCAGCATCACCGCGATCGGCATCGCGACCAGTAGTTCGATGAGCGTCGATCCCCCCTGCCCCCGGATCGACCGCCGAAGGCGATGGCTGAGCATGGGGTAACCCATCGGCGGTCGGGCGTAAACTCTTGAGTCGCCGTGGACGGCCTACAGCGACTCGACGGCCAGACCCGCCGCGACGCCAAGGCGGGTGGCGTCCTGAACCTCACCGCGCTGGGCGACGGTGCGAGCCTCGAAGGGCATGTTGAGCGCCGCGCCCAGGCGCTCCGGCATGCCGGCGATGCCCACCGCCGGTCCCGTGAGCACCGCGCGGTCCACCTGGGAGGCGCTCTGCTGCATGCGGTAGAAGTTGAGCGAGTTGCGCACCGTGTCCGCGAGCTGGTGCACGCCCTCCTCGAGCACGGTGCGGGTCGCCGCGAGGATCTCCTGATCTCCCTCGAGACCTTCGAGCGGCTGCTCGAGCCCGACGTGGAACATCCACTGAGCGGCATGCTCGTGCGTCAGCCCGCGACGGTCGGCCAGCGTGTGCACCATGCCGTCCAGCCCGCCGGACGCGGCGCGGGTGAAGAGGCAGTGCTGGCCGCTGGTCACTGCGACGTTGGTCAGTCCGGCCACATTGACGAAGAGCAGTCCGCCCTCGGCGTCGGTGAGGTCGTTGTACATCGAGCGGACCAGCGCGAAGGCCGACAGGTCGATGCCCTCGACACGCAGGCCCGCGGCGCGCACGGCCTCGGAGTAGCGGTCGACCATCTCGCGTCGCACCGCGACGACCACCACCTGCGTGCGCGGGCCGCCCGGGGTGTTCACGGTGCCGAGCGACTGGAAGTCGAGAACGGCCTCATCCATGGGCATCGGGATGTGATCGGGTGCCTCGACGCGGACAGCGGCACCGATCGCCTTGGGATCGTCGAGCGGCGGCAGGTCGAGCGTGCGTACCACGATGCGCTGGTTGGCGATGCCGAGACGGACGGACTTCGGCAGATCCGTTCCGGCCCACATCTCCTTGAGCGCCTCGGTCAGCCCCGGTCCGTCGGCCACCTCCCCGTCGCGCAGGATGCCCGGCCGCAGCGGCATGACGGCACCGCGCGTGACCACGATCTGACCGTTGACGTGCACTTCCGCCGCCGCCAGGTGCGAGGGATCGAGGTCGAGGCCGACGACCGACTTGGCCGCCTTGCTGGAGCGCTTGAGAGAGAGGGCCATGGGAAGTTAGATCGGCCCGCTGCCCGCTGCGCTTTAGTTCGGCGACAGCTCGCGCCAGGTGTCCTGGACCAGGCCGACGGTCCCGAACGAGGAGAGTGCGTTGAAGGCGTTGGCGTCGAACTGGACCTGCATGCCGTTGGAGCCCGCGTACAGGCAGGCGTTGCCGTCGATGGCCAGCGCTCCGTAGACGCCGAAGCCACCCGAGCTCACGAACGCATGCTCGGGCGAGTTATTGTTGCCGCCGCAGGCGGGCGGCGAGCCGCCGATCGGCGTCGAGCCCGCACAGGCGCCGCTGGTGGGGCTGTCCGACGAGTTCGCGAAGTACATGATTCCGAGGAAGGTGCCGTTGCCGTTACCCGAGAGCTCGAGGCTGCCGCAGCGCCAGATCACCAGCCCGGGGCTGGCCTGCGAGTTGATGCACGGCGCGGATAGGCCATTGCCGCCCCCGGCGGGTATGGGCGGCAGGGGCTCCGTGCACGGGCTCATGGCGAGCTTGGCGGTGGTGCGGCCGGGGCAGTCGATGAACACCACCTGCCCGGCGAGGTTGAGATCGCCGCCGAGCTTGGGCAGGTTGGCGCAGCCGTCGTAGTAGGTGCCACGGGCCCGGGCGGTCACCTTGAACCGCTCGATCTGCGACGGCGTCATCAGGTTGCCCGGGTTGCCCTGGACGGCCGCCGGCTGGATGCCGCCCTGGTCGTTGACGCACTGCGACGACGACGGGTCACAGCGCACGACGACGTTTGACCCGACGGCGTAGATCTTGACCTGGCTGCCGTTGTTGACGGTGTTGATGCCGCCGGCGGTGACGGCCGCGCGGGGGGTGGACTCAGCGATCCGCTCGAGCCGCAGCGTGGCGACGACGGTCCGGGTCCGGCCGCGGACGACCGCGCTGGACTGCACCCACAGGCCGAGGTCGCCGTTGGCGTCCCAGCGGCACGGGGCGGGACACGTGTAGGCGGCCCCGGCGGCGTTGGTGCCGCTCTGGGCGGCGTTGACGAAGGTGGGCTGGTACTCGGTGGCGAGGTCCCCCCCGTTGTCGCGGATGATCGTGGTCCAGGTCGTGGCGGCGCGCGTGTCGACGTTGTCGGCGTTGGTCTGCACCTGCGCCGCGGTCGGGCACGTGGCGGCCGGCACCGTCGACGAGCAGTCCTGCGCGACGGCCGTCGCGGCCGTGCTCGGCCAGCTGCCCGCGAGCTGGAAGCCCTGTGCGTACAGCGCGCCCTCGGCGAGGTTGAGCGAGGACTCGCGCTCGCGCTGCTCGCGCGTGCGGGTCTGCTGGGTGTCGACGATGCTCATCGAAGCCAGGGCGACGACGAGCATGACGGCCATCAGGCTGATGGCCGTGACCAGGATCCAGCCGCCTTCTTCGGAGGCTCGCGTGTGCATGGGGCTCCGGTTCATGAGGGGATGATCACCGTCTGGGTCACGAGGCCCGACGAGCGGAAGCCCGGGTCGCAGGCGACGACGCCGACCGTCTGGCCGGTGCCGGAGGCCGGCGAGGTCCCGGGCCACGTGTACTGCAGGCTCACGCCGCGGCCGATCAGCGTGCCGCCCCAGAGGGAGGTCGCGCTGAGATCGCCGGGCTGGTCGCAGCGGATCGACGCGGCCGGCGGCAGCGTCCCCATGAACCAGTAGTAGGTCAGGGTCCGCTGCTCGTAGTCCGTCGAGCCGGAGGCGTTGAGCAGCACCGTCCGGGGCGATCCGGTGAGCGCCGTCGCCGTGAACGCCGCCACGGGGGCCTGGTTCTGGTTGCGCAGGAACACGCCCGTCTGCACCCGCTCCTCCGCCGGCTCCCGCGCGGGGGTCGTGTCGATGAAGAGCTGGGAGTTGACCCCGATGATGGCGTCGAACGCCGCGGTGGAGGCCGTGCAGGCGGTGCCTCCGCCGGCGCAGCGATACGAGAACAGCGGCTGGTTGCGACCGCCGACGCGATTGACCACGTTCGTCGCGACGTTGACGGTGCGGTCCCATGCCCCGCCGACGCTTGGGCAGCCCGAGCGCATCGCGGGCGTGATCGGTGTCGCCGCGGCGGCCACGCTCAGGGTCTGCGTCTGCTGATACAGCGTACCGTTGGCCGGATCGGACGTGTTGAGGCAGTAGCGCACCCAGGTCCGGTTGGAATCGGAGGTCTGGAAGATCAGGTCGTCGGCGGTCACCGTGTCGAGCACGGCGACGGTGCTGTCCGGACGGCGCTTGGCCAAACTGCGCAGCTGGCGAGCCTCGACGTCGAGCGCGCGCCGCGCCTGCTCGACGGAGTCGTTGCGCGCGTCGTTGGTGTTCGAGTTGGTCACGAACCGCGCGAACGTGAACAGCGTCGCTCCGAGCAGCAGCGAGCCGATCATCATCACCACCAGCAGTTCGGTGAGGGCGAAGCCCGCCTGGCGGTTGTCGCGGGTCATGGGTTCCACTGCACCGGCCCCACCGGATCGGACTCGTTGAACTGCGCGTCGACCGCCGTGACGTAGTACCGGGCCGATGCGCTCGCGCCGCCATCGGTGAAGCTGAGGTCGGGCGTGCGGACCTGCCGGTCGGCGATCGCCGTCCCGCCGCGGTAGACGCGGTACGACGTCGCGCCACCCGTCGCGGGCGCCGTCCAGGTGAGGACCGGCGCGTTCGCGCCGGTCACCGTGAGCGTTGCCGGCGGAGACGGGCGGGGCCCGGCGGCGGCGACCTGCAGCGTGGACTGGGTTCCGATGCTCGCGGCGTCCAGGGCGACGACGTGGTACTTCGTGCTGCCCGGCACCGCAGGCGCGGTGTCCTGGCAGGAGTTCACCGTGTTCGCGAGCTTGGCCGCACCTGCGCTCAGGCCCGGGCACACGCGCACGTCGTCGGTCGTGCCCACGTCGCCGTCGGAGCCCGACCAGAACACCTGGTAGCCGGTGATGTCGCGCTCCGGATTGAGATTCCACTCGAAGTCGACCCAGTTGCCGGCGCGGGTGTCGCGGCCGCCCTTGAAGCCAGTCGGCGCGAAGGGGATCGAGCGGTTGATGGTCACCGCGGCGACCTTCGTGTCGCCCGCGATGCCGCGGTCGTCGAAGGCCTGGGCGGTCACGGTGTAGGTGCCGTCCAACACCGAGCCGGGCGAAGCGACGCCCAGCAACGGCCAGGTGATCCGCCAGCCCGTGTAGCCGGCGACGCGCGCCGCGTCACTGCTGCTGACGCCATCGTCGGCAGCCCAATGCACCACCCCCGCGGGGGTGGTGGTGACGTCGAACGTCGCCGTGTTGCCCGAGGTCACGGTGGCCGCGTTCGCGAAAGAGACGATGCGGGGTCCGATGCCGCCGGCCGGGTTGGCGAGAAGCGTCGTCTGAGTGAAGGTCTGCGCGTTCCCCTGGGCGGTCCAGCTGACGTCGAACGTCAGCCGGCGGAAGTCGTCGCCGTTGGAGTCGCCGGTCGCGCCGCCCGGGTTGTTGGCGCACTTGTCCGCCGGAGCCGCCGTCGAGTCGGCGATGCGGTCGGCGGGATCGTCGAAGGTGCAGGCACCGACCGCGACCGTGTAGGTGGTCAGTCCGCGCTTGACGGTCCAGGCACCCGCGGAGGTGGTCGCCAGGACGCTGTTCTCGCTCTGCAGCTCCGCGGCGGCGCCGGCCGAAGTCAGCGAGGCGTAGCTCGCGGAGCGCGCGGTCTCCGTGATCTCGCGGGCGAGGTTCGTGGCCTCCGTCCGCTGCCGGGTCAGCGAGGTCTTGGCGAGCCCGGTTTGCAGGACGGACGCTATCGCGAGCATGCCGACGACCAGCACGAGCGCGGCCGCCATCACCTCGACGAGGGTGAACCCCTCGCTGGATCGCATGAACGAAACCCGCCCCATGTCCTCAGGATCGGCGAGTCGACGGCTGCGCTTGAGCAACCCCGTGCGGGGTTGGACGGCAGTGGTCACCAGTCACCATCGGCGCGGCAGCCGCCCTCGCCGGCGACCGTGCAGGTCCTTGCTGGACGCGCCGCCGATGTTCTGCGTGATGGTGAAGACGTGCTGGGCGCCGCCCAGGTCAGACACGGACGTCGCTTGGATCTGATAGGTGGTCTGGTTCTCGGCGGTCACGCGCACTTCACCCGCACCGGGGCCGATCGGCAGACCTGTCTCGGCGGCGGTGACCTGCGCCGTGCAGCCGACGTAGCCCTCCGTGTTGCGGAAGCACACCTCCATCTGCGAGACGAGGTTGCGCGCGTCGGACTTCGCCTTCGAGTCCTGGGCCTTCGAGCGCTGCCCGAGGAAGGCGGGGAGGGCGATCGCGGCGAGGATGCCGATGATGAGCATCACCACCAGGATCTCGATGAGAGTGAAGCCCTGTTCGGAACTGCGGTCGCTGGTCATGTGATGCCTCCGTGGGAGAACGACGCGGGGCGGGCCAAGGGCCCGCCCCGGATCGTGGCTATCGCGGTGTCGGAGCTAGAGCTACCAGGAGCCGTTGTTCGCGGCGCAGCCACCCTTGGTGGTGCCGCCCGTCGTGCAGGTGCGCGCGACGACGCCACTGGCGCCCGTCTTGGTGATCTTGAACGTGTTGCCAGACTTCGAGGTCGCCGTGATGTCGTACGCGTCCGCCGAGCCGGACGCGTAGGTGACCTGACCGCCGCCCGTGCCGACGGCCAGACCGGCGTCAGCGAGGCTGCAGCTGGTCGTGGCGTAGGTCTGCGTCGTGGTGTAGCACGACTCGAGCTCGGAGACCGCGTTGCGTGCGTCCGACTTCGCGGACGAGTCCTGACCCTTGGCGCGCTGACCGAGGAAGGCCGGCAGTGCGATCGCGGCGAGGATGCCGATGATCAGAATGACGACGAGGAGCTCGATTAGGGTGAAACCCTTCTCGTTCCGACTGCGCTCTGCGAGCTTGTTGAGCATGAAATGAACCCTCCTGAGGGGATCGTTGGGCTGGTGATGCTGCTTGTATGACCAGACCCCGGGGATCCCTCGGTGAGTAACCCGGCTGGCTCATGCATCGAGCTCCGTGGCTTTGCGTCTCGCCCTCGCGGACGATTTGCCCTTGGTCACCTCGGTCCTGGCTTGAGTGGGGTATCGGCCCCATTTGGCGCAGACTTAAGCTTCCTTGACGCAAACGCGGGTATCGAGCGGAATTTGGCTCTCTGCAGCGAACTATGGGGGGTCGGACAGGTGTCCAGTCCGCCGCGGTCCTAGCCTTGAAATCACACCGTGCTCGCCCGCCGCCTCCTCATGTTCGCCGTGATCCTGCTCGTCGTGACGGCAATCTCGACGGCGCTGGCGCCGCCGCCGCAGCCCACTTCCCCCCCACCGGTCGCCACCGATGCGCCGTCGTCGGCGCGCGCCTCGAGGAACGTCGCGCGCACCATCGACGCGTCCCGGCAGAACCCGACGACCGTCGAGGTCGAGGCGGGCGACCTGCTGACCCTCACCGTGTCGTCCGACGAGGCCGGCGCCGTGGAGTTGCGCGAGCTCGGTCAGGTCAAGGTGATCGACCCGACGACGGACGCGGTGTTCGACGTGCTGCCGACGCAGCCGGGCCGCTACGCCGTCGTGCTGCTCGGCAGCGAGCGCACGGTCGGCACCGTGCGCGTCACTCCTCGGCAGGGGTGACCGCCCGTGCGCGACGCTGTCATACTGCCGGTATGACTTCGCGCGTGGGAACCAAGGGCCAGGTCGTCATCCCAAAGGAGATCCGCGACCAGCTCGGCTTGCGTCCGGGAGACGAGGTCGAGTTCGAGCCGGACGGGACTGGTGTGCGCGTCATCCCCGCCGGGCCGGCTGACTTCCGCCGCCTTCGTGGGCGCTTCGCGGGCTCGGGCATGGCCGAGGAGTTGCTCCGCGACCGGCGCGCCGAACCACGTTGACGGTCTGCCTCGACTCGTGGGCTGTGCTCGAGTGGCTCGATGGCGGCGAGCCGGCGACAACGGTGGTCGACCGCGAGCTCGAAGCGGGAAGACCGCTGATGTGCACGATCAACATCGGAGAGGTCGCCTATCACCTGGAGCGACGCCACGGTTACGAGAAGGCGTCTGCGGTCGTGCGAGAACTGGTGGGAACCGTGACGCTCGACGAAGTCACGCTCGACCGGGTGCTCGCCGCCGCGCGGATCAAGGCGGCCCACCCGATCGCCTTCGCCGACTGCTTCGCAGTCGCGACGGCCGTTGCGAGGTCTGCGGTCCTGCTGACGGGTGATCCCGAGCTGCTCGATCGCGACCTCGGCTGCGAGATGCGCGACCTGCGCTCAGTCGCCTGAGTCGTCGGCGGGTGCGGGCGCGGGCCGCTGGCCCGAGCCTTCGCACCACGGGCAGGTGACCTCGTGCGGCGTTCCGCCCTGGGTCGAGAGCACGGAGCCGGTGCCCCGGCACGGCGAGCACTCCATCAGCTGACTCCCGGAGGCGGCATCGACGTGGCGGCCCGGTCATTCTCGATGGCGCCGATCGCCGGGTTGGCCGGCTTGTCCTCGGGCAGGTGGCGGCGCTGGGTCGGCGGGACCTCGCGGTCGGTGACGTCGCGGCGCAGGCCGTAGCGCTCGAAGCCGCGCTCGAGCGCGACGTGGTCGTCGGCCCGCAGCAGCAGCCCGAACAGCGCCGCCTGACCCAGCGGCGAGCGCTTGGCCATCACCTCCAGGAGGTCCGGCGGGAAGGCCTCCTCGAGGCGCTCGGAGGCGATGGGCGGCGAGAACAGGAACGCGACGTTGGGCGCCTCCTCGGTGAGCACCGTGAAGACCGAGCTCTCCAGCGTGGTCCACAACCAGCCCTCGATGCCCTCGTCGCGCGGCACGACCCGGTTGGCCGCCAGGTGATGCAGGACGGGGAAGCGGCCCCGCTCCGCATCCTTGCTGAAGGTCGCGGGCCCATGGTCGATCGCGGCGACGGCGACGGAGCCCGGCGCGAAGCGCAGCGGCCCGATCAGCCGGCCGTGCTCGACCACGATCTCGCCGGGCGTCAGGGTCAGCCGGTGTGCACCCTTGGCGCCGCCGCCGAGGAGCTTCTTGACCCCGCCGCCGCCCTTGGACAGGGCGACGGCAACCGTCGTGTTGGGCGGAGGCGGTGCGCTCACACGCGCAAGTGTCGCACGCGGTCCTCGCCGAGCGAGGCGCCGGCTCGCGCTGCTAGGCCGCGATCGGCCGTGAGCAGCAGCCGGGCTTGAAGACCTTCGGCGAGCGCGAGATACATCGCGTCGTACGCCGTGAGCTGATCGCGCAGCTCCCAAACCCTCGCTCGCAGCGGGGGGTGCTGATACCGGATGATGCGTGTCTCGGCCAGATCGAGAACCGCTTCTGATGCCTGCTCGACCGTCACTGCACCCCTGGTCGTCATCTGACGAAGCGCGTTCATGATCTCTGGCTCGATGAGATCCGGAGCGTGCAGCGGCTCGGTGTCATCGCCTGCGAGTATCTCGGCTACCGCCTCCACCGCCGGCGGTCGCCTCAGGAGATAGTCCGTCATCACCGAGGCGTCGACCACGATCACCGGCTATCGCGGTCCTCGCGAATGATCGCGGCGCTCGACGGCCCGGTGTACGAAGGCCCGCGCCGGGCGATCCGCTCAGTCATCTCGCTCCAGGTCGGCATGAGCGCCAGATCACCCAGCTGTTTGAGCATGTACTCGTTCAAGGACTGCCCACGCGCCGCGGCGAGTTGCTTCAAGCGGCTGTGAACGTCTTCTGGTACTCCGCGTATCTGCACGTTCGCCATGAATGCATTCTACATGCACTGCGTCCGACGACTACTGGATCGAGTCGTAGACCTTGAACATCGGCATGTACATCGCGATGACCACGAAGCCCACGATGGCGCCCACGAACACGATCATGATCGGCTCGAGGATCGACGTCATGGCCTTGACCGCGGCTGCCACCTCGTCCTCGTAGAAGTCCGCGACCTTGTTGAGCATGGTGTCCAGGCCGCCGGTCTCTTCCCCGACGGTGATCATCTGGGAGACCATGGGCGGGAAGACGTCGGCTTCGCGCAGGGGCGTGGCGATCTGCCCGCCGGCCTTGACCGACTCGACGACGTCGACCATGGCCTGCTCGATCACCCAGTTGCCCGAGGTCTTGCCGGTCACCTCGATGGCCACCATGATCGGCACCCCGGCGCCATAGAGCGCCGAGAACGTCCGTGACCAGCGCGCCAGCGCGACCTTCTGCACGGTCTCGCCGATCTTCATGGGGATCTTCATCCGCAGCTTGTCCCACTGCGGCCGGCCCCAGGACGATGTGCGCCACTTCTTGAAGCCGACGACCACGCCGACGAAGGCCGCGATGATCAGGTACCACTGATGCACGAACGCATCCGAGAGCGCCACGGTGAACTTCGTGATCGCGGGCAGCTCGCCGCCGAAGTCCTTGAACACGTCCACGAAGACCGGGACGATGAAGGCGATCAGCGCGATCATCACCATCATGGCGAAGCTGAGCACGACCGCCGGGTACATCATCGCCGACTTGACCTGGCGCCTCAGGGAGTCGTCGGCCTCGAGCTGCGTGGCGATGCGGTTGAGCGTGTCTTCGAGGATGCCGCCGGTCTCCCCCGCGCGCACCATCGCCACGTAGAGCGGATTGAACACCTTCGGGTGGGTCGCGAGCGCGTCGGACAGGGTAAGGCCGGACTCGATGTCCTCGCGCACCTGCGCCAGCGTCTCCTTGAGCTTGGGGTGCTCGATCTGCTCCTCGAGGACGTAGAACGCTCGCAGGAGCGTCATGCCCGAGGAGACCATCACGGAGAGCTGCCGGGTCATGATGGTCAGGTCGTTCGCCTTGACCCTCTTGCCCCCGAGGTTGATCTCCATCTTGAGCCCGCTGGCCTTCTGCTCCAACTTGTGGACCGTGAGGCCCTGGGCCTTGAGCTGCTCGGTGACCGCCTGCTTGGTGGCCCCGGCCATCTCGCCCTTGTAGGGGCTCCCGGCGAGGTCGGTCGCCTGATACTTGAAGGTTGCCGTCGCAGCCATGTCTAGACCCTCGCCATCGTCGCTTCGAACTCGGCGGGCGTGATCGTGCCCGTGCTCTCCACCAGGCGCCGCAGCTCCTCGGGCTCCGAGGACCGCGTGAGCGCGGTGGCCATCGTGATCGTCCCGGCGCGGACCAGGCCGGCGAGGCTCGCGTCCATCGTCTGCATGCCGTGTGTGCCGCCCGTCTGGATGAGCGAGTAGATCTGGTGGGTCTTGCCCTCGCGAATGAGGTTGCGCACGCCGGGCGTCGGCACCAGCACCTCGGCGGCGACCGCGCGGCCCTGGCCGTCTGCGGTCGGGACCAGCGTCTGCGTGACGATGCCCTGCAGGCCGATCGCGAGCTGCATGCGGACCTGACCCTGCTGGTTGGACGGGAAGACGTCGATGATGCGGTCGATGGTCTGCGGCGCGTCCTGCGTGTGGAGCGTCGCGTAGACGAGGTGGCCGGTCTCGGCCGCGGTCAGCGCGGTCCCGATCGTCTCCATGTCGCGCATCTCGCCGACGAGGATCACGTCGGGGTCCTGGCGCAGCGCCGCCTTGAGCGCGAGGGCGAAGGAGTGTGCGTCCTGTCCGAGCTCGCGCTGGTTGACGATGCACTTCTTGTGCGTGTGCACGAACTCGATCGGGTCCTCGATGGTGAGGATGTGATCGGAGCGCGTCTCGTTGATCTCGTTGATCATCGAGGCGAGCGTGGTCGATTTGCCGGAACCGGTGGGGCCCGTGACGAGGACCAGACCGCGCGGCTTCTTGGCGAATTCGCGGATGACCGGCGGCAGGCCGAGCTGCTCGATCGGCACCGTCTTGGAGGGGACCAGGCGGAACGCCGCGCTCACCGAGCCGCGCTGGTGGTAGGCGTTGACGCGGAAGCGCCCCTTGGCCGGCACGGCATAGGAGAAGTCGAGCTGGTTGTCGGTCTCCAGGCGCTGGCGCTGCGAGTTGTTGAGGATCGAGTAGATGATCTCCCGCGTGTCGGTCGGCGTCAGGCGCGGCAGGCCGTCCATCGGCGTGAGCGAGCCCCGGATGCGGAGCATCGGCGGCACGCCAGGCGTGAGATGGAGGTCGGACGCGTTGCGCTCGACGACCGTGGAGAGGATGTCCGCGAAGTCGTATTGCATGCTCGCTGCTCGTATCGGCATGGCTCCCGCGATCCTGTAGGAACGCGGGCTATGAGCGGGCTACTTCGGGCGAGCGGTGAAGCGGCCGAGGCGCTCCGCACGGTCACAGGCGGCGACAAGCTCGGCGAAGCGCTTCTCCTTGGTCGCGTCGCGCTTGGTCTCGTCGAGCCAGAAGGAAACGGTCTTGCGGTAGCCGGGCGGCGTCTGGTCCCAGAACGCGGCGGCGTTCGGATGGTCGGCGCGCAGGCGCGCGTCCCACTCGTCCGGCAGCTTCGCCGGCCGCTTCGACGTCGAGTAGGGCACCTGGTCCATGTCGCGCGCCTCGAATGCGGCCCGGCCGGCTGGGCGCATCTCGCCCGCAGCCTCGAGCTCAGCCACGAGCGCGACGTTGACCGCGCTCCAGCGGCGCGACTTGCGCGGCGTGAAGCGCTGCTTGTGGCGCTCGTCGTCGATCGACTTCGCCTGCCCGTCGATCCAGCCGAAGCACAGCGCCTCGCGCACCGCCTCCGCCCACGTCAGCGACGGCTTGCCGGTGGCCTTCTTGTAGTAGCCCACCCACAGCTCGGTCTCGCAATCGTGGTGCTCCTCGAGCCAGGCCCGCCACGCGGCGGGCGATTCGAAGTACACGAGTTCGCCGACCACGCTCACTCAGCTGCGCCGGGCAGTCGCCGCCGTCGAGGAACGGGCATCATGAAACGCGAGTACGACGACTCGATCCTCGGACTCGGAGTAGTCGTAGACACAGAGCAGCCACCGCCACGGGCCCAACACGAAGCGTGCCCCATCCCAGCGACCTGTCAGCTCCCTCCCGATGAGTGGGAAGCGCTCCAGGCCACGCAGCGAGCGCTGCACCCGGATGCGAGTGTCGGCCGGCAGTCCGAGTGTCCTGATCAGCGCACCGAGGTCGTCCGCTGCGGACTCCGCGACGACGACATCTGTCACCGATCAGAGCTCGTCGAGCGGGATCGTCCTTCCCGCCTCTGCGTCTCTGCGTCCGCGCTGCATGCTCTCGTACGCGTCCGGTATGCCATCGAGCAGCTCCACGATGCTCCGAGCGTCGGGATCGGCTTCATCCAGAGCCGAGGACAGCAGCGAGCGGGCAAGGGTGCCCGGCTGCACATGCGTCCGCTCGGCCAGCCGCATGAGCTTGACCGCGTACTCCGGATCGAGGGTGACGTTGAGCCGCTCCATACGTGCAAGCGTACACGCAAGCGCACGTCACGTGTAGCGCTACTTCGAGCCGGCGACGCGCGCGATCTCGGCGATCGACGTGACGCCGCGCCGCACCTTCTCGAGGCCGTCCTCGCGCAGGCGCATCATGCCCTCGCGAACCGCCTCGTGGGCGATGGCGTCGGCGGTCTCGCGCGCGACGGCCATGTTGCGGATCGTCTCGGAGATGGTCATGACCTCGTAGAGCCCGATGCGGCCCTTGTAGCCGGTGCCGCCGCAGCGCGCGCAGCCGACCGGTTCGTAGCACTCGAGGTCGAGACCGACGTTGAAGCCGTTCTGGCGCAGCACCTCGGCCGGCAGCATCACGCGGCGCTTGCACTCGTCGCACAGGCGGCGGGCGAGGCGCTGAGCGACGACGGCGTCGAGCGACGAGCCGACGAGGAAGGGCTCGATGCCCATCTCGGTCAGGCGGGTGATCGCGGTCGGCGCGTCGTTGGTGTGCAGGGTCGACAGCACGAGGTGGCCGGTCAGCGACGCCTCGACAGCGATCTGGGCGGTTTCCTTGTCGCGGATCTCGCCGACCATGATGATGTCGGGGTCGGCGCGCATCATGGCCCGCAGCCCGGTCGCGAAGGTCAGCCCGGTTTTGTTGTTGACCTGGATCTGCTTGATCCCGTACATCTGGTACTCGACGGGGTCCTCGATGGTGATGATGTTCTTCTCGGGCGTGTTGACCTGGTTGAGCGCCGCGTAGAGCGACGTCGACTTGCCGGAGCCGGTCGGGCCCGTGACGAGCACGGCGCCGTGGGCCTGGGTGAAGGAGTGGGTGAAGCGCTCACGGGCCTGCGGCAGCATGCCGAGCATGTCGAGCTCGATCTGCGCGTTGGAGGAGTCGAGGATGCGCATGATCACCGACTCGCCGTACTGGCACGGGAGCGTGACGACGCGCAGGTCGATGCGCGGCCGCTTCTCGAGCTCCATCGTCACGCGGCCGTCCTGCGGGAGCCGGCGCTCGGCGATGTCGAGATCGGAGAGGATCTTGATGCGCGACACGATGGTGGGGGTGATCTTCGCCGGGATGCGGGCGGCTTCGATGAGGATGCCGTCGACCCGGTAACGGATCTTCATCTCCTCTTCGAAGGGCTCCCAGTGGATGTCGGAGGCGCCGCGATCCACGGCCTCGGAGATGACGCGATGCACGAGCCCGATGACGGACGCGTCCTCCTCGCCGCCGCCGCGCCGGGTCTGCAGCTCGGAGAGGTCGTAGAGGGGGCCTGCGGGCGCGGATCCAGGCCCGCCGGGCGGCGGCGGGAGCGCCTCGCTGGGCGCCTCCTGGATCTCCTCGACGATCGCGCCGCCCTCCCCCAGCTCGGCGAGCCGGACGAGCGCGCGCTCGATGTCCGGGGACGCGGCGACGGCAGGCCGGACCTCGTACCCCGTCATGACGGCGATGTCGTCGACGGCGAGCACGTTGCCGGGGTCGGACATGGCGACCAGCAGGGTGCGGTCGTTGACGAAGGAGACGGGCAGCGCCTTGTAGCGCTTGACCGCCGCCGGGGTGACGAGCTTGGCAGCGTTGGGGTCGAAGCGGTACATCGACAGGTCGAGGTGGTCCAGGCCGAAGCGCTCGGCCACCGCGCGGGAGATCTGCTCCTCGGTGAGCTTGCCCTCCAGCAGCAGCACCTTGTCGGCGCTGGAGCCCGACCGCGCAGCCGCGACGACCGCGCCCTCCATCTCGTCGCCGGCGACGAAACCGAGCTCGACGATCACGTCGTCGAGGGTGCGCCCGGATCCGCCCCGCCGCGTGGGCGGGGTGACGCCGGGGCGCTGGATCTGGCCGGGACGATCGGTTGGTGGCGCGGCGGGGTTCATTTACGCGAGTCCTGGATCCTGCACAGCTCTCCGCATGACGTTACGCGGTGCGCTGCGACCGGTCCAGCGCTCGAGGGCGATCGCCCCCTGGCCCACCAGGATCTCGAGTCCGTCGATCACGTCCGCCCCGCGGCTGCGCGCTGCCGCTAGGAACGTCGTCCCGTCAGCTCGATACACCAAGTCGACCACACAGATTCCGGCTTCGAACGTATCGGCGCTCAGCGGAAGCGCCTTGAACGGGTCTTGGGAACCCTTGAGGCCGACCGACGTTGTCTGGACGATCAGATCGGCCGGCTCGGCGGCGCGGACGGCCCGGGCGCCGAGTTCGCCCGCCACCCGTTCGGCCCGCTCGGAGGTCCGGTTCCAGACCATCACGTCGGTTGCGCCGCCCTGCACCAGCGCGTGCACGACCGCCCGGCCGGCGCCTCCCGCACCGAGCACGAGCGCCGTGCGGCCGGACACGTCGCCGACCGCCTCGAGGAATCCCGGCGCGTCGGTGTTGCCGGCCTCGATCGCCCCGTCGGCAGCGAAGGTGAGGGTGTTGGCCGCGCCGATCGCCCGGGCGGTGGCGGTGGCGGTGTCGGCCAGCGCGAGCGCCGCCTCCTTGTGCGGGATGGTGACGTTGACGCCGGCGAAGCCCTCGGCCGGCAGCGCGCGCACCGTCTCCGCGAAGCGCTCGGGTCCGATCGGCAGCTTCTGGTAGCGCCAGCCGGTGAGGCCCAGCGCCGCCAGCGCGGCGTTGTGCATGCGTGGCGACAGCGAGTGCGCGACGGGCCAGCCGCAGACGCCCAGGCGCGTCCGGGCTAGCACGTGGTCGGGGAGTTGCCTCCCGCGGCCTCACGCGCGCTGTTGTACTCCGCGACGTCGGCCTGGAACTCGGCGTCGGTGGCCGAGAAGGCGTGCTCGCCGCACGTCCCCGGCTTGACCACGTAGAAGAGGAAGTCGGTGTCGGCGGGGTTGGCGGCCGCCTCCATGCTCGCCAGGCCGGGATTGCCGATCGGCGTCGGCGGGAGGTCGGGGTTCAGGCGTGTGTTGTACGGGCTGGGCGTGTCGAGCTGGGACTGCAGCAGCGGCCTGTCCCAGTTGTCGTAGTCGTAACGGATGGTGGCGTCGATGCCGAGCGGCATCCCCTGGCTGAGGCGGTTGTAGATGACGCCGGCGACCAGCGGGCGCTCACGGTCGAGCTGGGCCTCGCGCTCGACCATCGAGGCGATGACGAGGACGTCGTAGGGGGTCAGGTTCTTCTTCTTGGCGCGCCGGAGGTCGAGCGAGCCGAAGTTGTCGGCGAAGGCCGAGAGCTGCTGCTTGACCAGGCGGGTCGCGTCGGCGCCCTCGACGAGGTCGTAGGTGGCCGGGAAGAGGAAGCCCTCGGTCGAGTCCTGGTCGGCGGGCAGCCCGAGCTCCCGGGCCCGGTCGACTGCGGGCTCGGCAGCGGCGGCCGCGACATAGTCCCCGGGCACCCCTCCCTCCTTGACCCGTGGGGCCTGCTCGGAGATCGAGAAGCCCTCGGGCAGCGTCAGCTTGAAGGTCTTGATGACCTTGGCCTTGGGCCCGCGCGACAGCGCGTCGAGCACCGTTCCGTAGGACATGCCGTTCTGCAGCGTGTACTCCCCGGGTCGCAGGCCACCGCGCCGGCCGGTCACGGACGCGTTGAGCTCGAAGAAGGTGCCGCTGGCGATCACGCCCCGCTCGGCGAGCAGATCGCCGATCTGCCCCACGCTCGAGCCTTCGGGCACGGTGACGCGCACGAGCCCGGACGGGTCGTCCTGGAAGGGCTGGAAGGTGCGCAATCCGAGGAAGACGACCACGCCCACCAGCAGCAGGACGAGGCCGGCGACGACGCGACGGCCGACGCGCGAGCCCCCTGGGGCTGTGGGCGGGAGCGGCCGGCGGGTGGACTTGGGCAGCCGGCGGCGTGGCAGCGCAGGGGCCGCCCGCGGAGGGATCGCCTTGGCGCGCGGCGACGGTGGACCGGGCCGCGGCGGTGCAGGCCGGGGCTCGGGCGGCAGCACCGCTTCAGGTTCTGGCTCGGGCTCGGGCGCCACCGGCACGGGCGCAGGCGCGGGCTGCGGCGGCGCGGGCTGCGGCGGCGCGGGCTGCGGCGGCGCGGGCTGCGGCGGCGCGGGCACGCGGGCGCTCGTACCCGGGGCAGTCATGGGCGGCGGCGGACCCCCGCGCCGGCGCGCACGCTCTGCAGCCGCGGCGGCCCGCTCAGCCTCGCTGCGCTGACCCTCCGCCCTATCTCCTCGACCCGGCACCGCTCGGAAGGCTAGCCCGGAGACCGGGCGGATCAGTCTGCCGTCGGCCCGCCCGGCTCGGCAGTCAGCAGCAGGTGGTCGGGCTCGCCCGCCTCATCGCGCACGAGCTTCAGCTCGCCGCGTATGAGGACCATCAGGCCCTGACCGTGCATGTAGGTGCTGTTGACATCCACGCCGGCACGACGACCGGCGACGACATCCTGCAACTGCGCCAGGTGCTCCTGGTAGGTGCTGCGGTCCAGGACGGACGGCCACGTCGCCTTGCCGAACTGATGCTCCTGATAGCCGACGAGCTTGGCGAAGCCCGGGTTGAGGTGCTTGAACTTGCCCTTGAGATCGAGCCGTGCGAGCGGGCGCGGGTGGTCGTCGAAGCCCGGCTCGGGCTCGCGCGCGGCGGGTACCGGCTTGGGCTCCGATGTCCGCCGCGGTCCGAGCGCTCGCACGCCGCTGCCGGTCCGGTGCTGGCCCGCCGGAGAGGTCTGGAGCATCTTCTGCCACACCTCGGCGAACTTCTCCGTCGCGACCTCGTTGACCACGCCGGCCTTCTCCGCCGCGGCACGCGCCTGCTCGGCGTCCCGCCGGGCGGCGACCGCGGCCTGGCGCGCCTCCTCGAAGCCCAGTTTGAACTCCTGCAGCTTGGCGAGCGCCGACTGGACCTCCGTGCGCAGCTCGTGCACGGCGCGATCGTCGCCGGCACCGGTGGTGTAGGCGTCGGCCGCAGCCTCGCGCGCCGCGGCGGCCTCGGCCTTGGCCGCGGCCGCATATTCGCGCAACGTGGTGACCTCCTCGCGCAGCGCGTCGACCCCACGGCGGGCCTGCTCGGCGTCGGTGCGGGCCGCCATCAGCTCCGCGGTGCTGTCGGCGAGCCGCTGCTCGATGGCCTGCCGGCCCGCCCCGGTCTCGGTGCGCGCGGCGGCGAGCTCGCCGGTGACCCCCTCGAGTTTGCCCAGCGCGCCCGCGAGACCCTCGCGCAGGCTGTCCAGCCGTGCGTCGAGCCCCTTGGGGACGGACTCCTCGACGGCGTCCAGCCGCGCGCCGATGGCGCCGACGGCCGCAGCGTCGCCGCCCTCGGCGCTCTCCAGGGCGTCGCGCAGCGATCGCAGGTCCGCACGGAGCGTCTCCACGGCGGTCTCGACCTCGGGATCGGCCTGCCGGATCGCGCGCAGCTCGGCGATGGCGCCGTCGACGCCGTTCAGCGACGCCCGCAGCCCGCCGATCTCGTGGCTCAAGGGCTCAAGCGACGTTGCCGCCGCCTCGCGGGCGGCGGCCCCGATGCCGGCGGCCATCTGGCGGACCGACGCCGCGGTCTCCCCCGCGGCGGCCGCCTGTTCGCGCGCGCCGGCCGCGTCGGCCACGGCGTGCTCCACCTGCTCGCGAACCCCGGTGACGATGGCTTCCAGCCGCGCGATCACCGCGCGCGCCTCACCCGCGTCGGCGCGGCTCTCGGCGGCGTCGTGCTGCGCCGACCGGGCCAGCGCGCCGACCTCCTCGATGATCGCGGCCTGGGTGGAGATCTGGGCCAGCGCGTTCTGGTTGGCGCGGTCGGTCATCTCCGCGCGCTCGCCGGCGTCGCGTGCGGCCTTCTGGGCATCGCGGACGATGTCGCGGAACTCCTCGATGCCGGCGCGGGCGCCCGCCGCCTCGGCGCGCGCGTCGGCGACGCCTGCCCCGGCGGTCGCGATCTGTGCGGCCAGCTCGTCGAGGCGGGCGCGCGCAGCCAGCACCTCGTCGGCGGTGGCAGGAGCGGGCGCGTCACCGTCGACGTTCGGACCCCGCTCCGCGAGGGCGCGCGCCTCCTCGGCGGCGCGGACGGCTTCGCGCAGTTGCCCGCGGACGTCCTCGCGCTCGGCGCGAAGCTCGTCCAGACCGCCGCGGAGGTCCTCAGCCTCTCCGCGCAGCGCGTCGCGTTCGCGGCGCGCGTCCTCGTCGGTGTCGGCGAGCTCGGCGAGCCGCGCCTGCAGCCGGCCTCCGTCCTCGCGCACCCCGGCAGCCTCGGCGCGCAGTTCGTCGGCCAATGAGCGGATCGCCTCCATGCCGGCGCGTGCCTCCAGCACGCCCGCCGCCGCGACCTCCAGCTTGTGACGCTCGTCGGCGGACAGCCCGGTCTCGGGCGGCGCCGACTCGAGGTGGGCGCGGATGCGCGCGGTCTCCTCGGAGAGCTCCTCGATGCGGCTCAGCGCGGCGCTGAGCTCGCTGCGGGCGGAAGCGGCGTCGTTGACGGCGGCCGTCTCGCGCTCGGACCCGCGGCGGATGATCGCCGACTGGGCGTCCGCGCGCTCGCGCAGCGTCAGCAGCTCCTCCTGCAGCCGGTTGAGCTCGGCCACCTGACCGTGGAGCGTCTCCACCTCGTCGCGGTCGGCGGCGGCGCCGCGCACCGACGAGATCTGCGCGCGCAGGTCCTCCGCCTCCTGGGCGCGGGAGCGCTCGAGCTGTTCGAGGCGGGCCACGAGCTCGGCGTCCGCTGCCGCGCCGCCCACTCCGCTGCGCTCGAGCGCCTCCATGCGGGCGGTCAGCTCCGCTCGGGCGTCCGCGACGGCTGCCTCTGCGACGCTGGTCGAGCCGGCGGCCTGCTCGACCTGCTCCAGGCGGGCGATCAGCTCGGCGCGCTGCGCCTCGAACTCGGCGGCGCGGTTGCGCTCAGTCTCGGCAGCGAGACGCTGGGAGGCGGCTGCCTCCGCGGACTCGGAGGCGGCGCGCTCGACGCGGTCCAGGCGGGCCAGGAGCTCAAGGCGGTCGGCCTCGCTGGTGGAGTCGACGGGACGCTTGGCGAGGGCGCCCGACATCTCTGCGCGGACGTCGAGCGCGGCGCGTTCCGCGGCTTCGGCGCGCACGCGGGCGTCGGCGGCATCCTGCACGGCGCCGTCGGCGATGCGCGAGCGCTCCTCGAGGTCCTCGATGCGCTCGGTCGCCCACCGCAGGCGGTCGATGACCGCGCGGGCATCGTCGAGGTCGTAGACGTCGGTGCCCTGCACGGCGGGAGCCTCGAGCGCCTCGAAGCGCGACTGCATCTCGACCTCGGCGCCCGCCATCTCGGCCTGGCGGCGTTTGATCGCGGCGTCCATCCACGGGGTCGGCCCGAGCGCGCGGAAGGCGACCAGGGTGCCCGCGGTGCGCAGGCCCTCCCAGGGTGCGGTCGTGGGCCCGAGCGCGCTGCGCAGAGCGCGCACCACCACCGGGTGCTGCTGGCGCATGCGCAGCAGCATCATGTCCATCGGCAGCTCGAAGCCGAGGTCCTCCAAAAAGAGGGAGAAGTCGAAGCCCTCGTCGAGCTTGACGGGGATGAAGACGGCGTCCATGAGAAACGTGCCGCCGTCGGGCCTGAGCGCTTCGACGCTGAGTCGCCCGGAGGCGCCCGGGGTGTCCCCCGTCTCCATGAACGCGCGCCATGACTCGCCCTGCGGGCTCAGTCCGGCGACCGGGACGATCTTGCCGAAGAACGGCTCCATCAGCGCGTCGTCGGCCTCGTGGCCGAAGAGCAGCTCGGCCGGCTCGCTCCACTTCGACAGCGCGCCCTGGCCGTCGGTCAGGACGAAGTAGCCCTCGATGATCTGACGCAGGAGCTGGTCCAGCGTCTCGTCGGGAGAGGCAGTCGAGAAGGCGACGGGCGGCGCGCTCGGAAGAGTGTCCACCAGAACAAGGTCGTCACCCGGCGCCCGCCCCTTTAGTGCGTATGTCCGGTCTGCAGGTAGTCGGTCAGCAGGACAGCGGCGGCACGGGAGTCTTCCGAGGCGGCGCCACCGGCCCGATTTGCGATCCGCGTGGTGAAGCGCTCGTCGCGGAGCTCCACCGGAACGGCGACGGTCTCGGCGAGCCGCTCGGCGAACGCGCGCGCCGCGCGCGTCTGATCGGAGTCCCCTCCGTGCAACGCGAGCGGGAGGCCGACGAGGACCAGGACCGCCTCGCTGGCCTCGATGGCCGCGCGCACGCGCGCGAGGCCCTTGCGGGTGTCGGGGCGCAGAACTGGCTCGAGCGGCGTGGCCAGCGTCCGCGTCGGGTCGGAGACCGCGACGCCGCAGCGGGCGGCGCCGTGATCGAGCGCGATCACGCGGCCCGTCAAGCCAGAGCGGTCTGGATGGCGGCCCGCGCCACTTCGAGGGCCTCGGGCAGCTTGTCGGGGTCGCGACCGCCGGCCTGGGCCATCGTGTCGCGCCCGCCGCCGCCGCCGCCGACCACTGCGGCCGCCGCCTTGACGAGGTCGCCGGCCTTCACGCCGCGCTCGACGGCCTTCGGCGTGGACGTCGCGACCAGGCTCACCTTGCCCTCGCCCGCGACGCCGAGGACGACGACGCTCGCCTCCCCCAGCTGCCCGAGCAGCTTGTCGGCGACGCCGGGCAGCGTCTTCGGATCGGCTTCGGCGGTCTCGACGAGCACTCGCACGCCGGCGACCTCATAGGCGTTGTCGATGCCGATCGCGGGCGCGGCGGCGCGCTGCTTGCGCGCGGCCTTGCGCTCGGCGACCAGCGCCGCCGCCTGTTCGGCCGTCTTGTCGGGCGCGGTCCGCAGCGCGGCCGCCGTGTCGGCGAGCAGCCGGTCGTGGCGCAGCAGCAGCGCCACGGCCCCCGGGCCGGTCAGCGCCTCGATGCGCCGCACGTTGGCCGCGCTCGAGGTCTCCTGGGTGATCTTGAAGACGCCGATCTCCGCGGTGGCGCGCACGTGGGTGCCTCCGCACAACTCGCGCGACCAGGACCCATCGCCGACCGAGACCATCCGCACGACGTCGCCGTACTTCTCCCCGAACAGCGCCGTCGCCCCCAGCGCGCGCGCCTCGTCGAGCGTGGTCGTGATGGCGCGGACCGGATGGTTGGCGAGGACCTCGCCGTTGACGCGGTCCTCGACGGCCTCGAGCTCGCCTGGAGTCAGCGGCGCGCCGTGGGTGAAGTCGAAGCGCAGCTTGTCGGGACCGACGTAGGAGCCGGCCTGGCGCACGTGGCCGCCCAGCGCCTCGCGCAGCGCCGCGTGCAGCAGGTGCGTCGCGGTGTGGTTGCACTCCGTCGGGCGGCGGTCCGGGCCGACGCGCGCGACGACGCGGCCCTCGGGTACCGCCCCGTCGAGCAGCAGCACCTGGTCGTCGCCGAGCCGCACGACGCCCGTGACGCGCGCGCTGCCCGTCTCGCCCTCGAGCACGCCCGTGTCAGCGACCTGGCCGCCACCCTCGGCGTAGAAGGGGGACTCGGCGAGCTTGACGAAGCCGTTCTGCGCGGCCATCACCTCCGTCGCCTGCTCGAGGTTCGCGTGGCCGGTGAAATCGGTCGGCGGTGACTGGGACGCGAAGGCCGCGGCGGCCTCGCGGTTCGTGTCGCGGGCGCCACGGCCGGCGCCTTCGCGCGCCCGTGTGCGTTGCTGGCCCATGAGGTCCTCGAAGCCCTGCGCGTCGGTGCCCAGGCCCGCCTCGGCGGCGACCTCGACGGTCAGCTCGAACGGGAATCCGTAGGTGTCGTGCAGCAGGAAGGCGTTGTCGGCGCCGATGCCCTCGTCGCCGGCGTCGCGAGCCCGGGCGATCATGTCGGCCAGCAGCCGCTCGCCGGACTCGATCGTCCGCCCGAAGGCCTCTTCCTCGCGGGCGAGCCACATGTCGACGGACTCGCGCTGGTCGAGCAGCTCGGGGTAGGCCGCGCCCATCTGCTCGCGCACGACCTCGGCGAACTGCGTCAGGAACGGTCCCTCGACCCCCATCCGCCGGCCCTGGTAGATCGCGCGGCGCATCAGCTTGCGCAGCACGTAGCCGCGGTCCTCGTTGGAGGGGACGACGCCGTCGGCGACGAGGAAGCTCATCCCGCGCGAGTGGTCGGCGAGGATGCGCAGCGCCCGTTCCTCCGGCGTGGCGGCCAGCTCGCGGCCGAGCGCCATGAGCGGCACGAAGGTGTCCGTGTCGAAGACGGAGTCGACGCCCTGCTGCAGCAGCGCCTGGCGCTCGAGGCCGAGCCCGGTGTCGATGTTCTGCGCCGGCAGCGGCGTCAGGGTCCCCACCGGATCCTGATTGAACTGCATGAACACAAGGTTCCAGTACTCCAGGAAGCGCTCGTTGTCGCCGCCCGGGAGGTCGTCCTCTGTGCCCCACTTCAGGCCCCGGTCGAGGTAGAGCTCCGAGCACGGTCCGCACGGCCCGACGGGCCCGGCCTGCCAGAAGTTCTCCGAGCTGGGCAGCAGCACGATGCGGCTGCGCGGAACCCCGATCGCCTCCCACGCGGCGATCGCCTCCTCATCAGGCCCGAGCTTCAGGCGGTCGTCACCCTCGTGCACCGTGACCCAGATCTGCTCGGGCTCGAACCCGAGGTGGTTGAGGCTGAGGTCCCAGGCGAACTCGACCGCGCCTTCCTTGAAGTAGTCGCCGATCGAGAAGTTCCCGAGCATCTCGAAGAAGGTCAGGTGGCGGGTCGTGGTGCCGACCACCTCGATGTCGGGGGTCCGGAAGCACTTCTGGCAGGTCGTCAGCCGGCGGTGCGGCGCCTTCTCCTGGCCCATGAAGTACGGCTTGAGCGGGTGCATGCCCGCCGTCGTCAGCAGCACGGACGGATCGTGCTGCGCGGGGACGAGGCTGCCCGACGGCCGGCGCAGGTGGTCGCGCGCCTCGAAGAAGGCCAGGTACGCCTCGCGAATCTCGTCCGACCGCATCGCGCTCAGCCTACGCGGCCCGACCTTTGCGATTTACACCTCAATACGAGGTGTTATTCGCAGATGGTGGCGTGGCCGACCACGACGTCGCCGGCGTACAGGACCGCGACCTGGCCCGGCGCGGCGCCGGAGAACGGTTCGCCGAGGACGAGAGTGGAGTCGACGACCGAGCAGGGGACCGGCTTCGCGTGGTAGCGCAAGCGCACCGCGTCGGGCTCCCCTCGCAGGACCAGATCCCGCACATCCACCTCCCTCACTGCCAGCTGTTCGCGAGCGCCCACGACCACCGTGGAGTCGTGCTTCGCCAGCACGTACAGCGGCTCCTCGGCCGCCACGCGGATTCCGCGCCGCTGACCGACCGTGAACCCCTGCTGACCGTCGTGCCGGCCGACGAGGACGCCGTCGCGGACGATCTCCCCGGGCGCGTCGGGCGCGCCGTGCTTGGCCAGGAACGCCGCGTGGCCGGTCCCGGCGAGAAAGCAGAGGTCCTGCGACTCCGCCTTGCCCGCCACGGGCAGACCGGCGTCGGCGGCCAGCGCTCGGACCTGCGGCTTCGACAGATCGCCGAGCGGGAACCGCAGCCGCGCGAGCGTCTCCGGCGACGTGGCCGCCAGCATGTAGGCCTGGTCCTTGGCCGGGTCGGCGCCGGCTCGCAGTCGGCCGTCCTGGACGCGGGCGTAGTGACCGGTCGCCAGCGTGCGCGCCCCGAGCCGGTCCGCGAACGCGAGCATCGCGTCCAGCCGCACGTGCCCGTTGCAGCGCACGCACGGGTTGGGCGTCAGGCCCGCGGCGTGGTCGGCGAGCCACGGGTCGACGACGCCGGCGCGGAACTCGTCGCGTAGGTCCAAGGTGAAGTGCGGCATGCCCAGCCCATGAGCCACCGACCGTGCCGCCCGCACCGCCGACGCCGAGCAGCACGAGGCCTCCGAGTCGTTGTCCGGGTCCCGCCACAGCTCCACCGTCACGCCGAAGCAATCTCCCCCGACCAGCAGCGCGGCGACCGCCGAGTCGACCCCGCCACTCATGGCGACGGCGACCCTCTCGTCGGCCTCCTTCAGTGCCGCAGTGGCACGAACCGCAGCCCCCAAAGCGGAATGAAACGCGTCCACCGCCAGCTCGGCGGCGTGCAGCTTCCCGACCGACAACCCGCCGAGCTCCGCCGACACCGCGGCCACCGAGATGCGCGCGGCGTCGAGCACCTCCGCGTCCGCGAGCGACGCCACGGCCGAGCACGCGGCGAGCGTCGCCCCGCAGCCCGACGCCTCCCATCCGACGTCCACCACGCGCGTGCCCTCGACCCGCACACCGACCGACACGTAGTCACCGCACAGCGCGCCGCCGGCCACGCCGCGGTGCCCCTCGGTCAGCCCGCGGCCGACCGGATGCTCCAGGTGCTCACGGAATGCCTGCACGCCTACGCAGTCTAAGAACGCAAGAAGCCCGCACGGTGCGGGCCCCTTGCGGCTTGAGGAGGTGGGTGTGAGGAGAAGTTCTTTAGTTGAAGCTGTCGACGCCGACGCCGTTGAGCGCGAGGAGCGCCTTGCGAGCGAGCTTGTCGTTGCTACGGGCGGCCTTGTCCACAGCGATCACATCGACGGTCTTGTCGGAGATCGCGCCCAGGATCTGCTTGCCGACGGCGATCTCGGAGGCGATGTAGCGCGTGAGCTGCGCCTTGACGTCCTTGTAGGCCTTCGGGACCGGCGCGTTGCGCAGCGTCCCGAGCGACGCGTTCATGAGGTCGATCGTCGAGTTGACGTTCTTCTCGGCGCCGGCGGGCGTGGTGCCCTCGGTGACGCCGACGTACGCGCGGGTGGAGATCTGCTTGCCCTCGCGCTGCGCCAGCTTGAGGAAGTCCACCTCTTTGACCGGGTTGTCCGTCGCGAGCAGGCCGTCGATGATCGCCTGGTTGATCGTGGTCAGGCTCGCGAAGCCCGGGAGTGCCTGCGCGGACCGGTTGCGGTCGATGACCATGAGCGTCGGCGACTGCGAGACGTCGACGCCTTCGGCGACCGCCTGATAGGAGGAGACCTTCTTGACGTTGACGATGCGGGTGACGACCGCGCCGTCACCGTCGTAGGAGCGCTTGAGCGCGCGGGCCGTGCGCCGGTCGTCGGCGGACTCGCCGTTGGTGAACAGCAACGCGACGACCTTCTTGTCGATGCTGGTGCGCAGCCACTGCGGCAGGTCGGCCAGCGCGGGGTCGGCCGGCTTCGCGGTGGGCTTGGCCGGTGCCGGCCTTGCGGCCTCGGCGGAAGACTGGTTGGTGCTGGGCGCGTTGGCGGCGGTCTCGCCGGCCCGGGCCTGGGCGGCGGACTCGGCGGCGCCGGCGGTCTCGCGGGCACCCTCGACGGCCTTGCCGAGGTCGGTTGCGGCCTGCTCGCCGCCGGCTTCGGCGGCCGGCGCGGTCACGGGCACGGGAGCGGAGGCGACCTCCTCTTCGGAGGGCCGGAGCACCAGCATGTACGCCGCGAGGAAGACCACCGCGACGGCGAGGACGATGCGCATCGGAGGCGAGATCTGATCCATGTCCCTCCCATCATCGGCACGCGACCCCGCGCGGTTTAGAAACTAATCCGCGGGAGCGGTCGATCGCAGCCACAGCTCTCCAAGCTGCGCAGCGTCGACGGGCGCCGGCGCGCCGGTCAGCGGGTCGGCACCGCTCGCGGTCTTGGGGAAGGCGATGACGTCGCGGATCGACGGCTCGCCCGCGATCAGCGCGACGATCCGGTCGATGCCCATCGCGATGCCGCCGTGCGGAGGCGCGCCGTAGCGCAGGCCGTCGAGCAGGAAGCCGAAGCGCGCCTGGGCCTCCTCGGCGCCGATGCCGAGCACGTCGAACACGCGCTGCTGGGTCTCGGCGTCGTGGATGCGGATCGAGCCGCCGCCGATCTCCGAGCCGTTGAGGGCCAAGTCGTAGCCGCGCATGAGCAGCTTCGCCGGGTCCGCCCAGTCGCCCGTGGGCGCCGTGAACGGGTGGTGCATCGCGGTCAGCCGACCCTCAGCCGCGCCGCCTGTGCCCGACGGCGAAGCCGTCTGGGTAAACATCGGGAAGTCGAGCACCCAGGCGATCGCGTTGGGCTTGCCCTCGGTGAGCGAGTAGCGGCGGGCGATCTCCAGGCGCAGCTCGCCGATCGCCTCGGTGGCGTCGCCGACGATCAGCAGCAGGTCGCCGGCCTCGGCGCCGAGCGCGGCGGAGATCGCGACGCGATGCTCCTCCTCCAGCGGTCCGGCCGACGTGCGCTCCCAGCTGCCGTTCTCGCCGACGACGGCCCAGATCAGGCCCTTCGCGCCGAAGCGCTTGGCGTGCTCGGTGAGCTCGTCGAGCTCGCGGCGGACGACCTCGCGGCGGCCGGCGTTGAAGCCGCGCACGCTGCCCGCGCCGCCGAGCACCCGGAAGCCGGTCCCGGTCACGTCGAGCTCGGAGATCTCGAGGCCGAAGCGCAGGTCGGGCTTGTCGGAGCCGTAGCGCAGCATCGCGTCGGCGTAGGAGATGCGCCGCCAGGGCGGCGCCTCCACGGCGAACCCCGTCGCCTCGAACACCGCGCTCATCACGCCCTCCATGACGGCGATGACGTCGTCCTGGACCACGAAGGACATCTCGAGGTCGAGCTGGGTGAACTCGGGCTGGCGGTCCGCGCGCAGATCCTCGTCGCGGAAGCAGCGGGCGATCTGGTAGTAGCGCTCGAACCCGCCGACCATGAGCAGCTGCTTGAACAGCTGCGGGGACTGCGGCAGCGCGTAGAAGGCGCCGGGCGTGCGGCGCGCGGGAACGAGGAAGTCGCGCGCGCCCTCGGGCGTCGAGCGCGTGAGGATCGGCGTCTCGATCTCGAGGAAGTCCTGCGCGTTGAGGTGGTCGCGCATCGCGCGGACGACCTGGTGGCGAGTGACGAGGTTGCGCGTCATCTGCGCGCGGCGCAGGTCAACGACCCGGTGGCGCAGACGCAGATCCTCGCTCACCGCAGCGTCGTCGTCGACGGCGAACGGCGGCGTCACCGCCTCGCTCAGCCGCTCGGCGCCGGCGACGCGCAGCTCGACCTCGCCGGTGCTCAGGTTCGGGTTGATCTGACCGGCCTCGCGGGCGACGAGCTCCCCCGTCACGGTGACCACGTGCTCGCTGCGCAGCGACTCGGCCAGCGCGAAATCGTCGCCGGGATGGAAGACGATCTGCAGCAGGCCGGAACGGTCGCGCAGATCGACGAAGATCAGGCCGCCATGGTCGCGCCGGCGATGCACCCAGCCGGCGACGCGGACGGTGGCGCCGACGTCGGCGGCCCGCAGCTCACCCGCCCAGCGGTCGCGGTACTGGTTCGCCCGCGGCGCGATCACAGCTGACCGCCACGGATGTGATGCATCACGGTGTCGAGCGCGACGGTGCGCTGCTCGCCCGTCTCCATGTCCTTGAGCTCTGCCTGGCCGTCTGCGCCCACGATCGCAACGTACCGCGCGCCGAGCCGGTCGGCCTGCTTGAAGACACCCTTGATGGAACGCCCGGCGAGTTCGAGCCGTGCCGCGTGGCCCGTCCGGCGTGCGTCGGCGACCAGGCGGAACGCGCCGGGCCGCTCCCCCGCGACGTAGAGGTCGACCGGCGGCGGCGCGACCGCGGCCTGCTGGGAGCTCAGCAGCATGCGCTCCACCCCGGCCGCCCACCCGCAGCCCGGCGTCGGCTGTCCGCCGAGCTGCGCCACCAGCCCGTCGTAGCGTCCTCCACCGCCGACGCCCGACTGTGCGCCCAAGGCGTCTGACGTGAACTCGAAGACGGTGCGCGTGTAGTAGTCCAGGCCGCGTACGAGCGTCGTGTCGACCTCGTAGGCGATGCCGACGTCGTCGAGCAGCTCCCGCACCGCCGCGAAGTGGTCGCGGTCGGCGTCGCCGAGCGCGTCCAGCAGCCGCGGCGCGTCGGCCATCTGCGCGGGCGCGGAGTCGAACAACCTGAGCGGGTTGTCCTGCGCGCGCGCGATCAGCGCCGCGTCGTCCACGTTGTCCGCGACGAAGGCGAGGAGCTCTTCGCGATAGGCGGCGCGCGCCTCTGGCGTTCCCAGCGAGCCGATGCGCAACCGGATGCCCTGCGAGCCGAGCGTCTCCAGCAGCTCGGCGAGCAGCACGATCAGCTCCGCGTCCACAGCGGGGTCGTCGGAGCCGATCGCCTCGGCGCCCACCTGCCAGAACTGCCGGAAGCGGCCCGCCTGGGGCGCTTCGGCGCGGAAGAAGCTCGACAGGTACCAGAGCTTCACCGGTTGCGGACGCTTGTGCATCCCGTGCTCCATGTAGGCGCGACACACGGGCGCGGTGCCCTCCGGGCGCAGGGTCAGCGAGCGCCCGCCGGCGTCCTCGAAGGAGTACATCTCCTTGCGCACGATGTCCGTGGACGCGCCGACCCCGCGCGCGAAGAGCTCGGTGGCCTCGAAGGCCGGCGTCTCGATGCGGCTGTAGCCGGCGCGCTCCAGGATCTGCTGGGCGACCTTGGCGAGCGCGTCGCGCGCGAGCGCGTCATCGCCGAGCACGTCGAACGTGCCCTTGGGGACCTGGATGCGCTCGCTCACACGAGTTCCGCGAGGAACGGGTTGCCGGCGCGCTCGGCGCCGAGCGTCGTCACGCCCATGTGGCCGGGAAGCACCTGGGTCTCGTCGGGCAGCGTCTCGAGCAGGTGCGCGATCGAGCGCATGAGCGTCGGATGGTCGCCGCCCGGCAGGTCCGTGCGGCCGATCGACGACGCAAACAGCACGTCGCCGCCGAACAGCGCGCTCTCCTCCGCGATCGAGTAGACGACGTGACCGGGTGAATGGCCTGGAGTGAAGATGACGTCGATGTCGAAGCCGGCGAGCTGGAGCGTCTCACCGCCCTTGACGAGATGGTCGGCCTCGTAGCTCTCGTACGGGCCGATGCCCGCGTACGGGATGTAGGCGTTGATGTCGGCCAGCACCATGCGCTCGAGCTCGGGGCAGTACACCGGCGCGCCCGTCGCGCGGGCCAGCGGCGCAACCGCGCCGACGTGGTCGAAGTGCGTGTGCGTGAGCAGGATCGCCGCGATCTCGAGGCCCAGCTCTTCGACCACGCCGACGAGCATCTCGGCCTCCTCGCCGGGATCGACGACGATCGCCTGCGTGGCCCCTTCGCGCCGGGCGAAGTAGCAGTTCTCCTGCACCGGCCCGACCGTGAACATCCGGACTTCCATCTCAGCGCTTGGGAGCGGCCTGCTGTTTGAGCCGGCGGTTGTAGATGAACTTGTCGGTCAGGTACATGACCGGCGTGTACATCACGAACGCGACCGCGCAGAAGGCGAGCGCCTGGCCCGTCGAGTTGCTCGTGCCGCTCAGGAAGCGGAAGAAGACGAACAGGATCGCGACGCCGAAGAGCGCCTTCAGCGCGGCGCTCTTGTACGTCGGCGGCTTCGCGACGGGCCCGCGTGCGGCCCGGGCGCCGTTCGCGGTCCGGCCTCCCGCCTTCGACGGCGCGCCCGCGAGCGGCTTGCCCGTCCGGCCGCGCTGCTCGACCATTCCGACGGCGTTCCCACGGTGCTTGGTCCGGCGTTTGCGCTTCGTCTGGGCCATGGGCTCAGAGTACGCGCTCGATGAGGCGCGGCGCCGCCATCGGCACGTCCTCGGGGAAGTCCGCGAAGGCCGCCTCAGGCGCGAGCCCGACCAGCTCGGCCCCGAGGACCCGCGCGTGACGGCGGACCGCCGCCACCAGCTGCGCCGGGGTCGTCTCCCCCTCGAGGTTGGCGGTCACCTGCACCACTGCATCGCCGAGCGGCACGCCGAGCGCGACGACGCCCGGGAGCTGCCTGACCTCCCGCGCGATCCGCCTGGCCTCGTCGAGCGTCGCGTCGACCTCCACGTTGAAGGCGACCAGTGGCGGTCGGGCGGTGACCAGCGCCGCGCCGGCGGTCGGATGCGGGTACGGCGGGCCGAAGTCGGGCGGGCGGCCGTCGAGCGCACCGGGCCGGCGCAGCTCGGCGCGCGTCGGCCCGAAGGCGCCGTAGAGATAGACGGGAAGGCCGAGCTCGCCCAGCCGGTCGGCGAGCACCAACGCGGCGGCTGTCGCCGCGCCACGGTCGGCCTCGTTCAGGTAGACGATCGGGGCGACGTCGAGCGCCCCCACCCGCGGGTGCACTCCGGCGTGCTCGCGCAGGTCGATCCGGCGGATGACCTCCTCCGCACCGCGTGCGACCGCGTTCGCCAGGTCGTCGCCCGCGAGTGTGAACACCGAACGGTGATGGTCGGCGTCGGTGTGGACGTCGAGCACCCGCACCCCGAACGCGGCGCCGATCGCGGCGACCGCCTCAGGATCGCGACCTTCTGAGACGTTGGGAACCGCGAGCAGCATCGCGCCAGTATCCCTGGATCGGCGCTGGCCGCCTCGGCGGCGATCGGGTGATCGCCGCCGAGGGTCGCGCTATGAGACGTTGATCTTCAGCCGGCGGCTGACGCCGGCGACGTGCTCGGCGTCCTTGGCGAACTTGACGCGGTAGGTGCCGTCCTTGCGCACGCGGACGTCCTTGGAGAACGCGGACTGCGCATCCCCCGCGTCCATGAGCGTCGTCCTGGCGGTGGTCTTCCACGCGCCCGACTTGCGGCGCTGGATCAGCGCGACGGCCCCGTCGTGGGCCGGTAGCACCGCTCCCGCGAACTTGATGCGCGCGCCTGCCGCGGGGGTCCGATCGGACACGGTGGCGTCTACACGGTGACGCACCTTCTGCAGCAGCGCCGGGCTCTCCGTGTCCGGCGAGGTCTTGGCGACCGCGCGGTACTGCGTGTTCACGGCCGGCTGGACTGCAATCGTGAACGTCCCGTCGGCAGCGGTGGTCACGTTGTCGCCGACCGCGGAGTACTTGTCGCCGAACGGGGCCGTGGTGTCCCCCTCGAGGCTGACGGAGACGCCGGCCGCGTCAGGCCCGGTGAGCTTGCCGGTGATTGTGGCGACCTTGGAGAACACCACCGGATTGGGCTTCGCGGCGATCGTCATGGTGTATTCGCCCGGTTTCGGCGCCGGGTTGGCGGACAGGGCGACCGGCGCGAGCGCCAGGCCGGCGACGGTGGTCAGGATGATGCTTCGGCCAATCATGCGGCCTCCGATGCTCTGTGGTTGGACGTTGGGCATGGGTCAGCCGATCCGGATCGTGCGCGTGCGGCTGACACCGGCGGCGGCCGACAGGCGCGCGCGGTATGCGGCCAGAAGCCGTAAGGAGTTCATGTAGTTAAGACGTCGCTCGGGAAGAGGAGTCGGGATGTACTTCCTCTCCGCGCCAGGCGACGGCGGGCGGCGGTTATCCTGCCCCGTCCCGCCGGAGTAGCTCAGTCGGTTAGAGCAGCGGAATCATAATCCGCGTGTCGGGGGTTCGAGTCCCTCCTCCGGCATCAGGAAGTAGCTGCAAATGAAGGGTATTTGCGCGGTTCAACATTGGTGGCGGAAATCCGCGTGCTTCGACTCAGCACCGGTAACCGGTTTGACTGCCGCAGAGCGGAAACTCGCGGTTCGGAGCCGGCGATTCGCAATCGTGTCCCAAAAGATGTCCCGAATGTGTCCCGAGTTCTCGCGGCTCGAGGTGCCGTCACACACGGCTGGGAGGAAGCGAACGACCGGCATCCCAATCCGCTCGATCACGCTCGGCGGCCTCGTCGAGCGCGGTAATCACCGCGGCCTTCTCGTCGCCGGTCGCGTGATGCAACAGCCACAGCGGATCGAAGACGTGCTCAACCGCATTGAAGTGCCGGACGCGGCAGTAGCCGGCGTCGTCGCGGTACCCGAACGTCGCACCCGACGCGTCGAGATGGAAGTAGCGGCGCGTGATGGCGTGCTTGTAGACGCCGAGCAGCGTTCCGTCCTCGAGAATGACCGCGCCCATCCACATGAACGGGCCGCACAGTTCGATCGGCAGCAACGCCTCGAGGCCGCTCCAGTCCGGCTGCCTTTCCGCAACATACTGGCCCGCGACGATGTCCTCCGACTCCATCGCGGCAGCGTCCAACATGAAGCTGAAACAAGACAAGACCAACCCGCAACGATTGAGCGCGCACGCTGCGACGATTTCGCGCACCACGCAAGGCGCGCCTGAGTGACATCGCCAGCCCGGGCGTTCGGGGGTCGCCTTCATCGGCCGCACCCAGGCAAGCACGAAGCCCGGACCTACGACTACGTCGACGAGACGGTCCCGGTTCTCCGGCGCATGTTCGCCACACGCGCGCGGTGCTACCGCGCGATGGGCTACACGATCGACGACGAGCGTCAGGCGGTGAGTCTCCTGTAGGCAGCTCGGGCCACGCGTAAGTGGTCAGCGTCGTGGTGCCGTCAAGGTCTCGATTACTGAGGTCGAGTTGGCCATCGATGGCACGGAGCCAGCCGATCTCGCTCTTCTTCACCGAGTCCATGAGCGAGCGCGGATCATTGACGAGCCCGAGGAGGAGGATCAGATCCTGGCGCTGGTCCTCGGGCCGGCTGTGCACCATCAGCGCACGCGCCTTGAGCAGGAGGGCTCCCAGCAGCGTGGGCCTGAACACGCGGGCACGTTCGTCACCGACGACGATGAACAGGGCTTCGGTGCGTAGCAGGGCCTGGCTTCCGCCGGGGATCTGCATCGCCTGGGAATTGCCGCGGGTGAGCGCGGGCTGGGCGAGTCCGTCGGGAGCGAGAACATCGACGATGTGACCGCCCACATCGAACCGAAATCCTCGCTCGGCATCGAGACCTCCGGACTCGTGCAGCGTGCCTCCCAGCGCCGCGAGTCGTTCGCTCACGAGCTCGGTTCCGCTCGGTCGCCGGCGCGCGCGGCGAGGATGTCGATGTCCGTGGTCGGCCGCTGAATCTGGCCTGCTTCGATCGCGAACGACGCGACCATGAGCCCGCCGACCAGACACCAGCCGGTCTGCTGATCCTCAAGGGCCTGCGCGACCTCGACCACCTTGCGCCAGAGCTGCGTCGTATCGGGATCGAGCGCGTCGATCCGAATCGACTTCACGGCACCCTCTCGGCATCGAGCCGAGCGAGCAGGTCACGGCCGACACGGGTGGAGCGCGAATCGACATAGCCAGCCAAGTCCACGCCGACCGCGGCGCTGGGAGCTACTCGCCGGCTCGCAAGGCTCCAAGCTTCATCCGGGACTGCACGCAGGATCACGTTTGCCCTCGAAACGGGAGCTGGCTCCAGGCGGTACGACTCCACGACGGCGTCACGCCGGCCCTCTGGCACGTAGGCATCGAGGGTGTCAGGTGCGGCCAGGTCTAGTCGCAGCGCTCCTGCCGCGCTTGATCCCGTGAGCACGAGTGCGCCGTCGTCACGCATGGCTCGCAGCTCACCAGGTAGTGCCCACATGGACTTTGCGGACGCGCGACGGTCAAGTCGGCCCCCGAGATCGGAAAGGCCATGATGCTTGAGCGTCTGGCCGATCCGCCAGCGCGCGTGCGGATCGAGATCCGACGGCGGTGTCTCTCTGGACGCGATCAGCAGGAGCGCCCAGGCGTTACGCGACGTCATCGGACGACCGGGCGCCGCCGACCCACGCCGGCGCGCGACGACACTCTCCCAATGCACGACCCAGCGCCCCCCGAGCTTGTCCGCATCGAGCGCGCCGTCGGCGATCAACGCCCGCACCCGTGACGGAGCGACTCCTAAGGCCGCTGCCGCATCCAGTACGTCGACCAACTCGGGCATTACACAATCATAGCGGCAACGCTATAGATTGCCAATCAGCCTCGATCACGACTCGGCGACGTGAACCCCTCGGCGCCCGAGGCGCAATCGTGTCCCGAAACGTGTCCCCGACTCTGCAATTACAACCGGCACGAACAAGCACTAACCGGACGAGCCGGCACGTACTCGACCGTATCTGGCCTCGTTCGTCTAAATCATAATCCGCGTGCTCGCGCATGGCCTCGGCCAGCGCGAGCGTGGCGTTGAGCGGGCAAACCAACACCACGAGCTCGTCGACTAGGCCCTGATCGTCGGGTGTGGATGAGGGCGCAGCCCTCGATCCGCAGGTCGCCCACGCGGGCCTCGAAGACCAGAGCGTGGTCCGGCGCTCCGTCGGAGCCGATCTCGCGCGCGTAGCGGAAGTCCTCGAAGACCTGCCACCGCGTGCAGGATCGGCGCGGCGTCCTTTCCGCGCTAGATCTAGAGGCGGCGGCTCGCGAGCGTGACGGTCTGGGTGTCCCCGTCCGCCGACTCGGCGGTCAGGCGCACCCGGTAGTCGCCCCGCTTGAGACCCCGGGAACTCAGCCGCGAGCGCCGGAAGGCGCCGGGCTTGACGGCCTTGCTCGCAAACGTCTTGATCGTGCGGTCACCACGGAGGACCACCACGGTCACGTCCGCCGTCTCGCCGAGCAGGTAGCTGATCTTCAGCGCGCCGTGCGACCTCCCGCCGAAGGCCGTCCGTCCCAGCTTGAACTGGCGCACCAGCCCGCACGATGCGCGGTGGTAGAAGGGCTCGACGACCTTGAACCGGCCCTTCACGCGCCTGAGCGCGAGGCGGCGCGTGAAGGCCCCGTCGTCGCCCTTGACGCGGAAGCGGGCGAAGTAGTAGCCGTTGGTGACCTTCTTGCGCGGGCGGTTGGCCCGGCCGTTCCAGCGGACCGCCTCCGTCCGGTCCCCGAACCGGGCCACGACCTTCTGGGCCACGATCCTGCGGCCCCGCGACTGCTTGTAGATCTTGATCTCGACCGGTTCGGTGATCCCCGCCGCCCGGACGAAATTCAGGTCAGCCCCACGGCCTCGAGGCTCGATGCCGACCGACCGGAAGCCGTCCGCGGGCACGCATGACGCGGGCGTGGAGGTCGCCGCAGGCGTAGCGGTGGGCGTGGAGGTCACCGTGGGCGTTGCCGGCGGCGGCTGCTCCGTCGCGATCGGGCTGACGGTAACGGTCTCGGTCGCGGTCGGCGTCGCCGTGGCGATCGCGGTCGGCGTCGCGGTCGCGGTCGCGGTGGGCGTCGGTGTGGCCGTGGCGGTCGCCGTCGCCGTCGCGGTCGCGGTCGCGGTGGGCGTCGGTGTGGCCGTGGCGGTCGCCGTCGCCGTGGCGGTCGCGGTCGCCGTCGCGGTCGCGGTCGGCGTCGGTGTGGCCGTGGCGGTCGCGGTCGCCGTCGCGGTGGGCGTCGGTGTGGCCGTGGCGGTCGCGGTCGCCGTCGCGGTCGGCGTCGCGGTTGCGGTCGCAGTGGGCGTCGGTGTGGCCGTGGACGTGGCCGTCGGCGTCGCGGTCGCGGTCGCAGTGGGCGTCGGTGTGGCCGTCGCCGCCCTGACCTCCGTGACCGCCCTACCGGAATCGTTGCCGCTGACCGGATCAAACGTCGCGCGCTGCACCGTCACCGTGTTCGACAGAGCCGGATCGGCGACCATCGGGCGCACCATGATCTCACGCTGCACCCCAGCGCCACTGACCACATCCCCCAGATCACACGTCACCACCCGCGCCGCCTCGGTGCAACCAGCAGATGCCGACACGAACTCCACGCCGCTGGGAAGCGCGTCACGGACGCTGACGCCCTGAGCGACGTCGGGCCCGAGATTCTGCACGTTCACCGTGTACGTCAACGGCTGACCGACCTGGGCGGGGTCCGGCGCGTCCGACAACCCGACCGCCAGATCAGCCGCCACCCGCAGCCTCGTCACAAACGCGTCAAACCCCGTACTCGTGCCCTGGCCCGGCAACGGGCCTACGGTGGGGAAGTTCGCCGAGCGGGTTTCCCCGGTCATGTAGGCGTCGCCGGCCGCGTTGACCGCGATACCCGACGCGCCGTCGAAGCCGTTGCCGCCGAGGTAGGTGGAGTAGGCAAGGCTCGACAGGGCCGGGCCCGGTCCGTTGAGCTTGCTGGCAAAAGCGTCGCCGCCGCCGCCGTAGGTGGCCTGCACGGCATTGCGGACCGGAAAGTTTGTCGAACTGGTTTCCCCGGTCACGTAGGCGCTGCCCGCCAGGTCCACCGCGATACCCCGGGCACTGTCGAATGCGGTGCCCCCCAGGTACGACGACGACACCAACGCCGAGCCGCTGGCGCCCAGCTTGCTGACAAAGACATCGCTGTCGCCGCCGCCGTAGGCCGCCTGGACCGGGCTCACGGTCGGGAAGGTCGTCGAACCAGTCTCCCCCGTCACGTGGGCGCGGCCCGCCGAGTCCACCGCGATCCCGTTGCCGAACTCGTCACCGTTGCCCCCCAGGTAGGTCGAGTACGTAAGCGCCGAGCCCGCCGCGTTGAGCTTGCTGACAAACGCATCGTTACTGCCCGCCAGGGCGGACTGCAGCGCGCCCACGGTGCGAAAGTTCGTCGAAGCCGTCTGCCCGGTCACGTAGGCGCTGCCCGCAGCGTCCACCGCGATACCGGCCCCCTGTTCGAAGTTGCTGCCTCCGAGAAACGTCGAGTACACCAGATCAGACGCCGGCGCGCCCGTGAAGGTCAGCTTGCTCACAAACGCATCGCCGTTGCCGCCGTAGGTCGCCTGCAGCGGATTCTTGGTCGGAAAGCCCTGGGTCGGCACCCCGATGGACGAAGTGGTGAGGCCGGTCACGTAGGCGCTGCCCGCAGCGTCCACCGCGATGGCGGTTCCCGCATCGAGATTGCCACCGCCGAGGTAGGTCGAGTACACCAGCGCTCCGCGGTCGCTCAGCTTGGCCACAAAGACATCGGCGCCGCCGCCGTAAGCAGGCTGGACGGGGACTCCCACCGCCGGCGGCGCCGGCGCCGTCGGAAAGTTGACCGAAGCCGTGGTGCCGGTCACGTATGCGTTCCCGGGGCCGTCTATGGCGATCGCGGCCGCAAAGTCGCCGCTGCTGCCCCCCAGATAGGTCGAGTACACCAGCGCGGTGCCCGCCGGGTTGAGCTTGGTGACAAACGCGTCCCCGCTACCGCCGGACGCGCCCTGGGCGGGGGCTTGAGTGGGGAAGTCCGTCGAATCCGTGCGGCCAGTGACGTAGATGCCGGTGGCGTCGACGGCGATGCCCGCGCCGATGTCGCGGGAGTTGCCGCCCAGGTAGGTGGAGTAGGAGATGATCGGGTCGATCACCAACGGCCGGCT
>JBBJOW010000030.1:0-13018 GCA_037724045.1 Solirubrobacteraceae bacterium
ATCCTCGAAACGATCGCCGCCCACTGCAACAAAATCAATCCATCAGGACACTAGCTCACAGGTTGTAGAGGCTGCCGATGCCGATGGCGTCGAGCAGCTTGCGCGCCTCGGAGTTCAGCTGCGTGAGCTCCCCGGTGAGGAGCAGGACGCCCATGCCGATCAGGAAGAGGCCGGAGATCGCGGTGATGATGACGTAGTGGTCGCGCAGCCAGCGGAACGCGGTGGTCGCGCGGTTGAAGGCGAGCGCGGTGAGCATGAAGGGCACGGCGAGGCCGGCCGAGTAGGCGGCCAGCAGCAGGCCGCCCTGGTCGACCTCGGCCTTCGTCGCGGCCGCCGTCAGGATCGATCCCAGCGTCGGGCCGACGCACGGCGTCCACGCGATCGCGAAGGCCGCGCCGGCGATCAGCGGACCGCCCGAGCCCGCCCGGCTCATCAGCGCGTCCACCCGGAAGTCGCGGTTCAGCCTCGGAACGAACGGCGTGAGGACGAAGAAGGTCCCGAGCGCGATGATGAGGACGCCCGCGACGGTCTCCAGCGTGGCGCGATTGTCGCTCAGCGTCGAACCGATCCCCGTCGCCGTCATGCCGAGCCCCACGAAGACGACCGTGAACGCCAGACAGAAGATCGCCGCGGGCAGCAGCACCTTCTCGCCCGCTTTGAGGTCGTTGGGCGTCACGCCCGAGACGGCGGACAGGTAACCGGGGACCAGCGGCAGCACGCACGGGGAGACGAAGGAGATGAACCCGACTGCGAAGGCCGTGAAGAACGTCGCGTCGACGCCGCCGCTCATCGGTCGTAGGCGGCCATGTCACGCTCCAGCCGCTGCGCGTCCTCGTCGGCCAGCGCGGGCCGGGCGGGCGCCGACGTCGCGCTCGCGCCGCGCCAGCGGCGGAGAGTCAGCGCGACCCCGAACAGCCCCAGTGCCCCCAGCGCCCCCGGGATCAGCCACGCGGTGGTCTGGCGCGGCTCGGCCAGCACGCGCGGCCCGTACTCCGCCACCAGCCGGTCCTTGATCTCCTCCTTCGTCAGCCCCTCGGCGATCCGGCGGCGGATGAACGCCCGCTCACCGTCGGCGCTCGGCGCCTGCGAGATGTTCAACGCCGTCCCGCAGGCGACGCACATCACCTCGTCCTCGACATCGGGCAGGGTCGGCACCGTTTCTGCAGCGTTGGCGGGCGCCGCGAACAGCAGCGCCAGGATGATGGCCAGCGCGCGCATCACGACCGCTTCGCGAGCGGGATGACCTGCTCGTCGATGAACTCCTGCGTCACCGGCCCCTGGACCACGGCGGCGACCTTGCCGTCGCGGTCGAGCAGGAAGGACTCGGGCAGCTGCGCCACGCCCCACGCCTCGCCGATGTCCCCGCCGCCGTCGCGCAGGCTCGGGAAGGTGAGGCCGTAGCGATCTTGGAACGCGAGCGCGTCTTCGGAGTTGTCGCGCGTCGTAATGCCCAGCACCGTCGCGCCTTCGCGCTCCAGGGAGGCCTGCGCCCGTTCGAGCATCGGGAGCTCGTCGGTGCACGGCGGGCACCAGGACGCCCAGAAGTTCACCAGCACCACCTTGCCGCGGTAGTCGGCGACGGCGCCTTCCGTCTCGGCGCCCAGCGCGGGCAGCTTCGCGCCGGCCTCGGGCGGCGTCTCCCCGGGCTGCAGCGCCGACGCCGTCGTGGTTTGCGCGTCCTGCTGGGCGACGCCGTAGGCCAGTAGCCCGACAAGCAGAGCGGCGACCCCGATGACGACCCAGCGCATGTCTTGAGGGTAGGGTCGCGCCCCATGCCGGACACCCCCCGCCTGTGGTCCTGGAACCTCTCGCCGTTCGCCGCCAAGGCGCGCATCGCCTTCGCCTTCAAGGGCATCGACGTCGAGCTGCTCGAGATCCACCCGGTCAAGCGACCGCCCCGCCTGCGCGAGCTCAATCCCACCAACCGCGTGCCGGTGCTCGAGGTCGACGGCGTCTCCATCCGCGAGTCCACCGCCATCTGCGAGTGGCTCGAGGCGACCCACCCGTCACCGTCGTTCTGGCCTGAGGGCGCCGCCCCCGCTGCCGCCGCCCGCGGACTCATGCGCTGGGTCGACGACGAGCTCACCGTCAACTTCTTCCTGTCCATGCGCAAGGCGTCCTTCGGCGTCGACGAGCGCAACGACCACACGGACATCGTGGCCAACCTCCAGGGTCTGCTGGTGCGCCGCTGGCCCATCCTCGAGGCACTGCTCGAGCGCACCGGCGGGCTGTGGCTCAACGAGGGCGCAGACCCCACGCTGACCGACTTCGCCGGCATGCCGCTGGCCGTCCGGCTGCCGCAGTGGAAGCCCGAGCTGGCACCTTCTGCCGAGGAGCAGCCGCTCGCCTCTGCCTGGCTCGAGGCCCTGCGTACCCACCCTCTCGCGGCCGAGGTCGACCGCCAGGGCACGCCGGTCGAGGCCTGACGCAGATGGCAGCAGACGCAGGCGAGGGCGATGACCAGGTCGGGCAGCCGGGCCCGTTCGCCCTCCTCCTGGGCTTTCGCCTGCTCCAATCCGACGAGGACGGCTCGCTGGTCGAAGCCGACCCGCGCGCCGAGCACCTCAACGGCGGCGGCATCGTCCACGGGGGCTACCTGACCGCGCTCCTCGACAGCGCCACGGGATGGGCGGTCCACGCGAAGGTCCCCGCCGGCACGCCCGCGCCGCACGTCCATCTGAGCGTGCAATACGTCCGTGCTGCGGCGGCGGGCGAAACGCTCGTCTGCCGCGGCCGGTGCGTCGTCTCCGGCCGCCGCATCGCCTCGGCGGAGGCCGAGGTGACCCAGGGCGACCGCGTCGTCGCCCGGGCCGTCACCACTCACGCGGTCCTCACCGCGCCTTCCGGCGAAGGCTAGGATCGCGGTCCGCGCGCGAGTAGCTCAGTTGGTAGAGCGTCGGCTTCCCAAGCCGAAGGTCGCGGGTTCGACCCCCGTCTCGCGCTTGGCGGGAAAGCCCCGGTAATAGGGGCTTTCCTGTTAGCACGAAGACCGGCCGGAAGAGGCGAACCACTTGGGAGTACCAGTTGGGAGTACCAGGCCGGCGGCTCGTGTGCACGCCGCCCCGTCCGGCGCCGATACCGTCCGGTATGCAGGAGATCGTCGTCAGGATCCACGGCGAGACACCCGCCGGGATACCGCCCTCGAACGCGACACCGACGAGGACACGCTGTTCCTGGTCGATGGCCGGCTTCGAGGCGCGTTGCACCGCCTGGGGGTCCCTGATTACGGCTCGGGGGCGAGGTCAGCCAACAGCTCGTCCAGCACGGCCTCCTCGTGCAGTTCGCGTCCGCGATCCGCGATCGCCTGCGCGAGTGCCTCGGGTACTGCCAGCGGGCGTCCGCGGACGGGTCGGGTGCGCGAGGGGTAGGACTCGACGGCGGCAAGGAACGCGGCGGCGTCGTACCGCCAGGGACGCGCCCCGAAGCGCTCAACGACGTGCCGGCTGATCCGGACGCCGTCGTAGTCGAAGTCCCCGTGGTAGTTCAGTGCGGCCCCTGAAGTGCACAGGCCGTCAAGCAGGAGCGCGGCGGCGCTGTTCGGCCAGCCTGCCGTGCAGACCATCGCCGGCGGTGAAGACAGACGCTGCTCCGCGGCCGTCAGGATCGTGGGGTTCTCCACGACGTGAACGATGAGCTGCGGTGGGAATCGCAGCGGCTCGCGCGTGAGCTGACCGAGCGTGACGCGGAGGTGCTGACCGTGAAGTCCCCGGAAGGCGGCGGCGAGCGGTCCGTTCGGGAGCGGGAGCAGTCCCAGCGTCAGGACGTCGCAGGAAGCTGGATCGGTGACAACCCCGAACTGCTGCCAGAGCGCTCGCCGGTCAGAGGCGAGGGAGGGTGGCGGGGTTCCGTCGCGGGCCGCCATCTGCCGCAGGAGCATCCGCGCGAGCGGGGTGTCGTCGTCGAGCGCATGAGGGTCGCCCTGGAGCGCCTCGGCGGCGAGCCGTGTCCGCTCCACCGGCGGATGTGACGGCAGCAGGCCGCCGATGCTCAGCGCGGCCTCCAGCACCCGCCGACCGTCCTGCATGCGGCCGATGTTCGAGAGCTCGCGCTCGGCCCACAATGCAACTGCCTCGTCCTCGCAGAGAGGATGGGCGAGGATCCGGCCACGTAGCAGCTGCCTCGCCGCTTGCGCGTCGGCCCGTCGCAGTTGACGATCATCGAGGGGGCCGCCCACCAGTTCGAGCGCCGCCGGGAGATCGACGCCGAAGCGTGTGCTGCCGAGCGCGGCGTCGAGTCTGACCAGGCTGATCCGCTGCCCAACGCCGGCACGAGCGCGGCGTCGACCGAGTGCACCGGGTAGGCCGTTGAGCTCGTGGGCCTCCGCCTCGGTCAGGACGTCCACCAGGATCGTGCCGCGCACCTCGCCGAAGTACTCGACTCGCTTGCGGGCCTCCGTCAGGATGCGCGCCAGGCCGGGTTGATCCAGGTACTCGCGGACCGTCACCGCCATAGCGCGCCCTGCTCCCGCTCGTGCAGCAGCTCGCCGTCCCAGAGGAAGCGCTCGGCAGCGACGCCAGGCAGGTCGTTGTCACGGTGCAGCTGATAGATCGATAGCGACGGGACCGTGTGGTAGGTGCCCCACAGCTCGTGCGACGTCATGACGAAGTCCAGGTCGAGGCGGACCAAAACGTCCATGACCTTCGCTCGCGTGTCGTCGTCGATTCCGGACAACGCCTCGTCAAGCATGATCAATCGTGGCGCGTGGCTTGATCGCGCGGAGTCGTAGAGGGCGCACGCGGCGGCGAACAGCGGCATATGCACGAGGACGGCCTGCTCGCCGCCGGATCCGACGGCGTGCCGTTTGGCGGTCAGGCGCGTTCGGTGGCCGTCCTTGACCTCGATCAGGTCGAAGTCGAACCAGGCGCGGTAGTCGAACGCCTGGCGGAGCTGCTCGGCGGGGCCCACGGTGTCCGCCGCGTCGCGGGCACGCTCGACACAGTCGCGGAAGAAGTCGATCAGGGGCGCGCGCTCGGCATCAGTCAGCGTCGCGACGGAGCGTCGCAGCAGCCGGAGAACGTCGTGCATGCGCTCGCCAGCGTCCGTGTCGGCGCGCGCATGCCACTCGAGCTGCACGGTGCGCCCCGACCCGGTGGGACACGCGGCCAGTGTGACGTTCATGTCATCGACGCGGTCGCGGACGCGGCTGATCAGTTCCCGCAGATGCTCGGCGATCTCGTCGAGCAGCGTCTCCCCGAAGATGCGGCGCTGCTCAGCTGACAGGGTCCGCTCGCGCTGGCGGAGTTCCTCTTCGAGCTCCTCGAGCAGAACGGGCACGCTTCGCGCGCGAGCGTGGTCGACCACGTTTACGTCGATCAGCCCTCCGACCGTGCGGGTGCTGACCCCCATGTCGCCGAACAACGCCAGTGAGCGGTCGAGCTCGGAGATCGCTCCGGTGACCTGATTCGCGAGCCGGTCGAGCGGCGCGTTCACCGCGAGCCGATCCGCCGGCACGGCGCGCAACATCTCGAGTGCGCGCGTCAACGTCCAGCCGCTGGCCTCTGCGTGGTCGGACGGTGCGTCCTCCTCAAGCGCCGCTCGAAACAAGTCGGCCTGTTCGAGCACTCGGAAGGCGCCGAGCAGCGACTCACGGTCCGCGCGCGCGGATTCGGTCTCGAGTTCAGCCGCACCGGCTTTGGCTTCAGCCCGGATGGCCTCGGCCGTCGCCTCCTTGTCGGCGTCATGGGCGAGGCTCTCTCCCGCGCGAGCCGCTTTTAGTCGGGCCTCGCTGGCCGCGGCGTGCGCCCTCAGCTGCGCACCCGCTTGTCCGAGCGCAGCCTCGCGAGCACCGTGCTCGGACGCCAGCCGGCGACTATCGGACGCTGCGTCTCGGGCCTCTGCATCGAGCCGGCTGGTCTCGGCCACTGCAGCGCGATGTCGTGCCTCGAGGTCGCCTGCGCGCCGGGCCTGCACCGTGGCCGCCTGAAGGGCGTCGGCGCACGGCCTTGCCTCGGCTCGGTAACCGTGCAGCGCGGCAGTCCACTGGCCCTGCCACTCATCTCCGTCAGGGAACCCATGCGCCGCGGAGTGGTCGGCGACCGCGCAGCGCGTTGTCTCGCGTTCATGCGAGGCCTCGATCTCGGCGCCCTCGGCCTCGGCGACGGCGTCAGCGAGCCGGTGAGCGTGATCCGCCGCCACCGCCAGCGCTTGGCGAGCTCGACCGACCGTGCCAATGTCGGGAAAGGCCGTGACCTCGGCGGCGAGCTGCTCACCACGCTCGTCGAGGACGCGCAGGTCTCCCTCGAGCGCGCGCGTCTCGCTCGACAGTTCGAGGAGCTTGGCGTCGATGGCGGCGATGCGGGCGGCGCGGCGGCGGTCACGTGCCGGTGCGCCGATCCATTCCGCTGACGGCTTCGCGAACCGTCCACGCGCCGGACCGAGGTGAAAGCGGCCGTCGACGTCGACTGCGCAGACTGCCCGCTCGTCGGCAATGGCCACGCTGCGAAGCAGCGCGTCAACGACTTCGTCGGCTACGGGCGCGCCGGCCTCCGAATGGAGCAGTTCGGCGAGCGTCCGCGGGCCAGCACCGTCGCCAGGATGGAGAACTACGTCGAGCGTCTCTCGATCCAGTGCTACGCCCTCGGGTAGCACCCAGGCATCGAGCAGGCCGGCACCCTCGAGCGCCGCTTCAAGGCCGGCGGCATCCGCATCCGAGATTCCGGCGTTGAAGTTCACGAGCGCCCAGAACGGCGCGCCGGGTCGCCCTGAACGATCGGCGGGTCGGGTCGGCGCCGCGGCGGGCCGGTCGTCTGCCGCCCGCGCGAGCGCGTCACGCTCCGCCTCCAGCTCGGACCGATTCGCTGCGAGGCCGTCGGCGCGCGTCACAAGCCCCGCACGCTCCGAGGCAAGCTCGTCGCGGCGCGTGGCCAGCGCCTGAGACCACACGGCGGCCGGATCGGCGGCGGCCGGGCCGCCCGCGGCGAGCGCCCGTTCAACCAGCTCGATTCGCTCGGAAGCGTCCAACTCGAGCTCGGTCAGCGTGAACGTCCAGCGGTCGATGGCCTCGGAGAGCGCTTCGCTGGCCGATTGCAGGCCTTCGTCGAGCGCGCTGACCCGCTCGGCTGCACGCCGGTGCTCATCCTGAGCTCGCTCGCGGTCGTCGCGGCGCCGTTCGAGCTGGCCAGTGGCGGCTGCGAGTGCAGCGTGGAGTTCGCGATTCGAGGCCAGTCGCGCAAGCTGCGTGTCCGCGGTGTCGCGCAGTGTGGCGCTCCAGCGCACCGGATCCGTCCCTTCGGCGTCGAGCTGCGCGGCCAGCGTGGCATGGCGCAGGGCCAGACCGCATTGCGTCGCGAGCGCCGCGAGCTCCGTGAGCCGTTCGTCGCACGCCGAGTCTGTCGCGTCCGAGATTGCGGCGGCGTCCGCCAGCTCCTGCGCGTCGACGGCGGCTCGTGCCGCTGCGTCATTGTGGTTCTTCCGGAGCAGCGTCGCGGTCGTCTCAGCCTGCTCGGCGGTCCGGCCGAGTTGAGCGACCTCGGCGACGGTCGCCCACTCGGCGGAGCTGATGATGGCGTCCCGTGCCCCCTCAGCAGCCTCCCGCTCTTCGATGGCGGCCTGGAGGCCGGACGCCGCGCAGTCCGCCGTTTCGCGTGCGGAGGCGAGCGCAGTCGCGGCGCCGCGCTGGGCGGTGGACGCTCGCTCGAACGCGCCGTCCGCACTGCGCAGCGCGTCACCGCGGTCGCGCACGGCGGCACGCGCGTAGGCCCGGAACACCCGGCGGTGAAAGTCGCGAACGCGATCGCGGGCCTGTTCGATCCGCACGACTCCCGCCTGCAGCTCGTCGAGCTGGCCGAGGCCCTCACCGAGGCGACGCATCAGCTCCTCGTCGACCTCGGGCAGGCTGCTCGACAGCAGCTTGCGCACATTCGTCTGGTCGAGGCCCTTGGACAGATGAGGACGGCGAAGCTCGAGCAGCAGGGTGATCATCGTCGCGTACTGCTCGATGGTCGGGAAGCCGAACAGGGAGGCGTTGAGCGCACGCCGGTAGTCCGACGGCTTGTCGAGCAGCGCCTCGCCGTCGTCGAGCGTCTCGGCCAGCTCGGCGCGGCTCAGTGGGTGACGGCCGCGGATCAGCTCGAGATCGTGACCGACGCGCCGGCCGGGGAGGACGAAGTACCAGCGCCGCACGCCGTCGCGGGCGCGGTGAGCCTTCATGCCGACGCCGCACGTCACGTACTCGGATCCCAGCTCGCCGAGCCGCTCGAACTCCAACCACGCGTATCCGACCCGCTGTTCGTCATTCACGCACCCGACCAGGTTCCACTTCATGTCCTTCGCGCTCTTGGCGAACGGGTCGAGCTTGTGCGGGTTGATGTCACCGTCGAGGCAGAACGGGAGCAGCAACTCGAGCGCCTTGGTCTTGCCCGACGTGTTGTGACCGCGCAGAAGCAGCCGGCCGCCCGCGAACTCGAAGATCTGATTGTCGTACTCGTAGAGGTTGACGATGCCGGCTCGGGTGGGCCTCCAGCGCAAGCTCATGCGGCTCCCTTCGCGGTGACGGTCGGCGCGCGAAACCGCGCGCACAATGGCATTGCCTCGATGGTGTCTCCGCTCCGGCGGGCGAGGCCCAGGCCGCAGAGGACTTCGACAGCGCCGTCGGCAAGTTCGATGACGTGGTCGGGATCGCTGGCGGATCGACTCCAGGCTTCACCGTGGCGGCGCAGGAGACCTCGGATGGCGGCGCGCAATCCCTCCCGCGTCAGCGAGCCACTCTCCGTAAGGGGCTCGCAGAGCAGCAGCGCCACCTGCTTGAGCGTCGAAGCGGCGGGGAAGGCGATGTCGGTCAGCTCACGGCCTGACTCGATCAGCGCGGTGCCCTCTCGCCGGCGCTCGACCTGCAGGCCGGTGAGCGCCGCTGCCTGGGACTCGAGATAGTGGCGCTGGGTCTGGAAATACGCTCGCTCGTCCTCGTCGAGGTCGGCGAGGTAGAGCACCGGATCCTCAACCAGGCGGCGGGCAAGCCGGTGGCGTAGTCGTCGCGTGGCGCCCTCCGGGGTGGGCGCGTAGTCATCGGTGTCGTCGAGCAGGTCGGAGGGCTCGCCGGCGGTCAGGATGCGGAACGGGTCACGCATCAGCCCGGCCAGCCGACGGCGGTCGATCGTCAGCAGGGCCTCGTCCTCGCCAGGCTCGCGAGCACTGAAGGAGCTGCGCGAGCCGTGGGTGAGCGTCAGGATCCCCCACGAGCAGAGCAGGTCGAGCACGTCCGCGAGTGCGAGCCGCTCGCCGCGCGCGTCGATGTCGACGGGAATCGGCGGAGTGCACCGTGCTCCGGCCTCTGCCACGCTCCGGGCGAGCTCGCCGACAATGGTCTGCCGGGTGGGCTCGCGTTCGAGTGCCGCTGCCGTCAACGCGAGCAGCACCGCCCTGCGGCGGTCGAGCGCCGGCCACTCGTCGCGAGCCCGCCGGCGGCCCGTGGGGGTTCCGGGCTCGATCCGCAGCGGTCGCCGCAGCCCGTGCGCGCTTGGCCGCTTGAAGAGGCGCGCGAAGCCGGGGGTGACCTCGAGCCGGTAGCCGAGCAACTCCGCGAATCGTCGTTGCAGCGGCTGAGCGTGTCGCCGCGCCAGCGGATAGGTCGGATGTGCCGCGTCGACGAAGCAGTGCTTGATGAGAGCGCGCGCTGCCACGGTCTGTTCGTCGCTCGCGCGTTGTTCGAGGGCGGTCAGCGCCACTGGACCTCCAGCCCGTAGTCGGGGGCGTCAAGCACGCCTTGGGGAACGCGGAGGCGAGCGCGCGCACTCGAATCGGACGGCGGGACGAGGCGCACGCGGGCGCGGCCGTCACGCGACTCGGCGTGGCGGACGCCGGCTGCGTCTGCGGGGATCTCGAACGCGCGCCCGATCCAGTGCAGGACGTGGCGAAACTCCCCGCCGGTGAGCGCTCCAAGTGCCGACAGCGGGATCGCGCCTCGACCGCCCAGCCGTTCGAGCAGCGCACTCAGCTCGCGGCGCTCGGCGGCGCTGCGCTCGCGCACCCGGACACGGAGCGCGGCGCTGTCGATCACGCCGGCGCCCCGACCGGTGCCGGGGGTGCGAGCGCCGGGCCGCCGCAGATGGGCTTGGACAGCAGCGGCGGGAGCCGCTGACCACGGGGTCTGCGAGGCCGCGCCGACTGCGTCGGGGTCGTCCTCGGGAACGCCGACATGGCGGGGGTGCGTGATGCCGAGCGCGGCAATCACGCACTGGGCGGCCTCTGGATCCGGCGCGTCGTAGGCCAGCCGCGCGAGGTGCTCGCAGGCGCGTGAGCGATCGGCGCGGTCCGTGCGACGGTCGATGATCCGCTGGGCGATGTCAAGCACCGCACGGATGGCGTCCACCACCTTCTCAGCCAATGCCGACCATGGCGAGCCGCGCCGGCCGGTGCCGAGAAACCACCGTCGGACCCCACGCCATTGCTCGATGAGCTCGGCGCGACGCCTCACCATGAGTTGCTCACGCGTGTGCCCGGGAAGGGCGGGGAACTCCTCTGCCGCCACGATGATCTCCGCCATCCGCTCTGCTCCGCGGGTGTCGACCTCGCGCAGGGTGGCCTCGATCTCCGGGGCGTGGCGGCGCAACTGAAGGCGGAAGCCCTGCAGATGGTCGAGGAGGACGCCCTTGCAGGCGTCGAACTCATCCTCCTCGATGCGCTCCGACGTCGCGACCACGCGGTTGAGCCGAGCCATGAAGTCGCTGGCCTGCGCGTGGAGGCGCTCGACGTGGCTGAGCAACTGCTCGAGCTCTCCCTTCAAAGCGGTCGGATCCGGGGCGTCCTCGAGCAGCCGGGTTCCGAGCCGCGCGAGACAGTCGCGAATGCTGGCGAGCCGGCCGGAGTCCAGGGAGCCGACGGTGTCGGCGAGCTGGTCGAGCTCCTCGAGCAGCTGCTCGACACGCTTGCCGGCAGCTGTCACGTCGTAGGTGAATCGGTTGCGCCGGAGCTCGCGTGCCGTGCGTGCGAGCGCGGAGTCGAACTCGCGGTCGACCGCGCCGAGTGAGTGCAGGTAGTCGAGCTTGGCCGCCACCGCGAGCTCGTCGCTGGCGGGCCCGAACTGCTCTCGTAGCCGCTCGGCGACGGCCTCCGCGTTGAGCCGCAGCCCGAAGTGACGATGCTCGAGATAGAGCACGCGCATGATCCGGCGATACAGCTCCGCGTCTTCGACGGTGGCGTACTTGAGCACGGGCTGCGGGCCAAGCTCGCGTGGCGGTGACTCGGTGATGCCAGGGCCTCCGTCGCCAGCCCGAAGCGCCCCGACCGCGATGGCCTGCTCGAGCTGGTCGTCGAAGGTGGTCACGCGCGATCCAGCACCGGCCGGCACAGGGCAGCGTGATCGGTGGCCGGCGCCCCCGCGACAACGTCGCCAGCAGTCACGCGACGCAGGAGCTGTGATCGTCGAGGTCTGAGGAACGCCCCATAGGCTGGGAATGGTGACGCGACGATCGGACGGACACGAACCATTCGCCGCAACGTGCGACGGAATACGGGTTGTCTCGTGTCGCCCGAGTCCGTGATCGCCAGCGGCCTGCGCCCCGACGGGAGGCGGGTCGAACTCGATGCCACCGCGTGGAAACATGTCGTCGATAACCATCCGGAGATGGCCGACTTTCTTGCCGACAATGCGCGCGGTGACCGCCCCGATGTTGGTGGAGCCCGATCCTCGGCCGGGCCGGGAGCGATCGTATGGCCAAGGCGGTCCGCTCGGATGGATTCGCGTGGTCACCATGCTTCACGGATCTTCTGAGCGCGTGGTCACGGCCTTCCCGCAGGTCAACGACCCCCGGACATGAGCCGAGTTCGCGTCGGCGCCTACGAATTCGACCACGTCGACTACGACGAAGTCGGCGACGTGTTGTACCTCAGCAGCGGCCCGCCAAGGGCTGCGGTGAAGACGTACGGGACCCCGGAGGGACATGCCGTGCGACTCGACGAAGGCGACGAGGTCGTCGGCATCACGTTCGTGAACGCGAAATGGCTCCTGGAGCAGGAAGGCCGACTCGCCATCACGGTTCCGCGGGTCGTGGAAACGCAGGTCGACGACCTCACCGACGTTCTCGCCGGCAGCGCGGGCTGAGGTCGGGCCGAGTCTCAAACGAGTGGGTTCCGGCGGCGTCAAGCGACTCGTCCTGGCATGCGCCCGGCTACCCAAGCCGAGTCCGACGCGCTCTTCGGTGACGTTCCTTCCGACGACGAGGGGTAGTCGCTGCCGCTACGCGTAGGGGCTCGACTTGCGAGCCGGCCCTCGGGCCGGCGCCGCCTTTCTCGTGCCCGGTTGAGAAAGCTGCGTGTCCCACTTCGGTAAGGTCGCGCCGGACGGTCGCCGCGCTCGCCGTTGCCGTTCTTCTCACCGCGGCGCTGACCAAGGCCTTCGATTGGCGCGCCGCGCTTGTCGGGCTGGGGACGTTCGGCCTCCACGGCACCGTCGCGCAGACCGCCTGGTTCGGTCTCGTCGTCGTCGAGGCCGTGATCGCAATCGCCGTGCTCGCGGGCTCGGACCCGGCGGCCGTGGCCGGTGCTGCCCTGCTCGGAGGCTTCGCCCTCGCGCAGGCCGTCGCTCGCGGAGGTGCGCCGTGCGGGTGCCTCGGGACACGCGGCCGCCTGACCTGGCTCGGCGTCGCCGGGACGGTGTGCCTCGCGGCGCTGTTCCTCCTCGCCTGAGGTCGAGGCCGAGTTCGACCCCGAGACCGGCGTCGTCACCGTCTACGAGGGGCGGCGCGAGTTCCGCGCGCTCGAGCGCGCGGCCCGCCGCGCGGGGCTCTCCAAGCGCCGCGTCCGCGAGTATCTGCCCTACCGGATGCTCGAAGTCGAGGTCGCTGCCAATGCGGTCTACGCCTGGGCCGCTCGCGAGGTCGTCGCGCGCCGCGTCGGCGAGCACGGCTCGGACGGTCCCGCCTACGCCGAGGCAGTCCGGCTCGAGGCCCAGGCTCTGCGCTACCGCGCCCACGACAAGCTCATGGTCGCGTTCCTCGAGCCCGAGGTCTTCGAGGGTGCGGTCCAGGTTCGCCGCGCCGATCGCAGCTCGGCGCAGGGCTCACTGCTCGCAGACGGGTGACAC
>JBBJOW010000030.1:13118-42621 GCA_037724045.1 Solirubrobacteraceae bacterium
TCGCCGCGCCGATCGCAGCTCGGCGCAGGGCTCACTGCTCGCAGACGGGTGACACCACTCGCCGCGCCGATCGGTGTCCAGGCTGTTACGCGACGCGGGAGCTCATGACCGTCGAGGTGTGAGAACCCCCCACATCAGCCGAGTTCGCATCGGCATTCGACCACGTCGACTACGACGAAGCGGGCGACGTGCTGTGCTCCAGCAGCGGCGCGCCAAGGGCGGCGGCGCGCGGCAAGCCGGCTGAGTCGAAGTCACGGAGCACGGATGTCGATCAGGTCACCGAGCGCGCGATAGTCGCGGACGTTGTGAGTCAGCAGGGGCAAGCGATTAGCGCTGGCGGTGGCCGCGATAGCGAGATCGATCGGGCGTCGGCGCGGCTTGCCGCCGGCGCGGGCAACGGCGGCGGCAAGTCGTCCCCACTCCCGGGCGACGTCGGCATCGATCGGCAGTGGATCAAACGTCGATTCGATGAGCCCGAGCCGGCGTGTGCGGCGGGCTCGTTCGTCATCATCGGTGGCCACGAGCACGCCGAAGTGCAGTTCGGCCAGCGAGGCGGCGCTGATGGCCGCCTCGACGTCGCCGGGATCCTGCTCCCCGATGAGCATGGACGTGTCGAGAAGGACCTTCATGCGGCGAATGGGTCCTCGAGGCCCGCGGGAAAGCGCTCGAGATCCTCCTGCAGCCCCTGCGGAGCAGGGGAGGTCCACACGGCGCGGAGCGAGTCGCCGCTGACCCACTGCCGCGGCCGCATCGGTGACAGCCGAGCGGCGGGTCGGCCCGCCACGGTCACCGTAAGCGTCTCGCCGGCTTCGACGCGTCGCAGGACGCCCGCGACATTATTGCGCAGCTCTTTCTGGGGGATGGTGTCCACGAGCGAAAGGTAGCACTTCTGCTACCAAATCGCGGGAGCATCTTCCCAAGCCGAAGGTCGCGGGTTCGACCCCCGTCTCGCGCGCTTGGCTCTGTGTAGAGCGAAATCTGGACGGCGGGATGACCTGTGGCTTGACCTCGCTAGCGCCTGCTGGGCCAGGAGCCTGATCGGCATCGTGCTAACCACGCTGGCAAAATCTCGCTAAGTCGGAGGCAATTAGCACGATAACCTCCGGGACTAGCACAATGTGCAGCTTAATCGACATCGACCGCACGTTCGGCAACCAGCCGCGGGAGCTCGGTGCGATCCTCGCGCGCGTCGACACCGGGCGCGGCCAGGAGCAGCTCTTCCTCGATCAGCGACCAGAGTTGCTCAAGCGTCTGTCCGAGAACGCCCGCATCGCGTCCATCACCGCGTCCAACGCGATCGAAGGAGTTGTTGTTGAGGGGGAGCGTGCCGCGCGCATCGCCGAAGGTGCGCCGCGCTTGCGGAACCGTAGCGAGCAAGAGTTCGCCGGTTACCGAGACGCCGTCGACGGTCTCATGCGGGTCGACGCGCCGGAGCCGCTGACGGTTCCGTTCGTCCTCTCCCTACACCGGCAGATGTTCGCCTACTCCGGCGGGCGCGGCGGCTATCTGAAGACCGACGAGAACCTGATCGTCTCGTACGAAAGCGGCGAGCGCGAGATCGTCTTCACTCCTCCACCGCCGGAGCAGACGGAGCTCCTCCTGGCTGAGCTGTTCGCCCGTTACGAGCAGATGAAGGCCGACCAACAGGCCCACCCGCTGCTGCTGATCGGCGCGCTCGTCGTCGACTTCCTGGCTATCCACCCGGTCGCCGATGGTAACGGCCGGCTCGCGCGCCTCGTCACCACCCACGAATTGCTTGCCCAGGGGTATGGCGTGGCGCGCTACGTCAGCATCGAGCAGCGGATCTTCGAGTCCAAGAACACCTACTACGACCGGCTCTACCGCTCACAGCGGGGCTGGCACGAGGCCGAGCACGACATCTGGCCGTGGACGACATACCTCGCACAAGTCGTCGCAGGGGCCTACGTGGACTTCGAGCAACGCGTCGCCGCTGCGGACGAACCCGACACGAACAAGCAGGAGCGGGTTCGGAGGTACATCCTGGACCAGGCGCCCGCCGTGTTTCGGCGGCGCGACATCGAACGCGCGCTACCAGAGGTCAGCCCGGCGACGATCAGGCTGGTCATCAACGCGCTGCGCGACACTAAGGAGATCCTCCCGGAGGGCGCGGGGCCAAGCGCACGCTGGCGACGGCCGTAACGCCGGCTACGCCGTCGGGCGCACCGGTGGGGTCCAGGCAGTGACCGGCCTCTGTGTCAAGGCAGCACCCGAGCCAGTTGGTGTCAACGGCGGTGGCGGTGGCGGTGACGGAACATGAGGTTGGCGACGAAGCGGACGCTCCAGCCGGGCGGGCCGTCCTCGACCTCGATCCTGCAGCGGCAGCGGCAGCGGCCGGGACCGAGCGGCTCGAAGGTGAGCGGTGGTTCCAGACCCGGACGGGCCCCGCTCCGGCGGGGCCATTTCGGTGCTCAGGAGCACCGACTTCGTGGCGAGCTGCGCGCACGGTTCGATTCCTCGCCAGAACCGCAAGCCGAAGGTCGCGAGTTCGACCCCCGCCTCGCGCTCTTCGGTGTCGCCAGGCTGCGCCGGCTCGTCTTGGTCGGGACGTACAATCGAGCCATGAGCGCAGACGAGATCACTGATGAGCTCGTGCAGCGCGTTGCGGACGATCTACGCACCCGCTACTCGCTCGACGAGAACGACGTCCGGGCGCTCGGCGCGCGACTTGCAGCGTCGGCTGGCGCGCGTCGGCAGCGCAACCTCGAGTTCTCTGAGCAGTTCGTCGACACTCACAGCGAGACGTTCGACCGCCTCGCGCGATAGTCCGCTGACGTGTCGGATCGATGGACGCCGACGCTCGATGACTACGTCGATGTCGCCGCCTATCTGCTCGTTGCGGATCGGGACGCGATCGCCCGGCTGCCGAGGATCGGCCTGGCAGACTCGGCGCTGCACGCGCCGTTTGCATCGTTCGGCGGCGAGGAGGCTTATCCCACACTGATCGAGCAGGCTGCCGTGCTCCTGCTTCACCTCGCGAAGAACCATCCACTGCCCGATGGCAACAAGCGCGCAGCCTTTCTCATCACCGCACGATTCTTGGACGCGAACGGCCTCGTCTGGGGGTTGCCAGACGCTGACCTCGACGCGGAGATGGTGGAGCGGGTCGCAGCGGGCGGTGCCGGCCTTGAGCAGATCATCGGCTGGATTGAGCGCCGAACGTCCCTCGAGTAAGGCGTCCCAAGCCGACGGTCGCGGGTTCGCTGTCGCCACGTTGCGTGCATACGGCAGTGCCGGCTTCAGAAGTCCTGGACTTGCGCCAGCTGTTCTCCGTCCCGTGGGAGGGAGAGGGCGGTATCGAATTCCCAGTCTGGCTGCGGTGGTTTCCGCGGACCGCGACGCTTCCACTTCCGCACCGAGATCACGGCGTGCCAAGCCGGCGGGACGCGATCGGCAGCATCGTCATCCGCCGGCGGATGAGCTCGGTGCCGCTTGGTCCGCTGCTCGGGTCGCTTCGCGCTGCGCGTCACCGACGTTGCCACCCACGGGGATCATCTGCTCCCTGGTGATGGACCGGCGGTTCTCGCATCCCATGGGCGGTGTGCACCGCCCGCTCCGGGTACGTTTGGAGGCGAGGAGAACCACAAGAGGAGGATCCGCATGGCAGAGAGCGTGTACCGGGTGACCGAGGTCATCGGAGTGAGCAGCGAATCGTTCGCCGCGGCGGCACGCGCCGCGGTGCAGACGGCCGGCAAGTCGATCCGCGATCTACGGGTTGCGGAGGTCATCCGGCAAGATGTCACGATCGAGAACGGCGACATCAAGTCCTACCGCGTGCGGCTCGGCATCTCGTTCAAGTACGAGGGCGGCGAGTAGGCATACGGCTGACGGCGCGCCGGCAGATCTGCTGGCGCGCCACCGCCTCCCTGCTCTCGATCACGCGACCCTCAGCGCCGACGAGCGTGTCGTGCTCGAGCGGTTCGTCGACATGCTCCGCGACCAGATGGGGGACGACGACTCCATGCCGTCTGGCCGTTCGGGTCGCGGGCGCGCGGCGAACGGTGTCGGAGCTGTCGGACGCCCGGTGTCCAGGCTCGTCGTCGCGCGCCGTCTGCGCCCATCAAGAGTCGTCAGCGGGATGTCGCAGCTGTCGAGGTGTCCGGCGATCGTGGGCTGGATCGGCGTCGCCGCCACGGGCTCGGACACGTCCTCCAACGCGCTGTTCGGCACGCTGTAGGTGCAGGCGGCAGGATGATCTCAGGGTCTGGATCGCCTCGGTGCCCTCGTAGGTGTGGAGACCTCGATGGCGCCCACATGGGGGGCCACAGGTGCCGATGATGAGCGTGCGCAGGGAGGCGGAGTACCGGAGTAGGACCGGCACCTCGCTCGTGCGCGACGCGTCGACGGCGCACTTCCCTACGATGAAAGGTCACTCGTCGGGACCTTCTCGCTTCTCCACCTTGCGCGGTGACTCCTTGGAGAGGCGATGGGAGGTCACTCATGTCAAGCTCGTCAGCGCCGCTCCCTGAGGGAGGGCGTCGAGGTAGCGGTAAGCGAAGGCGTCTCGCGTCTGTATCTCGACAAGTTCGGCAAGGGGCCGCTTCACGCCGAGACATTTGTCAACGGCAACATTCTGACGACGGTGATGCACGATGTGTTCACCGCGGTCGAACACGAGTTGGTGGCCAACGGCAAGGGTGACAGCGTGCTCACCAACCGCATGCTCTGGCAGGAGGCGACCGACATGATGTTCAAGCGCGTCGTGCGCGAGGCCACTGGGCGGGAGGTTCTGACCGTGGTGAGCGGATTTGAGGTCCATCGCGACGTGGCGACCGAGGTGTTCATCCTGGAGGCGCGGTCGGAGTAGTGTTTGCGTGCCAGTTCGAACCAGCCGGCGGCAGCCGTTGTGCCGGGGGCGCGCGCTGTCTATTCTCGACACGGGCCCGGACATCAGTCTCAGGAGGCGTAGGTGGAAGACCAAAGCGCACAGCGAAACGGCGAGGTTCGGACGCAGATCTCCGATGGTCTCGTCAAGCTCCTGAAGGAGTTCTACGGCGTCGGGCCGACCCAGGCCAAGACGTATTACGTCGACGAGTTCGTGGCCTGCGTGCTTCGGGGCGGGTTCACACGGGTCGAGCAGACGCTGATGGAAGGCGGCCGAGGCTCCGCGGTGATCCAGCAGCGCATGGCGTTCCAGGAGGTCATGCGCGGTCGGTTCACCTCGGTCGTCGAGCAGGCCACAGGTAGGCGTGTCGTCGGCTTCATGAGCGGCAACCAGCAGAATCCCGACATGATCTGCGAGACCTTCGTGCTCGCTCCCACGGATCTCGTCAGCGAAGAAGAGATGTCCGACTTCAGCTGATCCTCGCTGGTGGATGGAGGCCACACGAACTCGCCCGGCCGAGGAGGAGGAGGCGACCGGGCGAGTCGCGGGTTTGGGGAGAAGATGTGACTGCGACCGGGTGAAGCGTCGCTGCGTTCAGGGCCTCGTGAACCGTTCGATGAATCAGCAGGCCGCGGGCGCAGAGTGGATCGAGCGCCTTTCGAACGGCAGGCTCGGCACCGGCCCCGGCGATGATGTGGCCCCGGCGGCAGGCGCGGACCAACGCCATGTCGAGGACGTCGACTGCCAGCGGATGCATGCTGCGTCAACGCCACAAGGCCGCTGGGGACGTTCGAATTCGAGAGTGAGAGAGGGCTGGCCATGGAGATCGGTCGCGGTCGGTGCGCGATCCGAAAGTCAGCCGACGTTGCTCTGGTGTGCAGAACCGCGCCGTTAGCCCTTCAGACGACTGACGATACCGCGGCGGTCAAATTGCTTGCCGAGAGGCAACGCCGTCAGCGCGATCCGCGGCCTGCGCCCGCCGGCTCACCAGGTCGTCGCCGAGTAGTCCTTGAGGAAGACACCGCAGACGTCCTCGCCCGCCTCGCCACGCACGATCGGGTCGTAGACGCGGGCGGCGCCGTCCGCAAGGTCGAGCGGAGCGTGGAAGCCCTTCTCGGCGAGGCGGACCTTCGTCGCGTGCGGACGCTCGTCGGTGATCCAGCCGGTGTCGACGCTGGTCATGAGGATGCCGTCGGCGTCCAGCATCTCGCGCGCGCTCGTGCGTGTGAGCATGTTCAGCGCCGCCTTGGCCATGTTGGTGTGTGGGTGGCCCGGGCCCTTGTAGCCGCGCCCGAAACTGCCCTCCATCGCCGACACGTTGACGACATACGTGCGCCGCGCGGGCGACGCGGCCAGCGCGGCGCGCAGCCGGCTGATGAGGATGAACGGCGCCGTCATGTTGCACAGCTGCACTTCCAGCATCTCGACGGGGTCGACCTCGTCGACCCGCTGCGTCCAGCTGTTGTGGTCGGCCTCGTCGGGCACGAGGCCACCGGCGTCGATCGTGGTGGAGCGAGCCGTCAGTGCAAGCGTGGTCACCGGGTGGAGGTCCGGCGCCGCTCCGAGCTCGAGCACTCCAGGGGCCGACGGAAGCGCGCCCGCCTCACCGGCGACCAAAAGGGCGTAGGCGTCCGGAGACCGGCGCACGGTCTGAGCGGCGTTGTTGATCAGGACGTCGAGCGGGCCGCCAGCGGCCACCGCGTCGGCGAGGGCCACCACCTGGCCGGGCTGGCGCAGGTCGATTCCCACGATGTGCAAGCGGTCCAGCCACTCGGCGCTGTCGGGCATGGAGGCGAAGCGCCGCGCCGCGTCCCGGGGGAAGCGCGTCGTGATCGTGGTCTGCGCGCCGTCGCGCAGCAGCCGCAGCGCGATGTACATGCCGATCTTCGCGCGCCCGCCGGTCAGCAGCGCGCGTCGTCCCGTCAGGTCGGTGCGCGCCTCGCGGCGCTCCCGGTTCAGCCGCGCGCAGGCCGGACAGAGCTGGTGGTAGAACGCGTCCACCTCCGTGTACCTCGCCTTGCACTGATAGCACGGGCGCGCGCGGATCAACGTACCCGCGCTCGCGCCCGGGACGCTGGAGACGAGCGCGATGCCGCTCGTCTCGTCGTCGATCCGCCCGGGCGCGGCCGTGGCCGTGGCGGCCATGACCGCACGGTCGGCGGCGGCCACCTCCGCTCGGCGCTCGGCGCGGCGGCGGTCCTTGACGGTCTTGAAGAGCCCGGCCGTCGCCCGGCGGACCGCGACGGCGTCGGGGTGCTCGGCCGGCAGGTCGTCGACCTGCGCGATCACCGCCAGGCACTTTCGAAGGTCTTCGGGGTCGATGCCCATCGCGCCATTGTCGCCCGCCGGCGGCTACACCGACCGAAACGTCGAACGATCGTCCGCTGGAGGTGTCCGACCTGCGCAGATCCCGCGCTCTGGCTTGCGCCCAGCGTGGCGGGCTGGAGCGCCGACGCGCTGTTGCGGACCGGCGGCGCGTGCGCCGACGAGCGCCCCAGGTCCCCGGCGGACAACCGGCGCTCGCAGCGGCGCTGCGCGGCCTGGTCGCCATGGGCTTCGCGGCGACCCAGGGTGCCGGGGGACTCGCGGCGGGCGACCTCTTCGTGCTCGCCGCGGTCCCGTGTCGCTGTTGGAGGACAGCCTCGAGATCCAGCGTGAGATCCTCACGCGCGTGGAGTCTTTGGACAACAAGAGCGGCGGGCCGGCCGCCGAGCCGGTCCTCGCCCCATGAGCGCCGTGCCGGAAATCGACGGGCCGATCGCCTTCTCCGACGACGGCGAACGCTGGATCGAGTACGGCCCGCCACAGGCGCGGGTGCGCGTCGGCTTCCACCAATACGACGCCATCTACGCGGTGCCGGGCCTCTACGAGCGCGTCTTCTACTCGGAGCTCGGCATGCGCTCGACGCAGATCGTCGTCGGCCTGCTCGCTGACGCCCTCGGCGATCTGCAGCGACCGATCGAAGGCGAGCGGATCGTGGATCTCGGGGCCGGGAACGGGCTGGGCGGCGAGGAGCTGCGCACCCGCGGGGCGCAGCGGGTCCTCGGCGTGGACCTCGAGCCCGTCGCGCGGTCCGCCGCGCTGCGGGACCGCCCCGGTGTCTACGAGGACTACCTGATCGCTGATCTGGCGGACCCGCCGGCCGCCGAGGCGCAGTCCCTGCAGCGGTTCGCTCCAACCGCAGTGGCGGCGTTGTCGGCGCTGGGACCAGGGCACGCCCCGCCCGCGGTCCTCGACCACGTGCTGAGGCTGCTTCCGGCGAACGGCTTGTTCGCCTTCGCGGTCATGCCGACGCTCCTGCCCGACAGCACGGACCCTGACGGGGTGGCCTCCGGTTACCCGGGATATCTGCGGCAGCTGTTCACCGATCGCGCGGACCGGCTGGCCGACGAGGAGTACGTCCATCGCATGCGCCCAGACGGCACCGAGCATCGCGCGGTGGCGTTCGTGGGACGCATACGCTGAGCCTGTGTTCCTCTTCTTCTCCAACCGGATGGGTTGCCTCCCGTCGCTCGTCCTCTCGGTGATCGTGACCGTGATCCTGTTGCTGCTCACCGGCGTCATCGACTGACGTCAGGCGAACGCGTTCTGGCCGGGACGGCCGGGTACAGCTAAAGACAGGGCGCGCACTCCCATACGGTTCGCGCGCTCTCCTCGGCTGCCAAGGCCGGCAGCCGTGACCCGTACACGCACGAGTCCGACAGCCGCTAGTCGTACCCGCAGCCCGATTCCCGCCGGCGTGTGCCGGCTCCCCGGAGAAGGCTGAGACTCGCCTGAGTGGTAGAGCTTCCGGGCATGACGGTTCTCCTCGTGGCGATCGGCGGTGCGATGGGCGTGCTCGCGCGCTTCGGGATCGCCCAGGCGACCTCGTCGATCTGGGCCATCGTCGCCATCAACGTCGCCGGGTCCTTCGCCCTCGGCGTGCTGATCGCGTCCGCACACCGCGTCTCCGGCGACGTCAACGATGCGGTGGGCATCGGCTTCCTGGGCGGCTTCACCACGTTCTCGACCTTCTCCATGCACGTGGTGCAGGAGGCCGACGCGGGCCGGGCGGAGGTGGCCTTCCTCTACGCGGCGGCCTCGGTCGTCCTCGGGGTAGTCGCTGCGGGGGCGGGGTTCTACGGGACCCGGGCCCTCAGCTGAGCAGGCGCGCCAGCAGAAATGCTGGCGCGCGCCGCCCCGGCAAGGCATCCTGAGAGCATGCTCCTCTACGACTCCGGCGTCTCGGGCAACTGCTACAAGGTTCGCCTGCTCCTCACCCAGCTCGGCCTGGACTTCGAGCGCCGGGAGATGAGCGTCGTCGATCGCAGCGATCGCCAGGAGGTCATCGGCCACCTGAACCCGGGCCTGCGTGTGCCGACCCTGGTCCTCGACGACGGCCGGCCGCTCGCGGAGTCCAACGCGATCATGTGGTTCTTCGCCGAGGGCACGGAGTTCCTGCCCAGCGGCCGCTACAAGCGGGCCCAGGTCCTGCAGTGGCTGTGCTTCGAGCAGTACAGCCACGAGCCCAACGTCGCCGTGCTGCGCTTCTGGCTGCACTACGCGGCGCAGCGACCGGGGGAGGACGCAATCGAGGAGAAGCGCGCCGGCGGTCGCAAGGCGCTCGAAGCGATGGAGGCGCACCTCGCCGGCTGCGACTTCTTCGTCGCCGACCGCTACACGATCGCGGACATCGCGCTCTACGCCTACACCCACGTGGCGGACTTCGACCTCGAGGCGTACCCTGCCGTCAGCGACTGGCTCGCGCGGATCGCCGCGCAGCCGGACCACGTCCCGATCACCGCATGAGCGCCGCCGTCATCGAACGCTTCTACGCCGCCTTCGCGCGCGGCGACGGCGACGCGATGGCGGCTTGCTATGCGCCGGACGCGCACTTCTCGGACCCGGTCTTCGGTGACCTGCGCGGCGGCGAGCCGGGCGACATGTGGCGGATGCTGACCGGCCGCGCCGAGGATCTGGAGATCCGGCTCGTCTCCCACGACGACGCAAGCGCCAACTGGCTGGCCGACTACACCTTCCGCACCGGCCGGAGGGTCCACAACGACGTCCAGGCCAGCTTCCGCTTCAACGTCGGCGATCTGATCGTGGAGCACCACGACCGCTTCTCGTTCTACGCGTGGTCGCGTCAGGCGCTCGGCCCGGTGGGGCTCGCGCTGGGCTGGACGCCCCTGCTGCGCGCGAAGGTCAGCCGCGAGGCCCGCTCAGGCCTCGAAGCGTTCAGGGCCTGAGGATCAGCTTGCCGCGCACGTGGCCGGCCTCACTGATGCGGTGCGCCTCGGCGGCGTCGTCGAACGTGAAGACACCGGCGACCGGCAGCGTGAAGCGGCCGGCGGCGAAGAGGGTGGCCGCCTCGTCGAGCGCGTGCCATGCAGAGGCTTGGCTGCTGACATGCACGCCGAGCTCGCCGGCGCCGAAGTCGGCGATCGTGACCACGCGCGCGGGATCGCCGGTCAGCGCGATCAGGTCGCGCACCGCGCCGCGGCCGGCCGTGTCGAGGCCGGCGTCCACTTGGGTGTCGAGCGTCGCGAGCGCGTCGTGCGCGATCGGCTCCGCGCCCAGCTCCCGCAGGTAGTCGTGGTTGGCCGCGCTCGCCGTCCCGATCACCCGCGCGCGGCGCGCGCGCGCGAACTGCACTGCGGCGCTGCCCACACCACCGGACGCCCCGACAATCACCACCGTTTCCTGTCGGGTCCCAACACCTGACATCTGTCGTGTGTTGGGACCCGACAGGCCGATGAGGCCGAGCGACCGCAGGGCGGTCTCCGACGCCATGACGAAGCCGGCCGCCTCTTCGAAGGACAGGCCGTCGGGCATGGTCGCCCAGTGCGCGAGCACGGCGGACTCGGCGTAGGCCCCGCCGACCGCCTGGCCGAACACCCGCTCACCGGTCTCCTCGACCACGCCGGCGGCGTCGAAGCCGGGGATGGCCGGCAGTTCGCCGCCCATCATGCCGCTGCGCCGCTTCCAGTCGATGGGGTTGACCGCCGCGGCGTGCACGGCGATGCGGATCTGGCCGGGTCCGGGGTCAGGCTCGGCGACGTCGACGACGCGGAGGACCTCGGGTCCGCCGAACTCGGAGTAGGAGAGCGCCCGCATGGGCGCGGAGCCTAGACCGCGCTTACCAGGCCTGGCCGCCACCGCACGTGGGGCAGCCGACCGAGGTGGAGACCGTGGCGGTGAAGACGGTGCCGCAGGCGCACTGGTACAGCGCCTTGTCCTGCGGACCGCCGCCGCGGCGGGCGGAATCCGTCTCTGTGACGGAGCCCTGCGAGGTGGTGGGGTGTGGGGGAGAGGCGATTGCCATCTAAGTGTCTAGACCCCACAACGGCGCCGAGGTTTCGGTGTTGGAGCAAATCGTCTCGATCCGGACGCATTCACCCAGAAAGCGGCTGCTGGAGCCCGGCGCAAGGACCGCAGAAGCGCCTGCGATACTGGGAGTCTAGATGGATCCGTCCCGCAAGCGCACCATCCGCCTCGTCGTCGCTCTCAGCGCAGCCGTCGTGCTCGCGACCGCGCTGGTCTACACGAGCATCAACGCTTCCACGGAGACCACGACGCCGAGCCAGCTGCTCGCGGCGGCCTCCTCGGCGAAGGCCTACGAGGTCACCGGCAAGGTGGCCGAGGGGTCGTGGAACCGCGAGGGAACGGTGCACGAGTTCCGGCTGCGCGATCGCGAGGGCACCCAGTCGGTGCCCGTCCGCTACGAGGGCGCCGTACCCGACCCGTTCCGCGAAGGCCGTGAGGTCGTCGTCACCGTGCGCAAGCAGGGCGACGTCTACGTCGGCGAGAAGGACTCGCTGATCACCAAGTGCCCGTCGAAGTTCGCGACGGAACCTTCGAACCCGCAGACCTAGCCTCGGGCCGTTAGATGTTGACCGCCGGGAAGCTCCTGCTGGTCGTGGCGCTGCTGGTCGCCGTCTACGGCGTCGGCGCCTCGCTGTTCGGCGCCCGCACGGGCGTGCGCACATGGGTGGACTCCGGCCGCCGCGCCGTCTACGCGCTTGCGGCCTGTCTGGTGGCCGCCTTCGGTCTGCTCGAAGCGGCCTTCCTGCGCTCGGACTTCGTGTCGGAGCTGGTGGCGAACCACTCGTCGACGACCACCCCGACCTTCTACCGCGCCACGGCTATCTGGTCCTCCCAGGAGGGCTCGCTGCTGTTGTGGGCGATGCTGCTCGGAGTCTGGTCGAGCCTGGTCCTGTACTTCACGCGCAACAAGCTGCGCGAGATCGCGCCGTACGCGACCGCCGTGCTGTGCGGCTTCGCGGTCTTCTTCGTCGGGCTGCTGGTGTTCGCCGTGTCGCCGTTCGCGGCGACGTCCCCAGTTCCGGTGGAGGGCAACGGCCTCAACCCGCTGCTGCGCCACCCGAGCATGATGATCCACCCGCCGATGCTCTACTCGGGCTACACGCTCTTCGCGATCCCGTTCGCGTTCGCGGTCGGCGCGCTGATCACCCGGCGCCTGAACGCAGACTGGATCCGTTCGACGCGCCCATTCACCCTGGCGGCGTGGGGCCTGCTCGGCGTCGGCGTCATCCTCGGCGCCCGCTGGTCCTACACCGAGCTCGGCTGGGGCGGCTACTGGGCCTGGGATCCGGTGGAGAACGCGTCGCTGATGCCGTGGCTGACCGGTACCGCCTTCCTGCACTCGGTGATGATCCAGGAGAAGCGCGGGATGCTGAAGATCTGGAACGTCTCGCTGGTGCTGACGACGGGCATCCTGGCCATCCTCGGGACGTTCCTCGTGCGCTCGGGGATCCTGCAGTCCATCCACGCCTTCGGCGCCTCGACGCTCGGCATCCCGTTCCTGGTGCTCATCGGCATCCTCATCGCCGGGTCGGTCGCGCTCGTCGTCTGGCGCGCGGATGACCTGCGCTCCGACAGCAGGCTCGACAGCGTGTTCTCGCGGGAATCGGTCTTCCTGCTCAACAACCTCGTACTCGTCTCGATGTGCGTGGTCATCTTCTGGTTCACCTTCTGGCCGCTGATCTCGGAGGCGCTGGGCAGCGAGCGCTCGGTCGGCCCGCCGACCTTCAACAGCTGGATCGGGCCGCTGGCGATCCTGCTGGTATTGCTCACCGGGCTCGGCCCCGCGCTGGCCTGGCGGCGCGCGACGGCGGCCAACCTGCGCCGTCAGCTCACCGTTCCGGCGGTCGCGGGGGCCCTGACCGCAGTGGCGCTGATCGTCACCACCACCGGCGGGGTCAAGACTGGCCTGCTGTTCGTCTTCGCGGCGTTCTCGACCACCGTCATCGCCCAGGAGTTCGTTCGCGGGGTCCGCGCGCGCCGGGCGATGGCCTCCGAGCCGATCCCGATCGCCTTCCTCTCGCTGGTCCGCCGCAACCGGCGCCGCTACGGCGGCTACCTCGTCCACCTCGGGGTCATCACGCTGTTCGTCGGCATCGCGGCCTCATCGGTCTTCCAGCAGGCGAGCGACGTCGAGCTCGGCGTGGGCGACACGGCTCGCATCGCCGGTTACGACGTCACCTACGAGGAGGCGACGAGCCGTGTGGTGGCGTCGCCCGACGGCGGCCTCGAGCGCATCGATCTCGGCGCCACGCTGCGCCTGGAGCGCGGCGGCCGCTTCGTCGACATGGTCGACACCCGCCGCTCGTACTTCCCGACCGCGGACCCGACGCTGGGGCCGGTGTCGCGCTTCTTCGAGGGGGAGTCCACCAGCGAGGTCGGGCTGGAGGCCGGCGTGCTGCGCGACGTCTGGACCGTGGTGAGCCCGTCGCTGGCCGACCTGCTGCCGCGTATCAAGAAGGGCGACGAGGTCTTCGAGGGACCGGGCGCCAACCTCTCGACCGCGCAGCAGTCGCAGTTCCTCGCGCAGGCGCTCACCGGGCTCACCGACAGCTACGTGGACGACCCGCCGCCGGCGACGTTCCGCCTCATCGTCTCGCCGCTGGTGACCTTCGTCTGGATCGGCGCCATCATGGTGTTCCTCGGCGGGCTGGTGGCGATCTGGCCGCCTCCGGGCGGCGCACCGCGGACGGTGCGCGCCCGGTACGCCGCGCGCGTCGCCCGCGAAGTCCGCGCCTAGGAGCGCGCGTGAGCATCGTTGTCGTCGTGTTGGTCCTGGTGCTCGTCGCCTGGCTGGTGGCGGCGCCCCTGCGGCCGGGTGCGGCCGCGCGCGTACAGGCGGCCTCGACCTCCGAGCGCGACGAGCTCGAGGCGCTCAAGGCGGCCAAGTACGCGGAGATCCGCGACGCCGAGCTCGACTACCGCACCGGGAAGCTCTCCGACGGCGACTGGCGCGAGATCGACCGCGGCCTGCGCGCCGAGGCGGTCGCGATCCTGCACCGCCTCGATCGCATAGAATGACCACCCGATGTACTCCGTCCTCGCCGTCGCCCAAGTCTTCATCTGCGCCGCCCTGGTGCTGCTCATCCTGCTGCACTCGGGCAAGGACTCGGGCATGTCGGGTGCGTTCGGGGTCGGTGTCGCCGGTGGTCAGGGCGGCGGCTCGCTCATGGAGCGCAACCTGACCCGCTGGACCATCGCGTTCGCCACGCTCTTCGCGGTCAACACGGTCGTCCTCCTCAAGATCTGACCGCCGCGGCGTAGTCGCCGGGCGTGTCGAGGCTGCGCAGGGCGGCTGGAGCGCCGTCGAGGGTGACCGTGTCGACGGCCTCGAGCAGGCCGCGCAGGCTGGCGTCGTGGGGGAGACGCTGGGTGGCGACGGCAGCGAGGCCGGTTCGGTAGAGCGCGCCCAGCGGCTGGCCGGCGTAGGCGACCACGTCGGCCGCGCGCGCGGCCAGCAACGCCGGCAGTACGGCGACCGCCTCGGGCTGATCGGTCGCGCAGACGAAGGCCCGCTCCGTGGTCAGGGCGGCGAGCCCGGCGACGAGGCCCTGCAGCGGGCCGCGGTCGGCGACCGGGTCGCGCACGACCTCCAGGCCCTCCGGAAGCACCTGACCAGGGGCGGTGACCACCACGACCGGCCCGCTCGTGGCCGCCGCCACCGCTCGCGCGACGTGGACGACGAGGGGAACGCCGTGCCAGTCCAGGAGCGCCTTCGACGTGCCCATGCGCTTCGAGTTCCCGCCGGCGAGGACGATGCCCCCGAGCGTCGTCATGGGTTGCGCACCCGCACGGCCGGAACGAGCGCGCAGCCGCCGCCGCGCATGGGCACGAGGGTGCGGTCGCGGCCGACCTCGACGACATAGTCGAGGTTCACTGCCGGCCGGCCCGCGGGGCCGAGGTCCGCCTTGCCTGCGGCCATGACGAGGTTGTCGGCGCGCGGGGAGAGGGTCAGCGCGCGCGTCGCGTGGCCGGTGCTCGGATGCGCGGACGACGAATCGTGGACCCCGTCGACGAAGACGCCGTCCCGCACCAGCGTGACGCGCTGCCGGGGGACGCCCTCGGCGTCGTAGGCGCGCGCGAGCCCGACCGTCGAGTCGTCCACCAGGGAGATCGCCTGCGGCAGTGGCGGCGGCTTGCCCGCGAGCGCGAGGCCGACCCCGTACGCGGCGCGCAGCGCGCTGAGGGCCGTGGCGACGGCGTACGGGCCGGCCACGTCGGCGTCCCCGTCGAGCGTCTGCTCGGGGACGGGCATGGCGGGGGTGAACTCCTGGGCGGTCCGGAGTCCGCGCGAGTTGGCGTACGCCTCGATCGCGCCCTCGCCGAGGTGGGCGGTGCCCGCGTGCGCCTGCGGTAGCGCGGGGGCCGGCCACGCGCGGGCCTGGCGCGCCTTGAGCCACGCGGCCTTCACGGCGCGGTCGAGGTCTCCGTCCGTCTCGGCCCTCCCGGCGCGCCCGTCCACCACGGCGACGACGACGATGGTCAGCGCTCCGTCCCAGCGCACGGTCACGTGTCCGTCGCCCAGACGGTCGAGCGCTTCGTCGGCGAGTGCCCTCGCTTCGGCGATGTTCACCGCGCGGCTTCGTAGAGCGCGCGCAGCTCGTCGCGCGTGGCGCGCGGCGGGGTGAGCTCGAGCTCCGCGCGCTCGGCCGCGGCGTCGGCGCACGCGTCGAGCTGCTCGGCGTCGACTCCCAGCTCACGCAGCCGCATCGCGCCGGTGCGGGCGCAGACCGCACGCACGAACCCCGCCGCATCGCCGCCGAGCGCTTCCGCCAATCGCGTCCCGCCATGAGTTTCGCGGGTCGCCAGCGTGTCCACCGTGTGCTGGAGCATGATCGCGTTCGCGGCGCCGTGGGCGACGCCGGCCAGCCGCACGAGGGTCTGACTGAGGACGTGGTGCAACCCGTACCAGGTTGAGTCGATCGCATAGCCGGCCAGCAGTGCGCCGAGCGCCAGCGCGTCGCGGTCGGGCGCTTCGGGGTCGCCCGCGTAGGCCTCCGCGATCAGCCGCGCCGCCTCGAGCGCGGCGAGGGTGGCGACCGGGTTCGCCTGCGTTGTCACCGGCGCCTCCGCTGCGTGGCCGAGTGCGTTGAGGGCGCTGCCCGCGAGCTCGGCGTCCGGTTGGGAGGCGGCGAGCGCCGGGTCGCACACGACCACCGCCGGGCGTGCGCGCGCCGTGTCCGCCGGCACCCCGGCGGCGTGGCGGTGCACCCAGGTCATCTCGGCGCCCGAAAGCGTCGTGGGTACCGCAAGCGTGCGCGCGCTCGGGTCCTCGCGGCGCCGGGCCGCCGTGAGTGCCTTTGCGACGTCGATGACCCGGCCGCCGCCGAGCGCGACGAAGCGGTCCGCATCCAGTCCCAGCAGCTCGCCCGCGACCTCGTCGACGCGCCCGGCGGCCACCAGCTTCACGGTGGCGGCCGCCTCTGCCACCGCCGGCAGCGAGGACTGGGCGCGCTCGGTCGTGAGCAGGACGTAGCCGGGGCCGCCAAGCAGGCCGACGGCCTCCGCCGCGCGACCGCGCCCGAAGTGGATGGTGCGCTCGCCGTCGCGCCAGTCGAAGCTCTCCATAGGGGCGATCGAGCGCCAGATCCACTAACCGAGCAGCTGGCCGGCGAGCGCCGAGCGTGTGGTCGCGAAGGCGGTCTCGAGCTCGTCGAGCACGGCGGAGATCTCGCCGGTCGCGACGGCGTCCTCGTGCTGCTCGAGGTCGGTCGACAGGCGGCGCAGGTGCTCGGCGCCGAGGTACAGGCACGACCCCTTCAACCGGTGCGCTCCGCACGCAGCCGGTCGCGGTCGTCGTCGGCGGCCGCGGTCCGCAGCGCGTCCAGGGAGGCGGGGAAGTGATCGAGGAAGAGATCGATCAGCCGCTGACGCGTGTCGGCGTCGAAGTCGGCCCGGAGCCGGCCGACCACCGCCGGGTCCAGTGTGCCGTCGCCTTCCGTCGAGGCCGCGCGCGGGTGTACCCACTTGGCGAGCACGCGCTCGAGCTCGAGCGGATGGATCGGCTTGGACAGGTAGTCGTCCATCCCGGCCTCGAGGCACCGCTCGCGGTCACCCTTCATCGCGTTGGCGGTGAGGGCGATGACCGGCACGTCGGGGCGCACGTCGCCCGCGCGCAGCCGCTCCGTGGCGGCGTAGCCGTCGAGCACGGGCATCTGGCAATCCATGAACACCGCGGCGTAGGCGCGCTCCGCGAGCCGTGCGAGCGCCTCCTCGCCGTCGGCGGCCACCTCGACGTCGACTCCTTCCTGCTCGAGAAGCTTGCGGATAACCAGCTGATTGACGGGGTGGTCCTCGGCGACGAGCACGAGGGGGCGCCCGCCGACCGGCTCGAGCGCCGGCCGGGCCACCGGCTCCGGAGCCGGGGCCGCCGGTCCGGCGAGGGCCCCGACCAGCGCCTCGCGCAGCCGCGCCTGTCGAACCGGCTTGGCCAGCACGGCGGAGATCGCGGCTTGCCCGACGACGGCTGCGTCGGCCAAGCCCGAGGACAGCAGCATCAGGCAGGTGGCGCGCAGGCGCGGTAACGCGCGGATTCGGCGGACGAGCTCGAAGCCGTCGACGGCAGGCATGTGGAGGTCAATCAGCGCGACGTCGTAGGGCTCGCCTCCACTGACGGCCGACTCCATCAGCTCCAGTGCGCGCTCGGCGCCGTCGGCGAGGTCGCAGCGCATCCCCCAGGCCCGCAGCTGCGCCTCGACGATCGCCCGATTGGTGGCGTTGTCGTCCACGACGATGGCCCGCAGGCCCGCGAGGCGCCCGGTGGCGGGCTGCGCGGCCACCTCGTCGGGTGCGGGGGCGAGCGTCACCTCGAACCAGAACGTGCTGCCGCGTCCCGGCGCCGAGTCCACGCCGATCGCTCCGTTCATGAGCTCGACGAGCTGGCGGCTGATCGCGAGCCCGAGCCCGGTGCCGCCGTAGCGGCGCGTCGTCGAGGCGTCCGCCTGCGCGAAGGACTCGAACAGCCCGCCCGACTGCTCGGGGGCGAGGCCGATCCCGGTGTCGCGCACCGTGAAGCGCAGCCGCACCGCGGCGTCGGTGACCCCAGCCGCCTCCGCGGTCAGCACCACCTCGCCGGCGTCGGTGAACTTGATCGCGTTCGAGATCAGGTTGAGGATGATCTGGCGCAGCCGGCCGGCGTCGCCGCGGACCGCCGCCGGAACGTCGGGATCGATCCAGGTGACCAGCTCGAGGCGCTTCTCGTGTGCCTGCTCGCCGAACGTCGCCACGGAGCCTTCGACAACGTCGCGCAACGCGAAGTCCGCGTCGTCGAGCTCGAGCTTGCCGGCCTCGATCTTCGAGAAGTCCAGGATGTCGTTGATGACGGCCAGCAGCGACTGGGCCGACGCGGTCACGGTCTCCGCGTACTCGCGCTGTTCCGGCGAGAGCTCGGTGCGCTGCAGCAGGTCGCTCATGCCGATGACGCCGTTGAGCGGGGTGCGGATCTCGTGACTCGTGTTGGCCAGGAACTCCGATTTCAGCCGAGACACCTCGAGCGCAGCCGTGTGCGCCTCCGCGAGCTCTAGGGCGCTGCGCTCGCGCTCCACGAACTGCCCCACGACAGTCGCCGTCGCCTCGAGCACCTCGAGCAGCTGCGGGTCGCGCTCGATGCGGTTCGCGGAGAAGAACTCGAGCACCCCGACGATGCCCGTGCTGTCGTGGACGGGAACCGCGACGGCGGTGCGCAGGCCGGCCCCGAGCGCCGCCTCGCTGCGTGGGAAAGACCCCTCGGTGAAGTCGTCGATCCAGGCGAGTCCGCCGCGCTCGACCGCGACGCCCGCCAGACCGACGCCGGAGGCGAAGCGCAGCGGCCGGGTGAACTCGTCGAAGTCGGCGTAGCGCTCCTCGTCGTCGGACCACGTGACCAGGGAAACGACCTCTCCGGCTGCCCTGTCCCAGTGCCAGAAACCCCCGAACGCCCACGCCAGCGGCCTGCCCACCGCACGCAGCACGCCGACCAGGCCATCGGAAAGCGACTGGGCGTTGGCCAGCTCCTGGGCAACCCCGTGGTGGGCCTCGACGTAGCGCGCCCGCTGCACCTGCTCCGTGATGTCGTGCAGGAAGGCGCGGAAGCTGAGCTCGCCCGTCGCCTCCGAGGGCCAGATGGTCAGCTCGACGGGCATGACCCGGCCGTCACGGTGCAGCGCGGTCAGCTCGAGGCGCTGACCCATGACCCGTGGGGCCTGCGTGCTCAAGAAGCGCGCCAGCCCGTCACGGTGGGCCTGTCGGAGCTCCTCCGGCACGATCGTGTCGCCCAGGGAGCGGCCGACCGCCTCCTCCTCGGTCCAGCCGAAGGTCCGCTCGGCGGCCGGGTTCCATTCCGTGATGCGACCCTCACGGTCCATCGCCACGAAGGCGTCGCTGGCGACGGCGAGCACCTTGCTCGCAATGTCACTCTCGCTGGAAGGATCCTTGGCCATGGAGCTAATTGAAGACCATCGGCCCGACGCGACCGCAGTATGAGCTCCGAGCTCAGGCCGGCGCGCCCGACTTCTCGGGATTCCAGCTTAACGCGTACGCCGGATCGTCGAGATCGCGGGCCAGGGTCGTCAGCTTCAGGGGCCGGAACGTGTCGCACATGACCGCGAGCTCGTCCGTGGAGCGCGAGCCCAGCGCCGCCTCCGCCACCCCCGGCTGCGGGCCGTGCGGCAGCCCGCTCGGATGCAGGGTCAGCGCTCCGACAGCGATGCTCTTGCGCGACGAGAACTCCCCTTCCACGTAGTAGAGGACCTCCTCGGACTGGAGGTTGGAGTGGTGGTACGGGACCGGCACCGCCTCCGGGTCCCATTCGAGCTCGCGCGGGCAGAACGAGCAGATGACGAAGTTGGGGCCCTCGAACTGCTGATGGGCGGGTGGCGGCTGGTGCAGCCGGCCCGACTTCGGCTCGAAGTCGGCGACGTTGAAGGCGTACGGATAGACGTATCCGTCCCACCCGATGACGTCGAAGGGGTGGTAGTCGAGAACGTATTCCTGGATGCCGCCCCGCACCCGGACGCGCAGATGGTGCTCGTCGGCGTCGTCGTAGTGGCGCAGCGTCCCGGGCACACGGAAGTCGCGCTGGGAGAAGGGCGCGTGCTCGAGCAGCTGCCCGTAGCGGTTGCGGTAGCGCTTGGGCGTCTCGATCTCCCCTGGCGTGTGGAAACACAGCCAGCGCTGCTGCACGCCGTCGTCGTCGAAGCGGAAGCGGTAGGTCGTCCCGCGCGGGATGACGAGGTAGTCGTGCGGGCCGTAGGGAACGTCGCCGAAGATCGTCTCCAACGTGCCCGAGCCCTCGTGCACGAAGATGACCTCGTCGCCCTCGCCGTTGCGGTAGAAGCCCTCGCCCTCCTCGGCGGGCAGGCAGATCGCCATCTCGACGTCGCCGTTGAACATGAGCACCCGGCGGCCCGTCACCGCATCGCCCTCCGGTGCGAGGCCGGCGGTCTGCGTGAGCCGGTGCACGTGCGCGTCGGGCACCCACTCCTCGCGCACGAGCGGCGTGAACGCGCCGACACCGGAGATCCGGCACGGCGATTGCAGGTGGTACAGGATCGACTCGTTTCCGCTGAAGCCCTCGAAGCCCAGCACCTCCTCGGTGAGCAGCCTGCCGTCCCGCCGCACCTGCACGTGACGCTTGCGTGGGACCTCGCCGAGCGAGACGTAGCGCACTAGATGGTCAATTCCAGATTCGGGTGGCGCGTGCTTGCCCGCCATGCGGCGCCAGATCGCCACCCGAATCCTCGTGAATACGTCCGTATTCCCTTCGGATCCGGTCGGCGCCTGGCATCCACCTGACGGGAAAGCACGACCACGGAGTATTTGGAATCAACCATCTAGAGGTTGCCCCGCTTGTCCTGCTCGCGCTCGATCGCCTCGAACAGCGCTTTGAAGTTGCCCTCGCCGAAGCCGCGCGCGCCGTGGCGCTCGATGACCTCGAAGAACACGGTCGGCCGGTCGCCCACCGGCTTGGTGAAGATCTGCAGCAGGTAGCCCTCGTCGTCGCGGTCGACGAGGATGCCCAGCCGGCGCAGGTCCTCGAGGTCCTCGGCGATCTCGCCGATCCGCTCGGGGACGTCGTCGTAATAGGCCTCCGGCGTGCGCAAGAACTCGACGCCGCGCGCGGCCAGGTGCTCGACGGTGGCGACAATGTCGCGTGTGGCGACGGCGATGTGCTGCGCGCCCGCGCCCTCGTAGTACTCGAGGTACTCGTCGATCTGCGACTTGCGCTTGCCTTCTGCGGGCTCGTTGATCGGGAACTTGACCCGGCCCTTGCCGTCGGCGACGACCTTGCTCATCAGCGCGGAGTACTCCGTCGAGATGTCGCCGTCGGTGAAGTGGATCATCTCGGTCATGCCGAAGACCTCTTCGTAGAAGCGCACCCACCCGTCCATGGAACCGAGCTCGACGTTGCCGACGACGTGGTCGATGGCCAGCAGGCCGGCGTCCTCGGCGCGTACCTCGCGCGGCGCGTAGCCGGGCAGGAAGGCGCCGGCGTAGCCGTTGCGCTCGACGAACGTGTGCACCGTCTCGCCGTAGGTCGCGATCGAGGCCAGGCGGACCGTCCCGTGCTCGTCCGTCGTCTCGTGCGGCTCGGTCACACCGCGCGCGCCGCGCTCGAGCGCCGTGCGATAGGCGTATCCGGCGTCGGGCACCGACAGCGCGATGACCTTGACGCCGTCCCCGTGACGGTGGTGGTGGCCGGCGATCTCCGACGTGCTGCCGAGCGCGCCGGTCAGCACCAGGGTGATCCGGCCCTGGCGCAGGACGTGCGACACGCGGTCGCGCACTCCCGTCTCGAGGCCGGCATAGGCGACCTCGTCGAAGCCGAACGCCTGGCAGAAGTAGAACGCGGCCTGCTTGGCGTTGCCGACGAAGAGCTCCACGTGGTCGATGCCGTTGAGCGGCATGAAGTCCTCGGAACCGGTGGGTCGAGGGGCAACGACGGCTTTCGTGCTCATGGAGTTCATGATTGCGCTGTTGGAGTGCCGGTACAAGCCCCTATTCGTTACAATTCTGCGCCGGAGCACGCACGAATGGACGGAATCGACCAACAGATCGTTGCGCTGCTGCGCGAGGACGCCCGCCGTTCCTTCCAGGACATCGGTGCGCGGGTCGCCCTGAGCGCGCCCGCGGTCAAGCGCCGGGTGGACCGGCTGCAGAGCGCCGGGGTCATCCGCGGCTACGCCGCGCAGGTGGATCCCGCGCGCTACGGCTGGACCACGCACGCGGTGGTCGCCCTCTACTGCGAGGGTCGCATGGCCGCCCGCGAGGTCCGCGACGCCGTCGAGCGCCACCCCGAGGTCGCCGCGGCCTACACCGTCGCCGGCGACGCCAGCGCCGTCCTGCACGTGCGCGCGCGGGACACGGAGCACCTCGAGCGGACGCTGGAGCGCCTGCGCGACGCGCCCGGCGTGACGCGGACACAGACGCAGGTCGTGCTCTCAACGCTCTTCGAGCGGCCGTTCAGCGAGCAGTCGTGACTTCGGCGCGCACGGTCAGCGCGACGGAGGCGATGATCACCGTGGCGCCGATCAGCGTCAGCGCGGTGATGGTCTCGTCGAGGATCAGCCAGCCGAGGACGATCGCGACTGCGGGGTTCACGTACGCGTAGGTCCCGACCTTCGACACCGGCACGTTGCGCAGCAGCCAGGCGTAGGCCGTGTAGGCGATCAGCGAGCCGATCAGCACCAGGTAGGCGAAGGCCAGCACGGAGTCCAGTGACATCGGCCCGACGTCGGCGACCTCGCCCGCAAGCACTCCGGCGACCGTGATCGGGATGCCGCCGAGCAGCATCTGCCAGCCGACGCTGACGATCGCCGCGTCGGGCAGATCGATGCGGCTGGCCACGAAGGAACCGCTGGCCCACATGCACGCGGCGCCCACGCACAGCAGCATGCCCAGCAGCGTTGCGCTGTCCGGCCGCTCACCCGGAGCCAGCAGCAACCCGACGCCCGCGAAGCCGATCACGACGCCGATCCAGCTTGCGGGCGCGATCCGCTCGCCGGTCACGCGGCGCAGCAGGATGAGGATGAGCGGGACGGTGGCGATCAGCAGCGCCGCCAGCGCGGACGGGACGTCCACCTCGGCCACCGTGACGACGGCGTTGGCGCCCGGCAACAGCAGGCCGATGAGAAGGGCGCCGGCGATCTGGCGCCGCGTCGGGCGCACCGCGGCCCAGCCGCGGGTGAAGGAGAGGACGCCCACGAGCAGAGCGCCGGCGATGAGGAAGCGCAGCCCTGCGCCGAGCAGGGGCGGGATCGTCTCGACCATCACGCGGATGGCGAGGTAGGTCGAGCCCCAGACGACGTAGACGATGCCCAGGGCGATCCACGTGCGCAGCGCGGCCGGCGCCACCTGGGGAGGTGACGTGACGCCGGCCGCTGCGCTCACGCGGCCCGGTGCAGCAGATCGACCACTTCCGCGGTGCGGCGGAACGGGTCGGCGATCGTGCGGGCCTTGGTGGGGGAGTAGGCGGCGACGACCTCGCCGCTGATCTCGGCGACGATCATCTCGCCGGTGGGGAGGTTCTGGGAGTCAAGCGCAGCCAGCTGCCGCAGAGCGGTGGCGTCGGCCGGCTTGGAGTCACGGATGGTGATGGGAGTCATCTCGGCCTTTCAACGTTGTGGGGAGGATGGTTTGTGAGACACAGTGTCGCGCAATTATGCTAGAAGCACAAATGAACTGTTGTCGGAGTTGGTATAAGCTCAGGTGATGCTCGACGTACGCCGACTCAGGGTCCTGCGCGAGGTCGCCTCGCGCGGTTCGTTCTCCGCCGCCGCCGACGCGCTGCACTTCACGCAGTCGGCGGTGTCCCAGCAGATCGCCGCTCTCGAGCGTGAGGCCGGCACGACCCTCGTGGAGCGCAACGCCCGCGGCGTGCGCCTCACCGAGGCGGGCGAGGTGCTCGTCCGCCACACCGACGTCATCCTCGCGCGGCTCGCCGACGCGGAGGCGGAGCTCGAGGCGCTGTCGGGACTGCGCGGCGGCCGTCTGCGCCTCGCGGCGTTCCCGTCGGCAGGCTCCTCCATCGCCCCGACCGCGATCGCGCGCTTCCGCGAGCGCCATCCCAGCGTCGACCTGACCATGGTTCCGGCGGAGCCGCCGGAGGGCCAGGAGAAGCTCCGCGCTGGAGAGGTCGACATCGCCCTGCTGATCGAGGTGCCGTGGGGCGAGTGCTTCGTGGACTCGACCCTCGAGCGCCAGCACCTGCTCGACGATCCGATGTACGTCTGCGTGCCGCGCGAGCACAAGCGCGCGGGCAAGGCGAAGCTGCGCATGGAGGACCTCAGCGGCGAGTCGTGGCTGCTCGGGACGGGCGGGGCCTGCCCCGACGCGTCGATCTTCCTGCGTGCGTGCGAGCGTGCGGGCTTCGAGCCCAAGATCGCCTTCCGCTCCGACGACTACGCGGCGATCCAGGGCTTCGTGGCCGCCGGCCTCGGCGTCGCGCTGATCCCGGAGCTCGCGATGACCAACCTGCGCGAGGACGTCGTCGTCCGCTCGCTGGCGCCACGAGCGCCGGTCCGCCGGATCGTCGCCGCGACGCTCGCCGGGGGCTACCGCTCCGCTGCCGCCGCCGCCATGCTCGACATCCTCATCGAGGTCGGTCAGGAGTACGCGGGCGGGCGCAAACTGGCGGTCGTCGCCTAGTGGGACACTAGACCGCAGCCATTAGCGTGTGCGGCCATGTGCCTGCAGGGGTTAACGGCACGCCTCCCATCATGTCCATAGGCGCGCGCTCACCTTGCTGACCTGGAACATCGAGCTCATCGGCGGCCGCCGGCTCGTCCTTCATGGAGAGATGAACGGGGGCGAGGGACAGCTGCGGCTGCTCGGCTCAAACGGCGGCGAGATCGTCGTGCCGGTGGTCGAGTACGGCTGGCACGCGAAGGCCGCGATCGAGCTCGGTGACCTGGCGCCGGGCACGTATCGCGTCGACGGCGTCAAACTGACCGAGGACGCGCGCACCGGTCCGGGCTTCGTGCTTGCAGGCAATGGAAGCGGCAGGCCGACGCGCGTCCGCCTGCGGGCGGACACCAAGGGCCGGCTCGACCTCGACCTCGTGCCGATCGAGCGCCACGCGGAGGCGCGCAGACTGCGGCTGGACGGCACCGTGCTCGAGCTCGAGCTCGAGCAGACCGGGACGGTCGTCGCGCGTCCGCGGGGGGAATCCGCGCGCGACGTCGCCGGGGACGGCACGAGCATCGACCTCGTAAAGCTCGCGCGCCGCGGCAAGGGCGACGAGACGTGGCGCCTGTGGCTGAGCACCCCGTCGGGCGAGCAGCTGCGCATCGCGCGCCATCACGACGGCGTGCCGGGCAAGCGCCGCATCGCCGCGCTCCCCGAGGTGGTCGTCGGCGGCTCGGTGGTCCGGCTGCGCTACACCGACGACGACCAGCTCGCGGTGGCGTGGGAGCCCGCGCCGCGAGCGGCGCCCCCGCAGCGGCGCGAGACGGCAACGCTGCGGCGCCGCGCCCTCAACGGTCCGGCGATCGTCTTGCACCGGCTCGCACTGGCGGTGGTGGGAGCGCTGCCGGCGCGCCGCCCGCGTGGGCAAGCCGGTCCTCCAGCGGTCCGCTTCGTGCTCGCCAACGCGTTCGGCATGGGCGGGACCATCCGGGCAACGCTGAACCTGGCGGGAGAGCTCGCGGCCAACCGCAGCGTCGAGGTGATCAGCGTGCGCCGTCACGTCGTGCGGCCGTTCTTCGCGCCGCCTGAAGGCGTCGCGGTGCGCTCCCTGGACGACTGCACGAAGCAGCGCGGTCCCGTGCTGCGCGCCTTGGCGGCGGTGCCGAGCCTGCTCGTGCATCCGGAGGACCACGCCTACCTGGGCGGGAGCCTCTTGACCGACATCCGGCTGGTGCGTCAGCTGCGCCGCGCCGACGGGGACGTGATCATCACGACCCGTCCGGCCTACGCGCTCATCGCCGCCGTCGCCGCGGCTCCCAGCGCCGTGGTGATCGCGCAGGAGCACCTGCACTTCGGCGCGCACCGCGAGCGGCTCAGCCGTGCCATGCGGCGCGAGTACGGGAAGGTCGACGTGCTCACGGTCCTCACCGAGGCCGACCGATCGGCGTACGCCGCGGTGCTCGGGGGACAGCCCACACGTGTCGTGCGGATGCCGGGGGTCCGGCTTCCTCCGGGGGAGGCCGTGTCGACCACGGCCGCGCCCGTGGTCGTGGCGGCGGGCAGGCTCACCCCGCAGAAGGGCTTCGACATGCTGGTGCGCGCGTTCGCCCCGGTCGCCCGCGCACACGAGGACTGGCAGCTGCGCATCTACGGGGGCGGCCCGGATCGCGAGGCCCTGCGCGACCTGATCGTCGCCGAAGGACTGCACGACCACGTCCTGCTCATGGGTTCGACCGGCGACATCGGCGACGCGCTGGCCGAGGGGTCGATCTTCGTCCTGAGCTCGCGCCTGGAGGGGTTCGGCATGGTGGTGGTCGAGGCCATGAGCCGCGGCCTGCCGGTGGTCAGCTTCGACTGCCCGCACGGTCCGGGGGAGACGATCACCCACGGCGCCGACGGGCTGCTCGTGCCGGCGGAGGACGTCGGCGCCCTGACGGCGGCGATCGAGGAGCTGGTGATCGACCCCGCCCGCCGGGCGCGCATGGGTGCCGCCGCGCTCGAGGCGGCGCAGGCGTACGGGTCGGCGAGCGTCGCGTCCGGCTGGGAGTCGCTGCTCGACGACCTGGTGCGCAAGCCTCCCGCGATCGTCTGAATCCGGAGGGCCCCCGAAGCGAGCTCGGGGACCGGTTCCGGGTCGATGCGCCTAGCCGTGCGCAGAGTGCTGCACCGACTGGCAGCACCGGTACACTTCGTGTCTCGTGCCCACCTCGCGGCCCCGCATCTCCGTCACGAAGGATCCTTCGCTGGCCGACGCGCTCGACCGTGGGCGGGCACTGCTCGAGTCGAGAGCTCCTGAGGCCACGCTGGTGCATGATCTCGCGATCCACGGTGCGCGACTGCTCGCCGACGAGCACGAGCGCCGGCAGCGTGCATTGGGCGAGTTGGCGAACCACGACTGGCTGGACGCGATGCTGGATTCCGACGCGCTGGGCACCGCCGAGACCGCTGGCCTGCCGATCGTGTTGTGAGCGACTCAGCGGCCTTCGACGGCAGCTCCTACGTTGCCGACACGTCGGCTTGGGCGCGATCTGTGCGGCGAGCTGCGGCGGACGAATGGTCGCAGGCGATGCTCGCCGGCCAGCTGTGGATGACACCCGTCGTCAAGCTCGAGCTGCTGTACAGCACGCGCGACGAGGCGGAGTTCGCGCAACTCGAGGGGCGGCTTGACGACCTGCGTGAGGCACAGCTGGACCGTTCCGTGGTGCGTGCGGCGGTGGCCGCCTTGCGCGAACTGGCGGCGGTTGGGCCGTTGCATCATCGCGTGCCGATCACGGATGCGCTTATCGCGGCTGCAGCGGCAGAGCGCGGCGTGGGCGTTCTCCATTACGACGAGCACTTCGATCGACTCGCCGCCGTCCTGGGATTCGAGAGCCGCTGGATCGTCGTGCGCGGTCGCGCCTGAGCCCAGCCCTCGGCCCGCTCGCCAACGACCCGGCGCCCCGATTGGGGCGCCGGTTTGCAGGTCGATCGAACGGTCCTGCGAAATGCGGCCGAGTGGACTCGAACCACCACGAGCTTTCGCCCACAGCGCCCTCAACGCTGCGCGTCTACCAATTCCGCCACGGCCGCGCGGCGAGCCGGAAGGGTAGCCGACGCCCGCGCCCTTGTTTCCGTCGGCCCCGGGTACTACTGTGCCGAACACATGTTCGTACACCCGTCCTCAGAAGGAGCCTGAGCCCCAGTGGATATCGGGAAAGAGCTGACCAAGCGCCAGCAGGAGATCTACGACTTCATCCGCAAGTACTCGGCCAAGTACGGCTACCCGCCCACCGTGCGAGACATCGGCAAGGCGGTCGGTCTGGCTTCGTCCTCGACGGTGCACGCGCACCTGGCGAACCTGGAGAAGGCGGGGGTGCTCCGGCGCGACCCCACGAAGCCGCGCGCGCTGGAGCTGCTCGACCGCGCGGTCGGCCAGGCGGCGGACGCGGTGCGCTCGGTGGTCTCGACGGGCGGGCTGCCGGTCATCGGCCACGTGGCCGCCGGCCAGCCGATCCTCGCCGAGGAGAACATCGAGGAGTACGTCGAGGTCCCGTCGCTCGCAGGCGGCGATCTGGGCGAGTACGTCCTGCGCGTCCGCGGCGACTCCATGAAGAACGCGGGCATCCTGCCCGACGACTACGTGGTCGTCCGCCCGCAGGACACGGCGAAGGACGGCGAGATCATCGTGGCGCTCGTGGGGGAGGAGGCGACGGTCAAGCGCTTCTTCAAGGAGTCCGACCACATCCGCCTGCAGCCGGAGAACGACGCGCTGGAGCCCATCCGCTCCCGCGAGGTCCGCGTCCTCGGCCGCGTCGTCGGCGTCTTCCGGCAGGTCGCATGACCGCCCTGGCGTTCGACTTCGACTTCGGTCCCACGGACGGCGTCGTCGCTGCGCCGGCCGCCCGGCCGCGGCTCTATGCCGTGCGTGGCACGGTGGACGCTCCGGCGGCTCGGGTGCCGGCCACGCCGACGCTCGACGCTCTCCTCGGCGGCGCGTGGTCTGCCCTCGCCATGGGTGCGCCGGCCGCATGCCCGGTGTGCGCCTCCGCGCTGTCGCCGCGCTGGTCAGCGGGCGCCGGCGTCACCGGCGGCCGCTGCGGCGGCTGTGGCTCCTCGCTGGAATGAGCTGAGCCGCACCCGCACGCCGGCCGTGCGCTTCGCTTGCGGCCGGGGGGCGGTACCGTTGCGGGTGCAGGCCGAGCAGCCGCGGGGGCGTTTGCCCTCGAGGAAAGTCCGGACACCACAGGGCGAGGTGGTCGGTAACGCCGACCCGGGGAAACCCGCGGGAAAGTGCCACAGAAATGACACCGCCAGCCGCGTTCGCGCGGCGGGTAAGGGTGAAATGGTGCGGTAAGAGCGCACCGGCGTCGCGGTGACGCGGCGGCCAAGGCAAACCCCACCTGGTGCAAGGCCGAGCAGGACCGCTCGTAGGTGACCCGCCGAGGTCCAGGTAGGCCGCTCAGATGGATGGCTGCTCTCGACACGATCCGGCTTACAGGCCCGCTACCGAGAGGCCCCGCGCAAGCGGGGCCTCTCCATTTTGTGACAGGCGCGCGACGACTTCGCACCGATTCACGCACGCGGCGGGCCGTTGACCGGCGGCGTGATCGGATCCGCCGCGTGTGGTTCGGTCTTGTGCACCTCTCTCCTGACGCGGGCGACGACGTCGAGCGCGAGTCGGTCATCGTCGTCGAGCGCGAGTCGGTCATCGTCGTCGCCTAACCGCTTCGTGCCCTTCCGCTGTTCCTTCCCCTGTTCGCCCGGGCATGGCCCGAC
>JBBJOW010000031.1:0-42089 GCA_037724045.1 Solirubrobacteraceae bacterium
GCTCGAGAACATGGAGATCGGTCACAACGTGCTCCACGGCCAGTGGGACTGGATGGGCGACCCGGCGGTCCATTCGACAACGTGGGAGTGGGACCAGGTCTCGACGGCGAAGTCGTGGAAGTACGCCCACAACTACCAGCACCACACGTACACGAACGTGCTGGGCAAGGACCGCGACCTGGGCTACTCGGCGATGCGCGTGGACTCCGCCCAGCCGTGGCACCCGGTCTACCTCGCCCAGCCCGTGTACGGCCTGGCGATCGCGCTCGCGTTCCAGTGGGGCATAGCGCTCTACGACATGGAGCTCGACGCGGTGCGCAAGGGAGAGAAGACCGCGGAGCAGGCGCGGGCCGAGGTCCTCGCCTTCGCCCGCAAGGCCGCGGTGCAGCTCGGCAAGGACTATGCGTTCTTCCCGCTGCTGGCAGGGCGCGGCGCCCCGCGCGCGCTGGCGGCCAACCTCGCGGCCAACGTGATCCGCAACGTCTGGGTGCACACCGTCGTCTTCATGGGCCACCTGCCCGAGGGGGCGCAGACGTTCACCGAGGCGGAGGTGCGAGACGAGTCGCGCGGCGGCTGGTACGTCCGCCAGCTGCTCGGCTCCTGCAACCTCGAGGGCACGCCGCTGTTCCACGTGCTCACGGGTCACCTCTCCTACCAGGTCGAGCATCACCTGTTCCCCGACATCCCGTGCAACCGCTACCCGGAGATGGCCCCGCAGGTGCGAGCGGTGTGCGAGCGCCACGGGCTCCCCTATCTGACCGGCCGCCTGGGCCCCCAGTACGCATCGGTCGCGCGCAAGATCCTGCGGCTCTCCTTCCCGGGCGGCGCTCCGACAGTCGGCCAGGCGAGGTTGTGAGCTTCCGCACCGGGGTAAGCGAGTCACATGCAACTGCAACTTCCCCTGCTGCTCATCATCATCGGGATCGTGCTCGCGATCCTGGTGCATTACGCGCTCGGCATCGTGGTGATCCTGATCGGCCTCGTCATGCTGGTCTACCCGCGCATCGCCTCCGGGCGCTCCCGGTCTTGACCCGCTAGCCCATCCGGTCCAGTTCCTCGAGCGTCTGTCCGGCACCGAGCGCGACGCACAGCAGCGGGTCCTCGGCGACCCGGACCTCCATGCCCGTCTCGCGCTGGACGCGCTCGGCGAAGCCGCTCAGCAGCGCCCCGCCCCCGGTTAGCACGATGCCCTGCCGGGTGATGTCGGCAGCCAGCTCGGGCGGCGCCGCCTCGAGCGCGGAGTGCACCGCGCCGAGCATCTCGGCGACCGGGGGCTCGAGCGCCGCGCGCACCTCGGCCGACGACAGCGTCACCTCGCGCGGCAGGCCGGAGAGCAGGTCGCGACCGCGAACGCGCGTCTGCTCGTCGGCACCCACGTTCATGGCGCTGCCGATCTCGAGCTTGATCTGCTCGGCGGTCTGCGTGCCGATCGCCATCCGGTGCTCGCCGCGGAGGTAGCTCGAGATGGCGTCGTCGAGGTCGTAGCCGCCGACCTTCTGTGAACGCGAGACGACGAGTCCGCCGAGCGAGAGGATGGCCACCTCGCTGGTGCCGCCGCCGACGTCGACGACCATGCGACCAATCGGCTCGGCGATCTCCAGGCCCGCGCCGATGGCGGCGGCGAGCGACTCCTCGATCAGGTTCACCTGACAGGCCCCGGCCGCGACGGTGGCCTCCTCCACGGCGCGACGCTCGACCTCGGTGATCCCCGACGGCGCGCAGACGACCACGCGCGGCCGGTTGAAGCGCCCACCCATGACCTTGGACATGAAGGAGCGCAGCATCGCCTCGGTGACCTCGAAGTCCGCGATCACCCCGTGGCGCAGCGGGCGATCGGCGGAGATCGACGCCGGCGTGCGGCCGATCATCTGCTGCGCGTCGGCGCCCACGGCGTGCACCTCCCCCGTGCGCTGGTCGATGGCCACGACGGACGGCTCGGACATGACGATGCCCTGGCCGCGGACGAAGACGACCGTGTTCGCCGTGCCGAGATCGATCGCGATGTCGCCGCCGCGACCGAACAGGCGGCGCCGCTTGGGGGGAGGCCGGCGCAAGCCCCGGACCCTACTCAGCTCATTTGCCGTCCTTGTCGCTGTCGCCGTCGACCGCCCTCTCGACGTCGTCGGCGCCGTTCTTGACGTCCTTCTCGACGGCGTCGTCGGAGGCGCAGCCGCCCGCGAAGGCGAGTGATAGCGCGGCCAGCGCCGCGGCCAGTGTCCTGCTCGTGATGGTCATGGGGTCGGTCTACCCGTCTTCATGCAAAAGCGCACGGTTGCGGCCGGCGGCCTTGGCCGCGTACAGCGCCCGGTCGGCCAGCAGCAGCGCGTCGTCGAGGCGGCGGCCGGCGGGTGCGAGGCACGCGCCCACGGACGCGGTGACCGACGTTCGCTCGCGCAGCTCAACGACGACACGCTCCGCGATCTCGTTGGCTTCATCGGCGTCGTGGGCTTTTGCGAGGATGGCGAACTCGTCACCACCGACCCGGAAGACGTCGTCGGCGTCGCGCACGGCGGCTTGCATGACCGCGGCGACCACGCGCAGCAGCCGGTCCCCCGCGACGTGTCCGTGGGTGTCGTTGACCACCTTGAAGTGATCGAGGTCGATGAGGATCACTGCGGTCGCGTGGTCGACGGTCTGGTGCAGGCGGGCGTGGAAGCCGCGGTGGTGGCCGAGCCCAGTCAGCGGGTCCGTGGCCGCCTGGGCGCGCAGGTCGACGACCAGGTCGGACACGCGGAGCGCGCTCGCAGCGTGGGTGACCAGCAGTTCGAGCAGTTCGATCGTCTCCGTGGCGATCTCCTGCGGCGTGCTGTCGGCGACCACGAGCACCCGCGACGGGTGATCGGACAGGCCGAACATGGCCAGCGCGCAGACGCCGGCCTCGCGCAGCCTGGCCAGCCCGCTGAAGTCCTGACCGCCGCTCTCGCCGACCGTGAAGCACGATGTGCCCGCCTGGACGAACTGGAGCACCGTGCGCAGCGCCTCCTGCGGTGCGGCGCCGATGCGGGCTGCGAGCGGCCCGATCGCGTCGACGAGGGCGACCTCGCCGTCAGGGCCGCCGGTGAGCAGCACGGCCGAGTCCATCCCAGCGACGTCCGCCGCCGCCTCGAGCACCTCGCGCTCGACCCGGCCGCGGGTGTTGATGTCCGTCAGCCGGGTGGCATGGCGGACGAGCCGCTGCGCCGGCGTCTCGAGCAAGCCACCGCCGAGCTCGACCAGCCGCGCGCCGAGAGCGTCGGCGGCACGGCCGACCGCATCGGCGTCGGTCTGGTCGAGGCGGGCGAAGGACTCCACGTTGACCGCGCCGATCACATTGCCGTGCGCGCGCACCGGCGCACACGCCTCCGCGCGCACGAGCGGTGTGATCTCGAGGTACTGCTCGTGGGCGGTGACGTCGGGGTCCAGGAACGGCTCGCCGGTCGCGAAGGTCTGGCCGATGACGCCCGCGCCGGGCGGGATCCCGTCGAAGACCTGGAGGTAGGTGCGGGCGGCGGCGCAGCGCAGCCGCCCGCCGCGCTCGAGGTAGACGCTGGGCTTGTAATCCGGATTGGCCGCCAGGTGGTCCACCACGACACCGCACGCAGCGAGGTGATCCCCGGCTCGGGCCAGCAGCGTTGCGAGCGCGTCGGGCGCCATCGGAGTCAGTATCGGGCGTCCGGCAGGCCGCCTCCAACCGAAAGGTGGCATTTCGGCCCCGAGGAGCGGCTTTCGGCGTACCCTCGCACGGTGCGCCGCCTCCTGATCCTCTCCGTGCTGCTCGTCGCCGGCCCCGTCGCGACCGCCCCTCCCGCTTCCGCTGCCGCGCCCCTGCGCGCCGGGGCGGGGATGACCGACATCACGCCGCCGCGGACCGGCTACTACCTCGGCGGATGGACGCGAGCGGATCGACTGGCCGAGGGCGTCAGCTCGCGCCTGATGGCGAGCGCCCTCGTCCTGCAGCGCGGCAAGCGCAAGCTGGCGCTCGTGGCCGTCGAGCTCTTCGCGGTTCCGGCGGGGCTGCAGGAGGCGGTTGCGGCGCGGCTGGCCGCGCGGGGCTTCGACCGCACGAACGTGATCATGGCCGCCACCCACACCCACTCCGGCCCGGGCGGATACGCCAACAACCCGACCTACAACACGGCGGCGCCGTCGCTGGAGACGATCGGCGACCCGCTGAGCTTCTACGAGTTCTTCGATCCGATGCCGGCCGACCGGCAGCTCTACACGTTCCTGGTCGACCGCATCGCGAACGCGATCGTGCGCGCCGATCGCGACCGCGCCCCGGCCGTCGCTGGGTGGGGCCGGACGCGGCTGACGAACCTGACGCAGAACCGCTCCATCGAGGCGCACCTGGCCAACCACGGCATCGAGGTGCCGTTCGGCGAGGGCACGCCGGAGATGGACCCCGACGGAGTCCTGCACACCATCGACCCGGGCGTCGACGTGCTTCGCGTCGACAAGCTGCGCGGCGGTCGCCGCGTGCCGATCGGCGCCTGGTCGGACTTCGCCAATCACGCCACCGTCGTGCACTCGGAGTTCGAGGCCTACTCGGGCGACCACCATGCGGCGGCGTGGCGCGTGTTCGCCGCCAAGGTGCGGCGCGCAGGCAGGGTCCCGCGGCGCCAGACGGTGGTCAACGTCTATCCGAACTCCGCCGAGGGCGACCAGACGGCGGGCATCGCCAACGTCGGCCCCGCGGCCGCGCAACGGGTCGGCACGGTCGAGGCCGGTGCGATGTTCCGCGCCTGGCGCAAGGCCGGCAGCCGGCTCGGGCGCCGGCCCGCGCTGCGGGGTCGTTGGACGCGCGCGTGCTTCTGCGGGCGCGAAACGGCGACAGGCCCCGTCGACGACGAGGGCAAGCTGGGCGCCGGCTTTTTGACCGGATCCGAGGAGGGCCGCGGGCCGCTGTTCGACGTCACCGGCGTGCCGTTCGAAGGTCGGACGAGCCCCAACGACACGCCCGAGCAGGGCAACAAGGTGGTCATCGAGGGCGCCGGCGACCCGCCGCCGGCGGTGCCGCTGGCCGTCTGGCGGATCGGCAATCGGGCGATGGCCACCATTCCCGGCGAGGGGACCAAGGAGTTCGGCGTGCGGGTACGGGCGGCGGTCGGCGCGGCGATGCCGGGAGTGCGCCGCGTCGTGCTCGCCGGCTTGGGCAACGAGTTCGTCCAGTACGTCACCACCCCGGAGGAGTACCGCCAGCAGAGCTACGAGGGTGCGTCGTCGCTGTTCGGGCCGAACGAGGGGACCTTCATCGCCGAGCGGCTGGCGGAGCTTGGCACGGCCCTGGCATCCCGCTCCCCCGCGCCCGAGCCGTTCGCGCTGGATCCGTTCTACGGCGTGCAGCCCGACGGGGAGCCCTATCCCCCCGGCGCGGAGGCGGGCACCCTCACCGCACAGCCGGGCGACGTGGCGCGGCTCGAGCGGGCGGTGGTCGAGTGGACCGGCGGGCCGACGGGCTCGGACCTTCCGAACGGTCGGGCGTTCGTGACTGCGCAGCGCCGGGTCGGCGGTCGCTGGAAGCGATACGCCGATGACCTGGGGCTGCAGTTCCTGTGGCGCGTGGATGGCTCGGACTACACCGGCCAGTGGGAGGTGCCGCTGTCGGCGCCGGTGGGGCGGTACCGCTTGGTGGTCTCCGCCTCCAGGTATCGGTTGGCTTCGTCGCCGTTCAGGGTCAAGCCAACCGCAGCATTGAAGGTGGAACGCGTGGCTGGCGGGGTTCGGCTTCGTTACCCGGACGCGATCGTGAACGTCGATCTGACGTCGCGGCCCGTGGCGGCGAGTGGCGGCGTGGTCCGCTCGTCGGCGGGTGTCGTACGCCGGCGGCGCGGCAGCGTCTTCAAGGTCCCTGCCGGAGCCTCGATTTCAGCGGCTCGCGACCGGTTCGGCAATCGCGTCGGGGCCTGAGGGTGGCTATGGCCCCCGTCAGGCCCCTCGCGGACAGCCGGCGAGCCTGACCTTCAGGCCGGGGGCCTTGCTCAGGTCGAGCTTCGCCCTGCACGTGACGCGGGCACGGCGCGGGTCGATGGTGACGCTCGCGACGTCGGTGGACTCGATGACCAGCCGGTTGCTGCGCTTGGCGGCTTCCGCCTTCCCCCACTCGCGGGTGCGCGCCGCGTAGGGCGTCGGGCCGCGCGAGCCGCCCTCGAGGTTGGCGGCGCTGACGTCGACCTCGCCGACCGGCGCGTCGCTGCGGCCGGCGCCGAGTGAGCGGACGTCGATCGTCCCGAACGCTGCGCCTTCGGAGACGCGCAGCCGCGACAGCCAGTAGGCGTGGTCGGCGACGGCTCCCGCCCGCGGCGAGTCGGTCTCCGGGTCCACCACGTAGGTCACCCGGACCGGGTTGCGCACGACGCGATGCGTGCCGAGGAATTCCGCGCCTGGCGCGTACTCGTCGTTGGTGGCGAGCGTGAGGTGGTCCGCGGCGAGGAAGATCCAGGCGGCGAAGCGCAGCCCGAGGCGCTCGAGCTCGGCGTTTGTGGCCTCGTAGCGGGAGACGTTGACGAGCTCGTCGCCGAGCGCGTTCCAGGTCATGATCGGCGTATGGCGCAGGCTCGGAAGCGCGCGGTCGGGGTCGCCGGCGCCGACGACGGCGAATCCCCGGGCAAAGAGATCCGGCCAGCGCGAGAGCATCCGGAAGGTGCCGAGGCCGCCCATCGAGTAGCCGCTCGCCGCGACCGCGCCGGGATCGAGCTTGTAGCGACGAGCCACGTCGGCCCAGACCTCGAAGGAGTCCGCCTCGGCGATGTCCCTGTAGAAGCCGTCGGGCCCACGGCCGGAGGGCGTGGCGACCAGCGAGCCGGCGCCGCGCTCGCCGAGCTGTGACTGGTGCTTCGAGCCCGAGTACTGGTTGTAGTTGGCCGACAGCGAGTGCATCAGCAGCGTGAAGCCCCAGCCACGGGCGGGCTGCGCGCGGTCCGGGACGTAGAGGGAGTAGGGCTGCAGCTGGCCGACGAGCGCCCCCTCGCAGGGCTTGTAGGCGCTCGTGGCCGCGGACAGGCCGCCGCACAGGCTGCCGTAGTCGATGCCCTGCCCGAACGATCGCCGGCTCGCGAGGATCCGGTTGATCGGCCCGGTCTTGGGGACGTCTGAGTTGTCGCGCCTGCGCGCGGCGAGCTTGCCGAAGTCGACGTCGGCGGAGAAGGCCGACACGTCCCCTGACGCGAGCGCCGCCGACTGCGCCTTCTCACGCCACCACGTGCCCAGGAACGCCGCGCCCGCCGCCGCGTCGGCGATCGTCACGCCGGCCGGGATGCTGGCCAGGTCGGGGATCGGCTCCGACCCCCGGAAGGCGAGGTTGAACAGCCGCGAACCTGTCCCACCCACCACGCCGCCGCCGGGCGTGGTCTCGGTCCGCGACTCCCCGGCCGCGAGGTACTCGCCCGCCGCATCGTCCCACAGCCCGGCGCCGGCGGCCATGCGCACCGTCGAGCGGCCGGGCTTGAACGCGGCCTTGGGCACGCGCACCGTCACCTGCCGGCGCCTGGCGTCCACCCGCGCGGTGGCACCGTCCATCCCCTCGACGGTCGAGCCGTGCACGGTGAGGAAGTCCTCCGCCGGCGACGAGACGCCCGCGCCGTAGGGCCAGGCCACCGGCGCGTCGGATGATCCGAGGGCGATGGTGAAGGCCGACGTCTCGTGCAGCGCGTTGAGGGTCACCCGGAACAGCGTCGCCCTGCGCTGCGGCAGCACCCGCAGCTCGACGAGGTCCGCCGTGTCGTTGGCGAAGGCCGGGTCAGACGGGTAGGTCAGGGTCCCCGCCTTCGGGGAGAAGGTGAAGTCCCCGGGCTCAAAGGGGTCCTCCGGATCGGGCGCGCCGCCGGCGCCGTGGCTGTCGTAGAGGAAGTCCTGGTAGAGGAACTCGCCGCGCCGATAGGCGGTCGCCCCGGAGATCAGGATCGGCTTCGCGCGAAACGGCTTGACGTTGGCCAGCTGTGGCGCACGCGCCGCGCGCTCGTAGAGCACGTCGGGCCCGGGCCGGTGCCCGGACGTCACCTTCGGCAGCCCCGCGCCCTGCGCAGCAGCCGGCGCGACCAGTAGCGCGGCGATAGCCGCGAGCATCACTCGCCTCATGCGCTGGATTCTAGGTATGCGCGTCGAGACACTGGTTCACCAGCGCGTCGGCGTCGGCGTTCAGCGCGCGCTTGACCGGCCGGATGGACCACTGCTCGAAGGCACGCAGTGTCTTGAGCGCCTCCGCGTGCAGCGGCTTCATGTCCGCGTGCTTGACCTTGTAGCGGCCGGTCACCTGATAGGCGATCAGCTCCGAGTCGTTGACGACCTCGACCTCGGTGGCGCCCAGGGCGACGGCCCTCTCGAGGCCGAGCAGCAGCCCCTGGTACTCGGCGACGTTGTTCGACGCGCGGCCGAGGAAGGACGACGCCTCGTCGAGCACGTCGCCGTCCGGCGAGGAGACCACGGCGGCCGCGGCAGCCGGGCCGGGGTTGCCCCGCGAACCGCCGTCCACGTGGACGACGACCTTCACGACGCAGCCCTCAGGAGTCGGCGGCTTCGATGGCCGGGAACTCGCCCGGCACGTTGCGCCGGCGCCGGTCGCGTACCTCGCGCTGCCCGCCACCAGTGGAGCCCTGGGCCCGCCGCGATTGCTTGCGGCGGTCCACGATGACCGTGACGTTGGGGTCTTCGTCGTAGTAGGAGACGAGCTTCTGGTAGAGCTCGGGCTCCAGCTCCTCGGGAACGACGCAGTAGATCACGTCGTCGAGGTTACCCAGACTGCCCGACGCGCGGCCTCGTTCATCCGGCCAACGCCATGCGGCCACGTTCGTCGGCGACGGCGTTGGCGGCGCGATCCTCCTCGTCGAGCTCTGACAGCTCCGCACCCTGGGCGACCCGCCGGGCACCGCCCGCCTCGTCGGAGAGGTCGACCTCGAAGCGGTACCAGCTCAGCTCCCACATCACGAAGAGGCTGACCACGCTGGGCTCGACCTCCGACGTGCGCACGGCGACCTCGGGGGCGCCGAGCGAGCGCGAGACGCCCGCGACCGTGCGGGGATGCTCGCCGTTGTTGAAGACCTCGAGGGCGCGCTCCATCTTGAGCTCGGCGTTGGTCGGGACGGCACGTACGTTGCGCGGCTCGCGCGTGAAGTCGGGCACCGGGTCGGGCTCGCGACGGGGTGCGCGCTCGGTCACGACGGGATGGTCCTCGAGCTCCGCGGCGAGCTGGGGGTGCATCTCGTCTTCCTCGACCTCCCCCGGCTCCGCGCCGGCGGCGCCGCCCCGGCGGGTGCGCAACCGCCCGAACAGCGACCGTCCGCGGCCGTCCACGCGCGGCACGCTGGAGAGCTCGTCGGCGCCGGCCTCGCGGATCCAGCCCTCGTGGGTCGCACGCACCGTGCACAGCTCGCAGACCAGGCGGCGCTGGCCTCCGTGCAGGAACGGCTCGGCGCGCTCGCCCCGCAGCAGCGTGCGCTCGCAGACGTCGCAGAGGACGTCCTGGCGATTCGTCTTGATGTCACGCGACTTCAGAGGCACAAAGCGCCAGCGTACAACGAAGTTTCGCCCCTCCGGCACGCCGCGCGCGGCGGCCTCCGGGCGACGTTGTGGGCACAATGAGCGCATGGATCGATCGCTGGTCGCCCTCGGCGCCGCGCCTCTCGCCGCCGGAGCGCTCGTGCCGGTCGACGCGGTGATGGACGGTCCGCTGCTGTGCCCGTTCCAGGCGGTGACCGGCGCGCCGTGCCCGTTCTGCGGGGCGACGCGGGCCTTCGCGCTGTTCGGGCACGCCGATGCGCGCTGGCTGGACTACGGGGCGGTGTGGATCGTCGTCGCGCTCGTGGTCGTGGCGATCGGGGTGGCGGGGCGGCGGATCGCGTGGCGGGCGGTCGTCGCCGCGGCCGCGACGGCTTGGGCGTGGGCACTCGCCCAAGCCGCCACCATCACGTGAGGACGATGATGCCGGCCGCGACCAGGCCCAGCAGGACGATCAGCACCGAGGTCGAGACGATCCCGAGCGCGTAGCCCCAGGTGGCGAGACCGCGGCCCCCGAGGGCCGGATCGGCGTCGATCTGCCGACGCGCCTTGAGGCCGTAGTGGATCGCGAAGGGTCCGATGAACCCGCAGAAGGCGACGCTGGCGATGCCGACCACGAGCGCGGCCGTCGCGTCGCTCGGGACGGGCTTGCGCGTCTGGAAGCCCTGCGGCGGCCAGGGTGCCTGCCGCTCGGGCGGCGGCGACGCCGGTGGCTCCGATGCGTGCAGGGCGGGGTCGGGCCACGCGAGCGGAGAGGCCTCGGCGGCGGGCGGCCGGGGCGGGAGCGGCGGCAGCGGAGCGGGCGCCGGCGGGGCGAAGCCCGCCCGGGGTGCCTCGGGCTCCGGTTGGGCCTGCGGCGGCGGGTCGCCCGCGCGCGGCTCGTCGTCGTCCTTGTCGGGGCCCGGACCGAACGGCGCCCAAGAAGACTCCGGGTCGCCGCTCAATCCCTGAGGTTGTCGCCTTGGAGACGGCTCTTGAGCCGCAGGACGGCCTTCGTGTGCAGCTGCGAGATGCGCGATTCCGTCACTCCGAGGACCTCGCCGATCTCGCGAAGGGTCAGGTTCTCGTAGTAGTAGAGGGCGATCACGAGCTTCTCGCGCTCGGGCAGCGCGCTGATGGCGTCCGCGAGGCGGTCCTTGAGCTCGGACTGGTCGAGCATCTGCTGCGGATCCGGGGCGTCGGGGTCGTGCAGGGTGTCGAGCAGGGAGACCTGGTCGCCGCTTGCGTCCGACACCGCCCACAGCTCGTCGAGAGCGACCACGGTCGAGTTGGAGATCTTGACGAGCGCCTCCTGGAACTCGTCGACGGTGATGTGCATCTCCGCCGCCATCTCCTCGTCCGTCGGCGTCCGGTGCAGCTTGTGCTCGAGCTTGCCGTGGGTGCGCTCGATCTCCCTGGCGCGGGCGCGAACGGACCTCGGCACCCAGTCCAGGGCGCGCAGCTCGTCGATGATCGCGCCCTTGATGCGCGTGATCGCGTAGGTCTCGAACTTGATCTCACGGGCGATGTCGAACCGCTCGATCGCATTGATGAGGCCGATCAGCCCGTACGAGACGAGGTCGGCTTCCTCGACGTGCGCGGGCAGCCCGGAGGACATGCGGCCGGCGACGTACTTGACCAGCGGCGAGTAGGCCACGACCAGCTGCTCGCGCGCGCGCTCGGACCCGGTCGACTTGTACTTGCGCCAGAGGTCACGGAGCTCGATCGCTTTGACGTTGGTTTCCAAGTGACTAAGCCCGAGGGTGACTTTTCGCGTACGCCGCGCGCAGGCGGGCGGAGTCTACGCGAGTGTAGACCTGGGTCGTCGAGATGGTCGCGTGTCCCAGCAGCTCCTGGATGACCCGGAGGTCGGCGCCGCCCTCGAGGAGATGGGTGGCGAACGAGTGCCGCAGCGCGTGCGGGTGCACGGCGCCCTGGGCGCGGGCGTGGCGCGCCCAGGCCCGCAGGCGCCGCCGGACGTCGGACGTCGACAGCCGCCGGCCGGTCTTGGAGAGAAACAGCGCGGGCTCGTCCCCGCCGGCGGCCAAGGCGGTCCGGCCTCGCTCGAGGTAGCGCCGCAGCGCCAGCAGCGCAGGCTCGCCCGCGGGCAGGATGCGCGTCTTGGCGCCCTTCCCCTCGACGCGCAGCTCCTCGGCCTCGAAGTCGACCGACGTGACGTCGAGGGTGACGAGCTCTTCGGCACGCAGGCCACAGCCGTAGGCGATCTCGAACAGGGCGCGGTCGCGCAACTCGAGCGGCGTCGTGGTGGGGATCTTGTCCAGCAGCGCCGCGACGTCGGTCTGGTTGAGCGCGAGCGGGAGCGGCTGGTCCTTGCGCGGCAGCGGCAGCAGGTCGGCGGGATTGGCGCCCATGTGGCCGTGCTCGACCTGCGACGTGAAGAACTGGCGAGCGGCGGCGATCTTGCGGGCGACGGTCGCCGCCGCAACCCGGCGCTCGGAGAGGTGCGCGGCGTAACGGCGCAGCGCCTTGTAGTCGACCTCGGCAGGATCCAGGCCGCGCTGAGCGCACCAGCGTGCGAGCTGGCCGAGGTCGATCCCGTACGCCCGCCGGGTGCGCTCGGCGGCACCGCGGCGGCGCAGGTCCTTGTCGAAGAGGGTCAGCGCCTCCCGCCATGCTGCGGATAGCGTCTGCCGCTCAGTGGCCGAGTTCTTCATCGACACCGACACGGGTCAGATCGCCACCGGGCGCCAGCTGGTGGAAAGCGGCATCGCGGACCTGATCGACGGGCCGCCACGACCATGGTTCAAGATCAAGGGCTCGGGGGACGCGACGACACTTTGGTACGCCGTCATGCGCAAACGGACACGAGGAGTGCACATCGGTGCCCTGTGCATTCGCCACTCCGACCACCACGCCTCCCTGCTGCGCAAAGGTTGGGAGGAGGTCCCCCACTCCGAGATCGGGACTCAGCCGATGTAGACGGGGGTGCCGACGTCGACGTGCTCGTAGAGCTCCTCGACGTCGGGGATCGCCATGCGCACGCAGCCGTGCGAGGCGGCGGTGCCGAGGGAGTACGTCGCGTCGGTGCCGTGGATGCCCGCGCCGTTGTAGATGCCCAGCCAGCGCGACTTGAGCGGGTTGCTGGGGCCGGGCGGGATCTGCTGGCCGGCGAGCGAGCCCGTCCAGTCGGAATCGGGCACCGTCCACACGGGATCAACGGCCATGTTCTGGATGTCGTACAGGCCGGCGGGCGTGTCGTAGCCGGCCGCGCCGATGGCGACGGTGTAGTCGAGCGTCGGCTTGAGATCCTCGTAGAGGGTCAGGCTGAAGCTCGCGCGATCGACCACGATGACGCTCGGATAGTCATCCTTGAGTTCGTCGGTCGTGACCTTCGGCTGGATCGTGGAGGTGCGCACGCGCAGGTCGCGCTTGGCCGTGGGCGACGCGAGCTTGCGGCTGATCGCCTTGGCGAGGAAGGTCTCGTTGACCTCGATGCCGGTCTGCTCCTTGACGGTCTCGACGCCTGCGGTGGAGATGTCGACGTCGGCATCGACGGCCTTGCGGTCGAGTGTCTTGGCGACGCGCTCGGCCATGTCGGAGACCGCCTTGCGGTCGAAGCTGACGGTCACGTCGAGCTCCTCGTCGATGCTGCCGCCCGTGAGCCCGCGGAAGCTGCGGACGAAGATGTTGTCGGCGCGCGAGCGCTGCAGCGCCTGATCGACCGTCGAATCGACGTCGACCGCGATCCGAGCGCGCTTGGCGGTCAGGGTGAACTTGCGATCCTCGTAGCGCGCCCGCACCGGCTCGAGCAGGCGTGCGGACACCCTCGACTCCAGCTTGGCCGTGGCCTCGGCGCGATCCATGCCGCCGATGTCGACACCGCCGACGGTCACGCCCTCGGCGATCTGGTCCGCTCGGCCCGAGTCGTAGAGGTACAGCCCGCCACCCAGCAGGACGAGAACGACGAGGAAGCCGGAGACGGCCATGAACGACTTGGAACGCATGCGCTGGCAAACTGTACGGCGATGACCCGACGACTGGTTGCCCTATGAGCGTTGACGCGCCAAGTTGGATCGGCGTCGACTGGCCGAAGCACACGAAGCGCTCGGGCGGGATCAACTACGTCGACATCGGCGAGGGCCCTCCGCTGGTGTTCGTGCACGGGCTCGGAGGGTCATGGCAGACCTGGCTTGAGAACCTGCCGTTCTTCGCCAGGACGCACCGCTGCATCGCTCCGGACCTACCGGGGTTCGGGGAGTCCGACGAGATGGACGGCGAGGTGTCGATGACGCGCTACGCCCAGGTGCTTGAAGAACTGCTCGGCGAAGAGGGGATCGAGCGGTGCGCGGTTGTCGGGAACTCCATGGGCGGATTCATCGCGCTGGAGATGGCGTTGAAGTTCCCGGTCGCAGTGGACCGGCTGGTGCTCGTGTCGGCTGCCGTGCTGTGGCAGGAGTACCGCCGGGCTCGACCGCTGGTCGCGGTCGCCGGCGTCACCGAGGGCGTCACGGGACGGCTGCTGGCGGAGGCGGCGGCGCTGCTGGCGAGCCGCCCGCGGCTGCGTGAGCTCGCGCTGCAGTTCGGAGGGATCCGCGCGCCGCGCAAGCTGTCGCTGGAACTGCAGCGCGAGCTCGTGCTCACCGCGCGGCGGACGCCTGGCTTCCTGCCGGCGCTGCAGGCGCTCGCCTCCTATCCCCTCCGCGAGGAGCTGCCGAAGATCCGCTGCCCGGCGCTGATCGTCTGGGGCGACGAGGACCCGCTCGTCGGCGTCGAACACGCCGACGAGCTCGCGCGCGCCATGCCGGACGCGCGCGTCTCCATCTACGAGCGCACCGGCCACGTCGTCCAGCTCGAGCGCCCCGAGCGCTTCAACCGCGAGGTCGCGGAGTTCCTCAGCGGGTGATGGCGCCTTCGGCGGCGCTGGAGACGAGCTTTGCGTACTTGGCCAGGACGCCCGAGCCGGTCGGCGGCTGCGGGCCCTCGTAGGCCGCGACGCGCACGGCGATCTCCTCATCGGAGAGGTCGACGTCCATGCGGCGCCTGGCGACGTCGATGGTGATCGTGTCGCCCTCTCCGACAGCGGCGATCGGGCCGCCCTTGACCGCCTCAGGAGCGACGTGGCCCGCCATGAACCCGCGGGTGGCGCCGGAGAACCGGCCGTCCGTGAGCAGCGCGACGTGCTCACCCATCCCGGACCCGGCCAGAGCCGCGGTGACCGCAAGCATCTCGCGCATCCCCGGTCCGCCGACGGGGCCCTCGTTGCGGATCACGAGGACATCCCCTTCGTTGATGCCGTTGGAGATGACCGCGTTCATGGCGGATTCCTCACCTTCGAAAACGCGCGCGGGCCCCTGGTGGTACCGGCGCTCGTGTCCGCTCAGCTTCACGACCGATCCGTCCGGCGCGAGGTTGCCACGCAAGATGGCGAGCCCGCCCGTCGGCTTGAGCGGCTCGTCGGCCGGCAGGACGACCTCCTGGCCGTCGAGCTCGACGGCGGCGCGGGCGATCTCCCCCACCGTCTGGCCGGTGACCGTGGGCGCGTCCTCGTGCAACTGGCCGAGCTCCATGAGCCGTTTGGCGACCAGCGGGACGCCACCGGCCTCGTGCAGGTCGACGGCGACGTAACGGCCGCCCGGCTTGAGGTCGCAGGTGGTCGCGGTCGCCTCGGAGATGCGGTCGAAGTCCTCCAGGCCGAGCTCGACCCCCGTCTCGCGCGCGAGCGCCATCAGGTGCAGCACGCCGTTGGTGGAGCCGCCGCTGGTGGCGATCGCGGCGATCGCGTTCTCGAGGCCCTTGCGCGTGATGATCTCGCGCGGCCGCACGCCGCGGGCTAGCACATCCATGACCAGGCGCCCGGCCTCCTTGGCGACCTCGGGCTTGGCGCCGTTCTCGGCCGGCACCATGCTCGACCCCATCGGGCTCAGGCCCATGATCTCGAAGACCATCGCCATGGTGTTGGCGGTGAACTGGGCGCCGCACGCGCCGGCCCCGGGTGAGGCGTGCTTCTCGAGGTCGGCGAGGTCCTCATCGGACATCTTCCCGGCGGCGTGGGCGCCGACGGCCTCGAAGACGTCCTGGATGGTGACGTCGCGCCCGCGCCAATGGCCGGGGGCGATCGAGCCGCCGTAGAGCAGGACGCCGGGGATGTTGACCCGCGCGAGCGCCATCGCTCCGCCGGGGATCGTCTTGTCGCAGCCGACGAGGACCACCAGGGCGTCGAAGAGGTGGCCTTCGGCGACGAGCTCGATGCTGTCGGCGATCACCTCGCGGGAGACGAGCGAGGTCTTCATCCCGCTCGTGCCCATGGTGATGCCGTCGGAGATCGCGATCGTGTTGAGCTCCATCGGCGTGCCACCCGCCTCGCGGATGCCCTCCTTGACCTTCGCCGACAGCGCGCGCAGGTGGAAGTTGCAGGGCATGGTCTCGATCCACGTCGAGGCGACGCCGACGATCGGCTTCGACAGCGCCTCCTCGTCGAAGCCGATGCCGTGCAGGTATGCGCGTGCGGCCGCGCGGTGGGGCCCGTCGGTGAGCTGACGGGATCGGTGCTTGAGATCGAACGCCATCAGGGGGTCGGTTCGACGCTACCGGACGCCTCTACGCGCGCGTTGCGCTCGAGGCGTACGCGTTCCCACTGGCGCAGGCGCCACAGGTCGCGGGCGACCTTGCGAGGGTCGATCTGCCGGCCGGGCAGGTGCAGGTTGGCCGAGCTGATCAGCCGCTGCTCGTCGCCCTTGATGCCCATCCACTTGGCGAGGACGTCGTCGGAGTCGGGCAGGCGCGGCGAGCCGAACGGCCGGGTCTCGTCGGGGAACTCGACGCAGTACTCGTTGAGCAGCTGGCCGGTCTGGGGCAGGTAGGCGACGATCGGCTTGTGGGGGTAGACGAGGTAGGCGTACGGCGCGCCACCCAGGTCCCAGCCCTCCTCGGGGCCGCCGGCCTGGCCGCCCCACACCCGCAGGAAGCCGAGGTCGCGGTACATCTCCCACTCCTCGTCGTTGACGCAGGAGCGCAGCAGCTCGCGGGCGCGGGTCTCGGCGCGGCGTTCGCGGCCGGGGTCGTAGACGGGGATGCCCTCAGCGCGAGCCTCACGGCCCGCGCGGATGCGCTCCGCCGCTCGCCGCAGCAGGGGCGTGAACGCCTCCCACATCAGGGCGATCACGACGATCGCCGAAGCGATCAGCGCCGCGGCCATCATCCCCCGGCGGCGCGCGGGAAGAAGATGACGCGATCCGTGTCGCGCGGGATCTGATCGAAGGCCTGGACCATCGTGGCCTTGCGACGGCCCGCGTCGGAGGTCACCGGAACCGCCGCCCACATGCCCGCATCGAGCTGGCGGCGGAACTCGTCGATGAGGGCCCGCTCCTCGTCGGCGACCCCCGGGTCTCCCTCGGCGATGAGCTGTTCGCCGTAGCCGGGTCGCATGCGTAGGAACTTCATCGAGCCAGCGATTATGACAGAGGTCCGACCACTGCCGACGCGCGTCTGGACGCCAGGTCGATGACGTCCACCGGTCCGGGGCCGTTTCCGATGTCGCGCAGACCGTTGCGGACGGCCTCGGAGGCGATCCGTTTTGCCGCTCTCGCGGCCTCCAGGGGAGTGAAGCCGAGCGCGAGATGCGCCGCGAGCGCGCTCGAGTGCGTGCATCCTGATCCGTGCGCGGCGCCGTCAGGATGGCGCGGGCCCGGGATGGGATGGAGCATGATGCCGTCGAAGAGCAGGTCGGTCGCCTCGTCGCGGTGGCCGCCGGTGACGACGACGTTCGCCGGGCCGAGCTGGTGCAGCGCCATGGCAAGCGCCCCGGGCCCGAGCCCCTGCTCGCTCGTGACCGCAGCCGCGAGGACGCGCGCCTCGGGCACGTTCGGGGTGATGACCGTCGCCCGCGGGAACAGCAGCTCGACCAGCGCGCGGCGCGCCGGGTCGTCGAGCAGGGCGGCCCCGTTCTCGGCGACCATCACCGGGTCGATCACGATCGGGGTGCCGGGTGCCAGCAGGTCGAGCGCCTCGCTGACCGCCGCGACGGTCGCCGCCGTGCCGAGCATGCCGATCTTGACGGCGTCGACGCCGATGTCGTCGTGCACGGCGCGGACCTGCTCGACGATGAACGCCGCGGGAACGGACTGGATGCCGGTGACCGTCAGGGTGTTCTGTGCGGTCAGCGCCGTGATCGCGGTCATGCCGTGGACGCCGCACGCCGCGAAGGCCTTCAGGTCCGCCTGGATTCCGGCGCCGCCGCCCGAGTCCGAGCCGGCGATCGAGAGGACGGCGGGGACGGTCGCGGACATGGCTCGCCCAGACTACGACGCGGCGATCAGCTCACCGATGGCCGCGAGGTAGTCGGGACCCGTCCATCGGTGCGAGCGCGCGAAGACCGCGGCGCGCATGCGTTCCCGCTCGTCGGGGTCGTCGATCAGGCGCGCCAGGGCGGCGCGCAGCGCGTCCGGATCGCCGGGCGCGACCACGACCGCAGTTTCGCCGGGCACGAGGTACTCCTCGAGCGCCCTGGCGGCGGTGATCACGACCGGCACCCCGGCGTCGGCGGCGTCCATCAGCCGCGCGTGGCCCTGGCTCACGTTGTGCTCCTGCATGACCACCGCGAGCACGGACGCGGTCCGCAGGAGCTCGACGTACTCGGGGGCGGGGATCTCGGAGCGCACCTCGGCCCGGCCGTCTGCGTTCAGTCGCCGGACCTCGTCGAGGTCCTCGGCGGAGCACACGACGGTGAGTGGCCACGTCGTTCCGCGCGCCGCCGCGAACAGCGTCGGCCAGTCGCAGAACGCCCTGCCCGAACACAGCACGCGCGGCTCGGCGGGCGACAGCGGAAGCCGGTCGGCGCGCTCGCGGCGCCACGGCCACAGGACGAGCGGGAACCGCTCCGCCTCCAGGCCGTAGCGGGCCACGCAGGCATCGTGCTCCTCGCTGGTGAGCACCGCGCCCTTCAGCAGCGCACGGCGGATCGCCCAGGTGTCGACGCGTGCCCAGAGCCGGTCGGCCCGCCGGCCGCCGTCGGGGAAGACGATGAAGTGCAGCGCAATCAGCTTGCGCCGGCGGCCGAGCAGGGCGCGCAGGACAAGCAGCGACCGCCACCCCGGGCCGGTCCGCACGACCGCGATCGTGTCCGCGCGCACGCTCGCGACGAAGAGGGCGACCCCGCGCAGCGCCCCGCGGGCGCGCGACCGCACCACGTCGGCGCCGGGGATGAGCCCCCCGTAGGAGACGTCGACGACGGCGCGCGGCACCGCGCGCAGCGTACGGACCTCACGCCAGCGAACGGATGTAGCGGCCGCCGAAGACGCGGGTCACCAGGCCGCGCTGCTCGAGATCGCCCAGGTCGCGCGCGACCGTCAGGCCGTCCGCCCCGGTGGCGAGCTCGGCGAGCGAGCCCGCGCCACCCTCGACGCGTCGCAGGAGCGTCCGCAGGTGTGCGGGAACGTCGGCGGCGACGTGCGCCGGCCGCGCCGCCGGCGGCGGCGGCTCGCCGGCACCGATCACCATCGGGGCGTGCACGGCGCCGACACCATGCAGCAGGTCGAGAACGTCCTCGACGCTACGAACGAGCTCGGCGCCGGCCTTGAGCAGCAGGTGCGGGCCGGCCGACATGCGCGAGGTGATCGGCCCCGGCACCGCGGCGACGAAGCGCCCGAGCTCGGCGGCGAAGTCGGCCGTGATCAGCGAGCCGGACTTCTGGCACCCCTCGACGACGACGGTGCCCGCCGACAGCGCGGCGATGAGGCGGTTGCGCGCCGGGAACGCCCAGCGCCGCGGCGCATGGCCGGGCGGCAGCTCGCTGACGACGCAGCCGCGCTCGGCGATGCGCCGGTGCAGCTGGTGCGAACGGGCGGGATAGGGCCGGTCCGCCCCCGTCGCGAGCACGGCGACGGTCCGGCCCGCCTCGAGCGCTGCCGCATGGGCGACCGAGTCCACGCCCATGGCCATGCCCGATACGACCGTCACGCCGGCGGCGCCGAGCCCGCGGGCCAGCGCGGCCGCGACCTCACGCCCGTAGGCCGTGGGGTTGCGCGCGCCCACGAGCGCCGCCCCGTCCCCGGCCAGCAGTCCCGCATCGCCGGCGCAGTGGATGACCGCAGGCGGGTCGGGCAGCTCCCGCAGGCCGGCGGGATAGCGCTCCGAGCACCGGCACACCGCGCCGAGCCCCGCGGCCGTCAGGCGGTCCGCCGCGAATGCGGGCGCGAAGGCCGCGTACTGGCGGCCGACGTCAGGCAGGCCCGCCCACGCCAGCAGCGCGGCGTCCCCGAGCGCCAGCAGCTGCGGCCGCCCGCGCCGCAGACGCCACTCCTGCTCGATCCGCCCGGCCAGCCATGCGATCAGCTCCGTGCGCCGCAGGCAGTCCCCGCACGCGTCGATCATGCGGCGACGGCGGTCGGTGACATGTCCGAGCGCACGGCCAGCGCGGTGTGGATGTGCTCCGAGCCGACCCGCGCGGAGCCGTCCAGGTCGGCGACGGTGCGCGCGACACGCAGCACGCGGTGGTGCCCGCGGGCGGTGAGGCCCTCGGCGTCGTGGCGTTCGAAGAGCGCGCGCCGGGCCGAGGCGGTGACCGCGGCGAGCTCGCGGAGCATCGCCGGCGTCATATGGGCGTTGCACGTCGCCTGGGTGCCGGCCAGCCGGGCGGTCTGACGCGCACGGGCGGCGACGACGCGCTCGCGGATCGCTGCCGACGACGGGCTGCCCTGCCCGCGCAGCGCGGCAGCGCTCGGCCGCGGAACGTGGACCGTCAGGTCGATGCGGTCCAGCAGGGGACCCGAGAGCCGGCGCTCGTGCCGCGACCGCTCTGCGGCCGAGCAGCGGCAGCCGGGATCCCCGAGCCCGCACGGGCACGGGTTCGAAGCCGCGACGAGCATCGCCCGGGTCGGGAAGGTGAGCACGCGCTGCGCGCGGACGACCACGACCCGGCCGTCCTCGAGCGGCTGGCGCAGCGCCTCGAGCGTGTTGCGGTTGAACTCGCTCAGCTCGTCCAGGAAGAGCACCCCGCGGTGGGCCAGCGTGATCTCCCCGGGCTTGGGCGTCGCGCCTCCGCCGACCAGCGCCGACGGTGAGACGAGGTGGTGCGGGGCGCGGAACGGGCGCTCGGCGATCAACCCGCCGCCGGTGTGCAGGCCGGCGATCGAGTGGATCCGGGTGACCTCGACCGCCTCTTCGCGGGTGAGCGGTGGCAGCAGTGTCGGAAGCCGCCGGGCGAGCATCGTCTTGCCGGTCCCGGGCGGGCCGTGCATGAACAGGTTGTGGCCGCCGGCGGCCGCGATCTCGATCACCCCTATCAGCCCGTCATGGCCGCGCACGTCCGCTAGGTCGACGGGATCGTCGACAGCCTCCCGCTCGGCCACAGGCGCGGAGGCGATCGGCGGCGCCTCATCACGCAGCACGGCTACCGCGTGCGCGAGCGATTCGACGCCAAGCGCCTCGATGCCCTCCACCAGCGCACCCTCGGCGGCGCGTGACGCCGGGAGCATCAACCGCCGCAGCCCGGCCCGACGCGCGCCCTCCGCGACGGCGAGCGAGCCGCGGACCGGGGAGACGAGGCCGTACATCGACAGCTCGCCGATGAACGCGCAGTCCTCGAGTGCCTCCGAGGCGATCTGCCCGCTTGCGGCGAGCACCGCGATCGCGAGCGGCAGGTCGAAGTGCGGACCCTCCTTGCGCAGGTAGGCTGGCGCGAGGTTGACGGTGATGCGCTTCTGCGGGAACTCGAAGCCGGTGTTCTGGATCGCGCCGCGCACGCGCTCGCGCGCCTCGCGCACGGACTTGTCCGCAAGGCCGACGACGTTGAAGGCGGGCAGGCCGAGCCGTACGTCGGCCTCCACGGTCACCCGCCGGGTCTCCACGCCGTCGATCGCGAAGGAGTGCACGCGGGCCAGCACTAGAACTGTCCCGATTGAGTAATTCGTGGCCGCTCGAGCCGCTCGAGGGGCCCGAAACGGCTCGCCCCGGCCGACGTCGGGCCTGCCACCGAATCACCGCGGGACACTAGAAAGCGCCTTCCAGGTGCTCGAGCGAGACGAGGCGGCCGTCGGCGGTGACGACGACGCCGACGGCGTCGAAGCGCAACGCCTCGTAGAACGCGTGCTCGCATTCGGTCAGCCACGCGGCGCCCATGCGCCGCACCTGCAGCTGCTTGGCGGCGTCGAGCGCGTCGAAGGGGCGGCCCGGCCCGGGCCGGCGCGTCTTGACCTCGACGAAGACGAGCACGCCACCATCGCGGACGACGAGGTCGAGCTCGCCGAAGCGGGTCCGGTGGCGGCGGGCGAGGACCTCGAAGCCGAGCCGCTCGAGATGCAGTGCGGCGAGCTCCTCCCCCCGCCGGCCGAGTGTGTGGCGCGCATCCGTGGTCACGCACCGCAGTCTCGACGGACCGCGGTGACGGATCTAGACGCAGGTGTTACAGAACTGCGCCGCTAGAGCACCGAGTCGACGCCTGCGGCGGTCGACCGGTACAGGAAACTCTCCTGGGCCTTCGGCCCCCTAGAGCGCCAGCTGCGAGTACGCCACCGACTGGAACGACAGCCGGTGCAGCGGCGACACGCCGTGCAGCTCGATCGCGGCGCGGTGCTCGGGCGTCGAGTAGCCCACGTGGGTCTCGAACTCCCACTGCGGATAGCGCTCAGCCGCGCGCTGCATGAAGCGATCGCGCGTGACCTTGGCGATCACCGACGCCGCGGCGATGGCCGCGCTCGTACGGTCCCCGCCGACCAGCGGGCGCTGATCGAACCCAGTCGGGGGCACGGGGAAGCCGTCGGACAGGCACAGGCAGCCGGGCACCGCCACGCGGCGCAGGCAGTCGCTCAGCGCGGCCAGGTTCGTGACGTGCAGGCCGCGCGCGTCGATCCCCCGGGAGCAGCGCGAGGTCACCGACACCCGGGTCGCGATGCGCATGATGCGCGGGTACATCTCCTCGCGCACCTCGATCGACAGCTGCTTGGAGTCGGTGAGCGCCGACAGCGCGCGGCGGTCGGCGAGGGTCAGCTTCTCGAGATCGAAGAGCACGCCCGCCGCGACCAGCGGACCGGCGAGGCAGCCGCGGCCGGCCTCATCGGCGCCGGCGACGAAGCGGACGCCCAGATCGCGGTCGTGGGCGAACAGGCGCGCGCCCGGTGACCGCTTGCGGCGCCGGGCGCGGCGCGTCTGGACCAGGGCGCTAGAGGAGACCGATGCGTCCGGGAGGCCAGTAGGTGGCGAAGGCGCCGCCGATGATCCAGTCATCAGGCACGGGGCCCCAGAAGCGGCTGTCGTCGGAGGAGCCACGGTTGTCGCCCATCATGAAGTACTCCCCGGCGGGAATCGTGACCTCACGCGGGAAGTTGCAGCCCCCGCCCGGCTCGCACGGTTCGATGAACGGCTCCTCGGTCACTTCGCCGTTGAGGTACACACGGCCTCCGATGACCTTCAGGCGATCGCCGGGCCCGGCCACGACGCGCTTGATGAAGTTGACGTCGTCCTTGCGCGGCACCGCGCTCGGGCAGACCGACTCGGGCGGGTGCACGACGCCGCAGCGAGCGGCCTCGGCGCCCTGGGGCGGGTGAAACACCACGACGTCGCCGATGGCGGGCTTGGAGAACGAGTGCCCGATGCGGTTGACGAGCACGCGCTGGCCGATCTCGAGCGTCGGCACCATCGACGCGCTCGGGATCCGGTAGGGCTTGACGAAGAACTTCTGGATGCCGAGCGCGAGGCCGAGCGCAACGGCGACGATGAGGACGAGCTCGAGCAGGGACCCGGCAGTGGACTGGGGCTTCTTGACCACCGGCACAGCGGGGCTCCGGGGGGCCTAGGCCTTGTCGGCTTCGGCTTCGGCGTCGGCGGCGGCGGCGGGTGCCGGCGCCTCCTCGGCGGGAGCCTCGACATCGACCGGCGCCGGCTCGGCGGCGGCCTCCTCGACCATCTCCGGCTCATCGGCCGTGTGGCCCTCGGCGTCCGTCGCCTCGATCTCGGAGAGCAGCCCGCCCTCGACGACCTCCTCGGGCCCGACGTACCGGCGCTCGCGCACACGGGCCGACTTGCCGACGCGGCCACGCAGGTAGTAGAGCTTGGCGCGGCGCACGTCACCGCGGGCGGCGACCTCGATCTTCTCGATCTTCGGCGAGTGCACCGGGAACGTGCGTTCCACGCCGACGCCGAAGGACTGCTTGCGCACGGTGAAGGTCTCGCGCACGCCCTCGCCCTGCCGCTTGATGACGACGCCCTCGAAGACCTGGGTGCGCCGGCGGGTGCCCTCGACGACCTGGAAGTGCACGCGGACGCGGTCACCGGCCTGGAACCTGGGGACGCGCCGCAGCTGTTGGCGCTCGAGGCTTTCGATCACGGTGGACATAGGCGAGAAAACACCCGCTCCGGAGGGAGCGGGTGCGACCGGCCACTCTAGCGGCCGCCTTCGCCCCGTTTGCGACTCTGCTCGCGTCGCCACTGCGCCACGCGCGCGTGGTGGCCGCTGAGCAGGACCTCGGGCACCTCCCACCCGCGGTACTCCGCCGGCCGGGTGTAGTGCGGGTACTCGGGTTGACCTTCCAGAGCGGCGCTGAAGGACTCCTCGTGCGCGGAAGCGGCGTCGCCGAGCGCTCCCGGGAGCTTGCGCAAGACTGCGTCGAGCACCACCATGGCGGCGAGCTCGCCCCCGGCCAGCACGTAGCGCCCGATCGACACCTGATCGGTGCAGAAGCGCTCCAGGATGCGCTCGTCGAAGCCCTCGTAGCGGCCGCACAACAGCGTCAGCGCGGGCGCCGCGGCAAGCTCGACCACCAACTCCTCGTCGAGGACCCGGCCGCCGGGCGTGAGCGCGACAACCCTGCGCTGCTGCCCCACGGCCACGGAGTCCACGCCGTAGCGCGCCTGCAGCGCCCAGTCGACGACATCGACCCGCAGCACCATGCCGGCCCCGCCGCCGAACGGCGTGTCGTCCACCGAGCGCCCCGCCAGCGTCGTCGAATCCCGGTAGTCGACCGCCTCGACCGAAGACCCGAGCGTGAGCGCGTTGCGCACATGGCGCTGGCCGAGAAACCAGTCGAACCAGTTCGGGAACAGGGTGAAGACGTCAGCTTGCACCCAGGAACTCCAGATCGACGTCGATCCGCCCGCGCTCGAGGTCGATGTCGCGCACGGCATCCGAGACCAGCGGGATCAGAAGGGTTTCGCCCTCCGACCCTCTCAAGTTCAGGTCTACGGTCGACGTCACCCCCACCTCGAGCAGCTCGCACGAGGGGTACGCCCGCACGCGCTCGACCACGCCGACGGACCGCTCACCGTCGAAGACCGCCAGCCCGACGAGATCTTCCGCGAGGTACTCGCCCGCCTCGACGGTGACCCCGGCACGCAGCGCTTCCCCGCGCAGCGCCTCGGCACTCTCCCGGGTGTCGACTCCCTCGAGCCGGACGATCGGCTTGGCCGCCGTCCCCGCGAGACGGACGATGACACCGAGCGAGGTTTCCAGACCGACGGCGAGCACGCCCGGCTCGGGTCGGGCGACGTAGAAGGAACCGTCGAGCCCGTGGGGGCGCCCGACCCGGCCGGCCTCGGCCAGCCCGTCGGCCCCCGGCTCAGTCGACGATGTCGACAAGGACCCGGCGGTCCTGTCGTGATCCGGCGGCCTTGACGACCGTCCGGAGGGCGGAGGCGGTGCGTCCGCCGCGCCCGATGACGTGGCCATAGTCATTCTCGCCCACGGAAAGCTCCAGGATCATCGAGCCGTCATCGTCGTCGAAGGACTCGATCTTCACCTCATCAGGCTTGTCGACGAGCGCCTTGGCGAGGTACTCGAGCAGGTCGCGCGGCATTGCGGCGGGCTAGATGGGTTGTTCCACGAGGCCCGTGGTCGCGGGCGCGGTCATGACCAAGCCGGGCGTGGTCGGCCGGCGAAGCCCGTACCGGTGGTACGGGCAAGTCCGGACGAGCGCGATCCGGCGAAACGTCAGGACCGTGATCCGAGGCCGCGGAGTCGTGGAACAACCCATCTAGTTGATGCCCTGGATGCGCAGAAGCTTCTTCACGGCGTCCGACGGCTGCGCGCCGTGGCGCAGCCAGTAGCGGACGCGATCCTCTTCGAGCGCGATCGTCGAGGGTTCCGTCTGGGCGTTGTAGCGCCCGATCATCTCGATGAAGCGGCCATCGCGCGGCGCACGGGAATCGGCGACGACGACGCGCCACACCGGATCCTTCTTCCCGCCCACGCGGGTCAATCTCATTGCGACAGCCATAAGGAGAGGAAGGCTAGCGCCCGCGCATCATGGCGCCGAGGTCGGGCATCTTGCCCTGCTGCAGGCCCCGCATCATCTTGCGCATCTCGCCGAACTGCTTGATCAGCTGCGAGACCTGCTGCACCGATGTGCCCGAGCCCGTGGCGATGCGCTTGCGCCGGCGCCCGTTGACGATGTCGGGCCGCCGCCGCTCCTCGCGCGTCATGGACAGGATGATCGCCTCGATGCGGTCGAACTCCTTCTCGTCGACCTTCATCTTCGACAGCTGGTGGCCCGCGAGCCCCGGCAGCATCCCGAGGATCGACGTCAGCGGGCCCATCCGGCGGATCTTCTTGAGCTGGTCGAGGAAGTCGTCGAGGTCGAACTGGTTCTTGCGCAGCTTGTCTTCGAGGCGCTTGGCCTCGTCCTCGTCGACCTGCTGCTCGGCCTTCTCGATGAAGGACAGGACGTCGCCCATCCCGAGGATCCGCTGGGCCATGCGGTCGGGATGGAAGGCCTCGAAGTCCCCGAGCTTCTCGCCGGTCGAGGCGAACATGATCGGCTTGCCGGTGACCTGCTTGACCGACAGCGCGGCACCACCGCGCGCGTCGCCGTCGAGCTTGGACATGATCACGCCGTCGAACTGCGCGACCTCGGCGAACTGCTCGGCGACGTTGACCGCGTCCTGGCCGGTCATCGCGTCCACGACGAGCAGCACCGTGTGCGGCTTGACCGCCTTCTTGATGTTGCGCAGCTCCTCCATCAGCGCTGTGTCGACGTGCAGGCGGCCGCTGGTGTCGACGATGAGCACGTCCTTGCCGTCGCGCACGGCCTGGTCGCGCGCCCAGCGGGCGATCTCGACCGGGTCCGCATCCGTGCCGCGCTCGTACACGGTCGCGCCTGCCTGGGCGCCGACCTTGACCAGCTGCTCGACCGCGGCGGGGCGGTAGACATCGCAGGCCGCGACGGCGACCGAGGACCCGTTCTGCTCGCGCAGGTACTTGGCCAGCTTGGCGGTTGCCGTCGTCTTGCCCGAGCCCTGCAGACCGGCCATGAGGATGACCGTCGGGGGGCGCGGCGAGAAGGTGATGCCGGCCGCCTGGCCGCCCATCAGCGCCGTCAGCTCCTCGTCGACGATCTTGACGACCTGCTGGCCCGGGTTGAGCTGTTTGGTCACCTCGACGCCGGATGCGCGCTCCTTGACGGTCGCCGTGAACTGCTTGACGACCTTGAAGTTGACGTCGGCCTCGAGCAGCGCGAGCCGGATCTCGCGCATGGCCTTGGCGATGTCCTCCTCGGTCAGCGCGCCCTTCTGGCGGACGCCGGACAGCGCCCCCTGGAGCTTCTCTGAGAGCGAGTCGAACACGCCGGCCTCATGCTAGGTGAGCCGCCCGCCGATGGCGTGCGGGATGAGTGCGGTCCGTAGGGTTGAAGCGACGCAGGCGCGCGACGACATAGAAGCTGTCATCGAGCGCGACGAGCTGGCGCCGCTGTTCCAGCCCATCGTCGACCTCCGCACCGGACTCGCGACGGGCTACGAGGCGCTGTCGAGATTCATGCGCGGGAGCCGCGACGTCGCCGGGTGGTTCGAGCAGGCGCACCGGTTCGGGATGGGCGCCCGCCTGGAGGCGCATGCGCTGCGGTGCGCGCTCGCGGTCAGCCGCCGTCCCTACGGCGCGTTTCTGGCCGTCAACCTCTCCCCCTCGTCGCTGGTCTCCCCCGAGGTTGCGCGCGAGCTGCCCGACCGCCTCGACGGGATCGTGATCGAGCTGACCGGGCAGGGCGTGCCGGCCGACGAGGACCGCCTGCGCGGCATGCGTCAGGAGCTGCGCGCACGCGGCGCGCGCGTCGCGGTCGACCTCGCCGGCTCGGACTACGCGGGCCTGCGCGAGCTGATGATGGTCGCGCCCGACGTGCTCAAGCTCGACCGCGCCCTCGTGCACCGCGTCCACCTGGACCCGGTCAAGACCGCGCTGGTCGGCGCCCTGGTCGGCTACGGGCGTGAACTCGACATCACGGTCTGCGCCGAGGGCGTCGAGGACCTGGCCGACGTCGAGCGGCTCGCAGACCTCGACGTCGCCTACGCGCAGGGCTACGCGATCGGCCGCCCGGCCCGCGCCTGGGTCGGCATCGACACGGAGGCCGCGCACGTCTGCACCTCATCGGCGGCGATGACGGTGACGGGTGCGACCGAGCCCGCGCCACTCGGGCAGGACAGCCGACTGCAGTGGCTGAGCTGGCGGCTGTCGGAGGCCACCACGTACCCGGAGCTGCGCGCGGTACTGGAAGCGGTACAGGCCGAATTGGGCGCCGACGACACCACCGTCTCGATCGTCGACGGGGCCGAGCTCGTCACCGTCGGGCGAGCCGGGCCCGATCGCGAGGACGGGCGCTTCCGCATCTCCGACTTCCCCGACACGGAGCGGCTGCTGCGCGAGCAGGGCTCCGTGCAGGTGCACGTCACCGACCCCGAGGCCGACCCCGCCGCGGTTGAACTCCTGCACAAGCTCGGCTTCCGCTCCATGCTCATGCTGCCGATCTCCTGCGCGGGGACGTCTATCGGTCTCTTCGAGGCCTACAGCGCCGGCGGCCGGCCCTTCAGCCGCTATGAGATCGGCCGTGCGCGCATCATCGCCCTGCAGATCGGATCGACGCTCGAGCGCATCTCGCGCACCCGGTAGGCCGGCTAGTGGTGTGCCCGGCAAGGTTCGCCGGGTCGGCGGCGATGCCGGGTGGATGCTGCGGCGTGCACGCGTTTCAGCCGGTGTACCTCAGGTACATGGGCTGAACGTGGGTGCGGTGCAGCGCCGCCCGGCGCGGCGCAACCCGGTGAACGTTGGCGGGTGCGCCACTAGCTCGCGGCCGGCGGGGGAAGCGGCGGCGTGGCGCCGCCCAGCGTGGCCTGCGAGGCGCCCTCCGCCTCCGCGGCGGCCTGCTCGGCGGCCCGGGCGGCCTCCGCCGCGTCGGCAGCGGCAGCGGCCGCGGCTTCGTCGGTGACACTGTCCTTGCGCTTCGGCGGGCGCGCAGGCGGAAGGCCTTCGCCGCCGCCGAAGCGCGAGACGGCGCCGCCGAGGTTGCCGAGCGCCTGGCTGAACTCGGACGGGATGACGAAGATCTTGTTCGCGTCGCCGCGCGCGAGCTCGGGCAGCATCTGCAGGTACTGGTAGGACAGCAGCCGCTCGTCGGGCGCGCCGTCGTGGATGGCCTGGAAGACGGTCTCGATCGCCTTGGCCTCGCCCTCCGCGCGCAGGATGGCCGATGTCCTCGCGCCCTCGGCCTTCAGGACGGCGGACTGCTTCTCGCCCTCGGCGGTGAGGATCGAGGACTGCTTGATCCCCTCCGCCGTGAGGATCGTCGCGCGGCGGTCGCGCTCGGCGCGCATCTGCTTCTCCATCGCCTCCTGCACCGTCCGCGGCGGCTCGACGGACTTGAGCTCCACGCGATTGACGCGGATGCCCCAGCGACCCGTCGCCTCGTCGAGCACGGCGCGCAGCTGCGTGTTGATCTGGTCGCGGCTGGTCAGGACCTCCTCGAGGGTGAGGCCGCCGATGACGTTGCGCAGCGTGGTGACTGTGAGCTGCTCGATCGCCTGCAGGGGGTTGGCGACCTCGTACGTGGCGGCCTTGGCGTCGGTGACCGTGAAGTAGATGACCGTGTCGATCCCGACGACGAGGTTGTCCTCGGTGATGACGGGCTGGGGCGGGAAGGAGACGACCTGCTCGCGGAGGTCGATCAGCGGGCGCATGCGATCGATGAACGGGACCAGCAGCGTGAGCCCGGGGTCCAGCGTGCGCTGGAAGCGGCCGAGGCGCTCGACCACAGCGGCCCTGGCCTGCGGGACGATCTTCACGCCGGCTGCGGCGACGAAGAGGACGAAGATGAACAGGATGATGAGGGCGATGACGCCACCGGTCATGGCTGGGACTCCTTAGTCAGTGACAAGCGCGTGAGCGCCACGGATTTCGACGACGCTGACGCGGTCGCCCGGCTCGAAGGTCTGCCCGTCCATGTACGAGCGCGCCGACCACTGCTCGCCCTCGAGCTTGACCAGGCCGGAGTCTTGGGTGATCGGCTCCAGCACGAGCACCTCGCGGCCGATCAGCGCGGCCGTGCCGGTGCGGATCTGCGGCGGGGTGCGCCTGTGGTTGCGGGCCAGCGGCCGCAGCGCGGCGAGCAGGACGATGGAGACGACGAGCGCGACCGCGAGCGCGATCCCGAAGCTGGCGCCGATCCCGCTGACCAGCGCGGCCGCGAGCGCACCGCCGGCGAACGGCGCGAGGAAGAAGCTCGTCGTCAGCGCCTCGCCGACGCCGAGGATGACGGCCGCGATCAGCCACAGCACCCAGTCGTCCATGTACTCGCGACATTACCTTGATCGCCGGTGGATCTCGACCTCGCCCGTCACCTGCTGCGAGCGCGTGACCTCGCCCACTCACGGTACGCGGACCCGCTCGACGTCGCGGCAGCTAGGTGAGCAGCGCCTGAGAGAAGGCGTCGGCGTCGAACGGGCGCAGGTCCTCCAGCGCCTCGCCGATCCCGATCAGCTTCACGGGAATCTGCAGCTCGTTGGCGATGGCGAGGGCGATGCCGCCCTTCGCCGTCCCGTCGAGCTTGGTGAGGACGATCCCGGTCACGTCGACCGCCTCGCCGAACAGCTTGGCCTGGCGCAGCCCATTCTGACCCGTCGTCGCGTCCACGGTCATCAGCGTCTCGTGCGGCGCGTCGGGCAGTTGCTTGGTGATCACGCGACGGATCTTGACCAGCTCGTCCATGAGGTTGTCCTGGGTGTGCAGGCGTCCGGCGGTGTCGACAATGACCACGTCGGCGCCCATCTCGCGGCCGCGCGCAACCGTGTCGAAGGCGACCGCCGCCGGATCTGATCCTTCAGGACCCTTGACGAAGGCGCAGCCGGCGCGCTCGGACCAGCGTTCGAGCTGTTCGACGGCCGCCGCGCGGAACGTGTCCGCGGCCCCGATCACGACGGTCTGGCCCAGCTCGTGGCGCAGGTGCCAGGCGAGCTTGCCGATGGTGGTGGTCTTGCCGGTGCCGTTGACGCCGACGACGAGGATGACCGTCGGCTCGGGGCGGAGGTCGATGTGGTCGTCCCCGGTGCGGGCGAGCTCGGCGAGCAGCTCGGCGAGGCGGCCGGAGAGGGCCTCGCCCCCCACGAGGTCGCCGGCGTCGGCCTCCTGCTCGAGCTGCGCAACGACCTGCGCGGTGGTCTTGGCGCCGACGTCGGCGTAGATCAGCGCCTCTTCCAGCCGCTCCCAGGTCTCTTCGTCGAGGTCGCCCTGAAAGAGCGTGGCCTGGACCTCGGCCTGCAGCGCCTCGCGCGTCTTGCGCATGTTGGAGCGCAGGCGGCGGAAGAAGCCCTGGGACTCCTCGCCGCGCTCGGCCTCCGGGGGCGCCGTCGTCGGCGCTCCCTCGTCGGTCACAAACAGGTCGTACCAGTCTCGGGCCATCGGGTCGGTCAGGATATGCGTGTGGACGTCCGCCGCATTCCCGCCGACTCAGACGAGGCGCTTTGGCTCGTGGGACAAATGGTCGCCGGGCTGTGGGAGCTCTATCCCAAGCAGGACGACGACCTCCCGACCACCACCGTCGAGGACTTCTCGCCGCCCGGGGGTGGGTTCGTGGGGGTCTACGAGGACGGGCGCCCCATCGCCGGCGGCGGGATCAGACGGCTCGATGAGGGGGTCGGCGAGGTCAAGCGCATGTACGTCGTCGCCGAGCTGCGCGGGCGGGGCGTGGCCCGACTGCTGCTCGGTGCGCTCGAGGATCTCGCGCGGGACCTGGGATACACGCGGGTGCGCCTCGACACCGGCGCGGAGCAGCCGCACGCACGCGCGCTTTATGCGTCCGCGGGATACTTCGAGATCGATGACTACAACGGGAACCCTTACGCGTCCTACTGGGGCGAAAAGCGACTCTGATCCGCGCGTCGCCGGGCTCATGCTCGTCGGCGCGATGGTGGTCATCATGTGGTTCGTCGAGATCCTCGACGCGCTGGGCGCCGACTCCCTCGACAGCTACGGCATCCGGCCGCGCGCAGTCGACGGGCTCGACGGCATTCTGTTCTCGCCGTTCCTGCACGGCAGCTGGGGGCACCTGATCGGCAACACGGTCCCGTTCGTCATCCTGGGCGGACTGATCGCCCTGGGCGGACTGGTCCGGGTGGCGGCGGTCACGGCGACCGTCGCGGTCGTCGGCGGTGCGGGCGTGTGGCTGTTCGCCGGCGCCAACTCGATCCACATCGGCGCCAGCGGGCTCGTCTTCGGCTTTGCGGGCTATCTCGTGGCTCGGGGCGCGTTCACCCGCTCGCTGCTGCACCTGGCGGTCGGGATTGCGGTCGCGGCCGTCTGGGGCACGACGCTGGTGAGCGGCCTGGTCCCGCAGGACGGCATCTCCTGGCAGGGCCACCTGTTCGGCGGGATCGGCGGCGTGGTGGCGGCGCGGCTGCTGGCGCCCACGCGCGCCGAGAAGCCGAGCACGACTGTGCCGGCGTAACTGCTCGGGGGCCCGCCCAAACGGGCCACCTGGTCGTGTGTCGTGTCCCGTTTGGCCACCCCTATGCTCGGGGGCCCGCCCAAACGGGCCACCTGGTCGTGTGTCGTGTCCCGTTTGGCCATCCCTACGCCGCCTGAGCTAGTCGTCGCGAGACGACCTTCGAGACGCCGTTGCCGGCCATCGACACGCCGTAGAGGCAGTCGGCGGCCTCCATGGTGCGCTGCTGGTGGGTCACGACGATGAACTGCGCGCGATCGGAATAGCGGCGCAGCAGCGTGAGGAAGCGGTCGATGTTGAGGTCGTCGAGCGCCGCCTCGACCTCGTCCAGGATGTAGAAGGGGCACGGGCGCGCGAGGAAGACCGCGAACAGGAACGCGAGCGCGGTCATCGACTTCTCGCCGCCCGAGAGCAGGCTGAGCCGCTTGGTCGACTTGCCCGCGGGGGTGAGCTCGATCTCGACGCCCAGCGCCTCGCTCTCGTCCAGCGGCCGCTCCTCCTCCGCCTCGGCGGCGTCCTCCGCCGGCGTCTCGGCCTCGCCGCCGCCGAGCACCGGCCGCGGGCCGGCGTCCTCGCGGACGAGCCGCAGACGGCCGCGGCCGCCCGGGAACAGCTGCCCGACGACCTCCTCGAAGTGATGGGCGGCCGCGGCGAAGGTCTCCTCGAAGGCCTGCTCGATGCGCTGATCGGTGTCCTTGATGATCCCCTGCAGCTCCCGGATCGCCGCGTCGACGTCCACACGCTGCGTCTCGAGCTCCTCGACGTGGGCGACCGCCTCGTCGTACTCGGCTTTCGCGAGCGGATTGACCGGGCCGAGCTGCTCGCGGCGGCGCTGCAGGCGCTCGATGCGGCCGGCCAGCGCCACGCGCTCCTCGTCCGGTAGCGGCTCGATGGCCGGCTGCGCCTCGAGGCCGAGGCGATCGGCCAGCCCCGCCAGCTCGCGCTCGGATTCGGCGGCCTGGTCGCGGGCCTGCTGGGCGCGGACCTCTGCCTTGGTCACGTCATGGTTGCGTTCGCGCAGGCGCCCCTGCACCTGCGCCTCCTGCTGCGCGCACGCCCGCAGCTCGCCGGCAAGCCGTTCGCCGGCCTCGCGCTCGGCGCGCAGGGCGGCGTCGAACGCGGCGACCCGTTCGCGGACCGCGGCGGCCGCGTCGCCCAGGGCACCGGCGAGGCGTTGTGCGATCGGCGCCAGACCCTCGTCGGCCTGAGCCCGCTCCCGCTCGGCGGCGATCCGGTCCGCGCGCTGCTCGCGCTCGCGCTGCGCGCGCTCGAGCAGGCGGCGCTCGGCGTTCAGCGCCCCGGCGACCTGCGCGCGGCGCGCCGCCGTCCCAGCGTCGTCGGGCGCCTTGCGGCGCTGCTCGGCCGCGCGTGCGAGCTGGCGCTGTGCCTCGTGGGCGTCAGCGTGCGCGTGCTTCGCCGACCGCGCGGCGCGGTCGGCTTCGTCGCGCGCAGCGTCCGCGAGGCGCGCTGCCGCAGCGGCGGTCTCCACGGCCTGCTTCGCCGCGTGCTCTCGTTGCGCGGCGGCCTCGGACTCGGCCACCAGGGCGTCGCGGCGGTTGCGCTCGGCGAGCACGCGGTCCTCGCCACCGGCGGGAACCTTGCGCAGCTCGCCGGTGCGGCCGTCCCACACCAGGCCGTCGCGGGTGACGGCGACGCCGGGGAAGTCAGCTTGCGGCAACTCGTCGACCAGGTACGTGTCCGCGAGCAGCACGCGCGCCAGGGCCTCGGCGTCGGCGTCGCTCCAGGCAACGGCATCGATAAGGGGACGGGTTCGAGCGCAATCTGCAGCGATTGGGAGGGCTCCAGCCCCATTTAGGCGTGCAGCCTCTGCCGATCCCCCTCCCTCGTTGCCTGCAGTTGGCCTGGCCACCAGAGCGGCCCCGCCGTCAGCGCCGGCGTCCGTCAACAGCGCTCGCGCCTCGGGCAACGACGACGCCACGGCCGCACGCAGCTTGGGCCCGAGCACCGCCGCCAGTGCGAGCTCGGCTCCTGGCTTGGCCCGCAGACCGTCGGCGAGCGCTCGCGCGCCGCCGGGCGCCCCGGCCTGGCTGCGCAGGAACTGGTTGACGGCGGCGAGGTCGGCGCCGGCGCGGGCGGCCTCGCGGCGGGCACGGTCGGCGGCGCCCTCGGCCTCGCGGCGGGCGGCGCGCGCGCTCTCGAAGGCGGCTTCGGTCTCCTGGCGGACTGCTTCGCGCTCCGCGACCACGCCGGCGGCACGCTCGGCGACCGCGGTCGCCTCCCCGCGGCGCTCGGCCAGCTCGGCGAGCTCGCGCTTCAACCGCTGCGCGCCGTCGACGGTGAGCTGCTCGAGCTCGGCTTCCAGCGTGGCGACGCGCTCGTGGCCCAACTCGTCGGGCTCGTCGCCGGCCGCCTCGCCCTCCAGCGCCTCGACCAGCGCGTGCCGGCGCAGCGCGCGATCGGCGAGCCGCGCTGCCGCCTCGCGCGCGGACTCCTCGCGCGTCTCGACGCGCTCCGCAGCGGAGCGGGCAGCGTGGAAGCGGTTCGAAAGCTCGTCGCGATCGGTGCCGCGGGCGGTCAACGCCTCCTCCGCAGCCTCGCGTCGTTCCGCGACGGTCCGCAGCTCGGCCTCGACGGCCTCCGCGGCCGCGCGAGCCGCAGCCGACGCCACTTCTCCCTCCTTCGATGCCCAAGACGCACCGCGGGCCGCGTCCCGAGCCAGCGTCCAGCGCGCCTCCATGGTCTGCCGCTCGAGCCGCTCGTGCAGCTCCGCCGCCTCCGCTCGGCGCTTCAGGGGCCGCAGGCGCGAGCGGGCCTCGCGCTCCACGTCCAGCGCGCGGTCGAGGTTGTCCTGCGTGCGCTCGAGTTTGAGCTGCGCGCGCCGGCGGCGTCTGCGGTGCTTGCCGAGGCCCGCCGCCTCCTCGATCAGCATGCGCCGATCGCGCGGCTTGGAGGTCACGATCGACGTCACGCGGCCCTGAGAGACGACGGAGTGCATCTCCTTGCCCAGGCCCGTGTCCGAAAGCACTTCGGCGACGTCGGTCAGGCGGCACTTCGCACCGTTGATGCGGTACTCCCCCTCCCCTGAGCGGTCCAGCCGCCGGGAGATGGCGATCTCGCCGAACGGAAGGTCGACGCCGTCGCCCTCGTTGTCGATGACGACCTCGACCTCGGCCTCCGAACGCGCCTGCACCCCGTGCGCGCCCGCGAAGATCACGTCCTGCATGGACTGGCCGCGCACGTTCAGCGGCGACTGCTCCCCCAGTGCCCACAGCACCGCGTCCGTGATGTTGGACTTCCCGGACCCGTTGGGCCCGACGATCACCGACACGCCGGGGGTGAAGTCCAGCCGCGTGCGGTCGGGGAAGGACTTGAAGCCCTTGAGGGTGATCGAGCGCAGATGCATCAGCGGTGAAGACTCACTTGGCGGCCATCTTGTCGAGTGCGGCGGACGCCGCGGCCTGCTCGGCGTCCTTCTTGGACCGCCCGGACCCGCGCGCGACCTCCTCGCCGGCCACGATGGCGGCGATGTCGAAGGTCCGGTCGTGCGGCGGCCCGGACTCCTCGACGACGGTGTAGCCGACCGTCTCGCCGTGGCGCGCGAGCCGCTCCTGCAGCGCGGATTTGAAGTCCTGCGGGCCGACGAGCGCGCGGGTGATCTCCGGCTGGAACGTGTCCACCACCGCGGCCGCAGTCGCCTCATAGCCGCGCTCGAGGTAACACGCCCCGATCACCGCCTCGCAGATCGAGGCGAGCACCCGCTCAGTGCGGGTGAGCTGCTCGTTGGCGGGCGAGTCGTCGGGCGCGAGCTCACGCAGCCGGTCGGGCACGCCCATCCGCTCCGCCACTCCGCGGCACGCGCGCCCGGACACCGTCATGGCCCGCACCTTGGTCAGCTGGCCGGCGCCGGCGCGGTCGGCGTCCAGCAGCGGCCACAGATGCGTGGTGACGGCGAGGCCCAACACCGAGTCACCCAGGAACGCGAGCCGCTCGTAGGACTGCGCGCGCGTGTCCACCCAGGACGCGTGCGTGAGGGCCTGGCGGCGCAGCTCTTCGGGGAGCGACTCGAAGAGCTCCCGCAGCGCTTCCACGTCGGCTAACGGACGGGCGCGCGCTCGACCACGAAGTCCATCGCCAGGCCGACGGTGGTGATCTGCGTGGCCTCCTCGTCGGACATCCTCACGCCGTAGGAGTCCTCGAGCTCCTGCACGAGCGTGTAGAGGTCGAGCGAGTCGGCGTCGAGGTCGTCCTTGAAGCGCGTGTCCTCGGTGATGCGGGCTGGATCGACCTCGAGCTCGTCGGCCAGGTGGTCGCGGATGAGCGTGAAGACCTCGTCGCGGTTCATGATCCGCCAACCGTAGTCACCGGAGCGGACCGCAGCGCACCGGCGGCGGACAGGGCCGCGTGCGTGCGCCCCACGAGGTCGCCGCGGACGCCGCGCGCGGCGACCTCGACCGCCACCGCGATCCCGCGTGCCGAGAAGGAGCCGTGGGGCACCACGCCGAGCTTGCGCAGTCCGAGCAGGACCGCCCCGCCCTGCAGCTCGGGGTCGATCTCGTCGCGCAGTCCGCCCAGCGCGGGCTTGAGCAGCAGGCCGCCGGCCTTCGCGCGCGGGCTCGACATCACCGCGCCGCGGATCGCGTCGAGCAGGGCCTTCGACGTCCCCTCCATGGCCTTGAGCATTACGTTGCCGGTGAAGCCGTCCGTGACGACGACGTCCGCGTCGCCGGCGGCGATGGTGAAGCCCTCGACGTTGCCGACGAAGCCCGGCATGTCGCGCAGCGCCGCGTGGGCGGCGACGACCGCCCCGGTCCCCTTCGTGGGCTCGGTGCCGTTGGCCAGCAGCGCGACCCGCGGCCGCTCGATACCGAGGACAGACGACACGAACGCCGCGCCCATATGGGCGAACTGGACGAGGTGCTCGGGGCGGACGTCGACGTTGGCGCCGGCGTCGAGCAGCAGGAACGGGTTGCCGGGAACCGGCAGCAGCAGCGCGAGCGCGGGCCGGTGGACCCCGCGGCCGCGCTTGATGCGAAAGACGCCGGCGGCCAGCGCGGCGGCGGTGGAGCCGCCACTGACCAGCGCGTCGGCGCGATCGTCGGCGACCGCCTGCACGGCCTGGACGACGGACGCCTCGGGCCGCGCGCGCACTGCGGCGACGGGATCGGGCGCCTTCGCAACGGACACCGGAGCGTCGACGATCTCAACGCGTTCGACGGGCTCTCCGAGCTCTCCCGCGGGTCCGAACAGGAGCACCCGCAGCGCCGGATCGGCGGCCACGGCGCGAGCGGCGCCGCGCGCGACCTCGGCGGGGCCGGCGTCAGCCCCGTTGGCGTCCAGCGCGATGGTGACGGGCGCGGCCACCCGCGCGCTGAAGCTACTGGTCGTGATCGTGATCGTGGTCGTGCGCCTGGGCGACGACCTCGCGGCCCCGGTAGAAACCGCAGCTCGGGCACACCCGGTGCGGGCGGCGCGGCTTGTGGCACTGCGGGCACTCGTTGAGCGTCTGCACGGCGACCTTGTGGGTCGAGCGGCGCTTGGTGGTGCGCGAGTGCGACTGCTTCTGCTTGGGGACGGCCATAGGAGCCCGTCAGTCTAGCCGCAGCTCGCGCAGCGCCGCCCAGCGCGGGTCGGGCTCACGCTCGTGCGCGTGCTCCAGCTCGGCGTTGAGGTTCGCGCCGCAGATCGGGCACAGGCCGGCGCAATCCTCGCGGCAGGTGATCTGGTCGGGAACGGCCAGCGCGAGCGCGTCGCGCGCCCACGCGCGCATGTCGAGCTCAGCGGCAGCGTTGACGTAGGGCGACGTGAGCTCCTCTCCCCCGCCCGGGAGGTTGACCTCCCGCACGTCGACCTCGAAGGCCTGGTCGGCGGGCTCCAGGCAGCGCATGCACGGCCCGCTGAGGTGCGCGGTGAACCGCAGTCGCAGCGCGTACCCGCTGCTCGTGGTGCGCGAGACGTCGAGGACCACGAGCGCCGGCGACGGCGTGACGACATAGCGCTGACCGCCGTAGGACAGGTCCTCGGCGGGGACGTGCAGCTCGAACCGGCGCCCCTCCCCTGAGCGCAGCTGCAGCGGCTCGAGCTCGAAGACATCGGTTCGCTGGGGGGACATAGCCCCAAGGCTACGCCTCCTCCGGCTCCTTCAGCTCCCGTTTGAGCACCTTGCCGGTCGCATTGCGCGGCAGCTCGTCGATGAACTCGACGTCGCGCGGAACCTTGTAGCCGGCGAGGTTCTTCTTGATGTAGCCCTTGAGGTCGGATTCGGAGAGCTGCTTGCCCCGGGCCTTGACGACGACCGCCTTGAGGCGCTGCCCGAACTCCTCGTCGTCGACCCCGAAGACCGCCGCCTCCTCGACTGAGTCGTGGTGCTGGAGCAGCTCCTCGACCTCCTGCGGGAAGACGTTCTCGCCGCCGCTGACGATCATGTCGTCGTCGCGCCCGTCGATGAAGAGCCGGCCGTCGTCGTCGAAGTGGCCCACGTCGCCTGAGCTCATGAGGCCGTCGAGGGAGTCCTTGCCGCCCCCGGAGGTGTAGCCCTCCATCTGCAGGTCGTTGCCGACGAAGATCCGGCCCGTGGCGCCAGGCTCCTCGATCGCCCCGCCCTCGTCGTCGTAGACGCGGACGATCGTCCCGCGCGGGGGACGGCCGGCGGTGCCGGGCGCGGCGCGCAGGTCCTCAGGGGTGGCGATCGTCGCCCAGGCGACCTCCGTGGAGCCGTAGAGGTTGTAGAGATTATCGCCGAAGCGGTCCATCCAGCGCCCGGAGATCGCGCCGGGCAGCGCGGAGCCCGAGACGGGCACCACCCGCAGCTTGCCGAGGTCGTAACGCTGCAGCACCTCGTCGTCGAGGCCGAGTATGCGCTGGAGCATCACCGGCACCACCACCAGCGCGGTGCACTCGTGCTGGGCGGTCAGCGACAGGATCTGCTCGGGGTCGAACTTGCGCTTGAGCACGAGGGTCGAGTTCAGCGCCATGCCGAGCGTGAAGTGCGCATAGCCCCAGGCGTGGAACAGGGGCGCGGCGACCATGGTGGTCTCGCGCGCCTTGAGCGGGATCCGGCTGAGCAGGGCGGCCGCGGGGTCGAGCGATTTCGGCTGGGAGCGCGAGGCACCCTTCGGCGTGCCCGTGGTCCCGCTGGTGAGGATGATCGCCTTGCCCTTGGACGCGGGCGCGAGGACCTCGGAGCGGTCGCCGTCGGCGACCAGGTCGTCGAGCGTCGGGTCGGTGCGGTCCGTGCCCTCCTCGTGCCAGCCGATGTAGCGCAGTCGGCGCCGGCCGGCCTCGTGCAGGACCTCCTCGAACTCCTCGTCGTAGATGAGCGCCTTGGGCTTCTCGCGCTTGCAGACCTCGGTGACCTGTGGACCGCTGAATGCGGTGTTGAGAAACAGTGCGTGGCAGCCGAGCTTGGAGCACGCCACCAGCGACTCGACGAACCCGCGGTGGTTGCGCATCATGACGCCGATGTTGTCGCCCTCGTTGACCCCGGCGTCCGAGAGGGCGTGGGCGATCGCGTTGGAGCGCTCGTGGACCTCCCGGAAGGTGATCGTCCCGCTCTCGTCGATGACCGCGATCGCGTCGGGGAAGCGCGCGGCGGCGGCCATGTAGCCGCCCGCCGGCGTCGGGCCGAAGCGGACGAGGGCATTGGCGGTGCCGACCAGGCGGTCGGGCCGGGTGGGCTTGATGATCCCGGCCTCGGCAAGCGTCTTTACGAGGAAGAGCTTGCTGGAGACCCGGGCGGACAGGGACGGCATGCCCACCATCCTCACAAAACGAGACCGTTCGGGAGCTGTCCGTCCTCGATCAGCCGGTGGATGTCGCGGGCGCGGCGCGAGTTCAGATACACGTGCCGCTGACCCACCGACGGCTTCTCAGCCAGCAGGCCGGCGGCCAGCAGCGCCTCTCCCACGGTCGTCGCGAGCTGGCGGTCATTGCCCTCGAAGCCGCGCTGCAGGTGGGCGAAGTCGGTGTGATAACCGCCCCATTTGCCCTTGCGGTCGAGCGTCTGCAGGATCCGGCGCGCGACGCGGCGTGCCGGATCGGGGTCGTCGTGGGGGCGGATGGTGTCGTCGACGGCAGCGCGGGCGAACGGCCGCAGGTCCGACGGGTCGAGCACGGGTACGAGCACGGACCGCGCGCGGAGGCGGTCGACGCCGGCGACCGCCTCGTCGAACGCAAGCGCAGCGAGCTCGTGGTCGCCACCGGCGGCAAGGGCCAGATGCCCCTCGTGGTCGCCGGCCCGCAGCACCGCGCCGTCCGTCGCCTCGCTGAGCGCGGCCTCGAGGATGGAGGCGAGCTGGCGTTCGCGGTCCCCGAGGGCTCTGGGATCGACCCGATAGGCGGAGGCGACGGGCGCGACGGCGACGATGCCCGCAGCGAAGGCGACCGTGACCGGCTCGTTGTAGCCCGAACGCGGTTTGGCGAGCTCGGCGCGGCTGCGGTCAAGCTCGGCGGCCAGCAGCGCGCGCAGGCGCCGCGTATGCGCGAGATCACCGCCGGAGTCGCGCAGCGCCGCCTCGAGTTGCGCCCTGCCCATCGGCCGCACGGTAACCCGTCGCGAGCCGTCCGACCCGGGGCGTAGGTTGCGCCTCCGAACGTCATGGAAGCTGCCACCTCTCTCCGCCCCGCCCACGTCACGGTCCTCGCCAACCGGCTGATCGTCGACGGCCTCGTCGTGGATGACCGCTGCACGATCGAGCTCGTCCGCGCCCGCGTCGAGGCGGGCGAGGATCCTGCGCGTGTCGTCGCGGAGGCCCTGGAGATCGGTGCGCGCGTCCTCGACCGCGAGCAGGTCGGCGCGGTCGCCGAGGTCTTCCGCGCGGACCTCGAGAAGTCCACCCGCGCGGCGGAGACGGCGCTGCAGCTGCGCGCGACGGAGCTCGCCGACGCGTTCGGGCGCAAGTTCGACGAGGCGTTCGGCGCCGACAACGGGCGCCTCGCGCGTGAGCTCGAGCGCCTGTTCGGCGATGGCTCGTCCGTCGCGGTGCAGCACCGCATTCGCGCCGCCGTGGACGAGGTCACGCGCGACGGGCGCGAGCAGCTCGTGCGCCAGTTCTCCTCTTCGGATGCCACCAACCCGCTCGCGGACTTCAAGGCCGGCGTCGTCCGCGTCACGCAGCAGCAGGTGTCGGAGACGGTGGCGATGCGCGAGCAGGTCACCGCCCTGCGCGCCGAGGTCGCCCGCCTGCACGCCGAGAAGGAGAAGGTCGCGGAGGTCGCCGCCGAGCACGACCGCTCGACCGCGAAGGGCCGCCCCTACGAGGAGGCGGTGTTCGACGCGGTCGAACAGATCGCCGGCGCACACGGTGACCTCGCCGAGGCGGTCGGGGACGCCGCGGGCACCGGCGGTCGCAAGGGTGACGTCGTGATCGGCCTCGGCGGCTGCGCCGGCCCGCCGCGGGCCCGCATCGTGGTGGAGGCCAAGCACTCCCAGACCGGCCGCAAGGCGGCGCTGGAGTACCTCGACGAGGCGATGGCCCAGCGCGACGCCGCCTTCGGGATCTGGGTCGTGCCGACGGCGGCGGAGCTGCCCGCCAAGACGGTGCCGTTGCGCATGGTCAACGGCGACAAGCTCTTCGTCGTCTACGGCCCCCAGGACGAGTCGCGCATCGCGCTCGAGGTCGCCTATGCGCTGGGGCGCGCGCAGGTCGTGCTGTCGGGCGGTGACGCCGAGGGCCTGGACGCTCCGGCGCTGCGCGCCGAGGTCGAGCGGGCGCTGGGCGCGCTCGAGGACGAGCGCCGCATCAAGCAGCAGCTCACCTCCGCGTCCAACGGCATCGCGGAGGCGCGCAAGATCGTTGAGACCATGGGCACCGTCGTACGCGGGCACCTGCGCGAGATCGACCGCATGGTCGCCGCCGCGGACGGCGACGACTCACCGGTTCAGCAGCCGCTGCTCTGACTTCGGCGCCGAAGGCGGGTGAGGCGGGCCTCAGCCGACTTCGGCCGGTTCGTCTTTGCCTTGCAGGCGTTCGCGGCCGCGCTGCACGGCCGCGATGAACTTCGAGAGGTTGACCTCGAGGGTGTTGAGGATCTCGTCGG
>JBBJOW010000032.1:0-41744 GCA_037724045.1 Solirubrobacteraceae bacterium
TCGTCGACGCCTCCGAGGGCCCGCTGCCCCAGACGCGCTTCGTGCTGCGCAAGGCCCTGGAGGCCAAGCTGCCGGTGATCCTCGTCGTCAACAAGGTCGACCGGCCCGACGCGCGCATCGACGAGGTCGTGCACGAGGTCGAGGAGCTCTTCCTGGATCTGGGCGCCGAGGAGGAGCAGCTCGACTTCCCGATCGTCTACACCAACGCGAAGGCCGGCTGGGCGGCGATGGAGCGCGGTGCCGAGGGCGAGGACCTGCGCCCGCTGCTGGACCTGCTCGTCGAGCACGTGCCCGCGCCCGAGTACGACGACGAGCATCCGCTGCAGGCCTACGTCACCAACCTCGACGCTTCGCCCTACCTCGGCCGGCTCGCGATCTGCCGCGTGCGTCACGGCACGATCCGCAAGGGGCAGGACATCGCGTGGTGCCGCGCCGACGGGGAGACGGTGACCCGGGCGAAGGTGTCCGAGCTCTACGTCACCGACGCGCTGGACCGGGTGGCCACCGACGAGGCGGGCCCCGGCGAGATCGTCGCGCTGGCCGGCCTCGAGGAGGTCACCATCGGGGAGACCCTCGCCGACATCAACGACCCGCGCCCGCTGCCGGTCATCCACGTCGACGAGCCGTCGCTGGCGGTCGTCATCGGCATCAACACCTCGCCCATGGCGGGTCGCGAGGGCGACAAGCTCACCGCCCGGCAGGTCAAGCAGCGCCTCGACGCCGAGATGGTCGGCAACGTGTCGCTGCGCGTCTCCATGACCGAGCGCCCCGACGCCTGGGAGGTGCAGGGCCGCGGCGAGCTGCAGCTGGCGGTGCTCGTCGAGATCATGCGCCGCGAGGGCTACGAGCTCACGGTCGGCCAGCCCCAAGTCGTGACGCGCGAGATCAACGGCTCCGTGCACGAGCCGATCGAGCGGATGGCCATCGACGTGCCCGAGGAGTACGTCGGCGTGGTCACGCAGCTGCTCGCGCTGCGCAAGGGACGCCTGGAGGCCATGGTCAACCACGGCACCGGCTGGGTGCGGATGGACTACCTCGTCCCGGCGCGCGGCCTCGTCGGCTTCCGCACGGAGTTCCTCACCGAGACGCGCGGCACCGGCATCGCGCATTCCGTCTTCGAGGGCTACGAGCCCTGGCACGGGGAGCTGCGCACGCGCCCGTCCGGTTCGCTGGTGTCCGATCGCACCGGCGCGGTCACCGGCTTCGCGAGCAGTCAGATGCAGGAGCGCGGCACGCTGTTCGTCGAGCCCGGCGAAGAGGTCTACGAAGGCATGATCGTCGGCGAGAACGCCCGCGCGGACGACCTCGACGTCAACGCCGTCCGCGAGAAGCACCTCACCAACATGCGCTCGTCGACCTCCGACGTGCTGGTCAGGCTCGTGCCGGCGCGCAAGCTCTCGCTCGACCAGGCGCTCGAGTTCCTGCGCGAGGACGAGTGCGTGGAGGTCACCCCGAAGTCCGTCCGGCTGCGCAAGGTGCACCTCTCGCAGACCGACCGCGTCCGGGCGACCCGCCGCGCCCGCGCCGCAGCTTCGGCGTAGCGCCTAGAGCAGCCGGTCGTAGATCGAGACGATCAGGTCCTCGAGCCCGGGGAGGCTCGCCGTCCTGTCGTGCGCGATCTCGCGGGCGACGAGCTCGTTGGCGGCGCCGACGCACGCAAGCGCCTCAGGTGCCGTTCCGGTGAGCGCGGCGAACGCCTCGTGAACGGCTTGGCGGCGTTCGAGCGCGCGCGGCCCGGCGGCGCCGACCTCGATCACGAACGTGCGCGCGAAGGCCGGCTCGGCGGCGAGCGTGGCGAGATAGGCGCCGATGCGGGAGCGGTGGTCGTCACCGGCCGCGCGCATCGTGGCCATGAGGATCTCCACGCCGGTTTCGTAGGCGGCGAGGAAGCAGTCCTCCTTGTCGCGAAAATGCTCGTAGAAGGTCTTGCGGGAGACGCCCGCGCGCTCGACCACGTCGGCGACCGTGGCGGCGTTGTAGCCGCGCAGGGCGACCACCTCGGCGATGGCGTCGACCATGCGCCCGTGCTGAGACGCGAGCACCTCTTCCCGGGCGAGCCGGTGCGGGCCACGCGGAAGCGGTCGCATCGAGTGAGAAACATTAGCGTCTGCTACTGTCGCGCGCCGCGATGGCCGAGCTTCCCGCTTCCCTGCTGTCGCTCTTCGAGGTCGGTGTCGCGCTGACTCGGCGGACGGCCACCGGACGGGTGCTGACCGCTCGCTACGCGCCGCTGGTAGACGACGCCGCACTGCCCGAGCGGCTGCGCACCCCGGTGCGCGCCGAGCTCGACGCGGCCTGGGAAGCAGTCGTCGTGCCGATCGAGCGCGAGGTGATCGAGAAGGCGCTGCCCAAGGCCGTCAAGGGCCTGTCCAAGGAGCCGCTCGCCATCACCCCGACCGCGCAGGTGCACGCGGCCGAGCTCGAGGGCGAACCGGTCGCGGTCAAGATCGCGCGGCCGGGCGTCGCACCCACCATCCGCGGCGAGCTGATGCTCCTGGACGCGCTGGCCGGGCCCCTACGGATCGTCTTCGGCGCGCTCGACGTCCGCGGCGTGCTGCGCGAGGTCCGCGAATCCGTCATGGACGAGCTCGACCTCGAGCACGAGGCCGAGACCCAGCACCAGGTGCGGCGGGCGCTACGGCGCGTCGACGACGTCACCGTGCCCGCCGTGCACGTCGACGAGTGCGCGCCCAACCTGCTCGTCACCGAGCTGTTGAAGGGTCCCACGCTGGCCGCGACTGCCCCCAAGGATCCGGAGCGTGTGGCGGAGCTGCTCGTCACCGCGCACCTCGTGGCCTGGCGCGAGGCCGGCCTCGTGCTCACCGACGCGCGACCCTCGCACGTGATCCTGCTCGACGGCGGCGGCATCGGCCTCCTTGGGGCCGGGCTCGCCCGCCCGCTCTCGCGCGATCGCATGCCCCTGCACCTCGCCGCCTTCGCGGCGCTCGGCGGCGACGATCAGACGGCGTTCGTCGCGGCCGTGGAAGCGCTGGAGCTGCTCGACGGGGAGACCGCCGCGCGGGCGTTCGCACTCCTTCGCGAGGTGCTCGGCCCGTTCGTCGCCGGCGAGACGAAGCTCGACGCGGCCGCCCTCGAGCAGCTCTCGCAGCGGGCGTACCGCCGCGCCGCTGACCTGCTTGCGCTCGGCGCCCGCGCCACGCCCGAGCCGGCCGACCTCGCTGCAGGCCGGATGCTCGGCCAGCTCACCGCCACGCTGGCCCGCATCGGCGCGACGGCGGACTGGCCGGCGCTCGCCGCGCGCGCGGCGAGCGCCTGAACCGTCAGTCCTTCCGCTTCTCCTTGGCGCGCGCGGCGGCGGCCGAAAGGCGCTCCGCCTCGTCGCGGCTGGTGAGCGCGTCCTTGCGCTCGCCGAGCGCCTTCTCCTTCTCGGCGAGCACCTCGCGGCGCTCACGCTGCTCCTTCTGCGTGTTGAGCTCGTCGACCTTGGCCTTCGCCTCGGCCGCGTCGCGCTTACGGCGCTCGGCTGCCTTGTCGGCCTTCTCCTCGGTGTCCTGGCGCTTGGCCTGGGCCTTGTTGCGCTGCTCGGCCTCGCGCTCCGCGGCGGTCTGCCGGCGCTCGATGGCCTTGCCCTCGCGCTCGGCCGCGGTCTTCTCGGCGTTCGTCGTCTTCTGCGCCGCCTGCTTGCGCAGGCGCGCGGCCTTCTCGCGCTGGTCGGCGGCGGCGCTCTTCTTGCGCGCCTTGCCCTTGAGCTCGGTGTCGCCGGTCACGGAGCCCGCGACCGCGGTGGCCTTGGCCTCGGCACGGTCGACGGCCAGCTCGGCGCCGCTCTTGGCGCCCGGCTGCCCGCGTCCGACGACGCGCGCGGCCTTGCTCAGCGGCCACTTGACGACGCCGATGTAGGCGCCTGCGGCGGTGCGGGTGAGATCCCGGATGCCCATGGCTACGCCCTTCCGTCGATCTTGTCGGCGTCGGCTTCCGCCTTGGCGGCCTCGCGCTCGAGCGCAGCTGCCTCGCGCGCGGCGTCGACGCGGGTCTCCTCGGCGCGGTCCTCGACCACGTCGGCGACCTCCTCGTCGCGCTCGCGCGCCTCCGCCGCGCGCGCGGCCTCGGTGCGCTGCTGCTCGGCGGCGACCTGCTCGGCGCGGCGCTTGTCCTGCTCAGCGGCCTTTTCGCGCTCTTGCGCAGCGATCTCGTTGTCGAGCTCGCGCTTCTCGGCCTCCGTCGCGGTCGCCTCGGCCTTGGTCTCGGCCTCCGCGTCGCGGCGGCGGGCCTCGAGCTGCGCCTCCTGGGCCTCGCGGTCCGCGTCGGACTGGGCCTCCTGCAGCCTGCCCTCGCGCGCCAGTTCGTCGTTTCCAGTCAGGGATCCGGTGGCGGCCTTGACCTTGCCGGCAAGCTTGCCGGCAAGTCCGCCCGTCGTTCGTTCTTCAGTCATGTGGATCGCCTACCCAACCCGAGGGTCGTGCTATGCCACCGGATGGAGCGGATGCGGTCCTCCGGATCGAAGGCGGCCCTGATCGCGCGCAGGCGGGCGTGGGTGGCGTGCAAGCGGCGCGCATCCGGTCGAGGTCGGCCACGACGGCCGCCTTCATGCCGGGCCTGGCGGGGATGCCGACGACGAACGCGACGCCCTTCGGGCCCCTGCGGCCGGTCTTGCCTGGGACCGTCAGCTGCGGCAATGAGGGTGGGTAGGAGAGGAGGTGCCAGAGGACGGCGGCGCTGACGTGCGAGAGCGCGGCGCCTTCGCCGCAGGCAGAGACCGCCGCCAGCGCTCGCTGCTGCGGTGAGTCGGGCCGGCCCTCGGCGACAAACACTCCGCGGTACAAACGCCGCAGCCGCTCCGTCCGCACGAGGTGGCGGATCGCCCCCTTCGAGAAGCCCGCCGCCATGGGCTCGGCGAGGCGAATGACGCCGAACTGGCGCCGCAGGACGTGATTGACGCAGGTGAGTGGGGCCATCACTTCACCTAGGTGCGGCAACCGCCGAACGAGCCTCCTTATTGCGTCGTTCTGGCGCGCTCCCGCTCCCTAGCGGCGGCGGAAGAGGCCGAAGAAGCCGGCGACGCCCCCGCCGACGACGCAACCGACCACGGCGGCGCCGGTGACGACCTCGCGCTGGTGGGCGCGGATCTGGCGGCGCCAGTCGGTGATCTCGGCGCGGGCCGCCCAGCGACGCGAGCGCAGCGCCCCCGTAGTGGACCTTGCGGCCGAGCAGCGACGCGCCGAGGTTGTCGAAGACGGCGTCCACGGCCGCGTCGCCGAAGGCTTCGAAGGCCTGATGGTCGCCGGCTCCGGGCACCGGGCCCGGGGGGTCCATGTGCAGGTGGGCGGTCCTCCCATGACCGCCCTGCTCGCGCCCTCCGCACTTCAGGACGATCCTTCGTACTGCGCAGGGGCGACCTCCCCTGCCCCGGGTGAGGGACTGTCTCCAACCTCGCGTCGCTCGGAAGCCCGGTTTGGGGGAGAGGTTCGGGGTGCCGGGCTAGGAGGTCGGCCTAGATTCGGGTTGTGGAGCTGACGCGGCACCGGCTGGCGCTGGAGGCGACGCCGCAGGACGTGCTGCGGATGCTGCGACCGGACGACCGGCCGTTCCTGCTGGTGGGGGCGTGGGCCGGGGGTGGGGCGATCGCCGGGTCGGCGCCGCTGGACGCGCCGCTCGATCTGCCGGATGCGCTCGACGGCCCGGATGGCGCGGTCGGCGGCGGATGGTTCGGATGGCTGGGCTACGGACTGGGGGCGAGCGTCGAGCGCCTGCCGCCGCCGCCGCCGCGTCCACATCCACTGCCGCTGCACGACGCGCGCTTCTACGACCACGTGCTGCGCTTGGACCCGGCCGGCGTATGGTGGTTCGAAGCGCTGGAAACTCCTGGGCGTGCCGCCGCGCTGACCCGCCGCCGCGCGGAGCTCGTCCAGCGCACGGCGCAGCGCCAGGCGTGGCGGTTGCGCGGGATGCGACCGCGGGCGCCGGGTTTTGACGGGCACCGGTGGGCGGTCGCGGATGCGGTCCGGCGGATCGCCGAGGGCGAGCTGTTTCAGGCGAACCTGACGCTGCGTCTCGAGGGTGAGCTCGAGGGCGAACCGCTCGACGCGTTCGCCGATGCCTCCGAGCGGCTGGCGCCCGCCCACGGCGCGTACGTCGGCGGCGGCGACCACGCGCTGTGCTCGTTCTCGCCGGAGCTGTTCCTGCGCCGCCAGGGCGACCGCGCACACAGCGATCCGATCAAGGGCACGGCGCGCGACGAGGCAGAGCTCGTGGCCTCGGCGAAGGACGCCGCCGAGCACGTGATGATCGTCGACCTCGTCCGCAACGACCTCGGGCGAGTCGCGCGCTACGGCACCGTCGCCGCCCACCCGCCCCGCGTGGACCGCCACCCGGGCCTCTTCCACATGGTCTCCCGCGTCGAGGCGCGCACGGACGCCAGCGACGCCGACCTGGTCCGCGCGGCGTTTCCGCCCGGCAGCGTCACCGGAGCGCCGAAGGTGCAGGCGATGAAGACGATCGCCGCGCTGGAGGCGACCGGCCGCGAGGCCTACACGGGCGCGATCGGCTACCTGAGCCCCGTGGCCGGGCTCGAGCTCAGCGTCGCCATCCGCACGCTCGAAGTCTCCGAGGGGCGCGCCTGGCTCGGCGTCGGCGGCGGGATCGTGGCCGACTCCGACGGTGAGGCGGAGCTGCGCGAGGCGCTCGACAAGGCCCGGCCGGTGCTGGACGCGCTCGGCGCGCGCACGCCCACGGCGGACGTGTGGCGCCGCCGCCGGGTGCCACCACTGCTCGCCGTCGCGCGTCCCGACCCGTCGCTCGGACTGCTCGAGACGATGCTCGCCGTCGACGGCGAGGTCCCGTGGCTCGACGACCACCTCGCGCGTCTCGGCGACGACGCCGCGCGCGCCGAGATCCTCGCCGCCGCTGAAAGCGCCGGCCCTGGGCGTCACCGCGTGCGGCTCGTCGCCGGCCGCGTCGAGGTCGCGCCGGCGGGCCCGCCCCGGCCCGCGCCGTGCCTGGAGCCGGTGCTCGTCCCAGGCGGCCTCGGCGACCGCAAGTGGGTCGACCGCCGCGTGCCGTCCGGCGCGCTCATCGTCGACGCTGACGGCGCCGTGCTCGAGGGCGCCTGGGCGAACGTCTTCATCGTCGAGTCCGGACGGCATGTCACGCCGCCCGCCGACGGCCGTCTGCTGCCGGGCATAACCCGCGCACACGTGATCGCGCAGACCGGCGCGGTCGAGGAGGAGATCGACCTGGACCGGTTCGAGCTTGCCGAAGCGGTCTATCTGACGAGCGCGATCGCGCTCGTCACGCCGGTCAGGGGCGCAGCGTTCGCGCCGTCGCTGACCGTGGCACCGAGCGCTGGTCGGGAGCCGTCCCCAGCACACGGTCGCTGACGGTGTTGGTGATGCCGTGCCAGTAGCGCTCGTTCTTGAAGTGATGCAGCCGGTGACCGCGCCAGACGGTGCGGTAGTAGGCCGACCGCGGGCGGTGCGCGGTGTGGATGAGGAAGTGCGTCCACTCGTACGTCAGGACCAGCGCGTAGCCGGCGACCCCCGCGGTCAGCGCGGTGCCGAAGGGCACTGCTGAGGACGCGAGGCCGACGATTGCGCAGCCCGTCGCGACGACGAGCGGGACGGCGAGCCCGAGCAGGACGAACGCCTCGCGGGCCCCGAGCAGCGCGCCGAGCAGGTTGTGCGGGTGCTCGTGATGGGAGCGATGCTCGGCCGCGGTGATCAGCTCGACCTCCCGGCCGCGCCAGCGAAACGGCCGCAGGTGCAGCAGGTGGACGTGGATCGCCCACTCGCCGAACACGTAGACGGGGACCATCAGCGCCGCAGCCACGAGGTCGCGCCAGCCGAAGTCCCCGACGACGATGCGCAGCACCAGCGCGGCGACGACACCGGCCATGAGGACGCGCGGCGCGAGCTGGCGGCGGAAGAGGAGCCAGGCCGCGCCGAGTGTCTTGACGTCAGCGCCGCGCAGCATCACCACAGGGTACCTTCGCGCCTTGGCCGTCACGAGCGCCGGGATCCTCCTGCACCGCCGCTCCGAGACGGTGCTCCTCGTCCATCCGGGCGGCCCGTTCTTTGAGAACAAAGACGCCGGCGCGTGGTCGATCCCCAAGGGGGAGATCGAGCCTGGCGAGGATCCGCGGACCCGGGCGCTGATCGAGTTCGGAGAGGAGACCGGCACGGACCTCGGCGCGCCCGAGCTGACTCCGCTCGGCGAGATCAGGCAGAAGGGCGGCAAGGTGGTCATCGCCTTCGCGGTGGAGGGCGACCTCGACGCCGGCGCGATCGTGTCCAATACCTTCGAGATCGAGTGGCCGCCGCGCTCGGGCCGCCGCGCCACCTTCCCGGAGGTCGACCGCGCCGCCTGGCTCTCCCTCGATGAGGCGCGGGAGAAGATCAACCCCGCGCAGGCGCCGCTGCTGGACCGCCTGATTCAGGTGACGAGCTCGGACACGAGCGCTGCGTAGGCCTCGATCGCCGTCACGAGGTCGGCCTCGTCGGCGTCCTCCTCGCGCGAGTGCGACACGCCGCCGCGCGTACGAGCGAAGATCATCACGGCCGGGACACCAGCACGCGCGACCGCCGCGGCGTCGTGCAGCGGGCCCGAGGTCAGCGCCGGGCTGGTGAGTGCCGCGGCCCGCGTGACGAGCTCCGGGTCGAAGGCGACCGGGTCGATCTCCCACAGCGGCGCCGCTGCGACCGCGCAGTCCTCTGCCGCGCCGGCCTCGTCCGCCGCCGCCCGCACGGCGGTGTGCATCGCCATCAGCGCATCGCGGTCGCGGTGGCGCAGATCGACCGAAGCCCGCGCGCGCTCCGCGATCGCGGTCGGCGTGCCCGGCTCCGTGCGCAGCGCGCCGATGGTCGCCAGCCCGCCCGCCTCGCGGGCCGCGTCGCGCGCGGCCAGGGTCCAGCGCGCCGCCGCCGCCATCGGGTCGCGCCGCCGGTCCATCGGGGTCGCGCCGGCGTGCCCGGCGCGGCCGGTGAAGACGACCTCCGACCGGCGCACCCCCAGGCACCCGTCGACCGCGGACGCGGGAATGCCCGCGTCGTCGAGCACCGGGCCCTGCTCGATGTGCAACTCGGCGTAGGCGACCGCGTCGTCGAGCTGCGCAGCCGCGCCCGGCATCTCCGACAGCAGGATCCCGTTCGCGTCCAGCGCCTCTGCGAGCGACACGCCCTCCGCGTCGCGCAGGGCCCCGGCCGCCTGGACGTCGAGCAGCCCGGCCGCCGCCGAGGAGCCCAGCAGGGAGTGGCCGAAGCGCGAGCCCTCCTCGTCGGCCCAGTCCACGAGCGCGAGCGAACGCCGGTGCTCCGTGGTCGAGCGCAGCACCTCCGCCGCAGCGAACAGCCCGAGGCAGCCGTCCAGCCAGCCGCCGTCCGGGACGCAGTCCATATGTGACCCGATGATCACCGTCTCGGGGGACTCCCCGGCGCGCCGCGCCCACAGATTGCCGGCGCAGTCGAAGGTCACGTCGACGCCCGGCACCTCTGCACGCAGCCACGCGACGAAGCGCTCGCGCTCCTCGCGCCACTTCGGTCCCCACGCCACCCGGCGACCGCCGCTGCGCGCGTCGAGCTCGCGCAGGCGCTCGACGACGACGGCCGCGTTCACCGTGCGGGTTCCCGCAGGAGTTCCATGGTGCAACAGTGCACGCCGCCGCCGTTCTTGTGGATCTCGTCGTAGGGGACGGTGACGACCTCGACGCCCGCGGCCGCCAGGCGCTCCGCCGAGCGCGGGGACCCCTCGGCCATCAGCACCCGCCCCGGCGAGAGGCAGAGGGCGTTGAGGCCCCACGCCTCGCTCGGGTCCGCGTGGATGAGCTCGAAGCCCTCTGCGCGGAGGCGCTCGAGGAAGGTGAAGGGCAGGCCGGCGACGTCGACGAGGGCCTTGTCGACGTCGACCATCGCGAGGTGCAGGTCGAGGTGGATCGTGTAGCCGGGCAGCGGGACGACGATGAGGTCCCAGCCGATGCGCGCGAGCACCTCGCGCAGCTGCCGTGCGCCCTCGGCGTTACAGCGGATCGACGTGCCGAACGCTGCCAGGCCGGGCCGCAGCTTCACGAAGGAACCGCCCTCCAGCGTGCCCGTCCCGGTGACGGTCGACAGGATCGGCAGGCCGGCCGCGGCGACCTCTTTCGTGACGGCGGCCTCTTCCCCGCGCCGCGCGCGCACCGCCATGCGGCCGATGATCGCGCCGCCCGGGACCGTGACCAGCGGGTCGCGCGCGTAGATCGCCTTGACGAAGGCGCCGCCGAGCGGCTCGGCCACCACGACGTCGACGCCCTCGGCCTCGAGCGCGGCGACCAGCCCGGCGTGCTGCGCGGCCACCCGATCGAGGTCGGGCGGCACCCGGTCGGTCCAGTACCAGCGCCCGTCGGGGTCCACGAGCGCCTGCGCCTCCTCGTCCCACGCGTCGGCACGCACCGCGCCCAGCTCGCCGCCCGGCCGCCGCACGAGCACCGTGCGCAGCCGGCCGACCTCGTCCGACGCGCCCCACTCCGCGCCCCACACGGCTTCGAGCTCATCATGAAACGGGGGCTCGGCAGCGGACTCCATCCGCGTCTGGTGCAGGTCAGGCGGGCCGGTCACGCGTCCAAAGCTACCTGCCGTTACGTTCAGGGCATGCGCAAAGCGAGCTGGCCGCTGGCCGTGGTGGCGGCGATCGTCGTCGGCGGGTGCGGCGACGACGGCCTCGACAAGGCCGATCTGGCCGACCGGGCCAACACCATCTGCCTCAAGTACGCCAAGCGCGCACAGGACCTCGGGCAGCCCGACCTCGCCGACCCTGACGCGACGCGGACGTACTTCGCCGACGCGCAGGACCTCGCCCAGCGCCAGCTCGACGAGCTCGAGACGCTGACGCCCGACGAGGCGCTCGAGGCCGACTACACCCGCCTGATCGACACGAACACGCGGGCGGCCGAGGTGTTCGGCTCGCTTTCGCAGACGTCGCCGACGGACGAGCAGGGCGCCTTCGCCGGCCTGGTCACCGACCTGCAGACGCTCCAGACCGAGGTCAACGAGGCGGCGGTAGGCCTCGACGCCCGTGAGTGCGGCAACTGAGCAACCTGCTCACGCCTGCGTGCGAGGTGCCAAGCTCCCGCTCATGCGCCGCATCCTGTGCCTGCTCGCCCTCCTGCTAGCCGCCGCCCCAGCGCAGGCGGTGCAGGTCCGGGTGGGCGAGCCCGGCGCGAAGACGCTGCGGCTCGCGGTCCGCACCGTCAAGCCCGTGCGGCTCGTCAGCCCGGTCACCGACCCGCGCACGGTGCGCTCGAGCCGGGCCGTGAAGCTGCGCCTCACCCGTGCCGGGCGCGCCACGCTCGACGCCTGCGCCCGACCGCGTCTGGTCGTTCGCGCCTTCCGCGACCGCGGGCCGCGTCGCGCTGCCACCCCCGCCGGACGGGGCCGTCGCAACCTCGACTGCACTCCCCGGACGCCCGAGCCCGTGGCCCTCGACCTGCCCGACGGCACTGACTGCGACCAGCTCGACCCGGCGCTGTGCCTGCTGCCGTTCCCGAGCGACCGCTTCACCGTGCGCGACCCGTCGACTGACACCGGCCGCCGCGTCGCCTTTCCCGCGGCCGCCATGCCGGCCAACGAGGCCGGCGTCCGCGTGTCGACAGCCGAGCTCAACCGCAACGACGGCTTCAGCCCCGGCACCGCGATCGTCACGCGCGTCCCCGGCCTCGACTCACCTGAGGCGCTCGCCCGCACGGGTGCGGTCCCCATCGACGACATCGGCCGGTCCTTCGACCGCCGCCAGCCCGTCGTCGTCGTCGACGCCCGCACCGGCCGCCGCCACCCGGTGTGGACGGAGATCGACGTCAATCCTGCCGACCCCGCCGACCGCAACGTCATCGTCCGGCCGGCGCGCAACTTCCTCGAGGGCCACCGCTACGTCGTCGGCCTCCGGCGCATGCGCACCGCCGAGGGGAAGCGCATCGCACCCGGCGCCGCCTTCCGAGCGCTGCGCGACGGCGTCGTGACCGACGACGCCGCGCTCGAGGCGCGCCGCGCACGAGCTGAGCGGACCTTCCTCGACCTCTCCCGCGCCGGCGTCCGGCGCGACGACCTCTTCCTCGCGTGGGACTTCACCGTGGCCAGCGAGCGCAACCTCACCGAGCGCATGCTCCACATCCGCGACGACGCCTTCGAGCAGCTCGGGGACACGGACCTCGCCGACCTCCAGGTGCAGGGCCGCTCGCCGAAGTTCGCCATCGAGAAGGTCGCCGAGGACGTCGACGACCAGATCATGCGGCAGGTGGAGGGCACGATCACCGTCCCCTGCTACCTCAACCTGCCGGGCTGCGCGTCCGGATCCACCTTCAACTACGGCGACGACGGCCTGCCCGCCGCCAACGGCACCGTCGACGCGCGCTTCACCTGCAACATCCCGCGCGTGGCGACGGCGGGCGCCGCGCTGCGGCCGGGCATCTACGGCCACGGCCTGCTCGGCAGCCGGGGCGAGGTCAACCAGGGCCAGCTGAAGACCCTCTCGCAGAACCACGGCTTCGTCTTCTGCGCGACGGACTGGATCGGGATGTCGTGCGCCGACCTCCCCGACACGTCTCCGAATCCCGAAACCGTCGCGGACCTGCTCGCCGGCCGCGTCGTGGCGCCCAACTGCGACATCCCCACGGTCGGCACGATTCTGGCGGACATCTCGAACTTCCCCAAGCTCGGCGACCGCGTCCAGCAGGGAATCCTGGACTTCCTCTTCCTCGGCCGGGCGATGATCCACGCGGATGGGCTGGGCTCAGACCCCGCGTTCCAGGTCGACGGGAAGTCGGTGCTCGACCGTGAGCGCCTCTACTACGACGGCAACAGCCAGGGCGGCATCATCGGCGGCGCGCTGATGGCGGTCGCGCCCGATAACGACCGCGGCGTGCTCGGCGTCCCCGGGATGAACTACTCGACGCTTCTGCGCCGCTCGGTTGACTTCGACACCTACGCGCAGTTCCTCTACAGCGCCTATCCCGACGAGCTCGAGCGGCCGGTGCTGCTGCAGCTGCTGCAGATGCAGTGGGACCGTGCCGAGGCCAACGGCTACGCGCACCACATGACCTCAGACCCGCTGCCCAACACCCCGCCGCACGAGGTGCTCATGCACGTCGGGCTCGGCGACCACCAGGTCACCAGCTACGCGGCGAAGGTCGAGGCGCGCACGATCGGGGCGCGCGCCCTCGCGCCGTGGGCACAGCCCGGCCGCGACTCCGATCGCCGGCCGCTCTTCGGGCTCGGGGAGATCCGCGGGCGCGCGTACAAGGGCTCGGCGATCGTGCTGTGGGACTCCGGCTCACCCGTCCCGCCGAAGACCGAGACGCCGCCGCGCGAGGGCCAGGACTCGCACGAGTTCCCGCGCCGCTCGCCGTCGGGCATGCGCCAGAAGTCCGCCTTCCTGCGGGCGGGCGGGACCGGTCGGGTGATCGACGTCTGTGGCGCCGCGCCGTGCCTGGCGGGTGACAAGGCCGCTGACCGCTGACGCGCGCGCCGCGCTGGTTGCGCGGCTCGCGAGCGCCGGCTTCGTCGCCGCGGAGGAGGAGGCCGACGAGCTGCTGGCCTGCGGCGGCGACCTCGAGCCGCTGGTCGCGCGCCGCCTGACCGGGGAGCCGCTGGCGTGGATCACGGGGTCGGTGCGCTTCTGCGGCCTGGACCTGGAGGTGCATCCGGGCGTCTACGTGCCGCGCCGGCAGAGCGAGGCGCTCGCGCGCCGGGCAGCGGCGCGCCTTCCGACGAAGGGGACCGCGATCGACGTGTGCACGGGCTGCGGAGCGATCGCCGCCGTGCTGCGCACCGCGCACCCGGCCGCCCGCGTCGTCGCCACCGACGCCGACCCGCGGGCCGTCGCCTGCGCCATCGTCAACGGCGTCGACGCCCGGCTCGGCGACCTGCTCGCGCCGCTCGCTCCAGACGAGGCGGACGTCGTCGTCGGCGTCGTGCCTTACGTGCCGACGGCCGAGCTCGGGCTGCTGCAACGCGACACGCTCGCCTTCGAATCCCCGCGCGCCTACGACGGCGGCGAGGACGGCCTGTGGCTCCTGCGCCAGGTCGTCGCGAACAGTCCGCGCTTCCTGTGCCCCGGCGGTGCGCTCCTGCTCGAGCTCGGGGGAGACCAGGCCGCCGCGCTCGTCGACTACCTGGCCGAGTGCGGTTTCGGCGCGGTCGAGGTGCTCGCCGACGAGGACGGCGACGTCCGCGGCGTCGAGGCGACGCTGGCTACAACGCGATGAGGATGACGCCGACGAGGGCAGCACCGACACCCGCGCTCTGCAGCCGCGACGGGCGCTCCCCGAGCAACGCCACGCTGAGCCCGACGGTGAAGACGGGAAACAGCGAGCCGAGCACGGACACCAGGCTCAGCTGGCCGCGGCTCGCCGCCACGACGTAGAAGAGCGTCCCGAGGAGCAGCAGCAGCCCGGGGAGCGCGAGCACCGGCGTCGACCGGTTCAACCGCAGCGCGCGAAGCTCGCGACCGGCCCACACGACGACGACCACGAGCAGCGCGACGCGCGCGTCGAAGATCGCCCACGCACGCCCGCCGTCCTCGGACGCCGCCGGCAGCGCGGTGAGAAAGACGCCGAACGCCCGTTGCCAAGGCCGGCCAGCATCGCCAGCGCGAACGGCTTCGGGCCCAGCAGCGCGCCCCCGTCGAAGGCCAGATAGACCGTCGCGCCTGCCAGCGCCGCCACGTGCGAGACGAACAGGACGACGAACAGCGCCTCGCGCCGCGCGAGCAGCGGGCCGACGAAGTTCGAGACGCCGTAGCAGGCCGCCGAGGAGAGCGCGAGCAGGACGGTGACCACTGACCCGCGAGGTTAAGCTGGTTGATCCCACGACTCCGCGGCCGCGGATCACGGCCCTGACGCTTCGCCGGATCGCGCCCGTCCGGACTTGCCCGTACCACCGGTACGGCCTTCGCCGGCCGGCCACGCCCGGCTCGTTCATGACCGCGCCCGCGACCACGGGCCTCGTGGAATCAACCATCTAAGGTTGTGCGCCGTGACTGAGCCGAAGGTTCCCCAGCGTGCGCCGGACTTCATCGGCATCGGCACCCAGCGGTCGGGGACGACGTGGTGGTTCGAGAGCCTGCTCGAGCACCCCGATGTCGTCCTCCCGCGATCGGGCAAGAAGGAGCTGCACTTCTTTCAGCGCTTCTGCATGCGCGAGCTCAAGCAGGGCGACATCTGGCACTACCGCACGCGCTTCCAGACGGAGCCCGGCCAGGTGACCGGCGAGTGGACGCCGCGCTACATGCACGACTTCTGGACGCCGCCGCTGCTCAAGCGCGCCGCACCCGAGGCGAAGCTGCTCGTCATGCTGCGCGACCCGATCGAGCGCATGCGCTCCGGCCTTCCGCACCGTCTGAGCATGGGGCGCATGCCGATGATGGACCGCCTGACCTATGACGCGATCCAGCGCGGGCGCTACGGCACCCAGGTCCGCCGGCTGCTGCACTGGTACGAGCGCGAGCAGATCATCTTCCTGCAGTACGAGCAGTGCGTCCGCGACCCGATCGAGCACTACTCGCGCACGCTGCGTTTCCTCGGCGTGAAGGACGACTTCGTGCCCGAGGACATGCGCAAGCCGCGCGGCGTCAGCCGCGAGTCGGCGAAGGAGCCGATGTGGGCGGACTTCGATGCGGGCGTGAAGGCGACGCTCGAGCCCGAGGTCGAGCTGCTGGCGGAGCTGCTGCCGGAGTTCGAGATCGACCTGTGGCCCAACTTCCGCGACCTGGTGGCGAAGGTATGAGCACCCTGCGCGAACGGGTCATGGCTTCGCCGCTGCGCAAGCCGGCGCTCAAGGGCTACAAGCAGGTCCGCAAACGGATCTACAAGCCGCTCGAGGGCGCGCCGGGGGCGCCGGAGTTCATCGGCGTCGGCGCGATCACCTCCGGCGGCCCGTGGTGGCACAGCCTCATCTGCGCCCATCCGCAGGTCCGCCCGCCGCGCAACCGCCGGGCGAGTCAGCGCTTCTTCGACGACTTCTGTTACAAGGAGATGACGGACGCCGACATCGCCGCGTACCACGCCCGCTTCGCCAAGACGCCGGGCACCATCACGGGCGAGTGGACGGAGATGTACCTCACGCAGTCGTGGACGCTGCCGCTGCTGACCCGCGTGTCGCCGGAAGCGAAGATCATCGTCAGCTTCGCCAACCCGATCGACGCCTACCGCAAGGCGTTCGCACAGCGCCGAGCGCGCGTCGAGCGCGGCGACAAGCGCGTGTGGATGAACACCGCGGCGGCGGACCGCTCCTACGGCAATCAGCTCGCCGCGCTGCGCCGCTTCTTCGAGCCCGAGCAGATCCTCGTCCTCCAGCACGAGAAGTGCCGCGCCGACCCGCGCGGGGAGTACAAGCGCACGCTGCAGTTCCTCGGCGTCGGCGACGACTTCGTCCCCGCCGACCATCTGCTCACGCGCACGCCGCCGCACGAGCGCGTCTACGAGGCGCTGCAGAAGGTGCGCGTGCCCGAGAGCGCGATCGACCGCACCATCGGCCGTCCCGCGGCGGGCCACGAGCCTCCGACGCTGTGGCCCGATCACGAGGAGGCGCTGCACGTGTTCCTGGATCCCGAGATCGAGCAGGTGCTCGACATGGTCGGAGACTTCGACCTCACCCTGTGGCCGGACTTCGCGCACCTCAAGCGCGCGGGCTCCCCGGCCGGCACGCCCTAGAGCGGACGAGATGGCCTTCTGGCCGCTGTGGATCGTGCCCTACCGCGTCGACGCGCCCTACCCGTGGATCGCCCCGGCGCACGCGGCCGGCGTCTTCGCCGGCCTCTACGAGAAGTTCCATGCCTGAAGCGCGTCGCGGCATCTTCGTCGCCCCGTTCGGCGAGCTCAGCGAGCCGCGGCTGGTCGCCGATCTCGCGGTCCAGGCCGAGGCCGCCGGGTGGGACGGGTTCTTCCTGTGGGACCACGTCGCCTACCGCCAGCCGGTCCGGTGGATCGCCGACCCGTGGGTGACGCTCGCCGCCATCGCCACGCGGACGGAGCGGATGATCATCGGCCCCGCTGGTCACGCCGCTGCCGCGGCGGCGCACACACCAGCTGGCCCGCGAGACGGTGACGCTCGACCGGCTCAGCGGCGGCCGCCTCGTGCTCGGCGTCGGCACCGGCAGCGAGCGTACCGGCGAGTTCGATGCCGACCGCTTCGGGGAGGAGCCCGACCTGCGGGCGCGCGCGACGCTGCTCGACGCCGGCCTCGAGCAGCTCGCCTACTACTGGTCCGGCGGGTTCGAGCCGCCGCCGGTCGCGCGCATCCCGATCTGGGTCGCCGCTCGTTGGCCGAACAAACGCCCGCTGCGGCGCGCAGCCCGCTTCGACGGCGTCTTCCCGATCGATCAGGACGAGCCGGCCCAGCTCGAGGAGATGCTCGCGCTGGTCCGTGCCGAGCGTGGCGGAAGCCTCGACGGATACGACGTCGTGGTCACGAACCCCGCGGGCACGGACGCGCGACCGTGGGTCGATGCCGGCGCCACGTGGTGCCTGACCGGGTTCGGGACCGACCCCACCGCCGCCGAGGTGCGCGAGGCCATCACCAATCGCTGACTGGCGCGTCTACACCTCCGACCGCGATCAGCGCGCCGCCGACCTCGACCAGGCCGACAGCGACCGATCGCGGGAGTCGGGCGCCTCGGTGCCGAACTGGGCGCGCACGCGCCGGACGCGGGCACAGACGACGATGCAACGCGACACCGCCGCTCTCGTCCGCTCCGGCTCGAGCGCACCGACCGGACTCGGGAGCCGCTCGTCGTCGCCTTCGTCGACGTCGACGGCCTCAAGCGGATCAACGACGAGCAGGGGCACGGGGCAGGTGACGAACTGCTGCGCACCGTCGCGGACAGCATGAGGCAGGCGCTGCGGCCCTATGACCTGATCATGCGCTTCGGCGGCGACGAGTTCGTGTGCGTCCTCGCCGGCGAGGACCTCGCCGGCGTGCGGGATCGCTTCGATCGATCTCGGCCCGGATCGCGGGCCAGTTCCAGGGCGCCGCGATCTCCGTCGGCCTGGTCGCGAAGGACAACGGCGATTCGGTCGATGAGCTGATCACCCGCGCGACCGCGCCATGCTGGCCGCCCGCGAGCAGCCGCAGCGGATCTGACCCTCAGCCGGGTTTCGCCGAGGTGCGCAGGTGTGGCTCGAGCAGCTCCTGCCACGCGCTCAGCGAGTTCAACCGCGCCGCATCAGCCGCGCGACAGCGGCCATGAGTTCTTCGGTCAGCTCGGCCGGCGTGCCGTCACCGTGGCCATCGAGGAGGCAGTGCTGTGCGTGCTGATCGAGAAGGCCTAGCGCAACCTTGTCGAGCGCTGCCTGAACGGCGGAGATCTGGGTGAGCACATCGATGCAGTAGCGGTCTTCCTCGACCATCTTCTCGATGCCGCGCACCTGTCCCTCGACGCGACGGAGGCGTTTGCCGAGCTGGTCTTTGGTCGCGGTGTAGCCACGCGTGGTCGTTGTTGCGGCGGCAGGGGAGGCCATGCCTCGAGCATACCCCCCAGTCGTATTTGACTCAAGCGTCCAAGGGGTGCTAAGGTGCTGGAAGCACATACCCCCTCCCGGTATTCGGACCCCCCCGACATGACCACTCCCTACTCCCGCACCTATCAGGTCTCAGGCATGACGTGCGGTCACTGCGCGCTGAGCGTCAAAGCGGAAGTCTCCGAGGTCGCCGGTGTCGAGAACGTGGACGTCGAACTCGCTTCCGGCCGCGTGACGATCAGCGGCGAATCGTTCGCCGACGACGCCATTCGCGCTGCGGTCGAAGAAGCCGGTTATGAAGTGATCGAGCGATGACGGTTCCAGCGAAACTCGCTGGCTTTGCGGCTGTAGTCGCGATCGCCTTCGGTGGGGCGGCTGCCGTCGGCGCCGCCATCGGGCCGGAGCCTGCCAAGGAGGCTCAGCACACCAGTGCCGGTTCCCACGGAGCGACCGCGGAGTCGACCGTTTCAACCGATCACGGCGGCCCCGGGGCCGAGGGCGCCGAGGAGGCGTCGCATCCGGTGCGTGGGCTCTCCGTCGCCGAGGCCGGACTTCGCGTAGTCGTCGGTGATCCGGAGCTGCGTCGCGGTCGCGTCGAGGAGTTGCGCTTCCGCGTGGCCGACGAGGAAGGAGCGACAGTGCGCGACTTCGAGATCGCACACGGGAAGCGCATGCACTTGATCCTCGCCCGGCGGGACCTCACCGGTTTCCAGCACCTGCACCCGGTGCAGCAGGCCGATGGCTCGTGGGCTGCCGAGGTTCGGCTTGTCGACGCCGGCTCCTACCGCCTGTTCGCGGACTTCACCCGCGGCGGCGATCCGTACACGCTCGCGTCCGACCTGCGCGTGGACGGCGAGGCGGACCTTCGCGATCTGCCGACTCCGGCGCTCATCGCCGACGCCGGCGATGGCTACGAGGTCCGCCGCGAAGCCTCCGAGGCTCGTGCGGGCGACGGCGCCGAGCTGCGCTTCACCGTCTACAACCAAGGCGCGCCGGTTCGCGTCGAGCCCTATCTCGGCGCTGGCGGCCACCTGGTGGCGTTGCGCGAGGGCGACCTGGCCTTCTTGCACGTGCATCCGACCGAGCACGCCGAGCAGGGAGGCAACGACGACTCGGTCGGCTTCGAGGCCACGTTCCCGACCGCCGGCCGCTACCGCCTGTTCCTGCAGTTCAAACACGAGGGCCGCGTCCACACCGCCGCCTTCACCGAGGAGGTGCGCTGAGATGACGGCCACTAGCGAGCATCTGGAACTGCCCATCGCGGGCATGACGTGCGCCTCGTGCGCGAACCGGATCGAGCGCAAGCTGAACAAGCTCGATGGCGTGACCGCGTCGGTCAACTACGCGACGGAGAAGGCGACCGTCGACTTCGACGCGGGCGCTGTCGCTCCCGAGCAGCTGCTCGATGCGGTCGCGGCGGCGGGCTACCGGGCGGTGCTCCCCTCCGCCGGGCCGGCCCCCGGTGGCTCCGACGACGCGCCCGATGAGACAGCGCCCCTGCGGCAGCGCCTTCTGATCAGCGCGCTGCTCACCGCGCCCGTGTTCCTGGTCGCGATGGTCAGCCCGCTGCAGTTCGACAACTGGCAGTGGCTGTCGCTCGCGCTCGCCTCGCCCGTCGTGGTCTGGGGCGCGTGGCCGTTTCATCGCGCCGCCTGGGTGAACCTGCGCCACGCGACAGCAACGATGGACACGCTCATCTCCGTAGGCGTCCTTGCCGCCTGGTTCTGGTCGCTCTACGCGCTGCTGCTCGGCGACGCCGGCGACCCCGGGATGCGCATGACGTTCGACCTGATCCCCGACAAGGCCGGCGGGACGCACGAGATCTACCTCGAGGTCGCCTCCGTTGTCACCGTCTTCCTCCTCGCGGGCCGCTACTTCGAGGCCCGCGCCAAGCGGCGGGCGGGTTCGGCGCTCAAGGCGCTGCTCGAGCTCGGCGCAAAGGACGTCGCCGTGCTCGATGCGGACGGCGCTGAGCGGCGCATCCCGGTGGAACAGCTCGAGGCCGGCGACCGCTTCGTGGTGCGGCCGGGTGAGAAGGTCGCCACCGACGGCGTCGTGGAGGAGGGCACGTCTGCGGTTGATCAGTCCCTGCTGACCGGTGAGTCGGTGCCGGTGGAGAAGCATCCCGGCGACGAGGTCGCGGGGGCATCGGTCAACGCCGGCGGCCGGCTTGTCATCCGCGCCACGCGCGTCGGCTCCGGCACCGCCCTCGCACAGATCGCTCGCCTCGTCACCGACGCTCAATCGGGCAAGGCCCCGGTCCAGCGGCTTGCCGACCGCGTCTCGGGTGTCTTCGTCCCGATCGTGATTGCGCTCGCCGCCGCGACGCTGGGCTTCTGGATCGGTACCGGCGAGTCTGTCGAGTTCGCCTTCACCGCCGCCGTCGCCGTGCTGATCATCGCGTGCCCGTGCGCGCTCGGCCTGGCCACGCCGACGGCGCTGCTCGTCGGTACCGGCCGGGGCGCTCAGCTCGGCCTGCTGATCAAGGGTCCGGAGGTCCTCGAATCGACACGCAAGGTCGACACGATCGTCCTCGACAAGACCGGCACGGTCACGACCGGGCGCATGGCGCTCACCGACGTCGTCGTCGCGGCGGGGGACGACCGCGCAGAAGTGCTGCGGCTCGCCGGCGCCCTCGAGGACGCCTCGGAGCACCCCATCGCGCAGGCGATCGCTCGCACAGCGCAAGAGGAGACCGGCACGCTGCCCGCGGTCGAGGGCTTCACCAACCGCGAAGGCCTGGGCGTGGAAGGCGTGGTCGACGGGCACGCGGTGCTCGTCGGGCGCCCGTCGCTCATGAGTGAGTGGAGCCTGAAGCTGCCCGAGGAGCTCGCCGTGGCCAAGCAGGCGGCCGAGGCACTGGGACGTACCGCCGTGCTCGCAGCGTGGGACGGTGCCGTGCGCGCTGTTCTGGTCGTCGCCGACACGGTCAAGCCCACGTCAGGCGAGGCCATCGCGTCGCTCAAGGCGCTCGGGCTCCGGCCCATCCTCCTCACTGGCGACAACGAGGCGACGGCGCGATCAGTGGCCGCCGAGGTCGGCATCGACGACGTCATCGCCGAGGTGCTGCCCGCCGACAAGGCCGCCGTCGTGCGTCGCCTACAGGACGACGGCCGCGTCGTGGCCATGGTCGGCGACGGCGTCAACGACGCCCCCGCGCTCGCTCAGGCGGATCTGGGTCTCGCAATCGGCACCGGCACCGATGTCGCGATCGAGGCCTCCGACCTCACACTCGTCTCGGGCGACCTCCGTGCGGCCGCCGACGCCATCCGGCTCTCCCGCTCGACCCTGCGCACGATCAAGCAGAACCTCGCCTGGGCCTTCGGCTACAACATGGCCGCGCTGCCACTTGCCGCCGCCGGGCTGCTCAACCCACTGCTCGCCGGCGCCGCAATGGCCTTCTCCAGCGTCTCGGTGGTCGCCAACGCACTGCGTTTGCGCCGGTTCCGCGCAGACAGGAAAGCCAGTTGACGCGCCCGTCAGTGTCCGATCCGGAGCAGGGCGAGCGGCCGCACGCACGAGCTCCTTGTTCCAGCCGTCAGTGGGCGTGCGCCTCGTGCGGCGGCAGTTGGTGCATACGGATCGCCAGCGCGGCGGCAGCTGCTGTGGTGATGGGTACCGCGGCGATCAGGCCGATCGACCCGACGAGCGTCCCGATGACTGCTTCGCTGACGGCCTCTTTGTTGACGGCATCCGCGAAGGGTGTATCTCCGACTGCGAAGACGAGCATGATCGGAAGCGACGCGCCGACGTACGCGAGCATCAACGTGTTCACCGTCGCTGCGACGTGATCGCGGCCGACGTCGATGGCCTCGTGGTAGAGCGGTTTGAACGACAGGGCAGGATCGGCGCGCCGGAGGGCCATCACCGCTGACGCCTGGCTGACGGTCACATCGTCGAGGACACCAAGTGCCGCGATGATCATGCCCGCGATGACGAGGCCTTGGACCGAGACCTGGTCTGAGGCCTCCTGCAGAATGAGCGCCTCCTCAGAGGAGAACCCCGTCAGATTTGCGAGCTTTGTGAAGGCGATCGCCAGGACGGCGGTCAGCAGGAGGCAGACGGCGGTGCCAAGCGCGGCGGCGATGCTCTTCGGTCCTACGCCATGTGCCAGCCCGAGGGTCAACAGCATGACCGCCAGCGAGGCCACCAGCGCAACCGGCAGGATCGGGCGACCATCGAGGACGGCCGGGATGAGGAAGAGCAGTACGACACCGATGCTCGAGGCGAGACCGAGCAGGGCGAGCGCTCCGCGGCGACGGCCGAAGACGATCACTATCGCGGCAAAGAGCCCCAGCAGCCACAGCATGGGGCTGCGACGTTCAAAGTCCGAGAAGGAGTAAGGCGGCAGGCCCTGCTCCCGCGCCGCGGCTCCCGAATCGGACAAGCGCACTTCATCCCCAGGATTGAGGTCAGGTCCCGCGCCGGGAGCGCCAGTGGGGATGGAAACCGTTTGGCCCTCGTCGGGACCGTCGGCCAAGCGCGTGGCGACAAAGGTGCAGTTCCCCTGCTGCGGGGGAGGGCAGGGGCTCACCTTGACCACCGCCACCTCGGCTTGATACGTCGGTGCGCGAAGCGCATCCGATAGCTCTGCATCCGTCGATCCGTCCGGCCGGAGAACGATGACTCCGGCTATGACCACCACTACCAGGAGCCCGACGAGCGCGAGGGCGATGCGAGGAAGGCCGGCGACGTTCACGACCCCCTCTACGTCCTACCAGCGCGACCTCCTGCGAACGTGGCTGAACACGGCCGACGGCTCGCAGGAGCGTCAGGCGTCCGGGCGCTCGTCGACGAGGTCAACCGGAGGCCAGGGGCCTCCGCGGACGCGAGCGCTAGCGCGTGCGGTCCCAGGCTTTCAGGATCGGCAGCGGATCCATCGGCGCGCCGCCTTCGTACCAGCCCGGGGCGGACCAGAGCTCGAAGTGCAGGTGGCAGCCACTGGCTCGACCGGTGTCTCCGACCGCGCCGATCACCTGGCCTGCGCTCACGCGCTGACCTGATTTCACAGTGGCCGGAGCGGCCATGTGCATATAGACCTGGCTGGTGCCGTCCGCGGCCTTGATGACCACGTAGTTGCCAGCCCGGTCGTGAAATTTTGCGATGGTCGCCGTGCCGTCGAGCGCGGACACGAGACGCGTGCCGCAGCTGGCGAAGATGTCCTGTCCCTGGTGGCTGCGGCCGGCACCGAAACCGTCCCCGTAGGTGTGCTTGCCGCGGATCGGGAAGACGCCGGGACCATCGACCGACGTGGATTCCACGGTCGTCTTGGACAATTTGATGCGTGGACCGTCGGCGCTCGAGTCGATCGTGACGACGCGGATCGGACCGCTCTTGGCCTCGGCAGGAACGCGTACGACGACGGCGTGCGCCTCCGCCTCGATCGGCGGAGCCGTGTGGTCGTCCTCCGCTCCACGACGGCCGAGGAACACAATCGAGGTCGCCGAGGCAAGACCCTCGCCCTTCACGCGCAGCTCTGCGCCGCGGGGGCATCCACTGCCGTCGCGCGCCTCGCACTCGAAGCCGCGAACTTCGGGCTCCACGTAGCTGGCTGCGCCCGTTCCCGCGGTATGCGCCGACGCTGACGCCGCCCCGGCGAACGCCAACAGGGGCACGAAAAGCACAACTCGGCCAAGGCCGGTACGAACGAACTCGAGCATCGACACCTTCAGTTGGAATGGGTGCCTACGAGGTGAGCTGACGGGCTCGCGCGCAAGGCAACGCGCTAGGGCTCGACTACGAGCCCATTCGCCCCGAACTACTTGGTTCCCCCGTTCCTGTCTGGCAGGGCCCGACAGGATTCGGCATGTCAACGACGGGCGGAAGAGTAGCAAGGGATCTTGCGGATCCCAAGCGTCGTAGGTGATAACGCCCGAGCGCGGTCAAACTTGGGCGAACGGCTTGCGCTCGCTAGGAGCTTGTTGAAAACTGGACGGCCCGGCCGGTGGCGGGGCTGACCGAGCCGGCCGCCGACCGGATCCAAAGGCAATACCGGTGGTATTTCCGAGGATTCGGGTGGTGGACCGGCGATGTGTCAGCGCCGCCATCCGGACGAGCCGGACTTTTCAACAGGCTCCTAGACGGCAGCCTGTGGCGCCGGACCGTCTCGGCGCACGAGAACCACGAGCGCGCCAAGGAGCGCCAGCACCAGCCCGTAGAGAATCACGCTCGACACGACCTGCACCGCTGACGAGCCGCCGCGATCCACGTAGTACGCGAATCGCGAACGATCCCCAACCACGGACCTCCCGTCACCAACACTCACCGGGAGCCACGCCTCGACGGGCCGCCCGCCTCGCGTCATCTCGAGGTACATGAACCACCGACCCGAGGTTGGTAGCTCCAGACTGCCGCTGACCGCGCCTTGCGATCCCTCCAGCGGACCGCTGCGGACGTCGCCTGCCCGGCGCGCAACGAGCCGCTTGGCCGTCATCCCCTCTGGAAGCGTTGCGCGCACGTCGACGCGCTGTCCGACGCTGTGCATCGTCACGCCGAGTTCGCCGGCGTCCTCGCCTTGGCCAGGATCGTGCGCGATGGCGGCGGCCGGTAGTGCGAGAGCCATCAGCAGCACAGCGACCGGTGTGTGTCTGCGGCCGGTGAACGGAATCGAGCTCTGACTTCTGTCGGTGAGTGCAAGCACGACGGTCACGAGCGGCCAGGCGATGAGACCCCCGATGACCAGGTCGCTCAGGGCGTAGTCCTCGCCGGACCAGCCCACTGAGGCGGCAAGTGCGTAGCCGACGAAGAGCGTGACCACGAACCACATCGCCGTCTCGACGCGGGGGCGCCTTGGCGCCGCGGCATCGAGCACCGCCGCGCCCAGCAGCAGGAGCGGCAGCCGTGGCGCGTCGAACTCCTGCGACAGGAGGAACCCACTCACGAGCACCACGAACACGAGGTGCGCCGCGGCGGATTTGGTCGCGGCGTGCCGATCACCGGTCGCGCTCCGGATGAGGCTCAGGACGAAGGCGGAGCTGACGGCGAGCACCGGCAGATGCCACGAGAGGGCGAACTGCGGGACGTCGGTGTCGTACTCGACGGTGAGGAACGCAAAGGCGGCCACGGCAGCGCCGCCGGCCACCCACCGCGCCGTCGAACGCCAGCCTGTGGCGGATCGGCTCAACGCCAACACGAGCGCCAGCGCAAGGACGCCGGTCCCGATGATGCCGAGCAGGTGGGGTGGGCTCCAGATCACCGAGTCGCGGCCGAAGGCGGCGTGCCAGAAGTTGTCGATCGGCGCCGAGGCCAGTGTGACCGCGACCCCGAGGGCTGCGATGAGGAGCGGCCGTTGACGACGAATGGCAGACAGTCCGTCGCGCCTGACGGTCATCAGCAGCCAGCCGGTCAAGGCCCAGCCGACGAGCGTGATGCCGGCGTAGATGGCGATGTGGGGCGCGATCAGGAAGGAGTCCCGCCCTCGCTCGGTATGCCAGACGTCGTCCCAGAGCCCGCCTCCCAAAGCGCTGAGCCCGCCCGCCAGCGCCGGCAGCAGGACCCAGGCGGGTACCGGCCCCTCTTGAGTAACGTGACGATGCATGAATGCAACATAGCGTAACACATCTGCAACGGCGTGTTAGCTTTGAGAGGTGGCCAAAGGCGTCGATATAGCGGAGGTGGTTCTGGCGGCGCGACGGGTCTTCGCGGAGGAGGGCTACGCGGGCGCCACACTCGACGCCATCGCGACCGCGGCCGGGCTGTCCCGAGTGACCCTTCACCGGCACGGACTGTCGAAGGAGCGTCTGCTCGGAGAGCTCGCGGAGGTCGCCACCAACGACTACCGCGACGCCATGTGGCCGGTGCTCACTGGTGAGGGCACGGGAGCGCAGCGCCTGTCCCGTGGTCTGAAGGCGTTGTGCGACTCCGCAGAAAAGAACCTGGCGGTGCTGATGGCAGTGCAGGGCCACACGGACGCGGTCTTTCACGAGACAGGGGCCCAGGACGCGCTGACGAGGTCGATCTTCACCGAGCCGCTGGAGCGCTTGTTGAGAGATGGCGACGCCGACGGGTCGCTGCGGTCCGTGGAACCTCGAGAGACGGCGACCGTCCTTTTCAACCTCGTCGGCTGGACGTATCTGCACCTTCGCACCGGGCATCGCTGGTCGCCCGAGCGCGCGAGAGATGCCGTCGTGGACCTCGCCCTCAACGGGCTGCTCGCTCAGACGTAGCCAAGACCGACGATACGTAGGAGTCCGTGTCACACGGGCCGAGCGTCACGCCCGCCGACGCTCACCTTCAGCTCTCGCTCGACCTCAGCGCGCTTGTCGGCGAGCACTGCGGCCGGCTCCCGGCCGCGTTCCTGAAGGTCGGGATCTCCGCTTGGTCGAGGAACACCCGATCGTCCGCTTCTGCGATCCGCTCTGCGGCTGCCGGCTCGGAGCCGCGCGCTCCTCGCTCGGGGCGGTCGCCGGTGGTGCGCGCGTTCAGCGCGTGCGCTCGGAGACCGGCGGCGCTGAAAGCTGGGCGTCGTTCGAACGCAGAAGGTCGCCCGCTCGACGGCCGCCGGCGACTGACCTCGAATAGGACGGCTCGAACGTACGGTCGGCGGCGGCTCCCGGACTTCAACCTCCGCCGACGGGCTCAGCTGGCGAGGAAATCCTCCATCTCGGAGATCTCGCGTTCCTGCTCGGAGATGATCTGCTCGGCGAGCTCCTTCAACTCGGGGTCGGCTCCCTCTTCGAGCTCGATGTTGGCCATCTCGACGGCGCTCTCGTGGTGGGGGATCATCATGTCGACGAACGCCTTGTCGAACGGAGTCGCCGTATCGAGCGAGGAGATGTCCTCCATGCCCATCGCGGAGTGGCCCATGCCGAGCTCGCCCACCTCGACATCAGCCTCCGCCAGCTCGGCGTCCTGCTCCTTCATGGTGCCGATCTCGGCCGTCTGCGACTCGATGATGTCGTCGGCGAGGCTCTTGACGAACTTGCTCTCACCGCGCTCCTGAGCGATGGTGGCCATGTTGACCGCCGACACGTGGTGCGGAATCATGTCGGCCACGAAGGCGCGGTCCGTCGAGTTGCCGGCGGCGCCGCTGGATGCGCTGTCGTCCCCGCCGCAGCCCGCGACGACCAGCGCTGCCAGCAGTACGAGGGGTATGAGGAACTTGATCTTCATGACCGTGTCTTCTCCTAATGCGTGTAGGGCCTTTGAGGGTATGCGCAGGAGCCGTCCGATCGGACGACTGGCGCGCTCCAGCTTGCGGACATCCGCGCGGCGTTCGCATCGCGCTGGGCGGTCACCGCTCAGATGTAGTTGAACGGGTCGACCACTCCGCCGTCCACCCGTACCTCGAAGTGCAGGTGCGGCCCGGTCGAGTTGCCGGTGCTGCCCACGTAGCCGATGACCTGGCCAGTGGAGACGCTGGCGCCGCTGCTGGTGGCAAAGGATGACTGATGGGCGTAGCAGGAGGAGGTGCTGGCGTCGTGCTGGACACACGTGAAGTTGCCGTACCCGCCCGACGCTTCGGTCGACTGGATGAGCACGACCCGGCCTGAACTCGCAACCCGGATCGGCGTTCCCTCGGGCGCAGCGATGTCGATCCCCGGATGACAAGCCTCGTAGGAGCGGACCTCACAGAAAGGCGACGTCAGCGGACCGGTGACCGGCATCACCCACCCTCCCGCAGCGGGGGTCGCGGGACCTACCGGCGCCGTGCCGAACTCATCGCTGTTGTCGCTCTGGGCGGCTGTGAGCGTGCGCTGGACGCGGCTCTGCGTCCGCTCAAGGCCGGCCAACTCGTCCTGCAGGCGGAAGCTCGAGACCTTCAACGTGTCCAGCGACCGCTGCCGCTCGTCGCGTGCGGACGTCAGCTGGGTCTCGATGGCGAGCACGTCGTCGCGGAGATCGACGGCCCGGTCGCGCTCGCGCCCAAGGTCGGACGTGACGACTTGCTGCTGCGCTTCAAGCCGGGCGAGCCGCTCCTCTTGGCGTTCTGCCCCAGCCTTCGCTTTGCTGACAGCGAGCACGATCGCGCGATCCTGACGACCAACGCGGCGTAGGAATGCGGCGTTTTCGAGGAGCTGCTCGAACCCGTCGGTCTCAAGGACGACGGTCAGCACGTCCGGATCGTCGGCCTTGTAGAGCGCTCACGAGCCGATCGGAGAGCACACGGCGCGACGTCGCCAGCCGCGCGCGAAGCCTGACGAGCCGCGCGCGCTCGGCCCGCAGGTCGCGCTGGCGGCTACCGAGCTCAGCCTCGGCGACCGCCAACTGCTGCTCGACCTGCGCGGCCTCGCCCCGCAGGATGGTGAGCCGACCCTGAAGTCCCCGAATGCGCTCGTTGTAGCCCGAGATGTCGGTCGCCAGCACCTCCGAGCGCTGGTCCTGCTCCGCCAGCGGTCGCCGGCGTCGTCGAGCCGCTCCTGCACTCTGTCGAGCCGTTCAGCCGGCGGATCAGCCACGGCGGCGGAGGCGGTGGCGAGCACCGCGATGAGTATCCAACCGCTGACAATCCGACTCCGCACGAGAGCGCGGCACGCTAGCTCCGACAGCTCGTAGGGCATGCACGGTCCGTTGCGGCGACGATCTCCTGGCAGGATTGGCGGAGCACAATCCGAAGGCGCGGCCGATGCGGCGTCTGGAACTCGTGTGAGTTGCCGCTCGCCGAGCGTTCTGGCGCCCACTGGACCGGCTCGCGGCCCGCGCGACGCTGAACGCGTCCGCACACACTCCGGTACGCAGGATCGGCGCCTGCTCCGACGTACCGTAGGAGAAGATGCGCGGCGCACGCTCTCCGAGGTCGTCAGTACGGCGAATGCTGTTGCTCGGCCTAGCGCTTGCGGCCGTAGCCGCGGTCATCGACGTCACGGTCCGCGTGGCGTATTCGGGACAGGTGCTGCCGGGAACCGCGCTCGACGGGCTTGACGTCGGCGGGGTGAGCGAGTTCGAGCTGCGCCGGCGCGTCAGAGGCCTCGACGTCGCGGGGCGGACCGTGACCTTCGTACATCAGGGTCGCCGGCTGCCGATCTCCGCACGGTCGGCCGGATTCCGGCTCGACGAGGAGCGCACCGCACGCCGGGCGATGCGTGCCGGTAGAGACGGGCCGCTCGCCGGCCTCGGCGCCACGATGGCGGGCCTGCTGCTCGGCCGCACGGTCTCGCCGGCCGTCGCCGTCGACCAGGTGCAGCTGCGGCGAACCGTCACCGAACTCGCCCGGCGTGTCGACGAGGCGCCGTTCGTCGGTGCGCTCGAGATCGATTCCAGCACTCGAGCGGTGAGCGTCGTGCCCCCTCGGCCCGGCCAGCGCGTCGATAAGGACGCGACCGTCGCAGCCATCCGGGCGGCGTTCAGCCGCGAGGGCGAACCGTCGGTCGCCCTGCCGGTGGTGCCGGAGCCCGGCGTCTCACGAGCTGCCGTCGAGGCCGTGGCGGATCAGGCGCGGTCCTTCCTCGAGCGCCCCCTCCGCGTCACCGGCATCGGGCGGCCGTACGAGGTCCCGCAGCGCTGGACATCGGGCGCGCTGACCGTGGAACGCGAGGGTGCCGCCGCGCGGCTTGCCTTGGGCCACGAGGCGCTGGACGCGCTCGTCGTCCGTGTGGCCCGCCAGCGCGATCAGCCTGCTCGTGACGCGCGGATCCGTCCTGCAGCCGGCCCCGACCAGCTCAGCGAGCCGGGGGACGTCGACTGGCGCCCGCGCTCGGCGGACATCGCGGTCACTCCGGCACGCAGCGGCAGGTCCCTCGATCGCGATGCCACCGCCGAGGCGATTGCCGACACGGTGCGCGAGGGCCGGAACGTCGCCGAGGCCACCGCACAGCCGCTGCAACCGCTGGTCACGACCGCTGCCGCGCGCCGCGTCGACGCCCAGCTCGGCACCTTCACGACCTTCTTCGCGTGCTGCGAGCCGAGGGTGACGAACATCCGCCGGATCGCTGCCGCCGTGAACGGCACCGTGATCGCACCCGACGAGGCGTTCTCCCTCAACGCGGTCGCCGGCCCTCGCACGCGCGAGAAGGGATACCTGCCTGCGCCATTCATCGCCGACGGGGAGATCGTCCCCTCGGTCGGCGGCGGGGTCTCACAGTTCTCGACGACCATCTACAACGCCGCGTATTTCGCGGGTCTGCAGTTGGACACCCACCAGCCCCACAGCTTCTTCATCGACCGCTATCCGCCGGGCCGCGAGGCGACCCTCGACTACGACTCAATCGATCTGATCTGGACCAACGACACATCCGCCCCGGTGCTCGTGGACGCGTCGTCGACACCCACGTCGGTGAGCGTCAGCCTCTACGGCCAGGACGAAGGCCGTCGCGTCCTGGCGGTCTCGGGCGCGAGGCAGACGGTTGCGGGTGGCGACTTCTCGGTGACGGTGACGCGAGTCATCCGCTATCCCGACGGTCGTGTCGCCCGGGAGCCCTTCACGACGACGTACGACCTGCCACCCGATCCCGCGTGAGCGATCCGCAGCGCAGATTGCCGCGCTCCCGGCCGAGTCATGGTCTGGATCGGGCTCGAAGACGGCCGCTTCGACGTCGTCAACGTGCTCGAGGGCACTCGCGAGACGTGGTCTCCTGCGCTCTTCGAAGAGCGGGTCGAGCGGCTTGGCCGGCGCGCGCTCGCGGCGCTGGCCTAGCAGCAAGATCGTTAGGCGGCCTGTACACGTCTGGCTTACGGTCGCTACATGCTGTCGGAGCTCTCTGGTGTAATCACGATCGGGATCGATCCCGAGATCCACCTTGGCCCGGTGACGCTTGCGTGGCACGGGCTGACCATCGCCATCGGCATCGGCGTCGGTGCCCTGGCCGCGGCACGGTGGGCCCGCGAGGAGGGGCTCTCCACCGAACCGCTCAACACCCTGACCGCCCTGCTGGCGATCGCCGCGATCGTCGGGGGCCGGCTCTTCTACGTCATCGAGCAGGGAGGGCCGCTGTTCGCCACGAACGGATTCACGTTCGACGGCGGGGTCATCGCCGCTGCCGTCACGCTCGCGCTCTACGCCTGGCGGACCGGACTGACGATGCGCTATCTGGATGCGATCGGGGCCAGCCTTGCGCTCGGCGTCGCCATCGGTCGCGTAGGGGACGTGATCAACGGGGAGCACTACGGGAAGGCGAGCGACTTCTTCCTCGCCGTCCGCAACACGCACCCCGACGCGGGAACGCCGGATTCGACGATGGCCTACCACAGCGGCGGGCTGTACGAGGTTCTCCTCGCAGCGCTGATCTTCGCGATCGTCTGGCCGTTGCGACATCGGCTGCCCAGAACCGGCGACGTCGCTTGGCTTGTCCTGGCGCTCTTCTCCATCGGGCGGTTCTTCGAGCTGTTCCTCCGTGTGGACAGCCCCGAACTCGCCCTCGGACTCAACAACGCCCAGTGGACGAGCGTGGTGATGCTCGTGATCATCGGGGCCGGCCGGACCTTCTTCGCGCGGCGAGCGGGACCACCGGCCCGACGCGGCGTCAGCCGGCCTGGAGCGTGACGGCCAGTCTCCGAGTCACGACCTTGCGGTCGGAGCGGCGGCGCACGGGCGCCGCCGCCGGCAAGCGGAGCCTGAAAGCAGAGCCCTCCCCTGCGACGCTGTCGCAAGATATGTCTCCACGGTGGGCGCGGGCCAGTTCGCGAGCGATCGTCAGCCCCAGGCCGGAACCGCCGAGCGCCCGATCGCGTCCGAGGCTGCCCCGGTAGAAGCGGTCGAACACTTTCCCCATTTCCTCGGGCAACATGCCGATGCCCGTGTCGGAGACCTCGAGCAGGGCTCCTTCCCCGACCAAGCGGAGGACGACGCAAACGTGATCACCGTGATCACTGAAACGCATCGCGTTGGACAGCAGCGCATCGAGCACGAGCGCGAGTTCGTCGGCCGCGCCGGCGACGGCCACGGGCTCGACGGTCACCTCGAGCGACTTTCCCCGTGCCCGGAACCGCGGCTGCCAGACTTCGCAACGCCGCGTCACGAGGTCGGCCAGATCCAACACGACACCATCGGTGGCCGCGCGCGCCTCCTCAGCGGACGCAGTAGCAGGCGTCGCCGCCCGGGAACTGGCTCGCCGCCAGAAGCGCACCTTGGCAGCCTAGCGCTGCTCCTACGCAATGTCGGATGATGTCCTCGGCTGCGATACTGGCGCGGTCGTGACGGTCGAGAAGGGCATACAGGGGCAGCTGCAGGAGCAGATCATGGCCGCTTTGTGGCGCGCAGGCTCCGGCACCGTCGAGCAGGTGCGGTCGGGGCTCCCGCCTCGTTACCGCGGCGCCTACACCACGGTTCAGACCGTCCTCAACCGCCTGCAGGAGCGGGGCTTGCTGACGCGCAAGCGCGACGGGCTCGCCTTCGTCTACCGACCGACGCTGACCGAGACCGAGTATGTGTCGCGAACGATCGAGACAGCGCTCGCCGGCACCTCGATCGAAGTGCGCCAGGCCGTGCTGGCTCAGCTGGTGGGCGGGCTTGACCGGGGGGAACTGGCCGGGCTGCGGAAGCTGTCAGCGCAGACCGCCGCGAGGCGAGGCAAGGACTCGCCTTGATCGTCGCCGCGGTCGCCGCGACCGCTCTCCTCGTGCTGCTCGCCGCTCCTCGCTTGCTGCGACTGGATGAGGCACCGCCCGTTCTGGCAGCCGCGGTCTTCATGTCGGCGCTGCTTGTGCGCGCGGCGATCAGCGTGGTCGCCGCTGCCGCCATGATGATCGCCGTTGCGGCCACCGACCTGTTCGAGGCGGTGTCGCGGTGGTGCTGGCACGCGGTGCTCCCGGTGCTGACGCAGCATTTCACCTTCAACGGCCACGCGGTCGCCGACGCGGCATTCTTCCTGCCGGGCTTCTTGCTCATGGCCTCGGCGTTCTCCGTGGCGTTCGGCATCGCGCGAGCGGCACGCGGCGTACGCCGGCTCTTCGCGAGCGGCGTCGGATCAGGGCCGTCGAACTGCCTCATCATCGGCGGCAAGACCGTGTTCGTCGCGGCGGCGGGGCTGAGACGCCCCCGGATCGTGGTGTCCGCCGGTGCGCTGACCGCGCTCGACGACGATGAGCTCTATGCCAGCCTTGAACACGAGAAGGGGCACATCGCGCGCCGGCATCGTTGGGTGCTGCTCCTCGGCGAGCTGTGCCGCTCCATCGGACGGCTCGTGCCCGGAGGCAGGACGACGCTTGCCGAGCTGAGCTTCCACCTCGAGCGAGACGCAGACCGCTTCGCCATCGCCCGCTATCACGAGCCGCACGCTCTGGCGAGCGCCATCTGCAAGGCCGCCGAGAGTGGGTCTGCAGCGACACCTACAGCGACCAGCCTCGCCGGCGCCGGCGCCGGCGCCGGCGTCGTGCGCCGCGTTTCGCAGTTGCTCACCGGAATGCCACAGCGCGGCACCTCGACAACGGCACGAATCGGCGGGGTCGTATCAATCACACTGACGGTCCTCGTGCTGGCTGCGGTTCCACCGACCACGATGGCGGCGGTCCGCAGCAGCGCTGCGTTGCCGGCGTTCGGCTGTCCTCACTGACCAGGGTGGTGGCGCGGTCGTCGCAGACAGCTGTTGAGATGGGGTGCGTCCAAACCTTCCTGCTCGCGGACCTCGCCGGATACAGCGCGCTGACCGAAGCTCACGGCGACGCCCAGGCCGCCGATGTCGCGGCCGACTTCGTGCTCGCAGTCCGTGCCCTGCTGCCCGAGCACGACGTCGAAGAGATCAAGACGATCGGGGATGCGCTGCTGCTGCGGACAGACGACGCCACGCAGGCTGTGAACCTCGGTCGGAGGCTCGTCTGCGAGGTCGGCGCCCGCGAACGTGGGCTCGGCGTCAGGGTCGGCTTGCACACGGGCACCGCCGTGCGACGCGGCGGTGACTGGTTCGGATCGGGCGTCAATGTCGCCGCTCGGGTCGCCGACGCAGCGCTCGCGGGTGAGGTGATCCTCACCGAGGCGACTCGCGCTGCGATACCGCACCCGCTGCAGCTGCGGTCGCGCGGAACGACGCGCTTCAAGAACATGTCCGAACCCGTGGCACTCTGGGCACTCGTTCTGGACGACCACGCGCCCAGTGCGCGCGTCGTCGATCCCGTCTGCCGTATGGCGCTCGACCCTGCGGCTGCGCAGCATCATCTCAGCCTTCGCGGCTCGGAGTTCTGGTTCTGCTCGGATCGGTGCCAGGAAGTCTTTGCTGCAAACCCTGGCGCCTTTGCGCCTCAACGGTCGCGACGGGCTGATCTGCGCGTGTCCGATACCGCGCGGGAGCGCGCGGCGCGCGACTTGGGCACCGCGTTCCGACGCGGGCGTCTCGACGCGAGCGAGCTCGAGCAGCGCATAGAGCATGTCTGGGCCGCGCGAACGCAGGGCGACCTGTTCGCGCTCACCCACGATCTGCCGCGCCGTCGACGACGGGGGCCCCTCTGGCTCTCGGTGCTCTGGCCTCCGCTGCTCCTGCGGCGACTACGCAGCCGTCGGCGAGATCGGAGCTAAGGGTCCGTCTCAGAGACGGACCCTAAGTGACGCTGGACCGCATGCCGAGGTGCGCCAAGCTCAGAGTCGGCGCGCCGTCAGCTTGGCGGCTGCTCGGCGGCCCGGGCCGACCACAGACAGCTTGACCTGGTAGTCGCCAGGCTTGATTCCCCGAGACGGGATTCGGAGGCGACCGACGCGGCCGGCACCGACCCGCTGGACGGCGAACCGCCGCACGACTCGCCGCCGCGCGTCGGCGACGGTGACGCGCACCCGACCGGCTCCCTTGAGGCGGTACGCGACACCGAGCGACCGCTGTTGGGACCCGCCGAAGACCGGACGGTTCAACTTGAAGCTGCGGATGAGCCCGCACCCATCCTGGCGGGCGAACCGCGGCCGCTGAGCGAAGCGGCCGCCCGTCCGCCTCAGCGCGATACGCAACGACGCGCCGCGATCGTCGCGGATCACGACGGAGTAGAAGCCGTCCGGCAGGCGGCTGGTTCCCGCCTGCAAAGCAGTGGACTCCGGGCGCAGCCGCTGCACGACTCGCGTACCAGTGACCCGGCGGCCACGCGAGTGACGCAGCAGCCTCACTGTGACGGGGCGACTGGCGCGGCGCAGTGCGAGGCGCAGGCCCCCGCCGGGCGTTGGACGCACCCTCGCCCGGATCGCTCCCGGTCGTGTACGGCAGGGGGTGGGCTCGGCGATCGGCTCACCATCCTCGGTGGCGACGATCGGCTCACCATCCTCGGTGGCGACGATCGGCTCACCATCCTCGGTGGCGACGACCGCAGCTGGCTGAGAGAAGGAGTAGAAGCCGCCGGTCATGTCGGCTGCGAGCACGCTGCCCTTGTAGGCGACCATGTCCCAGATCAGCGGGCGGAAGCCGATGAACGCGGTGAAGAACGGCACGGCCGGGTCGACCGCCTGGCTGTAGATGGGACGCGTGGGCGTACCGGCCGGCACGATGAAGCCGATCTCGTTCGGGCGCTCGTTTCGGCCGGCGAACGCGCCCGAGGCGTCGAGGGCCGTCACGCCTGAGTGGTAGCCCGACAGATAGATCCGGTCTCCGACGATCTGCTGGTTGTGCGGGGTGAAGTTGATGTTCTGCGCCGGGCGAGCGGCGGCGTTGGTCCAGGTGGTGACGAGAGCCTTCTCTGAGGCCGCCTTCACCTCGGCCGCCGTGTCCACCCCGTCGCCGTCGAGAGCGTCGGCGTAGCCGTCGCGGCCCAGCGCGCCGAAATCGGTCGCGTCGACGATCCAGAGTGGGCTCGCCTTGTCGCCGTTGCCTGCGGTCTTGCCGCAGCCCTTCGCCTGATCCTCGTCCGACTGGTCGCCGAGTACAAATGCCTCGGCGGGCATTGTGACGTACCGGCGGTTGTTGCGGATGGCCACGTCGATCGTGTGCGAGTACCAGTCCTCACGGCACTCCGGGGTGAGGTCCCACTCGGCGACCAGCTGCCGGTTGCCGCCGACCGCCGCGGCCGGATCGGTCACGTCGTAGACGAGGAAGCCGGTGTCGAACCCAGCGGCTACGTACATGTAGGTCCGGCCGGTCAGCGGGTCGTCCTGGATGAACATGTCGTGGACCTCGTCGATCTCGATCAGGCCGACGTCCAGGAGCCCCTGCCCGACAGGCGTCTCGATCACCTCGGAGATCTCGATGCCCATCCCGTTGGCGACGGAGAAGAGGTAGTGCCCGGGAGCGCGTCCCTGTTCCGGACTCGACGGCCCCTCGGGCACGATGTGGTCGCGCGAGGTATGCACGCCGCCGACGCTCGCTATCGGCTGCTCGAAGGCCAGCGTGCCGCTCGCCACGTCGACGACCTGCACTCCGGGCCGGGCGGGATCCGCGAGGCCGCCCGGGTTGATGCCGGGGATGACGCTGATCTGCTGCACCGACAAGAAGGCGGTCTTGCCGTCCTTGGAGAGGTCGACGAAGGCACCGCAGTCCACGTCGATGGCCGTCCCCTCGCACCCCGGGCCGTTGTAGCGGCGCATGAACTTCGGGGCGGTGGGGTCCGAGACGTCGAAGAAGAGGATGCCGGCGCGTGGGTAGGCGATCGCGACAGCGGCGACGTCACCCTCCACGTCCATCTCGCCGAGCACCTCGTCGTCCTGCGTGCCCGGATCGCTGGCCAACTCGTCCTTGAGGGGCAGAAACGCCTGCTGCTCCATCTGGCACGCCGCCCGATGGGACGCGATGTCCAGATGGTCGTGCTGCTCGCCGTCGGCGTACTGCTTGGTCGCCGAGGCGTCCGTGCAAGGGCCCTGCACGACCTGCGGTGCGTTCGGGCCGACCGTGAAGGGGTCGCTGTTCGGCACCACCGCCGCGCGGGGCCCGACTGCGGACGGTTCCGTACTACCCACGTGCGCGGTCGCCGGCGCAGCGAGCGTCGTGATGGCGAGAAGGACGATGGTGAGGAGAAGCGAATGGCGGTGCACGGATCTGACTCCTTGGCGAGGCGGCTTGAAGGTGGAAACGACCACCGCGGTGAAATCTTGCGTTCCAGCGATCGCCGACTTCTCGTCCGAGTCGCGTGCGGCGAGTGCCGCGCCCGTCGCGACCATCGCCAGGATCACGAGGGCGCGGTGACCATGGAGGTCGAACTGGGCAAGAGCGCCGACCCCGAGCTCATCGAATTCGCCGAGCAGATCATCTCCACTCAGGAGGAGGAGATCACGCAGATGGAGTCCGAGCTGGGTGGTGCGAGCGCACCGGAGGACGACGCCGAGGAGTCCGGTGGCCACGGGGGTGGCCACTCAGGGTGAGCCCGTTCGCGCAGCGGCCCGTGGCGGCCGCTGCGTGACGTCGGGCCACTTACGCCGTGGCAGCGTCGACGAGTTCCTGCCGTTTGCGCCAGCCGTGCCGCGTGCGGCCCCGCGGCTTGTAGATCGATGATCGAGCATGGCCGACCCGACGGTGAGTTCGTGGTCCAGCTGCACAGTGAGCATCACGTTGATCGGGCCGGCGAGCATCTGAACGCGCTGCTCCGTGACCTTTTGGCGCGATGCGCCGGCGAAGGGCGTGTCCGGGCAGACGTGGCCCCGGAGGAGCTGGCGGTCTACTGCCTGCATGCACTCCAGGGTGCTCGGCGGCTTCGATCGAAGGCTTCGGTGCGCCGACTCGTAGCCGTGATCCTCACTGGCCTTGAGCAGTAGCCGAGCAGTTTCTCTTGACATACCCCCAGGGGGTACCTGTATGCTCTTGGGACAAGTCCGAACTCCTGCCATCAGCCGCAGGCCGAAGAGGAGACCGATGCAGCACGCATACGCAGCGCACAACGCGCAAGGACATGAGCACCACGAGATGCCCACCTCTGGGCATGCACTGACGAGCGTTGCGCTGAGTGCGACGCTTCATTGCCTCACGGGGTGCGCCATCGGCGAGGTGCTGGGCATGATCATCGGCACCGCCCTCGGCTTCTCGGACCTCGGCACGATCGCCCTCGCCGTCGCGCTGGCGTTCCTCTTCGGCTACGCCCTCACCAGTCTGCCGCTACTGCGGGCCGGCCTCGCGCTCGGCGTGGTCATCCCGATCGCCCTCGCCTCCGACACCCTGAGCATCGCGATCATGGAGATCGTCGACAACGCCATCATGCTCGTTGTCCCCGGAGCGATGGAGTCCGGGGTGGGCGACGTCCTCTTCTGGGGCGCGCTCTCCTTCGCGCTCGTCATCGCCGGGACGGTGGCGCTGCCTCTCAACCGCTGGCTGATCGCACGCGGTAGGGGACACGCCGTCGTGCATGAGACCGGCATCCATGGCGGCTTGCCTCCCCGAGTCGTCGGCGCGATCGCCGCCGTGGCGTTCGTGTTCGGCTCTGCGGTCCTGATAGCGGAACTCGCGAACGGCACCGACGAGGACCATGGCAGCGGAGATTCGGCCGGTACCCCGGTTCTCTCGGTCCTGACGGCGACCGATCCGTGCTCGCCGATCGCCGGGACCGCGTGACGGGCTGCGAGCATGTCGTGCGCGGCACGCGCTGGCACTGGATCTGCCTGCGTCAGCTCACGTGCGCGAGCAGCCAGGCGGTGGTCTCCTCCGCAGGCTGCGGTGCGCGGATGAGGAACCCGGATGCGGCGTCGCAGCCGGCCTCCCGCAGCCACGCGAGCTGATGCTCGTGCTCGACGCCCTCGGCGATGACCGCGACCCCGAGGTTGCCGGCGAGCGCGATGATCGTCTTCGCGATGGCGGCGGTCCTGTCGAGCTCGGTGATGAAGAGCCGGTCGATCTTGATGACGTCCACGGGGAAGTCGCGCAGCCGCGCCAGGGACGAGTAGCCCGTGCCGAAATCGTCGAGCGTGATGTAGACGCCGAGCCGCTTGAGCTCGACGAGCATCTCGTCGCGGACCGCGTCGTCCTCCCCGAGGAAGCGCTCGGTCACCTCGATCTCGAGGCACTCGGGCTCGAGGTCCGCCGCGCGCAGCGTGTCCCTGATCAGGCCGAGGAGACCACCGGTCAGCTCACGCGAGCAGCTGTTGACGGCCACCCGGAGCGAGGCCAGCCCCGCGCTCTGCCAGTCGCGCGCCTGACGGCACGCGTGGGTCAGCACCCACTTCGTGATGTCGGCGGCCAGCCCTGTCGCCTCGGCGACGGGGATGAACTCGCCGGGCGGCAGGAGCCCGCGCTCCGGGTGGTTCCAGCGGATGAGCGCCTCGACCGAGACGACCTCACCCGTGCGCAGGTCGACCGCCGGCTGGTAGTGCAGCACGAACTCGTCCCGGCGCAGCGCGTGGCGCAGCGCGGCCTCGGTCTGCAGGCGCTCTAGCGCATGCTCGTGCATGGTCGGGTTGAAGAAGCGGTGCTGGTTTCCGCCCCCTGACTTGGCCCGATACATCGCGCGGTCGGCGGCGGCCAGCAGCGTGTCGCGCGTGGTCCCGTCCTGCGGCGCGATGGCCACGCCTCCGGAAACGGTGAGGACCAGCTCGGTGCCCCCGACCGCGACAGGGGCGCGCAGTGCCTCGAAGATGCGCTCCACCGCGGCGAGCGCGTCCGTCGCGTCGCTGACGAAGTCGATCAGGATCACGAACTCGTCACCGCCGAGCCGGGCCACGGTGTCCGCGGCGCGGGCGGCGTCCGCGAGACGCCGGGCCACGGCCATGAGCAGCTCGTCGCCCGCTTCGTGCCCGAAGCTGTCGTTGACGTCCTTGAAGCGGTCGAGATCGAGGAAGAGGACAGCCAGGTGTCCACCGTCTCGCTGGAGGCGGGCCAGCGCGTGCCCGAGCCGGTCGCTCAGCACCGTCCGGTTCGGAAGGCCGGTCAGATTGTCATGCTGGGCGAGGTTTGCGAGGTGCTCGGTGCGCTCTCTGAGGGTTCGCTCGGTGCTGCGCAGCGCGGTGATGTCATGGGCGAGCGCAAGGCCGGCCCACACCGCACCCTCGTCATCGACCATCGGCTTGCCAAAGACGCGGAAGCAGCGGGACCCGTCCGGCGACTGCTGGTCACGCTCACTGCGTTTGCCGTCGAGTACCGCACGGTACAGCGACTCGAGCCCGGCGTAGGTCTCGGGAGCCATCACCTCCTCCAGCGCCCGGCCGATCGGGTCGGTTTCGCTGAACCCGTGGCTCATCAGCGCCTCGCCCTCGGCGACCATGACCCGCAGCTCCTCGTCGAAGACGATCACCGCCACGTTCGGCAGCTGCCGCGCGAGCGTCCGGTAGAGCTCCTCCCCTCGCCGGATGGTCTCGGGCGCGGCGCCGGCGGGGTTGAGTCCATGTCCCTGCGCGTCGCCGGGCTCGCGAGGCGCCGTCACGGGTCGAACCTTCCTGCGGATGAGCGCAGACGCGCCACGTGATCATTGTGACGTGATTACCGCCCCGGCGCCAGTGCGAGCGGAAGCGCCTCCCGCCAATGAGACCTCCGCGACCTGGCGTTCCGCGATCCGCTCACGGACCTCGACAACCGCCGTGCGTTCGAGGACTCGCTGCGCTCGCTGGCGCAGGCCCCGGCGGGTCCGGACGGCGCGATCCTGACCATCGACGTCGACGCCTTCAAGGCCGTCAACGACCAGCACGGCCGCGCAGCCGGCGATGTCGTGCTGCGCACGATCGGATCCACGATCCGCGGCGCCGTGCGCCCGGGCGACCTGCCGGCCCGGGTCGGCGGCGGCGAGTTCGCCGTCCCGCTCCCCGCACGACGATCGCTTGCGCCGCGGACGTGGGTGAGCGGGCTGGGCATGCGCCGAGGTCGCGACCGTCCGCACCTTGGCGCTGGGATCGAAGAAGTGAAGCGCGCCGTCACGGTCCCGACCGCCGAAGGCGTCAATGACGGCCCGGACGATCTCGATGTTGGCGCCTGATGCCAGTGCGTTCCCAATGGCGGATCGCGGGAAGGTTGGAAAGTCCTGGCGACGGAATGGCGCACGCCGCCGGCGGGCGGGCAAGGCCGATAAGGGGGCCGGGTTGACCTCCCGACTCCCGCATCTGGGGTATGGAGTCGGCGCGCCGGCCCGCCGGCGCGGCCAGACGACGATCCGCGTCCCCGGGGTCCGGGCCGCGTCCCGGTCGGTGGTCAGCCGGCAGCGGCTTCGTCCTCGCGCTCCAACCGGCCACGGCAGGTGGGTTTCAGCATCGATCGAGGACACTGCTGGCTGTTCCTGGTAGCGCGGCGGCATCTATCCCGAGGCGTGGTGCCCCGGGTACGGCACGCGAGGATACTGTCGAGCACTACCGCACAACGATTGACGGCACGCCACCGATGGCGAGACCCGGACTCGAACCGCGTCGTGGATTGCGAGATAGCTCGGCGTGCGTCCCGCGCGTCCCCGTCGTCCCCGGTCGTGGACGCATTCGACGCATTGGGTGAGGCGTTCGGTACCAACGCGGTACCCCGTCGGCCGCGGGGACGTTGGGGACGTTGGGGACGCGGGCCATACGGGTTCCGAGACTGCGCTTTCAGGCTTGCTGTTTTGATTGAGGGTGTCGGTGATGTCCGACGCGGTGTGGAAG
>JBBJOW010000033.1:0-41286 GCA_037724045.1 Solirubrobacteraceae bacterium
CCTCACACGATCTGCCCGCGATCGAACGTGGAGTAGAGAAACCGGCGGCGACGTCATCGGCTCAGAATGTACGTCACCCTACTGGCGCACCACGCAGGACCGGGAGGAGCGCGGGCACCTCTTCGAGAAGGCGATCACTGACGACTTCCCGCGCCAGCGGTGGCTCGAGACCAGTACCACGGCTTCCAGGAGACGGCCGTATGGCACAAGCGGACGCTTGCGGCCGTCGGCGAGGTGAGCTGCAACGGCACAAGCGGACCCTGGCAGCCACCGAGAAGGCGCTCGCTTGGTACCGGGGGCTGGGCGACGAACCAGGACGCCCGGCTTCTGGTTGAGCTAGAGGCGCGTCCTCGAGCAGCGTGTGCCTAGCGTGGCGGACGGCGATAGGGGCTTCGGGGCATCGCCGAACGGTCCAAGCATCCGCTGCGAGAAGACGTCGAGGACGAACGAGAAGAACGCTGGGCTCCCACCGGCGAAGATAGGTGGGGCTAGCTGGGGCTAGGATCCGCCTCATGCCCCAGGCTCAGATGACGAAGCAGGGATACGTTCCGCGGGAGAAGCCGAAGTACTTCCGCGATAGGGACATCGGAGTTGAATTTCAGCCCGACGTGTATGTCGATGCTGCGCGCGTGGCGAGGGCCTTAGGAGCCCAGCGCATCATCGACATCGGTTGCGGCCACGGTCGCAAGCTGGCGGCTCTACATCCTGAGTTCGAGCTGCTGGGCCTCGACTACGGGCCCAACATCGAGCAATGCCGAGCTCGCTATTCCTTCGGGCGTTGGCTTGAGGTCGACCTTACCCGGACCGACCGTCTTCCGGTGGATGATGCTGACCTCAATAGCTCGGTGCTGGTCTGCAGCGACGTCATCGAGCATCTGGTGGATGAACAAGCGGTCCTCAGGCAGATCAGATCGGCTATGGAGAAAGCTGAAGCCATTCTGCTTTCAACTCCAGAGCGAGACGCGACATGGAGCGAAGCACACAACGGCCCCCCCCCGAACCGGGCTCATGTACGTGAGTGGACGATTCGGGAGTTATCGGCGCTTCTCCGACGAGCTGGGCTCGAGCACGGTTCAGTGGGTCTGACTCGAACGCACGATCAAACGCTCCGCCCACACACGATCCTGGCCGCGTATTGCCGGCTGCCGGAGCAGCTAAGCATTCTTGAGGACGCTCTGATAGACCGTCCGAATGTGCCGGGATCTTTGCTTCATCGCGTGAGGGAGACCCCGAAGGGCGCGCTAATGGGCGCTGCCATGAACCTCCGTCGCGCCGTCCGGGCGTCAAGCGCTCGCCGCGCGCAGCAGGCGTAACGCCTTGAGGCTTATCATCGGCCTTAGCCTCTATGTGAGCGCCAACGTCGGGGGTCTCATGCTCTCGGGCCACGCCCTCAAAGGGAGGTCTGGACTCAGTATGAAAGACTTGCCCGACTTGGCAGAACAGCCAGCCGTCCTCGCCGGCGGGTTACTCTACGTCATAAGCTTTCTGCTTTGGCTATACCTCCTGTCGCTCGACGCGGTGACGGTCGTGTACCCGCTGGCCATCGGGTGCGCATACACCGGAAGCATCCTGTGCTCCTTCCTCGTATTGAATGAGTCGATCACGGCCGTGAAGGTGCTAGGCCTACTTCTCGTCGGGGCCGGGATCGTCCTCGTCTCGATCGCACGATGACCCGCCTTTCGATTGTCATTCCTTTCCTCGACGAGGTTGAGAGCCTTCCGCTCCTTTTCGCCGCTTTGCAACCGGTTCTCAACGCGGTCTCGGGCGACAACGAGGTCATCTTGGTCGACGACGGAAGCACTGACGGCGGCCTCGAGTTAGTACGTCGATTTTGCCTATTGGACGAACGCTTCCGCGTCGTGTCGTTCAGTCGCAATTTTGGTCATCAAACGGCCATCACGGCCGGGATGGATCTCGCGCGTGGAGAGGCGATCGTTGTGATGGACGCAGACCTCCAGCACCCGCCTAACACAATTTTTGATCTTATCGGTCAATGGGAGGCCGGCAACGATGTTGTTTACGCAATTAGGCGCGGGGTCGAGGCAGAGACCAAGTTCAAACGCTTGAGCGCTCGGTTGTACTACCGGTTGCTCGATCGACTCACGGAAATCGAAGTCCCTCTCAATGCGGCCGATTTCCGACTGCTCGATCGGCGTGTCGTTGCTGCACTTTCTGAGATGCGCGAAGGGGATCGTTATCTCCGTGGGATGATCGCGTGGCTAGGGTTCGCTCAGACGGAGGTTCACTACTCTCAGCCGGGGCGGGCTGTTGGGCACTCGAAGTACACGCTCCGAAGGATGATCCGCTTAGCGACGGATGGAGTGGTTGGGTTTTCGAATCTGCCACTGCATCTTGCCATTAACGTCGGTTTTGTCTTTTCTGCGCTCGCTCTGGTCTCTGGTCTCTTCACCATCGGTCAACGACTCCTCGGGGCTGACCTCGTTCCGGGTTGGGCGTCGGTCCTCGTTCTCGTTGCCTTCATCGGCGGAGTCCAATTGTTGGTGTTAGGCGTGCTGGGCGTCTATCTCGGCCGCACCTACGGGGAATCGAAACGACGACCGCTTTACGTGGTCAGAGAATTGATTAACCTCGAATCTGCCGACGTCACGCCGAGCCGTGCCGTCTTGCCCCGAGCCGTCGCACGGCGGGAGGAGTAGGTGCCCCGGGCCCTCATCGCGCACTATGCCGACGAGTTCGCTCGTCCACTTCTAGGCCCACGCTCGTTTCCCAGCCGACGGGCTTCCGCCTGGTGCATCGTGCTACTGGCCCTCACCGCGGTTGTCACCTACGTGCCGCACATAAAAAACGGCGGCTGGTACCTCGACGATTGGGCCTTCGTTGCGAGCCTCTCGCAGGGGGCCGAGCGGGATGGCGTCGCTGGTGTTCTGTCCGCTGCCGACGCCGAGACGTACAGACCAGGTGTGGTCGTTGTCACATCGCTGTTGTTTGCTATCGGCGGAGAAGGGCAGGCCGCCTATCTCGTTGTGAGCGCCCTACTCGCCGCCTTGGAGGGCTTCCTCCTATGGCTTGTCCTGAGGCGCATCGGCGTGCAGCCTTCGCTGAGCGTTCTCACTGCGGTGCTTCTAGTCGTTCTGCCGGTGATCGACTCAACTCGACTGTGGAGCGCGGCCACTTCTAGTACGATATCTGTGTGCCTGATGCTCCTCGGGGCAATTTTCGCCTTGAAAGGACTCGAAGGTCCCTCGCGCAGATCCCAGATCGCTTGGCATTCCGCCGCGACGGCTGCATTCCTTGCTTCCGTCCTCACCTACGAGCTTGTCGCGCCGCTCATATGTTGTATGGCGGCGATCTACTTGTTCGCAGGCCCTCGAACTGGAATTCTCGTACGGTGGGCTGCAGACCTCGCGGCGGTGACCGTGGGTGTCTTATTGCTCGTCGACGGCGGACGGCAGAGAGGTACCAAGACCGATCTTGACTCTTTGTGGCTCCGCTCTGAGCAGATCCTGGATAATGCGGTTGAGGTCTTTCGCTTCATGCTGCCCGGCGGTTCCTTACTCGCCGGGTCGCTGGGTGTCGCTGTGCTGATTGCGTTGGCCTTCGGGGTGGGCCGCGCGGCAACGCTCGAAGGCCAGGCCGTTCGACAGTGGTCGCTCCTGGGCGGGTCCGGCGCCCTTGCCGCCCTACTTGGGTTCGTGATGCTGCTACCAGCCGACCCGTACTACATCCCTCGTATCGAAGGAATCGGCAACCGCACCGGCGTGGTTGCTGCATTGGGCGGGGTGGTGCTCCTCGTGAGCGTCGTGGCGCTAAGCGTGTACGGCGCAGCTGCGCTGATGCGTCTTTGTCGGTGGGCGCCGCTTGCCGCCGCCGCGCTAATCGTTGCGACCGCCTTGCAGTTCATCAGCATCGAGTGGAGCAACCAGCGCGCCTGGGCCGATTCGTGGGTCGCATCGCAGCGTGTTGTCGCAGCGGTGAGCGGGACGCTTGGTCCGAGCCCGCCCCGGGGATTGCGCGTCGTGACTTTTCGTCACCAGCGCGTCCTACTTCCCGCAGATGTTCCGGTCTTCGACTTCCCGTGGGACTTACGCGGAGCCGTGCGGTGGCGGTTGGGCGATGAGACCGCTGACGCCAATGCTTGGGCCCCCCAGGACCGGTGCGATCCTGAGGGCGTCGCCATATTGGGGGGCGGGGAGGTAGCCAAGGTCATGCCGTATGGGCAGCTCTATTTCGTAGACGTTGGCGGCTACCGCGGATACCGCGTCGCCAATCGTGCGGAGTGTCTGCGAATGGTGGGTCGCCTCACCGCCGAGTAGCCTCACGCAAACACCGTCGCGGAAGGGAATCGGCGGTTCATACGCTCGAAACATGCCCGATGTTGGCCCGGGGCTTCCCGCAGTTGGTGAGCACTTGAAGTGCGCGAATCGCAGGCGGCTCCTGGGTTTTCTGGGTGTTTTGGCGGGTGTGGCCGTGTGCCCACGCTCCGGGGCCCAGCGGGAGCGCGTCGGAGGGCTGTTTTGCCGCTCTAGGCGGGCTGGATGGCGGCGATCCGCGGTGGCGCGGTGACCTTCACCGAGGCGAGGATCTGCGTGGCCAGCGGGCTGGGTGGGGTGGTCTGCTCGACGGTGCCGTCGGGGCCGGTGAGCGCGACGAGCTTGAGGCGCCCGAGCTCGAGGGCGATGCGTCGCCAGGTGTGACCTGTTTGGCGCTCGGCGACGCGGATGAGCAGCAGTGCCAGCCAGCAGATCAGTACGTGGCGCGGATGCGGTGCTTCAACCTGTGGAAGACCGAGCGTAGCTCGACTGTCCTGCAAGACTGTTCCCGGTGAGCGAGCTGCAGTCCAACGAACCATTTAAAAGATTATCGGAGGCACTCCGGACTTTCATTGCCGAAGCGCCGCTAGAGCGGGAGTCGATCGCCGCCTTCGTTGCGGCGTCCGCCGCGGCGATCCCCGCCGGCGCCCGGGTCGCCGACGTCGGGGCTGGCGACGCGCCCTACCGGGAGCTCTTCGCGCACGTCGAGTACATGACCATCGATCATGCGGCGACCCTCCACGCGGACACCGGGGAGCTCGACCTCGTCGGCTCGGCCGACGCGCTCCCCGTTCCGGACGAGAGCTTCGACGCGGTCGTCTGCACTCAGGTGCTCGAGCACCTCCCGGAGCCGCAGGCCGCCATCGCGGAGTTCCACCGCGTGCTGCGCCCCGGCGGCCGCTTGTACCTCAGCGCCCCTCTGGTCTGGGAGGAGCACGAGATGCCCTTCGACTTCTTTCGGTACACGAGTTCCGGGCTGCGCCACCTGACGACGCTCGCCGGCTTCGAGGACATCGAGATCCGCCCGCGGACGGACTCCTTCTCCTCCATCGCCCAGCTGCTGCTGAGCGCGCGCTGGTCCCTGCCGGGCTCGGGCCCCGTCGAGGAGGAGCGCCAGCCCGAGTTCCGCCGCCTAGAGGAGCTGGCGGACGAGGTCCGGGGCATGTCGCGCTTTGACGCCCGGCACGCCCTCCCGCTCGGCTGGACGGTCACGGCCTCCCGCGCGGCCCTCACGGAGCCCGCGGGCGCGAGCGGCCCGCGACGCACGCCGGTGCTCTACATCGCGCCATGGGTCGACCTCGGCGGCAGCGACAAGGGGACGATCGACTGGTTCAAGCACATCGATCGCGAGCGCTGGGCGCCGTCGCTTATCACGACGCAGCCCTCGGCGAACCGCTGGCTGCCGCAGCTTGAGCCGTACGCCGACGAGGTGTGGGCGCTCCCGGACGTTCTCGCAGGAGCCGAGATGCCGAGTTTCGTCTTGGGCTTCATCGAGAGCCGCAGGATCGAGGTGCTGCACATCATGAACTCCCGGCTGGCCTTCGACCTGATGCCGGACATCACGTGCCTCGAGCGCCCGCCGGTCGTCGTCGTCCAGCTGCACGCTGAGGAGCACGACCGCTCGGGCTACGTCCGCTACGTCGCCTCGCGGTACGGCAATCTCGTCGACGCTTTCTCCGTCACGAGCGACCAGCTCGCCGAGGCGATGGACGACTACCTCGTCCCGAGCGCGAAGCTGCACGTCATCCCGACCGGGGTGGACACGGACGAGGAGTTCGATCCGGCGGGAGTCGAGCCGTTCGCCGGGGTGCCGGGCGACGCGCCGCGCGTGCTCTGGCCCGGGCGGCTCGTCGGCCAGAAAGACCCGCACCTCACGCTCGACGTCGTCAAGGCGCTTGCGGACCGCGGGGTCGCGTTCACGCTCGACGTGGTCGGCGACGGGGAGCTGCTCCCGGAGCTCCGGGCGCGGGCCGAGGCACTCGGCGTCGCCGACCGCATCAGCTGGCATCCGCCCTCGAAGGAGATGGCCCGCTGGTACCGCACTGCTGACGTCCTGCTCATGACGAGCGTCTTCGAGGGCGTCCCGTACGTCATCTACGAGGCGCTGGCGATGGAGGTCCCCGTCGTAGCGCCCGCGCTGGCCGGCAACGTCGAGCTCATGGGCACGGACGGCTCGTACGGGGCGCTCGTCGAACCACGAGACGACGTCCGGGGCTACGTCGACGCCCTCGAGGAGCTGCTTACGTCGCCCGAGCGGCGACAGCAGGTCGGCGCGGGCGCACGCCGCCGCATGCGCGAGGATTACCCGCTCGAGGCCATGGGCGCAGCGCACGACCAGCTCTACGCGAGCCTGCTGGCCGACCGGCCCGCCTACGCGCTGCGCGACGCCCGCGCGGCGCCGAGCGCGCCCGCGCCCGCGCCCGTGGCCTTCCACCGCGACATCCTCCCGAGACGGACAGTCGCCGTGATTGTGCCCTGCTACCAGCACGGCCGCTTCCTGCGCGAGGCGATCAGCTCCATCCACGCCCAGACCCTGCCCGCCTCACGGATCATCGTCGTAGACGACGCGTCGGGGGACCAGGAGACGATCGAGGCGCTGGCCGACGTCGAGCGGGACGAGCGGGTGACGGTCCAACGCCTGCCCGTGAACTCGGGCCCGAGCGTCGCGCGCAACCAGGCGCTCGCTCGGGTGACGGAGAGCTACGTGCTGCCGCTCGACGCCGACGACGTGCTCCTGCCTGGCGCGCTCGAGGACATGGTGAGCCAGCTCGAGCAGGCGCCGCCGGACGTGGGGTTCGTTTACCCGCTGGCGCAGCACTTCGGCAGCCGGCACGACCTCTACGAGCCGCCGGCCTACAACCTTCATTTGCTGCTCGAAAACAACTACTGCGCCGCGACCTCGCTCTTCGACCGGCGGGTCTTCGACGCCGGGGTCTGCTACCCGGAGGACATGATCGCGGGGCACGAGGACTGGGACGTCGTCCTGCAGCTCGCCGCCCGCGGCGTCTGGGGCGCCGTCGCCGAGCAGCCGACATTCCTCTACCGCAAACACGGCTTCAGCCGCGTGAATACCGTCGAGTACGGCCCGGGAAGTTTCCGTCAGCAGGTGCAGGTCCGCCACCCGTCCCTCTACGAGCCCGCAGCGCGCGATCGGATCAAGGCGGAATGGGCGCCCGCCCTCTCCGTCCTCGTCGTCGGCGGCGTCCCCGCCGGTTCAGGGCAGGAGGTCCTGGGGGAGCAGAGCTGCGGGGACTTCGAGCTCCGGCGGGTGGACGATGACGCAGCGGCCGTCGCGGCGGCCGTCCGGGACACCCGGGGCCGCTTCGTGCTGCTCCTCGAGGCCGCCGAGCTCGGCGCGTTCACCCGGCGCACTACCGTCGAGCACGTCCTGCGGCTCCTGTGGGACGCGGGTAGCGCGCCAACCATCGTCTTCGCCCGACCCGGCGCCGGTGAGGACGGGCCGGCGTTCCGACTGCTCGGTGCGGGGGCCTTCGAGCCGGCGGGGGTCGCGTGGCGCCGTGATCCCGAGTCCCTCGGCATTCGCATCGAACTCACGGGAGCCCTGCCGGCGGTCCGCGAGGTCGTCCAACACTTCGAGGAGCAAGGGGCACTGACTTGGCGGGCGATTTGACGTTCGATACGGGGACATCGAAGGTCGAGAGCCGTGCGGAGCAGCAAGTCCGCACGGCGCTGGCTTGGGAGGCACCGCGACTGCCGCAGCTCCGGACCCCGATCCCGCGCTGGGCCTCGGCGGCTAGCTGGGCGCCGCCCGGGACGATCCCGCTCGTGCGCCACCGCGCCGTCGGGGGCGAGCGCCGCGTCGTCACGACGGACCGCCAGCCCCCCGCGGGCTACGAGATCGAGTATGACCTCGGGGTCTTGCACCAGCACGCGCAGCCCGGGACCAGCCGCCTCATGCGCACTGCGGAGGGCTTCGGCACGACCCGCTTCGAGGGCCGGCCGGCCGACGGCGTAGACGCCTTCGGCTGGCTCGAAGACGCCGCGCTGCCGATGACGCACGCGCTCGAGGTCCGTCGGCTGGACTGCGACGGGGCGCTCGCGCTGGTCGCCGGCCCGGAGGATCCCCTCCTTGGCCGCAGCCAGGCGGTACGGACGCTCGGGTTCGTCGAAGGCTTTCCGATCGAGCCGCGGCGGCGCCCGGACCAGGTTGTCGAGCGGAGCTTCGGGATCCTCACCCGGACGACCGACACCGCGGGCTGGCGCCACCGCTACGACGTCCTGCCTCCCGGCGCCCCCCAGCCCGACGGCACTGCGGTCGTCGGGCTCGGCGGTGTGCTGCTCACCCCTCGCCCGGAATATCGCGAGCTGCGGCTGCGCGCCGACACGACGCTCCACTCCTCCATCCTCGCGCCGCGCGCGGAGCCCGGGCCCCTCGTCGAGCGGGCGAAGTGGGCGCTAGCACCACTGCGCTGGGACGCGCGCCGCGTGCCGCGCGCCTGGAGCGCGAGGGCGGCCGGCGGACGCGTGCGACGCCTCCACGAAGGGGTCGCGGCCGCCGGCGCGCCGGGTGACGAGCGTGTCCTCTGCCACCTGCGCCCGGCACCCCGGCCGGGCTGGACGCGGCGCACCACCCGGCCCTGCCGGATCAGTTCGTGACCCGGTCCGAGCTTGAGGCGACCGACCTGGGCTACGTCGTCGACGGCATCCTCGGCTACGTCCTGCTGCGCCTGGGCCAGCACTACGGCTTACCCGCCCCGCCGGAGATTCCTTGGGGCTCCCGCTTCGGGCAGCGGCGACGCTACGCGGAGGGCGCTGCCTGAGTCAGGCGGCCGGGCCGTCCGCCGCGCCGGTCGCGCGCCAGTGCTCGACCTCGCGCTCGTACGCCTCGGCGCGCTCGCGCCACCAGCCGTACTCGCGCTCGAAGTGCTCCGCGCGAGCCTGCCACCAGTCGCGGCCCTCCTCGACGGTACGGATGCAGGTTTGCATCTCGGCGTAGACGCGTTCCTCCGTGCTCGGCGCCTCGTGCTTCGGCACGTGGTGGTAGGTCATGAGCACCTCGTCGACGAAGCCGACCGTCGCACCGGCGTCGAGAAGGCGGCGGGTCCGGTTCCAGTCCGCGGGCTCGCCCGCGAAGCGGCAATTCATGTCCCACTCGAAGGCCGCTAGCGCTGCGTGCTGGAGCGAGGTGCCCTGGAAGAAGTCCCCGTGCCGCGGTGGGTGGCTCCCGGCGACGCGCGTGCTCCCGTCACTGTGGTCGCGCACCATGGCGCGACCGTGGACGAACTCGACGCGCTCACGCCGCGCCACGGCCAGCAGCCGCTCGAGATGATCGTCGGACCACTCGTCGTCGTGGTCCAGCGGCGCGAACCAGGAGCCGGTGACCCGGCGCAGGGCCTCGTTGGCGGGCGGCACGCCGGCGACGTACCACCGGGCGCGCCGCTCCTCCGGGTACGGTCCGCGCACGGGGCGGTTGTGGAAGCGGATGCGCGGGTCGCCCAACCCCGCCACGGCCGCCTCGGTGTCGTCCGTGCACGCGTCGCCCACGACGATCGCCTCCCAGTGCTCGTGCGTCTGGCGCCGGACCGAGGCGAGCGCGCGTTCGACGAGCAGCGCCGCGCCGTTGTAGGTCGCGATGACGACGCTGACGAGCGGCTCGGACTCCTCGAAGGCCCGCCGGTGCTCCTCGCGCCCGCGCGCCTCCTGCAGACGGCGGCCCCACCCGAAGGACTGCTCGTAGCCGCGGGCGGACAGTGCCTGGGTCTGCCGGAGCTGGCGTTCGATCTCCGCGAGGCGGGGAAACACCTCGTCCGCCCCGGGCGCGGCGTAGGCCAGCGCGTCGGGCGGCGTGCGCTGTGGCTCCGGCATGGGGGCAGCGTAGATGAGCCGATCCGCCCCCGCCGTTAGGCTCGCCGCGTGCGCGCCGCCATCTACGGGTCCCGGCCCGACGGCCACGCCAACGTCGTGCTGCATCGGCTCATCCCGACTTCCGGGCTCGAGGTAGTCGGACTGCTGGACGACCTGCCGGGCAACCGGGGCCGCACTCTCGGCGACCTCGTCGTCATTGGCGGCGGGGACGACGTCGATGCGCTGCGGGCGGCCGGCGTCGAGGCCGTCGTCCTCGGGTTCGGGACGGCCCGGGGACGGGCCGCGATCGTCGCTCGCTTCCGCGTGGCGGGGTTCGCCCTGCCGGCGCTCGTCGACCCCACCGCGGTCGTCGACGACGCGGCGGCGCTCGGCGCGGCCACGCAGGTCCTGGCGCGCGCGGTCGTAGCGCCCGGTGCGCGGCTCGGCGACGGCGTGCTCGTCAACACGGCCGCCGTGGTGGAGCACGACGCCCGCCTCGAGGACGGGGCAGTCGTCGACCCGGGCGCCGTCGTCCTCGGCCGCGCGCGCGTCGGACGGGACGTGGAGCTCGGCGCCGGCGCGATCCTCCTCCCGGACGTGGAGGTCGGGGAGGGCGCGATGGTCGGCGCGGGTGCCGTGGTGACGCGCGTGGTCGCGCCCGGCGCGACGGTCGTCGGGGTCCCGGCCCGCGTGGCCGTCAGGCCGTGATCGCCGCGGCGATGCGGCGCTCCTCCTCGTCGCTTAAGTCCGCCGCCATGGGGAAGCAGATGATGCGTCGCGCGAGGTCCTCGGTGACCGCGAGCCCGTCGTGCGGCAGGTCGGCGAACGCCGGCTCGAGGTGCACGGGCTGGTAGTAGCGGCGGGTCTCGACGGCGGCGATTGCACGCGCCTCGGCCGCAGCCGCCGTTGCCTCGTCCGCGAACCTGACCGGCACGTACTGCCAGGTCGAGCGCGCGCACCCCGACTGGAGGTCGAGGTGGCCGGCGTGCTCGAGCACGCGCCCGGCGGACGCGCGACGCCGCGCGAGCGACGCGTCGAAGGTCTCTAGGGCGGCGAGGGCCGTCGCCGCGTGCAGCTCGCTCATCTTCGCGTTGAGCCCGCGGTCCTCGACGACGCGGCGATCGGCGTCGAACCCGAAGTTCGTCATGCGGCTCGCCGCTTCGAAGGCCTCCGGGGCCTTCGCGAAGACGGCCCCGCCCTCCCCGATCGCGAAGGGCTTCGTCGCGTGGAACGACACGACCTCGACGTCCGCCTGCGCGCCGACCGGCGTCCCGTCCTCCGCCTCGGCGCCGAAGCCCGCGGCCGAGTCGAGCACTAGGGGGACCCCCGCCTCGCGGCACGCCCGGCTCCAGGCCTCGCGGACCTCGGGTGGAGGGGGCGTCCCGAACGTCGACACCGCGAGCACCGCAACCGGACGGCGGCGCTCGAGCGCCGCCGTCAGCGCCGCCGGGTCGAGGTGCCAGTGGTCCGGCGCGACATCGACGAGGTGCGGCGCGTGCCCCGCGGCGAGCACCGCCTGCACCGTCGCAACGAAGGTGAAAGAGGGGACCAGGACCGGGCGGCCGGCCTCGGGCGGCCCGGTCACCGCGGCTACGGCGGCCTGCAGCCCGGCGGTCCCGCTGCCGACGGGGATTGCCGGCGCCCCCGTTCGGGCTTCGAGCTCGACCGCCAAGCGCTGGACGCAGGGGCCGCCGTTGGAGAAGAAGCGGGCCTCCCGGGCAGCGGAGAAGTGGTGCTCGATACGCTCGGCGCTCGGCATGGCGGGGCGTTGGAAGCGCACGATGTGCGCAGGCGTCCCCGACATTCGGTGGATCCTAGTCCGGCCCAATACGATGCTCGCCATGGACGAGACAGGCCCGGGCCGCGCACTCGGCGAGGCGGCCCGCAGGCGGCTCATCGAGGTCTCGCGATTTGTTCCCGTGGACACGGGTGGCGGGTCGAGCGCCCTCAAGGCCCTCGTGGCGGCCGACCTGATCGTCACGGACGGCCTCAGCTCCATCGTGGAGATCGGCGTCTGGCATGGGCGGTTCCTGCTGCCGGCGTCCGTGGCGCTCGACCACCTCGGCCGCGGGACGGCGATCGGGATTGACCCCTATTCGGCTACGGCCGCCGAACAGCATGACGACCACGACCGCGGGATCGACCTCATCGCTTGGTCGCACGAGGTCAACTGGGACGGGGTGCATGCGGCCGTGCTCCAGCGCGTCCGCGACGCGGGGCTCGAGGAGCGCGTCAGGATCGACCGGCGCACTGCCGCCGAGGCCGCGACCGACGTCGCACCCGCGAGCATCGACCTGCTGCACGTGGACGGCAACCACGACGCCGCGCGCGTCGCCGAGGACGTCCGGACCTATCTGCCGAAGGTCCGTCCCGGCGGCTACGTCCTCCTCGACGACTGCTCGTGGCCGTCCGTCGCCCCGAGCTTCGCCTTCCTCGAAGCTGAGCACGAACTGCTCTTCCGCGTCTTCGACTCGGGGCACGTCCGGCTGTTCGGCGAGGGGTTCGACGACTTCGCCGTCTTCCAGGTGCGCTGAGCGTGCGCATCGAGGAGTTCGTGGCGCACTACGGGCTCGAGCTCGCTGAAGCGAAGCCGCCCGACCCAACGCCGCGCGAGGTGGGGTTCGGCACCGCCGTGGAGGCCGCCCTCCGCCGGCGGGTGCGGCCCGGCCGACGGTTGGCATGGCTCGACAACACCTTCCCGTGGCGCGGGAGCGGCTTCCGCTACCACGAGGCGCTGGCGATCCACGAGCTGCGGCCCGACACGCTCTTCTTCGCCTCCTACCGCCTCGCGGACCCCTTCCCCGTCCCGGTGCACCACGTGAGCGATTTCGGGCGCCGGGCGGCGCGCCACGGCATCACCGACGTCTACGGCGTCTTCCAGCTCTTTCTGGAGGGGCTCGTCGGGATGCATGACCGCACGGTCGCCCAAGAGGCGTTCCCCGGCCCGGACATCAGCCAGGCGCTGCGCCGGCTGCGGCTCCGGCTGCACGGGATGGTCTACCCCGGCGGCGGGTTCGTGCCGACGCAGGACGGGTTCGAGCGCGTCCGGGCGCTCGCCACCCGCTTGAGCACGACGTTCTCCTACGTGCCCGAGGTCCTCGACGCGGTGCCCGGCGCCGTCGCGGTCCCCCAGGCGCTGACGGCCACGGGGTTCTACCGCCCGAGCACCGGGCGCTGGTCGGCCCGGACGCCGCTGGTCTGCCTCTTCGCCGCGGACGACCCGCCGCGCAAGGGGCTCGACACGGCGATTGCAGCATTCCGGGACCTGAACCCGACGGCGTTCCACTTGCACGTCGTCGGCCCGCACGAGCACCGCCGCGCCGAGCTCCCCGAGCCCCTCGCCACTTTTCATGGCTGGCTCGAGCCCGAGCAGCTCGCGGAGCTGCACCGCCGCGTCCACGTCTTCCTCTCCCCCGTGCGCGCCGAGCCCCCCGGCCCTCGCGGCAGCCACGCCGGCGTCACGGACGGGTTCCCCACTCAGGCGGCCGCCGACGCCATGAGCAGCGGCTGCCTGCTGGTCTCCTCGAACCCGGCCGACGACCATCGGGTCCTTAGCCGCGGAACGGACTACGTGCCGAGCGAGGCGACCCCTGCGGCCGTGCGCGACGCCGTACTCCGGGTCGCGGCGGACCTGCCGGCGGCGCGGAGGGTCGCCGAGCGGGGTCAGGCGACCGTGCGAGAGCGCATGGACATCCGCCGCTCGACCGAGCTGAAGCTCCGCCACATGGGGCTCTTCGAAGAGTGACCAGCTACTTCTGCGGCGCGAGCAGCGTCGCCGCCGACACGCCGACACGCCGGCGCGCAAGCGGGATCTGTGTCTGGGCTCGGCTCCTCCCGCCGTCGTGAACGCGCACGTGGCCAAGACGTTATGCCTGCCGCACCAGCAGTACGGCACGCTCAAGGAGCTCGCTCCCGGCACGGCGGCTGCCGCCGCGTCAGCGCTCGTGGCCCACGGGCACCACTTCGTCGACGTCTTCGGCGAGGCGGGCGACTGGGGAGGTCGTCGACGCGGGCTGGGGCTACTGCTCAGCGGAGCGGCTCGCCGACCGCGTGGCCGTGCGGGACGATCGACCTGCTGTGGCCCGGGCGCCGTCAGCGGCGAGCAAGACCTCTACGCGGCGCGGGGCCGCTGAGGCTCAGCGCCGGCGCAGGCCGAGGATGCTCAGCAGGAAGCTCGAGAAGAACACCTGCATCCCGATGACCACCAGCGTCGTGGCGAAGACGGCCAGGCGCTCCTCGGACAGCTCGCCCGTGCCGTTGGCGATCCACGTCCCGACGATGACCGCGGCGATGAGCAGGCCGACGAGCAAGATGGCCCCGCCCAGCACGAGGCCGTGCTCGAGGCGGAAGCGCGCGCGCATCCGATCGAACCACGCGTCCTTCTCGCCCATGAAGTAGGTGCCGTAGGCGTGCGCACAGAGCCCCAGCGCGAGCACCTGGGTGCCGACGATCATCAGCAGCGAGCCGGCGATCATCGTGTGGATCTCCCACTCCCGGCCGAAGATCGCGACCTGCGACAAGGAGATCCCTGCGATGACGGTCCCGATCAGCGCCAGGACCAGGCCCGGCAGCATGAACAGGTGCGTCGGGGAGTGGACGAGCAGGAACCGCAGGTGCCGCCAACCGTCGCGGAACGTCGACAGCTTGCTCGTGCCGCCGCGCGGGTGGTAGTCGATCGGGAATTCGGAGACCTTGAGGTGCTCCTTGCCCGCCCGGATGACCATCTCCGAAGCGAACTCCATGCCGGTGGTGCGCAGGTCGAGGCGCGACAGGACGTCGCGGCGCAGGGCGCGCATGCCGCAGTGGGCGTCGCGGATGCCCGTCTTGAAGAAAAAGTTCAGCGTCCCCGAGAGCAGCGGATTACCGACGTACTGATGCAGCCAGGGCATCGCCCCGGGCTGGATGTTGTCCATGCGGTCGCCCATGACCAGCTCGCTGCCCCCCTCGAGCTCGGCGACGAAGCGAGGGATCTCGACGAAGTCGTAGGTGAGGTCCGCGTCGCCCATGACGATGTATTTGCCGCGGGCAGCGGCGAAGCCCGCCAGGTAGGCCGAGCCGTAGCCGCGGCGCGTCTCCGTGACGACGTGCGCGCCGGCCGCACGGGCCAGCTCGGCGGAGTTGTCCTCGGAGTTGTTGTCCGCGACAACGACCTCGCCCACGATGCCCTCGCGCTCCATGACGTCGAGCGCGGAGCGGACGCACGCCTCGATGTTCTCCTCCTCGTTGAGGCAGGGGATCACGACGGAGACGAGCAAGGACTCGTCGGCGTCGGCCGAAGGGGTGGCGAGGTGTTCGAGAGTGCTCATGGCATGGGTGCTTCGGAGGAGCCAACCCCAGTTCCTGCCGCTGGTAACGCGTGCGGGGACCGAAGGTCGCGCTCCACGCAAGGGTAGCCGCGGGCGACGGCGGCGGACCGAGGCCGTCGCCCGCGGCGTCAGTTGACCCGGACCTTAATTTGTGCGCTGCTGGCACGCAGATAGGGCCAGGCCGTCCCGCCTCGGCTGACCACCCGGAAGCGGTACGTGTAGCGCACGAACGTCCGCAGGAACCGGTACCCGACGCGGAACTCGCCGCGGGCGTTCGTCGTGACGGCCTTGACGTCACGCCACTTCGTCCCGACCTTGACCTGCAACTCCAGCGGCAGGCCCTTGCCGACGTAGCCGCCCAGCACCCGCCCGCGGATGCGTGCGGTCTGTCGGTTGCGGACACGCCGCGTTGTCGTCCGCGCCGTGATCGCTCCGCGCACGCGCTGGACCACCTGCGGCCCGACCGTGCCGCACGTAGGATCGCGCAGCTCGAGCACGCGCGTCGGACCGGCGGGCACCCGGACGGAGAACGCTCCTGTGGACGCCGTTCTGGCAGTCGCGATCTTGGTCCGCCGGCTCGAGCCTGCGCGGGTGACGGTCTGCATGACGTCGAGCACCGCGCCACCGAGGCCGCGACCGCTGCTCGTGGACGTCAACCGCCCCGCGAGCGTCATGCCGCTGCGACGGTAGTCGCGCCGCTGCTCCCGGGCGACGTTGCCAAGCGTCACCCGGGCGGTGGTGCAGACCGGAAGTGGCGCCAGCGGCGGGGCGGCGATCCCCACGGGCCCTCCGGCCGCAGGGTTCTTTGCAGCGACGACGGCCGACGCCGGCGACCCGCTGTCGAAGGCGGACGTCGAGGACGACGTCCCGCCGCCGTCGGTGGCCGTCACGCGGCACAGCAGCCGGCGGCCAACGTCCTGCGACCCGACGAGGTACGACGCGCTCGTGGCCCCCGGGATCTCCGCGGCGCCGGTGCCGGAAGGGTCGGCCCGCAGCCACTGGTAGGTCAGCCGAGTCCCCTGACCGGCGACGGTGGCCCCGCAGCGCAGCGCCTGCCCCTCGACCGCGACCCCGTCCACGACGACGCCACCGATCACCGGAGCGACGTTGTCGACGACGATCCTCCACGACGCCGCGGCCTTGTTTTCGTTGGTCGCGTCCAGCACCTGGAGCGTGACCTCGTGCTCCCCGTCGGCAAGGGAGGCCGTGTCGAGCGACATGCCACCCGCCGCGCTCGTCTTGCACGGGACCGGGCTCGTGAAGCCGCCTCCGACGGCGTAGCGCACGCATCGGCCACCGTTCTCGTCGATGGGAGCGCTCGCCACCTCGACGCCGTCGGACAGCAGGCGCTGCCGGTAGAGCCCGCCGCCGACATCACTGGCGGAGTAGGCGACCGACCGGACACGCTCGGTGCTGCTGGGCGAGGTCAGGGAGCCGGTGGGTTCGGCGTCGAAGCGGGGCGAACTTAGGTCCTCGAGGGCGACGCGCAGTCGTGAGGCAGCGATCGACGTCTCGCCAGCAGGACACGTCCCTGCGGAGAAGTGAACACACGAGACACCGAAGGAAACCTCGCGAGCCGACTCAACGGCGAACGCGAACTCGCCGTCTTGGGCAGAGCAAGGAAAGGAGCTTCCGCACTCCTCGTAGAAAGCATCATCGGCCTTGATGAATGTGATCGGGGTCGCCGAGTCGGTCCGTGGGTTCGTTCTGGAGATCCGTCGACCACTGAAAGAGCGAATAATCGTCCCGTCCGGCGCAGAGAACGCCCAACGGGCGTAATCCCCGACCGCGTGTGGAACGTCCGACGCCCAGGAAGCACTCAAGGCTCCGGCCGCGCTGCAGCTATTCACGGTCGAGCCGGAGCCGTATTGCGAAGGAGACCATCCGTCCGTGAACGTGCGCGTCCCGTCCGGCCGCTGGCACCCGTCCACCGCATAGGTCGCCGCCTCGGCAGTCGCCGGCACGAGGCAGAGGAGGAGGACCGCCGCGGCGAGTGGGAGGGTGCGGAGGTGACGGGGATTGGAGGTGCGGGTCATGTGGTGGTCCTGAGTCTCATTGATGGTGGGTGTCAGGGTCCTGCGAACTCGGTCGTGGCCGGCGACGGGGCGGCCGGCGCGGCCTCTGCCGGTGCGGCGGTGTCGCCGCGCTCGAGAGAGAACTCGGGCTTGGCCGGCGGCGGCGTCGGGGCCGGGGCGGGAGGCGGCGCAACGGTCGCCGGCACGGGTGTCTCGGTCGTCGTGGTGCTCTGCGAGGCCGCCCGGGGGCGGGCGACCGGGCGCGTGGCAGCGGCGGCCGCGGAGGGGGCAGCCGTGACCGTGGGTGTGATGAGTAGGCCAGGGCTCCTGAAGACCTCACGGGGCAGCGTCCCCGTCGGCGGCTGACGAACCGGCGCCGCGCGCACCTCCGCCGCCGGCGGCGCCGGCGACGTCGCGGCCTCGAGGCCGACCGCCGACCCGGCGAGGGCCGCAGCGGCGAGCCCGCCCGCGGCCACCCGCGCCCCGGGGCCGGCGTCGGCGCACCGCATCACGGCGCTCGTCGCCGCCTCGCCGAGCCGGGTACTGAGGCGCAGCACGAGCCCGATCGGCGCGAGGCCGAGCATCCCCCGGTCGAACGCGCTCGTGCGCGGCGCGTAGACGAGCGAGCAGCCGTAGCACGACTCCAAGTGGGCCTCCGCCCGCTCTCGGGCGGCGTCGGTGGCGGTCCCGGCACGTGCGGCGTCGATGTCAACGCCGCGTTCGATGCAGAGCCCCCCGCTTCCCCGGCGGTCGAGGTAGGAGCTGAAGAACGCGCGGCCCGACCGCGTCCGGACCACGACCTGCGACTTGGTGAGCCCGAGCCGGTCCCCGGCAACCTTGAACGACAGGCGCTCGTCGAAGACCAGCTGCCAGAAGGCGAGCAGGCCCGGGTCCGTCAGCTCGGCCAGGAGGTCCCGCCGGATCTCGAAGAGGTCCGGCTGCGCGTACAGCCGCTCGAGCTGGGCGTCGGGCGTCGCATGGCGCTCAGGGTCGAAGACCACGGACAGCCGATCGCCGACGCGCGCCTGGGCGTTGACGCGCTTCCAGTGGTCCCTGACCTGGTTGCGGTAGGCGGCGATCTGCGCCTTCTCGAGGTCATCGGCGGTGCGCCAGTCGGCCCGCTTGCCCGAAGCGGCCAGCTCGACCACGAGCGCGGCCGCGGCGCCGAAGCACGAGTCCAGCGTGTCGACGTCGAGACCCGCCCACGGTGACTTGTGGCGCAGGCCGAAGATCATCTGCCCCCGGCACGACATGAGGTGCTCCGCGACGCGCACGCGGTCCCATCGCCCGTCCCGGCGGGCGAGGACCAGACGGCGTCGTCCATCCTTCGTGCTCCTCAGGTCCGGGAGGGAGAGGAGCGCGCCCAGGTCCGGCGCTTCGACCGTGGGGAGGGTGTGCTCATCGGAGATTGCGTCGGCGCGCTCGAGCATCGAGTCGCCGACGCGGGTCACCGCGTCGCCGGCCTCACGGCGTCGACCATCGCTCGGCGGATCAGTTTGGGCACCACCCACACCAGGGACTCTCGAGCGGCTGAGCAGCCGCCGTGTCAAAGTTGGCGCGTAAACGCTTTTCGACTGCCGGCTGCCACACTCGCTGCCCGTGCGTGTCTGTCTCGTCTACGACTGCCTCTACCCGTGGACCATCGGCGGGGCCGAGCGTTGGATGCGCTCCCTCGCCGAAGCGCTCGCGGAGGACGGGCATCACGTCACGTACCTGACGCGGCGGCAATGGGACGAGGCGGAGCCGCCGGAGATCCCCGGCGTGCGCGTGGTCGCCGTCTCGCGGACGGACGCCTTGTACGGGCCGAGGGGCAACCGGCGCATCGGCCCCCCGGTGCGCTTCGGTTTCGGCGTGCTGCGCCACCTCCGCGCGCACGAGAAGGAGTACGACGTTGTTCACACCTGCGCGTTCCCGTACTTCCCGTTGCTGGCTGCTGGCCTGCTGCGCATCAGGCCGCTCTTCGTCGATTGGCCTGAAGTCTGGTCCAAGGACTACTGGCGCGGCTACCTCGGTGGCCTGGGTGGGTTCCTGGGCTGGGGGGTGCAGCGCGCGTGCGCCCGGGTGCCCCAGCAGGCCTTCACCTTTTCCGACCTCCACGCCACCCGCCTGCTGGAGGAAGGGCTGCGGCGGCCGCCGATCCGCCTCGGCGGGCTCTACGCGGGACCGACGAGGGCCGCGGCAGTCACCCTCGATCGCGAGCCCGTCGTCGTCTTCGCGGGCCGCCACATCCCGGAGAAGCGGGTCCCGGCGATCCCGGCGGCGATCGCGGCTGCGCGCTCGCGCGTGCCGGGCCTGCGCGCGGTGATCTTCGGTGACGGCCCCGAGCGCGACGCGACGCTCGCGGCCATCGCCGATCACGGGGTGGCCGACTGCGTCGAGGCGCCCGGGTTCGTCGACGCCGACGCCGTCGAGGCCGCGATGGCCCAAGCCGCGTGCCTTCTGCTGCCGTCGCAGCGGGAGGGCTACGGGCTGGTGATCATCGAGGCGGCCGCCTCCGGCACGCCGTCCGTCGTCGCCGCCGGGGTGGACAACGCGGCCGTCGAGCTGGTCGTCCCGGGCGTGAACGGCGCGATCGCCGCCTCCGACGCCCCGGAGGACCTGGCCGAGGCGATCGTCGCTGCGCTCGCGGGCGGCGCTGCCCTGCGGCAGTCGACCGCAGCGTGGTTCGCCCAGCACGCCGACGACCTGAGCGTGGCACGGTCGTTGCAGCAGGTGGTTGCGGGCTACGAGCGAGCGTCGGACGGGGTGCGGCAGCAGGGCGACCAGCTACCGTCTGGACCGTGAGCACGGTCATCGACACGCCGGGAACGGCGCGCAGTGCGATGCTCGACGCTGCCCCGCCGGCGATCTCTATCGACGGCGTCGCGAAGACCTTCAAGCTCCCCCATCAGCAGTACAGCACGCTCAAAGAGCGCGCCCTCCACCCGTTCCGCTCGACGACCTTCGACGAGCTCAGCGCGCTCAAGGACGTCGACTGCACGATCCGCCGCGGCGAGTTCTTCGGCATCGTCGGCCGCAACGGCTCCGGCAAGAGCACGCTCCTGAAGTGCCTGGCGGGCATTTACCGCCCAGACGCGGGGCGCATCGAGGTGCACGGGCGGCTCTCGCCGTTCATCGAGCTGGGGGTCGGGTTCAACCCCGACCTGACGGCGCGGGACAACATCGTCATCAGCGCCGTCATGCTCGGGCTCACGCGCAAGGAGGCCCACGAGCGTTTCGACCGCATCATCGAGTTCGCCGAGCTCGAGGAGTTCGTCGACCTCAAGCTCAAGAACTACTCGAGCGGCATGACGGTGCGCCTCGGGTTCTCCACGGCGATCCAGGTCGACTCCGACGTCCTGCTCGTCGACGAGGTGCTCGCGGTGGGGGACGCGAACTTCCAGCAGAAGTGCTTCGAGGAGTTCATCCGCTTGAAGGAGGCAGGCAAGACCATCGTCTTCGTCACGCACGACATGACCTCCGTGGAGCGCTTCTGCGACCGCGCGATGCTGATCGAGCGCGGGGACGTGCAGCTCATCGGGGAGCCGCGCATGCTGACGCGGGCGTACAACGAGCTGAACTTCGGGCGCCTGCTCCACACGGCGGCCACCGACGACGACCACCGCTACGGCGACCAGAAGGCCGCGGAGATCGAGGAGGCGTGGTTCGAGCGCGACGGCGAGCGCGTCACGCAGATCGAGCGTGGCGAGCGCCTGCACATCGCCGTGGCCGTGCGCTTCCTCGGTGACCTCGAGTCCCCGATCGTCGGCGTGACGCTTCGCAACGGCGTCGGGCACACGTACTTCGTGGGGAGCACGGAATGGGAGGGCGTCCACCTCGGGCACCGCTCCGCCGGTGACAAGGTGGTCGTGCGCTTCGCCCTCGACACGCCGTTCGCCACGAGCGAGTACCTCCTCACCCCGTCCATTGCGATGGCAGGCTCGGGCGCGAACGCCATCGACCTCCGCGAGGACCTCACCTCCCTCTACATCCACTCGACGCGCAACAGCGGGGGCCTCATCGAACCGACGTACGAGGTCGAGGTGACCGACGCATGAGCACGGTGCTCGAACCCGGTTCAGCCAAAGTCGACCCGCGGGACCACGTCACGGTCATCCAGTCCGGCCAGCGCGGCGGCCAGGACGTCGGGACGCGCCGAACCGTCGCGCTCGCCTGGACGATCGCGCTCACCGACTGGAGGCTGCGCTTCTACGGCTCGGTGCTCGGCGCGGTGTGGACGGTCGCCCGGCCCTTCGCGTTCTTCGGGGTCATCTACGTCGTCTTCACGGAGATCGTGAGGCTGGACGAGAGCGTCGCGAACTACGGCGTCTACATCCTCTTCGGCCTCGTCCTCTTCACCTTTTTCGCGGAGATCACGGGGAACTCCGTGCAGGCGCTAACTGTGCGGGAGAACCTGCTGCGCAAGATGTACTTCCCGCCCATCGTGATCCCGCTCGCGGTGTCGATCACCGCGCTGCTGAACCTCGGGATGACGTTGGTCGCGGTGGCGATCTTCGTGCTGGCCAACGGGATCTACCCCGACTGGGCCTGGCTCCAGCTCCCGGCCCTCGTCCTGCTGATCACGGTCTTCGCCAGCGGGCTGGGCATGCTCCTGAGCTCGCTCTACGTGCGCTACCGGGACGTCCAGCCCATCTGGGAGGTCGTCAGCCAGATGTTCTTCTACGCGAGCCCGGTGCTGTACGTCTCCACAGCCGTTCCGGGGGCCTACCAGCAGATCCTGCTCTGCAACCCGTTGGCCGCGGCGCTCACGCAGCTGCGTCACACGATCGTCGACCCCGAAGCCCCGTCGCTCGGACGGGCGATCGGCGGCGAGCCCAGGGTGCTCATCCCGATCGGGGTGGCCCTGCTGACCTTCGCCGTCGGGTACGCGGTGTTCCGGCGCGAGAGCCCTCGCATCGCCGAGAACCTCTGACTCCGGGCGCCCCGGCTCGCTGACGTGACCCTCGCCGCGTGGCTGCTGACGCCGCTCGTCTTCGTCCTGATCACCTCGGGCGCCTCCCTGGGCTTCGAGCGCCTCCTCCGCGTGCGCCTGCCCGACGCCGCCCTGGTGCCCTTCGGCTACTGCGTGGTCGTGGTCGTCGCCCTCTTCGGCTTCTGGGCCGGGCTGCGCGGGCTCGCCGTCACCCTCGTGGTCGCGGTGCTCGCCGTCGCGGGGATCGCGAGCGCGTGCAGCGACCTCCGGGGACACGCCGCCCGCTGCTCGGGGCTCCTCGCGTTCGCGCTGGCCTACGGGCTCTACATGCTCCCGGTGGTGGCGACGGGGCACTGGACGTGGACGGGCTACAACTTCGTCAACGACACCGCCGTGCAGATGCTCCTGGCCGGCCACCTCGACGACGCCGCGCTCGCCAACCCCGGGTTCGACCCGGCGACGTCCTCGACCACGAGCGAGGTCCTGCGGATCTACCTCGAGACGAACTACCCCGTCGGCTCCCACGCGGTGCTCGCCGTGCTCGACCGCCTCGTCCCTGGAGGGCTCGCGCCGCTGTACCAGCCGAATCTCGCCCTCCTCGGCGGAACCGCCGCGATGGCCCTCAGCGGCGTGCTCCAGCGGGCGGGCGTCCGCTGGCACCTGGCCGCCCTCGGCGCCGCGGTGGCCGTCGGCGGCAACTTGACCTTCCAGTACGCGCTGCAGGGCAACATGAAGGAGCTCGCCCTGCTCGCGGCGCTCGCGACGGCCGCGCTGCTCGCCGACGCGCTGGTCACGGAACGGGAGCTCGGCCTCGCCGTCGCCCTGGGCCTGGCGGGCGCGACGATCCTCGCGGTCTACAGCGCCGCGGGTGCGCCGTACCTGGTCCTCTTGGCCGCCAGCGTCCTGCTCGCGCTGCTCCTGCGCCGCGTCGCGTGGCGGTGGGTGCTCAAGGCGGCCACCGTCGCCTCGGCGGCCCTGGTCATCGCCGCCCTACCTGCGCTGTTGAGTCTCGTGACCTTCGGAAGGGTTGCCAGCGGGACGTTCGCGACGCCCGCCGCCCTGCAGAACGACCTGGGACACCTGCTTCGCCCCTTGAAGGACGCGCAGGTGGCGGGCGTCTGGCTTACGCAGGATTACCGAATTGCCGCTACAGGGACGAACGGCGCGTTGACCGACGCGTTGAGCGCGCTCGTGCTTGCCGCCGCGGTGATCGGCGCCCTCGGCGCCGTACGCCGGAGGGTTGTCGGACCGCTGTTGGTGGCGGGTCCGACGCTCGCCGCCCTGGCGATCCTCAGTCCGCGCGTCTCGCCGTACGCCAACGGCAAGCTGTTGGCGATCGCCTCCGTGGGCGTGATGCTCCTGGCGTGGTTTGCCATTGCCCGCGCGGGACGTCCGCATCGTCCGCTCGCGGCGTGCGCGGGAGCCCTGCTCTGCTTCGGCGTCGCCTGGTCCGACGCCCTGGCCTATCACGGGGTCAAGCTTGCGCCGACGGACCGCATGGCCTCGCTCCGCGACGTCGGCGAGCGCCTCGAGGGCCGTGGCCTTGTCCTCGTCAACGAGCCCGAGGAGTTCGCAAAGGTCTTCGCAACGCCGGCCCAGGTCAACGCGAGCACCGAGTCCATCACGCCGCGCCAGATCGTCCTGCGCCAGCCCCAAGTCTTCAGCAACCGCCACTTCGACCTCGACCTCCAGGCCCTGGAGTACGTCGAGGGCTTCCCCTGGGTGGTCCTGCGGCGATCGCCGGAGGCCAGCCGCCCTCCCGCCAACTTCCGCCAGACCTACGCGAACGAGCACTACGTCGTCTGGAAGCGCATGGACGCGCCGACGGTGCTCGAGCACCTCCCGCTGGAGGGACGGGACGGCGGCGTCGGCCGGCCGTCGTGCCAGGAGGTCGCGGCGCTCGGGCGCCGGGCTGGAGCCGGCGGTCGGCTCGTGGCCTCGGAGCGGACGCCGCCGCTCGTGCTCGACACGGCGAGCGCCGCCGAGCGCTCGCCGGGGTGGGGCCCGCACCCCTACCTCCCCGAGATGGTCGTGACGGCGACCCCGGGGTACGCCCGGGCGACGGTGGACGTCCGGCGCCCGGGGCGCTACCGCGGGTGGGTCAAGGGCAGCTTCGGCCGCAGCATCGAGGTACGCGTCGACGGGCGCCGCGCCGGCGCGGCGAAGGGCGTCGACAACCTCGGGCAGTGGCACGAGACGGGCGACGTCGAGCTCGGACGAGGACGCCACGTCCTCGAGCTCCGGCGGGCCGGCGGCGGACTAGCCCCGGGCGACGGCTACCTGGGCGAGCTTGGCGCCCTGCTGCTGACGCGCGTGGAGGACGCCGGCCTGCGGACCGTCGAGCCCCGCGACGCCAAGAGCCTGTGCGGTGGGTCCTACGACTGGATCGAGGCCGTGCGCGGCTGACCCGCGGGCTGCGCGAGGTACTCCACCAGCGCCTCCTCCACCTGGTCGCCCGCCCGCTCCCAGGTCAGCTCCTCGACGAAGGCGCGGGCGCGCCGGGCCGTCTCGGCCGCCCGGGCCGGGTCGTCGAGGATGGCCTCGAGGCCGTCGGCGATCGCGTCGGGCCGGGGGTCCACGAGCATCGCGCGGTCCCCTGGCGCGCCGAGGGAGCTCGTGACGTTCTCCCCGTTGAGCTCCACGACGGGCAGGCCGCTGGCCATCATCTCCTGGGAGACGAGCGAGTGGGTCGTCAACGACAGCACCACGCCGACGCTGGCCCTGCGGTAGAGCTCGGCGAGGCGCCTCGGTGGGACGACGCCGAGGTTCTCGGCCAGAACGGGGCTCGACGGCTTCACGTTCGACCCGAAGAGGACCACCTTCACGCCGGGGCGCCGCTCGATGAGCGTCGCGATGCCGGCGAGGGCGAGGTCGACCGCGCGGCGGTCGGTCTCGCGGCGGGCGTACACGGCGATGAGCCCCGGCTCGCGGTCGCCCGCTGCGAACGGGTAGCGCTCGAGGTCCGTGCCGCAGTCGAAGTACCGGGACGCCATCCCGTGCTCCCGCTCGAGGAGCTCGGCCATCCACCGCGTGAAGGCGATGCCCCGGTACCCCATGCGGTAGGTCTCCTCGGCCCACAGCCGCTCGGACGAGGTCGCGTAGAACTGCGGCTCGTCGTCCTGGACGAGGTAGGCCTTCTCGAGGCAGCCGGGAAGGTCGCGCAGCGGCCACGCCGTCCACCAGTTGGTGGCGATGGCGACGTCCGCACCCTGCCACTGCTCCAGGCCGCGGAAGACCTCCGCCTCGATCGCCACGAAGTGCTCCCTGACCTCTCCGCGGAGCACCCAGCCCGGGCGGTTGTCGATGCCGAACGGGTCGTAGACGTGGACGACGCACTGGTGACCGCGACGTTCCATCTGCTGGATGAGCCGGAAGATCGTCGTGTGCCCGCCCGAGCCGATGCCCCATGGGGGGACGATCCACGCGAGGCTCATCGGCCCGCGTGGACGGGGTGCGTGCGGCTCGAGGCGCAGGGGCCGCAGGGGGTACTGCTGGCGCACCCACTCCCAGCGCCAATCGCCGTCTGGGAGCACGGTCGCCTCCGGCTCGGTGGCGGAGGAGGGAACGGGGCCCGCGACCGGCTCGTAGGAGCTGCGGCCCTCCAGGGACAGCAGGCGGCGCCCGGGCGGCGGGATGCGATCGGCGCGCGTCCCGAGGATCGCGCCGGCCATGCGGATGGTGTGGTGCCGGGTCGAGACGGCCAGCGCCCGGGCCAGCGGAGCACCGTGCACGCCCTGCGAGGCGAGCCAGCGCTTGTCGCCCCGGACGAGCCCGCGGATGCTCCGGGTCGTGCGCAGCACGCCGGCCGGCTCGACGTGGTCGAGGACCTCGCGCAGCGACCGGAACTCGTCGAAGTAGCGCCGCAGGAAGTCCACCGGCGGGTAGTCGTGCGAGTGGATGACGGCGGCCTCCGGGTGGAAGACCTTGCTGTAGCCGGCCTCGATGAGCTCCCGGCCCAGGAGCTGGTCCTCCGCGTAGGGCACCTCGCGGTACGGGATGGAGCGCAGGACCTCGCGGTCCACGCAGCAGTTGACGTCCGAGAGGAACGTCCACAGCCCAGGGTGTCGGGCGTAGGTCGCCATCTCCGAAGGCGTTCGGTGAAGGCGCTGGACGTCGACCTCGCGGCCACCGTTGCCCCAGGTCGCGAAGTGCCTCGCCATCTCCGCTTTGATCATGTGGCTCGCGTCGGGGCGCGGGTCATGGGGACCGAAGACCGCGGCGACGTCGTCGGCCGCGGAGAAGCCGTCGAGCAGCGAGGCGAGCCACCGCGGGGAGGCCGGGGTCGCGTCCTGGGTCAGGAAGGCCACGTAGCGTGCGCGAGCCATCGCGGCCATGCGGTTGCGCGTCCCGCCATGCGAGAACTCCGACTTGGGGATCATGTGCAAGGTTGCGCCGTGGCGCGCGGCAATTTCGCGCGAGCCGTCGGTCGAGCCCGAGTCCCAGACGAGGACCTCGACCGGACCGTCGACCCGCTGATCGGCGACCGCCGTCAGCACCTCGTCGAGGTAGCGGGCGCCGTTGTAGACCGGGATCGCGACCGTGGCCGCGTACCAGACCGGCTCAGCCGGCACGGACGGCCCGGCGGACGCGACCCGCCAGCTTCCGGCTGGTTCGACCCTGGGTCTTGGCCCCGCGGACGGGGGCGGTGAGACGCCAGGAGACCGACTGCTTCATCTCCTCGATGATCGCCCGGGTGTGCACGAGCTCGAGCTCCAGCGCCGTCACGCGCTGCGCATCGGCCCGGAGGGCGTTGCGTTCGGCCAGCGCCGCGTTGAGCTGCGCCGTGAGCTGCTCCACGCGCGCGTCGGCGGTGTCCTTCCCGTCCTCGTCCACCGGGCAAAGGTACAAGCTCGAGACCTAGTGGGCCTTCTCGAAACGTTTGACCGGAAATGGCATCAGGCGGCGATCTGGTGACAAGCTTCGAGGACGCGGATGCGCTTGGCGCGGTGCGGGCCATTGCGGTGCTGGACTTGGCGGGCCAGCGCCCAGGCGAACGCGTCCCAGTCGAGGTAGTCGGCGTTGTTGACGACGAAAACTCCCCGATCGGGAAGAAGTGGCACTCGACGGGGTTCAGATAGCTGGCGTAGGTCGGCGTGGCGACCAGCTCGATGCGGTTGTTCGCGGCGAACGCGCGGATGTCCGGCGTCCAGTTGGCCGACAAGTTGTCCTGGATCCAGTAGATGCGCCGCCGCCGAACACGTAGCGCGTGCCGTGGCGCTTGTGGTAGATCGCGCGCTGGCGCTCGGGCCGCTCACGCGGTGCCCAGCCGCTGCGGCGGTCGGCTTGAGACTGATCGGACCCATCTGATCAAACGCCACGACATGTCCGCCGTCCGGCGGCGGGGCGGCCTTCAAACCGCGACCGCTCAGCAGATCCTCGCCAAAGTCCGCCGCGGCCGCGTCACCCTCGACGCAATCGCCACCTAAAACCGAGACACAACACTAGGGTGGCGAGGCGCGCCGCTCGGTGCGTAAGACCACCACGCTCAGAGGCTGGCATGCTGTCGCCGCCGCGACGCAGGATCGTGGTGCTGAGCCTCGTGTCGCTGGGAGTAGGTTGCCCGGGTCTCGTCGGTGGTCCGCTGCCAGCTGAAACGGCGACCTTGCCCGGTACCGCGCTCGCGCAGCACACGCGCCAACTCAGCGTCCCCCACCAACCGCCCCACCGCCACCCTGATCGACTCCACCGACTCCGGATCGAACAAGAGCGCCGCATCGCCCGCCACCTCGGCCAAGGATCCGCGATCACTGCAGGCCACCGGCACTCCGCGGGCCATCGCCTCGAGGACCGGTAGGCCGAAGCCCTCGTAGAGGGAGGGAAAGACGAAGGCGGTGGCGAGGGCGTAGAGGCCCTCGAGCTCGGAGGCGCTGATCCAGACCGGGAAGCGGACGTCGTCGGCGATGCCCAACGAGGCTGCGCGGGCGCGTAACTCGGCCTCGTGGGACGTTGGGTAGCCCGGCAGGACGAGGACGGGCCGGGGGGTCTTTAGCCCGGCGACCGCCTCGATCAGGCGCATGAGGTTCTTGTGGGGACGCTTGGCGGACACCGAGAGCAGGACGGGGCGGTCAGCGAGGGCGTAGCGGGTGCGCAACTCCGGCTCGGGCGTCGGCGTCACGTCGGGCGGGGAAGCTCCAGCGAGCGGGATGACGTCGACCTTCCCAGGCGGGACGCCCAGATGCTCGCGGAGATCCTCGCGGGTGGAGGTAGCGTCGACGATGATCCGGTGGGCGCTGCGGGCCGCGGCGGGCACAAGGACGCGCATGCCGAGGCCGCGCAAGCCGAAGTGGGCGTCGGGAGCAAGCTTGTAGTGCAGGTCGTGGATGGTCACGACGCGGCGGAAGCGGCCGCGGACGGGCGCGGTCGAGCCGAGGGAGTGGACGAGGTCGCAGCCGTGGCCCTCGGCGAGCCCAGGCAGGAGGAGTTGCTCCCCCCGGACCCACTGCAGGCGATCACTGGCGTTAACCGGCACGACGACCTTCTCGCAACCGAACTCCTCGCCGGCCGCCTCCCGGTTGACGAAGGCGGTCACGCGCAGCCCTTCCAACGCCGCCAGCCGAGGCGCGAGCTCGCGCGCGTAGATCTCCATGCCCCCGGTCTGCCCGGGGACGAGGAAGATGAGGTTGAGGCCGACGTGCACTGCCGAGGACGCTATCGGAGCGCGCCGCAACCGCCGGATCTACACCTTTACGAACACTGCGGTGTACGCCGCCCCCCGCAGGCCGCTGTGCTCAACAGGACGCATCGCGAGCGTGAAAGCAAGCGTCGTCAGGGCAAGCAGGCGTGGGGGCGGGCCCGCCGCGGGTCGCCGACGTGCTCCATACTCCCAGCCCATCCAGTTCAAATGCCGGCCTGCCGGATCGCTCGTCGTCATCTCCGCCTGCCTTAGGCCGACGGCTGCGCAGCGCTCGGCGAGCGTGCCGAGCGGTAGGAGCACGAGGTGGCGTGGCGCGTCGAGGTGCGCCCACCGCGACTTGAGCAGGCGGAACTGCAGCGCTTCCGGGTTGGGGGCGGCGATGACGAGCGCCCCTCCTGGCCGCAGGCGCTCCGCGCACGCGGCCACGACCTCCCAGGGATTCGGGAGGTGCTCGATCACGTGCCACATGACGATGACGTCGACCTGGGGAAGCTCAGCAAGTGCCTCCGCGGGTACGTCGCTAGTGATTGCATCGATGCCGACGACCTCACGAAGGTTGCGGCTCGCACGCTCGTCCATCTCGATCACCGACACCTCGTAGCCGGCACGCCTCGCAGCGTGCGCGAAGCCGCCCCCACCCGGACCGATCTCGACAAGCCGCCCCGACTGTACGTGCGCCCGAACCCGCGCAACCTTGTGCTCCTCGATCCAGCCGCGCTCCTCCAGCGCCGCAATGTCGCGCACGCCATAGTAGTCGGCTGGATAGAAGCGCCCGAGATCCTGAGGGACGTCAACGAGCGAGTATGCCGCGCAGATGCGGCAGCGGCGGTAGCGGAACGGCTGAGCGGTGATCTCACGGTTCCGGTCGACCGCGGTGAAGGCGAGGTCGGCCGCGCCCCCGCAGAGCGAGCAGACGTCTAATTCAGCGTGATGTACGGGTGCGCGAGACTGCTCGGGTGGAGAGGAGATCGACATCGACGCGGCGGCGGCTCCTGTCGGGCGAGCGACGGGGAACACACGCGCACGCTATCCCATCGACTCGGGGTGGGCTCTGGTGCCCCACGCGTAGCGCGAGAGCGCGAGGCGCTGCTCCGGAGTGCCGGCGGCGTAGGCCCGCGTCTGGTTGTCGGCGACGAGGAGATCCCCCTGATCGCGCTGCCAGAAGAGGGCGGCGTCGGGCCATCGTTCGGCGGTGAGCGCTCGTCCGTCGCGCCCGACTGCGACCACTTGCTTGCCGCACGAGCGGATCTGCGCGCTTAGCCCGTTTCTCCCGCTCTCCAACCGGTAGGCGGCGGATTTGGTGCGCAGGTGCCCCACGCTGAGCGACAGCAGCAGCTGCCGCTCGAGCATGAAGGCGTTCGTCCGGACGTGCGGAGCCGGGAAGCTCGGATAGTCGACGATGTCCCGCGGCAGGACTCCGAGCGTCTGGATGCGCTGCCTCATCCGGCTGACGCGCACGGGGGGACCCACGGATCTGAACCCCGCGGCCATCGCCCGACGGTCGGCCAGCACCGTCGAGTATGCGTTCGGAAGCCGCAGCAGGTGCAGGGCGAAGGAACGGTGGCTTCCCCACGACGCGGAGGCCCCAACGAGGCCAACCCCTGGGGCATCGAGGGCGTTCTCGAAGCGGGACAACCAGCCGGTGCTGAGGGGCTCTGAGTAGGAGTTGAGAAAGCAGAGCCGCTCGTGGGGCAGTACGCGGGCCGCCGCCAGGTAGGCGGTGAGGTCAAAGCCCCGGTCGCTAACCGGCACTTCGGCGGCCACGCGGTCGCCGCCCAGCTCACGGACGGGCCTGAACTCATCATCGCCGCCGAAGCCCTTCAGCAGCAGCACCAGATCGTGTTCGGCGCCGGCAGGATGCGCGTCGTAGGCGCGCAGGAACGTCTCGAAGGGCTCGAGGCCGTTCGCGGCGCGGACGAGGTGGACCACCGCCGTTCGCGAGGTCACGAGGGCGTACGCCGGACACGCGACACGGGAGGCGATCCGGGCATCGCCTGCGCGCCCCGCCTCATGCGAAGTACACCCCGCGCCGAAGCCTGAGGCTCTCGCGGGCGCCGATCCCGCCGTCGATCGCCGCTGCCGGCGGCCACGCGTGTCGCGAGCGCCCGCACCCCGCGCGCCAGCCGGCGACCCGGCCGCGCAGTGCCTCGAGGTCCCGTGAGATCGCGGCGTCCGCCGAGACGACGAGCGCCTCGGTGAGCAGCGCCCGCGGCGCTGCGCGCGTCCGCAGGACGCCGTAGCGCCGCAGAACGTAGCCGCGCCCGAACCCGGCGTTGCGACGCTGGGCGGCGGAGCGGTGCACGTTGGTCGCCGCGCCCACGTGCACCGCGACCGCGTCGAGCGCCGCGGCCGCGCCCCACCCCGCGATCCACAGGCGCAGCGCCAGGTCGAAGTCCTCCATGTAGGCGAAGATCGTCTCGTCCAGCCCGCCGACCTGCTCCCAGGCGCGGCGGCGGAACGCGGCGGCGGCGCCCGCCGGGCCGGTCAGCACCGGTGCGTCGGCGCGCGCCCGCGACGGGGGCGCTCCGGCCCAGCGCGGAAACGCCGCCAGCGTCGCATCGGCGACCAGGCCCACGGAGTCGACGCGCTGTTCCCCCGGCGCGACGAGCAGCGCCGCGACCGAGCCGAGCGTAACGTCGTCCTCCAGCGGCGCGACGAGCCGCTCGAGGAAGTCCGGACGCGCGTCTACGTCGTTGTTCAGCATCACGATCACGTCCGCGTCGCCGTGGGCTGCTGCACGGTTACACGCCGTGGCGTAGGGCATGTTGCGCTCCAGGCGCAGCACCCCGACGCTCGGATACTCCGCTCGCACGCGCTCGGCCGTCGCCTCGTCGCAGCCGTTGTCGCAGACGACCACGCGGTGCGGCCTCCCCTGCCGGGCGAGATGCTCCAGGCAGCTCGAGGTGAGGTCCCAGCGCCGGTAGGCGACGATCGCGACGTCGACGGAGAGGCTCATGGTCCCGGCCCCCGCACGCCGCTGGCCGGCCCCCGCACGCCGCCGTCTCGCGGAGGCTGGCCGGCGGCTCCCTCACGCTCCCGCCCGTCGATGCGAAGCCCGCTCATCGCGCCATCCACCACCGCATCGTCTCGCGTGCGGCCTCGGACAGCGAGCGCGTGGGCGTCCAGCCGACCTCGTCGCGCAGGCGACTCACGTCGGCGGTGAGCGACGCGGGCTCGGACGCCTTCGCGGGCCGCGCGCCGAGCCCGACGAGCTCCGGGCGGCCCGCGGCCTCCCCGAGCGCGCAGATGAGCTCGCGAAGCGCCACGGGCCGCCCCGAGGCGACGTTCACCGCGCCGACCACGCCGGAGCCCAGCAGCGCGACGAACGCCTCCGCGAGCTCCGGGGCGTAGAGGAAGTCGCGCACCTGCTCGCCGGGCGACGTCTCCGCGGCGCGTCCCGCCGCGAGCGCCGCGGCGACCGACCCGCCGAGGCGTCGCTCGTCCTCGCGCGGCCCGAAGACGAAGAAGATCCTCCCCCAGGCCAGCGCGTAGCCGTGCTGGCGCGCGTGCGCCGCCGCGACGACGTGGAGCGCGTGCTTCGCGGCGCCGTAGAGCGTCGCGGGCGCGAGCGGCGTGGCGTCCTCGACGCAGTGCGTGGCGTCCGACCACGCGTACTCCGCGCACGTCCCGGCGAGCACCGCGCGCTCCCCGCCGGCCGCCGCGAACGCGCGCAGCAGCCGCAGCGACGCCTCGAGCCAGCGCAGGTTCGCCTCCGAGGTCCAGAAGCGCCCCGGCTCGGCGTCCCACGCGAAGTGCAGGAGCTGCGTGGGAGCGACCTCCTGCACTACCGCCGCCGAGGCGAGCAGGTCCGCCCGGTGCCACGTCACCGCCGACGGCGACCAAGCCGGCGGCGGGGAGGAGCTCACCGCGTGCACCTCGTGCCCCGCCGCCAGGAGCGGGGCGAGCGCCCCGCGCCCGACGAAGCCCGTCGCGCCGGTGACGAGCACGCGGCCGCCGCGCGCGGCTCTGCTGTCTACGCGCATAGCGCGAAGTAGACAGCAGCGACGGTCGGGACACGGTTCACGCGGCGTCCGGGTAACCCGCGTCGCGGGCGGAGATCGTGCGCCCGCCGGCCGGCGCCGGAGGCCATGTGATCGCGAACGCCGGGTCGTCCCAGCGCACCCCACGCGCCGCCTCGGCGACGTACGGCGCGCTCATCACGTAGAGCACCTCGGTGTCGCCGGCGAGCGTCTGGAAGCCGTGGGCGAAGCCGGCGGGGACGAACAGCGAGCGGTCATTCTGCGCGGTCAGCTCGAGCCCGAACCACGCGTGCCGCGTCGCCGAGCCGTCGCGCAGATCGACGATCACGTCGAACACGGCGCCCCGGGTGACGCGCACGAGCTTGGCCTCGCCCTGCGGCTCGGCCTGGAAGTGCAACCCGCGCAGCGTGCCCGCCCGCCGGTTGAACGACGTGTTCATCTGCGACACGCGCCCGTCCATCGCGTGCGCCTCGAAGATCGCGCCGTCGAACGTCCGCGCGAAGTGGCCGCGCTCGTCCTCCAGGCGCGCGAGCTCCACCACCCACGCTCCGGCCAGCGGCGTCTCGACGAGCTTCACGAGAACAGCTGGATGTCCGGCGTGCGCGCGACGAACTGCCCGCCCCACTCGCGCACGTAGGCGAGCTGCTCGATGATCTCGTCCTTCAGGTTCCACGGCAGGATAAAGATCACGTCGGGCTCGTCCTCACGCAGGCGCCCGGGCGAGACGATCGGGATGTGCGTTCCCGGAAGCACATGGTCCTGCTTGTGCGGGTTGAGGTCGCAGGTGTACTCCACGAAGTCCGTGCCGATCCCGCAGTAGTTCAGCAGCGTGTTGCCCTTCGCGGGCGCGCCGTAGCCGACGATGCGCTTGCCGTCGCGCTTGAGCGCGATCAGGAACTCGAGGATGTCGCGCTTCTCGGCCGCGACGCGCTCCCCGTAGGCCGCGTACAGCGCGAGCTCCTCCAGGCCGGCGGCCCGCTCGCGCCCGAGCAGCTCGGCGACCCGGTCGGTGTCGGGCTTGAAGGCGTCCTCCTCGTGGCATCCGAAGATCCGCAGCGACCCGCCGTGCGTGGGCAGCTCCTCGACGTCGAAGAGCCGCAGCCCGTGCGCGGCGAACACCCGCCGGACCGTGATGAACGACAGGTAGGAGAAGTGCTCGTGGTAGATCGTGTCCCACTGGTTGTCGGCCACCAGGTGCATCAGATGCGGGAACTCCATCGTGATGACGCCGTCGGGCTTGAGCAGGATCTTCATGCCGCCGACGAAGTCGTTGAGGTCGGGGACGTGCGCCAGGACGTTGTTGCCGAGCAGCAGGTCCGCGGCGGCCTCGCCGACGAGCTCGGAGGCGGTCTCGACGCCGAAGAAGCGCTGCACGGTCGGCACGCCCTTGAGCTGCGCGGCCTGCGCGACGCTCGCCGCGGGCTCGATCCCCAGCACCGGCACCCCGCGCGCGACGAAGTACTGCAGCAGGTAGCCGTCGTTGGACGCGAGCTCGACGACCTTGGAGGACGCGCTCAGGCCGAAGCGCTCGGTCATCGCCTCGACGTAGCGCTCGGAGTGCGCCAGCCACGAGGTGGAGTAGGAGGAGAAGTAGGCGTAGTCGTCGGCGAAGAGCGCCTCGGCGCGCGAGTAGTCCTCGAGCTGGACGAGCAGGCACGCCGAGCAGACGAGCGCCCGCAGCGGGTAGAACGGCTCCATCCCGCGGGCCTGCTCGTGGGTGAGGTAGTCGTTGGCGATCGGGGACATGCCGAGGTCGGCAAAGACGGTCTCCAGCGGGGCGGCGCAGAACCGGCAGGCGGAGGGCATCCGGGGAACCTAGCTCCCGGAGTGCGAGGCGGGGTCGTGCTCGATCCCCACGACACGAGCGACCCGATCGAGATCCGCGTCGAGGGCCAGCCGCGCCGCAACCCCTACCCCGCGCCCGCCGACACCCGCCGCGCCGCCAGCGCGTGGCCGACCTCGGGTGGGAAGCGGCCCAGCCCCGCCACCACCAGCAGGAAGACGAGCACGCCGACCGGGGCCTGCACGACGTCCGGGCCGCCGAGCAGCATCGCCACGCCGACGCCGGCGGCCGCCGCGAGCGCGGCGACCGGGAGCACCCCGAGCGGGAGCCGCAGCTCCGGCGCCGCCCGCCGCAGCAGCGCGGCGGTCACGATCGCGAGGGCCGTCTCGGCGGTGACGACCGCGATCGCCGCTCCCTGCGCCTCCAAAGAAGGCACGAGCGCGAGCGCCAGCCCGACGGCCGCCAGCAGCGCGATCGCGTTGGCGATCATGATCTCGCGGGTGCGGTTCAGCGACAGCAGCGGGTAGCCGCAGCCGTTCGCGACGAACGTCGCGACCAGCGCGACGCCCTGTATGCGCAGCAGGTCCGCGGCAGGCGCGGCCTCGTCCCCACCGAGCACGTCGACGGCGAACCCCGCGCCGAGCCCGATCGCGACCGCCATCGCCGTCCCCGCCAGCACGCCGAGCTCGAAGATCCGTTCCGTCGCGGCGGCGAAGCGCTCGCGGTCATCGTGCACGGCACGCGCGAGGATCGGGAACGCCGCACCGATGACCAGGCCGGGAACGCCGATGAGCACCTCGACAACCCGGAACGACGTGGAGAAGTAGCCGGTCTGAAGCTCGGTCGCGCTGATCGAGAGAATGACGATCGCCACCCGGAAGTAGGCCGCGTTCAGAGCGATGGCGACGGCGAACGGGAACGTGTCGCGCACGAGCGGCCACCAGGCCGACGGATTGAACGCGGGGCGCAGGGGGACGAGGCCGCGGACGAAGATCATCGCCAGGACGACCGCGACCAGCCCCGCCGCGATCCCGACCGCCAGGAACGCCACGACCCCCGCGCCCGCGAGCACGAGGGCAACGATCAACGCCGCGGTGACGAACTGGCGGACGAGGTCGGTCAGCGTCGCCAGGCCGAAGCGCAGGCTGCCCTGCAACGCGACGGTCAGGAGGCTCCCCACGGTCTGCAGCAGCAGGCCGACACCCGCGAGAAAGGCGCCGAGCACGAGCGTCGAGCCGTAGCCCGCCACGGCGGAGAACGCCATCGCCAGGCCGATCGCCGCGACGCTCAGCGTCAGCCGCAGCCCGAGCGCGTTGGCCATCAGGCGGTCGCGGTCGCTGCCTGTCCGCGACGCGTACTCGCGCAGCGCGATCGTGTTCAGCCCCGCCTCGGTGAAGCCCGCGACGATCACGACGACCGACAGCACCGCGATGTAGCGCCCGAAGTCCTCCTGGCCGAGGTGGCGGATCAGCAGCGGCGCGGAGGCCAGCGCCATCAGCAGCCCGAGCGCGTAGCCCCCGCTGCGCAGCGCCCCTCCGCGCAGGGCGGCGGGGCCGGCCTCCCGCGTGTCGAGAAGGTCGGGCTCGGGGCCGCTCACCACACGCGCCAGGGCGCGCGGCCGCTGTCCCACAGCTCCTGCAGCACCGTGCGGTCGCGGATCGTGTCCATCGCCTGCCAGTAGCCCGTGTGCTTGTAGGAGGCGAGCTGCCCGGCCGCAGCCAGCGCGCGCACCGGGCCCTGCTCCCAGACCGTGTCGTCGCCCTCGAGGTGCTCCGCCACCGCCGGGGAGAGCACGAAGAAGCCGCCGTTGGTCCACGCGCCGTCGCCGCGCGGCTTCTCCTCGAAGCTCGTCACGCGCTCGCCCTCCAGCCCGAGCGCGCCGAAGCGGCCCGCGGGCTGCACCGCCGTGAGCGTGGCCCGGACACCCTGGGCGCGGTGGTAGGCGATCAGGGCGGTGACGTCGATGTCGGCTACCCCGTCCCCGTAGGTGAAGCAGAAGTCCTCGTCGTCCTCGAGGTAGGGCATCACGCGCCGCAGGCGCCCGCCCGTCATCGACTCCGCGCCGGTCTCGACGAGCGTGACGCGCCACGGCTCGGTGGTGGAGTGGTGGACCTCCATCTCGCCCGTCCGCATGTCGAAGGTCACGTCGGAGGTGTGCAGCGCGTAGTTGGCGAAGTACTCCTTGATGACGTAGCCCTTGTAGCCGAGGCACACGACGAAGTCGTCGATCCCGTGCGCGGCGTAGATCTTCATGATGTGCCAGAGGATCGGCTTGCCCCCGATCTCCACCATCGGCTTGGGCCGCAGCGCGGTCTCCTCGCTGAGGCGCGAGCCGAAGCCGCCGGCCAGGATCACCGCCTTCATGACGCGGTGAACTCCTCGATCTGCCGCAGCGTCGTGGCGCGCACGTCCTCGCCCCCGCGCTCGGCCAGGTGCCAGGCGACGATCGACTCGAGCGTCCGCGCGAGGTCCCAGCGCGGGCGCCACCCGAGCCGCTCGTGCGCCTGGGTGGAGTCCAGCGAGAGGAAGTGCGCCTCGTGCGGGTGGGGCCCGGGGTCGAGCTCTGAGCGCAGCTCCTCGGGCCACAGAGCCGTGAGGCGGTCGGCGATCCAGCGCACGGGCTGCACGTCGCCCTGGGCGGGCCCGAAGTTCCAGCCCTGGTCCACGGGCGCCCCGGCGAACAGCTCCTGGGCGATGAGCAGGTACCCGCTGAGCGGGTTGAGCACGTGCTGCCAGGGCCGCACGGCCTCGGGGTTGCGGATCGGGATCGGCGCGCCGGCGGCGGCCGCGCGCATGACGTCCGGCACCAGGCGCTCGGCCCCCCAGTCGCCGCCCCCGATCACGTTGCCCGCGCGCGCGCTGGCCACCCGCGGCCCGTCGGGAGCCGAGAAGAACGAGCGCCGGTAGGCGTCGGCGACGAGCTCCGCGCAACCCTTGGAGCTCGAGTAGGGGTCGTGGCCGCCCATGCAGTCGTCCTCGACGAAGGGACGGCCTTGCTCGCGATTGTCGTAGCACTTGTCCGAGGTGACGTTCACCACCGCCCGGACCGTCTCCGCCCCAGCGATCCTCACCGCATCGAGGACGTTGACCGTGCCCATGACGTTCGTCTCGTAGGTGAGCCGGGGCTCGGCGAAAGAGCGGCGCACCATGGGCTGGGCAGCCATGTGGACGACCACCTCCGGGCGGCTGCTCGCGACCGCCGCGATCACGGCGTCGGGGTGGCGGATGTCCGCGCGCACGTGCGCCGCCAGCCCCTCCTCGACCCGCGCGAGCGCGAACAGCCCCGGGGACGTCGGCACCCCGTCGGCCAGCCCCGTGACCTCCGCGCCCATGGCCTGCAGCCAGAGGGCCAGCCAGGAGCCCTTGAAGCCGGTGTGGCCGGTCACCAGGACACGCCGGCCCCGCCAGAAGGCCGGGTCGACGGCGGCGGGACTCTCGCGGTAGGACATCGCGGGCGAGGGTACCGGCGCGGTCGGGTTGGGCAAGGAACGAAGCTCGCCCGGCCAACCGCCTCGCCCTCGGGTCTGGCACCCTGCGGGCTCATGGCTCCCAAGTCCGCACTCATCACCGGCGTCACCGGCCAGGACGGCTCCTACCTCGCCGAGCTGCTGCTCGCGAAGGGCTACGACGTCCACGGCATGGTGCGCCGCGCCTCCACCGAGAAGTTCGACCGCATCGAGCACATCCGCGAGGAAATCACCCTGCACCAGGGCGACCTGCTCGACCAGCGCTCCCTCGTCGACGCGATCCGCGCCTCCAAGCCCGACGAGATCTACAACCTCGCGGCGATGAGCTTCGTCGCGACCTCCTGGATCCAGCCGACGCTGACGGCGGACTTCACGGGGGTCGGGGTGACCCGGATGCTCGAGGCGATGCGCGAGGCCGCGCCCGAGGCGCGTTTCTACCAGGCCTCCTCGAGCGAGATGTTCGGCAAGGTCCGCCAGATCCCGCAGACCGAGGACACGCCGTTCTACCCGCGCTCGCCGTACGGAGTCGCCAAGGCCTACGGGCACTTCATCACCGTCAACTACCGCGAGTCTTACGGGCTCCACGCGGCCAGCGGGATCCTCTTCAACCACGAGTCCGAGCGTCGCGGGCTCGAGTTCGTGACCCGGAAGATCACCTGGCATGCCGCGGCGATCAAGCACGGAAAGCGCGACAAGCTGAAGCTCGGGAACCTCGACGCCGAGCGCGACTGGGGCTACGCGAAGGACTACGTGATCGCGATGTGGCTGATGCTCCAGCAGGACTCCGCCGAGGACTACGTCATCGCCACCAACCAGACCAACACGGTCCGCGAGTGCGTCGAGATCGCCTTCGACGAAGCGGGAGTGGCCGACTGGGAGCGCTACGTCGAGCTCGATCCGGCGTTCTTGCGCCCCGCTGAGGTCGACCAGCTCAGGGGTTCCTACGACAAGGCCGAACGCGACCTCGGATGGACGCCGACGACGACCTTCGAGCAGCTCATCCGGCTGATGACACGCTCAGACCTGCAGCTGCTCAGGCGGTGACGAGTCGGTTTGACCGCCACGTCAACGTCGGTCGGACCGCCACGTATGCGACGGTGCGACCGCAACCAAGGCTACGGTTTGCACCGTGGCCAACCCCTTCGTCTGACGCGCTCGAGCGCCTCCGCCAGGCCGGCCACGTCGAGCTGGATGCCGGCCGGCGTGCCTTCGTGATCGACCCGCTGCTCGAGCGCTGGATCAGGGCCGGGAGGCAGGAGGTCCGCTGATCGCCGCACCGGCTCCTCGCCCTCGGTTCGCGGGGAAGCCGGCTCAGGAGCAGTTCGACGCCCTCGCCGCCCGCACGCGGGCTCCACGCCCGCTGAAACGCCGGCGTCCAGCCCGATCACGCCCAGGTAGCCTTATCGGGTGCCCGACGCCTTCTCCCACGATGTCGCCGTCATCGGCTGCGGGCGCGTCGGGCTTCCGCTCGCGCTCGCGTTCGCCGACCGCGGCCGGCGTGTCATCGGCGTCGACAAGAACGCCGAGCTGCTCGCCGCCGTGCGGGCGGGGCGGATGCCCTTCGAGGAGCCCGCCGCCCAGGAGATCCTCGACCGCACCGCCGTCGACTGGACCGACGAGGTCCGCCGTGCCGCCGGCGCGCGCCACATCGTCATCACCCTCGGCACTCCGTCCTTCTCGCACATCGAGATCGACCTGCGCGACATCCGCGGCGTCCTGGACGACCTCCTGCCCCACCTGCGCGAAGGCCACGCGCTGACGCTGCGCTCGACGATCGCTCCGCGCACGACGGAGTTCGTCGCGGGCTACCTGACCAAGCACCGCGGCTTTGCGATCGGCAGCGACGTCTTCGTCGCCCACTGCCCCGAGCGCATCGCCGCCGGGAAGTTCTTCGAGGAGATCGTCACGCTGCCGTGCATCGTCGGCGGCGCCGGCGCGCGCTCCGGCCAGGTCGTCGCCGAGCTCTTCGGCGTCTTCGGTGCCCCGATCGTGCAGACCACTCCCGTCCAGGCCGAGCTCGCGAAGATCTGGACGAACATCATGCGCTACGCGACCTTCGCGCTGCCCAACCTGCTGATGATGGACTGCGAGCAGTACGACGCCAACGTCTTCGACGTCATCGACCTGATCAACCGCGACTACCCCCGCGGCGGGATCGCCCAGCCCGGCTTCACCGCCGGCACCTGCCTGCGCAAGGACTTCGCCTTCAGCGAGGAGCGCTCCAACGCCCCGGGCATGCTGCTCGCCGTCTCGCGCGTCAACGAGAGCGTGCCGCTGTTCCTCGTCGAGGGGATGAAGCGGCGCCTCGGCTCGCTGGCCAGCAAGAAGATCGCGGTCCTCGGGCTGGCCTTCAAGGCCGACACCGACGACGAACGCGACTCACTCGCCCACAAGCTCGTCCGGCTGCTCGAGCGCGAGCTGGCCGACGTCGCCGTCCACGACCCGCACGTCGCCACGCCGACGCAGTCCTTCGACCGAGCCGTCCAGGACGCCGACGCAGTCGTCCTGGCCACCAACCACTCGGAGTTCTGCGGGCCGGCGCCGCTGCAGCGCATCACCGCAGCCGCGGCGGACGGCGCGTTGGTCATCGACCCGTGGGACTGCTTCGGCGTCGCGCAGGTCTTCGCCTACGCCAACGAGATCGCCGCGCTCGCCCCGGCCGACGGCTCGGGCTGAGCCTGGATCCACCGATCGATCGTGAGTGCGAGCCGTTCATAGGCCGAGTCAGACGGGTCCGGACCAGCACTCGCAGGGTGACCCCTTCGTCGCTGGTCCGGACCCGTATGGCACTGGCATATGGGCGGCTCGCGCCGCGAGAATCGGTGGATCCAGGCTGAGAGCGGGCTCTCGAACGAGCAGCACCGCCGACCAGCGTGCAGCGATGCCCGCGCGGCGATCGACACAGGGGTCCCAGCGATCACCAACGCAGAGCCCTGGGCGTCAGCGCTGACCGGAGGCCGTTCGCGTGCCCGAAGCAGCAACGCGGCTCGGGCACGACTCATCGTCAACCGTGCCGGTCTGGGGCGCGGGTGACGCGCCCGACGGCGGACGAGTGGCACGCATGCACGATGCCGTTGTCAGAGGAGCGCGGCCCACCGACCCGTCGAGTGCCC
>JBBJOW010000033.1:41296-41521 GCA_037724045.1 Solirubrobacteraceae bacterium
CTCATGGGCACTCGACGCCGCGCAAGCCGATGGGAGCGGCCGAAGACCCGCACCGCGCCATCAAGACATGCCGTCGAGACAGACTGACACCGCGGTGTTACACTTTCCCGGTGCCTACGTCCCACGATCGGATCCTCGTCACGAAGGACCCCGCTCTCGCCGAGGCCCTCGATCGCGCCGGCGTGATCGCCAAGCCGGGCATCGCGAGCGCGACGCTCGTCCGTG
>JBBJOW010000034.1:0-31128 GCA_037724045.1 Solirubrobacteraceae bacterium
CCTTCTACGACCTGATCGCCAACATCGCGGCCGAGGAGTACGGCCACATCGAGCTGGTCGCCGCGACGATCAACAGCATGCTCACCGGTGCCGGCAAGGGCGACCTGTCCAAGCTCAAGGGCGAGGGCAACCCGCACCACTTCCTCAAGGGCGGCAAGGGCGCGCTTCCCGTGGACGCCAACGGCGCTCCGTGGACCGGGGACTACGTGTTCTCCTCCGGCGACCTCGTCGAGGACCTGACGCACAACTACTTCCTCGAGACGGGGGCGCGCAACGGCAAGCTCAAGGTCTACGAGATGGTCGACCACCCGGCGGCCCGCGCGCTCTGCGGCTACCTGCTCGTCCGCGGCGGCGTGCACCAGGTCGCCTACGCCCGCGCCCTGGAGCTGATCACCGGCGCCGACCTCACCAAGACGTTCCCGGCGCCGCGCATCGCGACCGACAAGATCCCCGAGTGCAAGCCGCACCTCGACGCGGGCTCGCACAAGACGCTGTACCGGTTCTCGCCTGACGACTACAAGGAGGTCGTCGCGGTCTTCAAGGGCCTGCACCCCGAGACGGGCGACGAGCTCGTCGTCGAGGACGGCCCCCCGCCCGGCTTCGAGCCGCAGGACCTCCCCGCCCAGGAGGAGGTCTTCGCGCCCGACTACGCGCCGGACGACATCGCCGAGATCGCCAGGAAGCTCCGCAAGGACGCCGGGCTGAAGTAGGGCTCCTGCGCAAGAAGAAGGGCGACCTGGGCTCAAGGACTTCGCGCACATGAAGAAGACCAACGGCTGGTAGTGCGGCCGTGAGGATTTCGTGAGACGCGCTGTTCGCCGCGCAGGCGTGCGTCATCATCAGACGATCATGCGCACCAGTCTCATCCTCGTCGCCGCCGTCCTCGCCGTGCTCGGCTCCACCGTCGCGTTCGCTGCCGACAAGACGGGCACGACCGGCGCGGACCGCATCGCGGGCACCCGCGCGGCTGACCGCCTCTACGGCCTCGCTGGCGACGACAGGCTGGCCGGGCGAGCGGGCGACGACCTGCTCTCGGGCGACCAGGGGCGCGACCGGCTGCTCGGCGGCCCGGGCAACGACGCCCTGCTCGGCGGCGCGGGACGCGACCGCCTCAATGGCGGCGTGGGCGCCGACACGCTGTCGTGCGGCGCCGGGCGCGACGTCGCGATCACCGACGGGCTCGACACCGTGGGGTCGGACTGCGAGCTCGTCCGGAGTGAGTGAGGCGGCGCCAGTCGTCCTGCTGGTCGACGACGACGCGCGGATCCGCAAGGCAGTGGGGGCGGGCCTCGAGCTGGAGGGGTTCGCGGTGGTGCCCGCCTCGGGCGGGCGCGCGGCGCTGGAGGCGATCGAGCGCGTCGAGGTGGCCGTGATGCTGCTGGACCTGACCATGCCCGACCTCGATGGCCTCGAGGTCCTCAAACGCCTGCGGGCGTTCAACCGCGACCTGCCCGTGTGCGTGCTCTCCGCGCGTGACGAGATCTCCGACCGCGTCGCCGGCCTGGCCGCGGGCGCCGACGACTACGTGGTCAAGCCCTTCGCGCTCGAGGAGGTCGTCGCCCGTCTGCACGCGCTGCTGCGGCGCCGGCCGACCGTCGACCCCGACCGGGTGACCGTCGCCGACATCCACCTCGACCGCCCGGGTCATCGCGCCACGCGCGGCGAACGGGAACTCGATCTCACCGGCCGCGAGCTCGAGCTGCTGCACCTGTTCCTGCGCAACCCGGGTGAGGTGCTCTCCCGCGAGCGGCTGCACAGGGACGTGTGGGGCTATGACTTCGACCCCAAGACCAACGTGGCCGACGTCTTCGTGGGCTATCTGCGCCGCAAGCTCGAGGCCGACGGGGAGCCGCGCGTCCTGCACACCGTGCGCGGCATCGGCTTCGTCCTGCGTCCGTGAGACGCTGACCGGAGTGCGCAGCCTCCGCGGCCGGCTGAGCCTCGGGATCGGGCTCGTGATCGCCCTCGTGCTGGGCGCCTTTGGCGTGCTGATCTCGAATGAGGCGGAGCGCATCGCCCGCGACGGCCTGGACGACCGCCTGCGTCGGACCGCCGACTTGTCGCAGGCGACGGCGGCGGACGCGTTTCAGAAATCGCTACCGCGGACGGACGACCGCATCGACGCTCTGCGCAGCGCGACAGGCAGCTCGCTGCGGCTGCTGATCGGCGACACCGTGGTGCTCTCCATCGGTCCGCAACCGCTGCGCGTGCCGCCGGGTGGGTCGGGCCTGCAGACCGTCACGCAGGCGGGAGAGCGCTACCGCGTACTGGTCAGGCCGCTGCCCGACACCCAGCTCGGCGACCTTGCGCGGCTGGAGGTCACGTCATCGCTCGGCGAGCTCGAGCGCCGCCAGGCGGCGCTCGACCAGCGCCTGCTGCGCCTGGGGCTGGTCGCGCTGCTGCTTGCCGCCGCCGGGACCTTTCTCGCCGCCACCGCGCTGCTCGGGCCGCTGCGCAGGCTGCGGTCGGCAACCGGTCAGATCGGCACCGACGCCGACCTCGACGTCCGCGTCTCCGAGACCGACGGGCCCGCGGAGGTGCGCGGGCTGGCGACGTCCTTCAACGCGATGCTGGCGCGGCTGGGCACGGTCACGGAGACCCGCGAGCGCGCGCTGGCGGCCACGCGCCGCTTCGCGCTCGACGCCGGCCATGAGCTGCGCACGCCGCTGACGACCGTGCAGGCAACGCTGTCGGCGCTGCACCGTCACCCCGACGTCGGGGCCGAGCAGCGGACGGCCATGCTCGCCGACGCGCTCGCCGAGCAGCGCCGCCTCGTGATCTTGCTCGACGGCCTGCAGGCCTACGCGCGCGGCGATGCCATGTCTTCCGACCACGTCGACGTCGACCTGGCCGACGTCGTCGCGGACGAGGTGGCCGAGGCCGGCCGCTACCAGCCGGCGGCGCGGATCGAGGTCGTCGTGCCCGAGGCAGCGGTGGTCGTGCGCGGCTCGGAGGGGGGGCTGCGCATGCTGGTCGCCAACCTCGTCGCCAACGCTGCCCACCACGGCGCCGGCGGCGTGTGGGTGCGGCTGACCGATGACCCGCGGCCCGTCCTGACCGTCGAGGACGACGGCGACGGCGTCCCCGTCGCCGAGCGCGAGCGCGTCTTCGCACCCTTCGAGCGGCTGCCCTCGTCGGCCGACCGCGAGGGTTCGGGCCTCGGCCTCGCGCTCGTCGCCCAGCAGATCCGCGAGCACGGCGCCGACATCGAAGTCGCCGACTCGCCCCATGGCGGTGCGCGCTTCGTCGTCACCTTCGCCGGGACCGACCCCGAGCGGTGATGACCTGACCGCCGGCGCGGCTCATGTCGCGGCGAGGGTGCCGGTGCTCACCAGGATCAGCACGAGCGTCCCGAGCGCGATCCGGTAGACGATGAAGACGGTGTACGTGTGGCGCGCGATGAAGCGCAACAGCCACGCAACGGAGGCGTAGGCGACGACGAAGGCGACGCCGGTGGCGACCAGGGTCGGTACCCAGCCGACGCCGTCGGCGATGCGGTCGTGCTCGTCGACGACCTGCAGCGCGCCTGCGGCCAGCAGCGCAGGGATGGAGAGAAAGAAGGACAGCCGCGTGACCGTGACCCGGTCCAGGCCGCGCAGCAGGCCCGCGGACATCGTCGCGCCCGAGCGCGACACCCCCGGGATGAGCGCGAGGCACTGCGCGAGGCCGATCGTCAGCGTGTCGCGCCAGGTGACGTCGGCCTCGCTGCGCTCCTGCGTCGCGTGCGTGTCGGCGAAGCGCATCACGAAGCTCCACAGCACGAGCGCCGAGCCGACGAACCACAGGCTGCGCAGCGTCGTCTCGATGGTGTCCTTGAAGAGCAGGCCGACGATCCCGATCGGGATGGAGCCGAGGACGATGGCCATGGCGAAGCGGAAGTCCGGGGTCGAGCGCGCCGCGCGCGATCGTGTGCCCGCGAGCACCGCGCGCACGATCCGGATCACGTCGGCGCGCAGGAAGATGAGCGTCGCCAGCACGGCGCCGACCTGAATGATCGCGGTGAACGCGGTCACGTCGGGATCGTCGGTCGAATAGCCCAGCACTCGCTCGAGGATGGTGAGGTGGCCGGTGCTCGAGACGGGCAGGAACTCGGTCACGCCCTCGACGGCTCCGAGCAGCACCGCCTCCCACAGCTGGATCTGCTCGGAAGCCAAGCGGGCGAGCGTACCTGCGAGGCTTTGAGGCAGTGAGCTCCACGCCCGCGCGCACCCCGCGGCTGCCCGCGTCCGAGCGGCGCCGCCAGTTGCTCGACGCCGCGCTCGACATCCTCGCCACGGAGGGCTTCGACGCCATCAGCGTCGAGTCGGTCGCCCGTCGCGCCGGGGTGACCCGTCCGGTCGTCTACGACCAGTTCGGCGACCTCGACGGGCTCCTCGTGGCGCTCGTGGACCGCGAGGAGGCGACGGCGCTCGCGCCCCTGGGGGCGATCCTCGGCGATCCGGGGGACATCGACCCCGATCGCTTCCTGGTCGAGGGCGTGCGCGGTTTCCTGCGCGCGGTGCGCTCCGCCCCGCGGACGTGGCGTCTCGTGCTGATGCCGCCCGACGGCGGCTCGCCGGACCTGCGCGAGCGCGTGCAACGCGGCCGCAACATGATCACGGCCAGGGTCGCCGAGCTGCTCGACTGGGGAATCGCCGGCCGCGGCGGCCCGCTCGGCCTCGACGTGGACCTGCTCGCCCGGCTCGTCGTGGCGCTCGGCGAGGACGGCGCGCGCCTGCTCGTCGCCCATCCGCGCCGCTACTCGCCCGACCGGCTCACAGGACTCGTCGAGCGCCTCGTGGTCCTCGTCCCGCGCTCGGGCGCGATCGAGGCGGCGGAGACCTTCGCGCCGCAGCCGCTCCCGCCGTCCCGTCCGGTCCCCGCCGTGGCCGGCCGCGTCCCGCGACCGCAGCGCCGCGAGCAGCTGCTCGACCACGCTCTGGCGCTCATCGGCGAGGATGGCTTCGACGCGCTCAACATGGAGGCGCTCGCGCGGCGGGCGGCCGTCAACCGCGTCGTCGTCTACCGCAGCTTCACCGGCCTGCCGGCGCTGCTGCTCGCGCTGGTGCGCCGCGAGCAGGCGCACGTCCGCGCCCAGCTCGAGGCGCTCGTGCCCACCGAGCCAGGCGACCGCACACCCCGCCAGCTGCTCACCGAGTCCCTCGAGGGCTTCCTCGACCTCGTGACCGAGGACGCGCTGAGCTGGCGGGTCGCCCTCATGCGGCCCGAGAGCGCGCCGGCGATCGCGCAGAAGGTCGTCGCCCGTCAGCGCGCCGACCTCGCCGAACGGCTGCGGCCGCTCGTGGCCTGGGGCATCGGCGGCCTGCCGGTCGAGCTGCCCGAGGGCGACACCGACCTGCTCGCGCGCGCGTTGCTGACGGTCTCGGAGGAGCTCGGCCGGATCGCGCTGGAGGAACCTACGTTCCCGAAAGCACGGCTGGCCGACTCGACCCGGCGCTTTCTGGGGCTCCTGCCCTGGGCGGATTGACGCCCGGCGGGACCGCGAGCCGGTGCAGCGCCGCCGCCCATGCCGCGAGCAGCGCCATCATCGCCAGGGCCACCGCTGTCGAGATCGCGATCCAGGCCGCGTCGTCGACGTCCTTGGCCTCGCGGCGCAGCACGACGCTCTCGTCGGCGAAGGCGCGTTCGAAACGAAGCCGCCACTCTGCCAGGCAACCGTGCGCAGCCAGGTGGCGTCGTCGGCAGCCGAGGCCGGCTCGAGCGTGACGGTCGCCTGCACGTTTACACAAGGACGACGGTGCTGTCTAGGTCGTCGCGCCGAGGCGCTCGCGCAGCCGCGGGAGCACGTCGTCGGCGAACGCGGTGAGCTGGCGGCGCTGTTCGTCGCCCGGGAGGTGGAACACCAGCTCGGTGAAGCCGAGCTCGACGTAGACCGCGATCTGCTCGACGACCGCGTCGGGGTCGTCGGCCACGATGAAGCGCGTGTGCGCGCGGCCGGCCGCAGCCTCGCCGGCCTTCTCCATCTCCACTGGGTCCTCGATGCCGGACTTCTCGTCGCTGGAGAGCGCGAGTGCGGCCCACGGCCGGCAGGCGTCGCGCGCGTAGTCGACGTCGCGGTCGTAGGAGACCTTGATCTCGATCATCCGCTTGATCTGCGTCGCGTCGCGCCCGGCCTTCTCCGCGCCTTCCTCCATGGCGGCGGTGAGCTCTGTGTAGAGCTCGGGCTCCTTGCCCGAGGTGACGATGAACCCGTCGCCGGCACGACCCGCGAGCCTGGCCGCGAGCGGGCCCGAGGCGGCGACGTAGATCGGCACCGGGGCGTCGGGACGGTCGTAGATCGTCGCCTTCTGCGTGCGGTAGTACTCGCCCTCGAAGTCCACGCGCTCGCCCTCCCAGAGCGCGCGGATGAGCTTGATCGCCTCGGCCAGGCGCCGGCGGCGCTCCTTGATCGGCGGGAACGCGTCGCCGGTGGCCGGCGTCTCGTTCAGGCCCTCGCCGGTGCCGACGCCGAGGAAGACCCGGCCAGGCGCGAGGCAGCCGAGGGTCGCGAACGCCTGCGCGATGACCGCCGGCCGGTAGCGCAGGGTCGGCGTGAGCACGCTCGTCCCGATCAGCGCGTCCTGCGACGAGGCCACCAGCGCGCCGAGCCACGGCAGTGCGGCCGGGCCGTGGCCGCCGGTGTGACGCCAGGGCTGGAAGTGGTCGGAGATGGCCACCGTGTCCAGCCCCCGGCGCTCGGCCTCCAGCGACAACGAGAGCAGCTCGCGCGGGCCGAACTGCTCGGCCGAGGCCTTGTAGCCGTAGCGCATCGCCCCGGCCATCAGAGGACGCCGAGGGCTTCGGCCGCGGCCCGCTCCCCCGAGCGCAGCGCGCCTTCCATGTAGCCGTTCCAGATCGTCGCCGTCTCCGTCCCCGCCCAGTGCACGCGCCCGTGGGGGCGGCGGATCTCGGGGCCGTAGTCGAGCAGGACACCCGGCGCCAGGTAGCCGCCGTAGCAGCCGCGGGTCCACTGCTCCTCGGCCCAGCTCTTCTCGTAGTAGGCCGTCGGGTCCGCCGCCTGCGCGCCGAAGTAGCGCACGAAGGACTCGATCACCGCGGCGCGCCGCTCCGCTGCGGGCTTGGCCGTCCAGATCCTCGCCTCCTGGCCCTCGATGAAGCCGAGCAGCACGCCGGGCCCGCCGTCGGGCGGCGTGTTGTCGAAGGAGATCTTGACCGGGCCGGTGTCGCTGGTCGCCTGTCCGGTGAGGCCCGCCTCGCGCCAGAACGGCTTGGGGTAGACCGCCATGCACTTGATCACCGAGCCCATCGGGAAGCGCTGCAGCAGCTGGGCGCGCGGGCCGGGGAGCAGCGGGTCGAAGCGGATGAACGGCGTCACCGCGGGCGGCACCGCGACGATCGCCTGCCGGGCGCTCACGGTCAGCTTGTCGCAGACGGCGCTCACGCGGCCGCGCTTCTGCTCGATGCGCCGGACCGGCGCGCCGGTGATCACGCGCTTGCCCAGCCGTCTGGCGAGCCCGCGGGCGATCAATTGCGAGCCGCCCGTGAAGCGCGACTCCTGCGCGCCGCCCGCGGTGGCGATCAGGCGGTCGAACGTGCCGGGCGTCGACTCGTTGCCCGCGGAGTTGACGTAGAAGAGCAGGTGCAGCAGCGAGAGGTCGCGGGGCTCGGCGGCGAAGACGGCCTCCACGCCGAGGTCGAGCAGGAAGCGCCCGCCCTCGCTCTGGACGTTGGCGCGCTTCCAGGTCTCGAACGTCTGCCCGTCGTACTCGCCGGCGCGCGCGGCGGTCCACGGCGCGTCGCGCGGGACCTCGGCCGCCATCGCGTTGAGCTGCTTGGTCATGACGGAGTCGCCTGCGTCACAAGGTGAAAGCTAACCGGGGGTTGGGCCGCCGCGAAGCGCGGCCGTAAGGGGCGAAGCCCCTTGTGTCGCCCGTGTTGTAGGTCTTGTACGTGCTGACGCCGAGGTTCTCGGCGAGCGCCAGCAGCTTGTCCTGCGTCGTCCCGACCCACTGGCCGCCGATCTCGATGACCTCGCCGCCACCGATCGGCTGATTGAGGATCCGCCCGCCGACGCGCCTGCGCGCCTCGAGCACGATCACCGACTTCCCGGCGGCGCGCACCGCGCTCGCGGCGGCAAGCCCGGCGAAGCCCGCCCCGACGACCACCACGTCGGCGCGCCGCGCGCCCTTGGCCGCCGCCTCCGCGCCCGGCGCGGCTGCCGCCGCGGCACCGACCGCCGCCCCGCCGATGAATCCGCGTCGCGTCGTCACGCGGCGGATTGTCTCAGCTATCGGCCGATGCCACTGAGGTTCCGTCGCGGCGCACCATCTCGACACCTCACCAGCCGAGCGTTCCCGGTGCGCCCTTGAAGGGTCCAACTAGGTCGGCCGTTATCCAGCCGCCGTAGAAGTCGCCGTCCTGGGACTGCACGCGCTCGTCGTCGAGGAAGCAGGCATCCATCCGCGACGGGTAGAAGCAGACGTGGTCCTTCAATGCGGCGTATCGGGGGACCGGCGCCCGGTAGGTCCACGCCGCGCGCTCGCGCCCGCAGACGTTGAGGTAGCACGCCTGTCCCTTCCACTCGCACATCGAGCGGCCGCGGCCGGCCGTCAGCGCGTCCGCTGCGATGTCGCCAGGCGGCACGTAGATGGTGGGTGGATGCGAGGTCTCCAGGACGCGCAGCGCGGCCATGGAGTCCACGATCGTCGCGCCGTCGACCTCGATGCGCACGCGCCGCTCGCACGCCACCAGCGCCGGGGGCCGCGGATAGTCCCATACCCGCTCGGTCACGCTGCCACCGCCAGGGTCTCGTAACGCAGCTCGACCGGATCGGGAACCGTGTCGCGCACGCGGTGGAGCAGCTCCGCGCGGTCCGGGCGCGCGGCGACGCGGCTCCAGGTGCCGACCAGCTGAGCGAAGCCCTCGGCGCTGAGCGTGTGCGCATGGTCGAAGCGCCGCGCCTCGGCGTCGCCCAGCCCGTCCCAGGTCCCCCGGCGCCCCGGATGGTGGCCCCGGCCGGGGCCGAGCAGCGCGTGCAGCTCGGGGTACCAGGGCTCGTCGTCCCAGGCCTCGAGGTTCCACAGCAGGCCGGCGCGGGGCGCGACCCGGCGCATCTCCGCCACCGCTGCCGGCGCGGAGAACCAGTGGAAGGCCTCGGCGACGAAGACGATCGCGAAGGCGCCGTCGGCGCAGGGGATGGACTCCGCGACGCCCTCGAGGACCACAGGCGCCACGGAGGCGAGTTGCGCGCGCATGCCGGGCAGCGGCTCGACCGCGGTGACGGCGTAGCCGCGGGCGACGAGGTCCCGCGTGAGCTTGCCCGTGCCGGCGGCGAGGTCGAGCACCGGTGCGCCGTCGGGCAGGCCGGCGCAGAGCCAGTCGACCGCCGCGGGCGGCCACCCCGGTCGCACGCGCTCGTAGGCCGACGCGTCGGCGCTCCAGGCTGCGGTCGCCCGCGCGTCGACGGTCACCGTGCGCAGATTAGGGGCGGTCGCCGAATTGGATGTGCGTTTGGGCGCGTGAGCCGTGGATGCCTGGGCCCGCACGATTCCGGAGTCGATGCGCGCATCGGCGAGGAATCGGGTGGGTCCAGGCGCCGCGGATCGCGCGCCCAAACCGCATGATTATTCAGCGAGTGACCCTTAGGCTGCACACCATGACCGAGAACAGCTACGACGCCAGGGCTGAGCTCGACGTCGGCGGAAAGACCTACACGTACTACGCGCTCGACGCGCTGCAGTCCAAGTACGACGTGGCGCGTCTGCCCTTCTCGCTGAAGGTGCTGCTGGAGAACGTGCTGCGCAACGAGGACGGCGAGGCGGTGCGCAAGGAGGACATCGAGCGGATCGCCACGTGGGACCATCGGGCCGAGCCGTCGGAGGAGATCGCCTTCACGCCCGCCCGCGTGGTGCTCCAGGACTTCACCGGCGTTCCCGCGGTCGTGGATCTCGCCGCGCTGCGCGACGCGCTGGCCGACATGGACGGCGACCCGTCCAAGGTCGAGCCGCTGGTTCCCGCCGAGCTGGTCATCGACCACTCCGTGCAGGTCGACTCCTTCGGCCAGCGCGACTCGTTCGCCTTCAACGCCGCGCTCGAGCACGAGCGCAACGCCGAGCGTTACCAGCTGCTCAAGTGGGGCCAGGAGGCCTTCGGCGAGTTCAAGGTCGTCCCGCCCGACACGGGCATCGTGCATCAGGTCAACCTCGAATATCTGAGTCGCGTGGTCTTCGACGCCGACGGCGTGCTCTACCCGGACACGCTGGTCGGGACGGACTCGCACACGACGATGATCAACGGCCTCGGCGTGCTCGGCTGGGGCGTCGGCGGGATCGAGGCCGAGGCGGCGATGCTCGGCCAGCCGATGCCGATGCTCATCCCCGAGGTCGTCGGCTTCAAGCTGCGCGGCTCCCTGCCGGAGGGCGCGACGGCGACCGACCTCGTGCTGACCGTCACCGAGATGCTCCGCGAGCGCGGCGTCGTCGGCAAGTTCGTCGAGTTCTACGGGCAGGGGCTGGCTTCGCTGCCGCTCGCCGACCGCGCGACGATCGGCAACATGAGCCCGGAGTTCGGCTCGACGTGCGCGATCTTCCCGATCGACGCCGAGACGATCAGGTATCTGCGCTTCTCGGGCAGGCCGGAGGAGCTCATCGAGCTCGTCGAGGCCTACGCCCGCGAGCAGGGGCTGTGGCACGACGAATCCTCGCTCGAGCCCGTCTACTCCGACACGATCGCCTTGGATCTGGGCGAGGTCGTGCCCTCGCTGGCGGGGCCGAAGCGCCCGCAGGACCGCGTCGCGCTGTCGGAGGCGCAGGCGGCGTTCCGGATCGCGCTGAAGGACTTCATGCCCGCCGAGGGCGACGACGGCGAGGCCGCGCTGGGCGACACGATCGAGTTCGACGCGTTGTCGTTCCCGGCTTCCGACCCGCCGGCGTACACGGCCGGCCGCGGCGTCCGGCCGCCCGAGCACGCGACCGACGCCGACCACGCCGACGCGATCGCCGCCGCGCGCGAGGCGGGCCATATCGACAACAGCGTGCCGATCATCGTCGACGGCACCGCGACGCGCCTGGACAACGGCCACGTCGTGATCGCCGCCATCACGTCGTGCACGAACACCTCCAACCCGTCGGTGATGCTCGCCGCGGGCCTGGTCGCGCGCAACGCGGTCGCGCGCGGGCTGACGTCCAAACCGTGGGTGAAGACGTCGCTCGCGCCGGGCTCGAAGGTCGTGACGAAGTACCTCGACCACGCCGGTCTGACCGGCGACCTCGAGGCGCTGGGGTTCCACCTCGTCGGCTACGGATGCACGACGTGCATCGGCAACTCGGGGCCGCTGCCCCGCTCGGTGTCGGAGGCCGTGAGCGAGAACGACCTGGCCGTCGTCTCGGTGCTGTCGGGCAACCGCAACTTCGAGGGACGCATCAACCCCGACGTGAAGATGAACTATCTGGCCTCGCCGCCGCTGGTCGTGGCCTATGCGCTGGCGGGGTCGATGGACGCCGACATCGTCAACGACCCGATCGGCGTCGATCGTGACGGCGTCGACGTCTATCTGCGCGACCTGTGGCCCTCGGGGCGGGAAGTCGGCGAGACCGTCGAACGTGCTGTGAGGTCGGAGATGTTCCGCTCGTCCTACGAGGACGTGTTCGCGGGCGACGAGCGGTGGAACTCCCTGGAGGTGCCGACGGGCGACCGCTTCGCGTGGGACGACTCGTCGACCTACGTGCACCTCCCGCCGTACTTCGAGGGGATGCCGGCCGAGCCGTCGGCCGTGTCGGACATCGAAGGCGCGCGCGTGCTCGCGCTCCTGGGCGATTCCGTCACGACCGACCACATCTCTCCGGCGGGGTCGATCAAGCCAGACTCGCCGGCGGGGCTGTACCTCCAGGAGCATGGTGTGTCGCCGCGCGACTTCAACTCCTACGGCGCGCGGCGCGGCAACCACGAGGTGATGGTGCGCGGGACGTTCGCCAACATCCGGCTGCGCAACCAACTCGCGCCGGGGACCGAGGGCGGTGTCACCACGAAGGACGGCCAGCTGATGACCATCTACGACGCGGCTATGGCCTACGCGCTCCAGGGCACGCCGCTGGTCGTGCTCGCCGGCAAGGAGTACGGCTCGGGCTCGTCGCGCGACTGGGCGGCGAAGGGAACCAACCTGCTCGGTGTCAAGGCGGTGATCGCCGAGTCCTTCGAGCGCATCCACCGCTCCAACCTGGTCGGCATGGGCGTGCTGCCGCTGCAGTTCGCCGACGGCGAGACGGCGGAGTCGCTCGGCTTGAGCGGCGACGAGACGTTCTCGATCACCGGGATCGACGGCGGCGAGGCGCGGGAGGTGACGGTGCGCGCGGACGATAAGGAGTTCACCTGCCGGGTGCGCATCGACACCCCGAAGGAGGTCCAGTACTTCAAGCACGGCGGGATCCTGCCGTTCGTGCTCCGGCAGATGCTGGCGAGCGCCTGAATGGCTCCCTCGATGATCCCCGACGTCTTCCGCGACCTGCTGACCGCAGCCGGTCCCTCGGGCTACGTTGGCCCGGCCGCGACCGTCTTCCGCGAGGCGTGTGAGCCGCTGGCCGGCTCCGTCGTCACCGACGCGCACGGATCGACGGTGGCCCGCCTCGCGGGTGGCGGCGGTCCGCGCGTCGCGGTGATGGGCCACGTCGACGAGATCGGCCTCATCGTCACCCACATCGACGACAACGGCTTCCTCTGGTTCGGGCAGATCGGCGGATGGGACCCCCAGATCCTGGTCGGCCAGCGCGTCGACGTCCTGACCCGCGCCGGGACCATCCCCGGTGTCGCCGGGCGCAAGCCGATCCACCTGCTCACCGACGAGGAGCGCAAGCAGGTCCCCAAGCTCAAGGACCTGCACATCGACATCGGCGCGCGCGACGGTGACGAGGCTCGCTCGCTGGCCCGGGTGGGCGACGTCGCGGTCATCAGCGCCGAGCCCGTCGAGCTGCCCAACCACCGCATCGTCTCGCGCTCGCTGGACAACCGCGTCGGCTGCTTCGTCGCCTACGAGACGCTGCGGCTGCTCTCCGAGGGCGAGGCGCCTCCCGGCGAGTTCATGGCGGTCGCGGTCAACCACGAGGAGACGAACTTCGGCGGATCGACCCAGACGACCTACGCGCTCGAGCCCGACGTGGTCGTGGTCATCGACGTGACCCACGAGACGGGCGCCCCCGGCGTCGACGAGAAGGAGAACGGGCGCCACCCGTACGGCTCCGGGCCCGCCATCATCCGCGGCGCGACGTTGTCCCCGCGGGTCTTCGACCTCCTGGTCGAGGCCGCCGAGGCCGAGGACATCCCGTACACGATCGAGGCGACTGGCCGGTCGACCGGGACGGACGCGGACGCGGTCGTCACGAGCCGCGCGGGTGTGCACGCCGCCTCGATCGGCGTGCCGTGCCGCTACATGCACTCCGCGGTGGAGATGGTGCAGCTCGACGACGTGCTCGCGACCGCCCGGCTGTGCGCGGCGTTCGCGCGCCGCCTCACGCAGCCGCTGTGACCGACGCTGCGCTGCTGGTCCTCTGGGACATCGACGGGACCCTGCTGCAGCGCGGGTCGGAGGCGCACGCGCGGGCGCTGCTGCGCGCGCTGGGGGAGGTGCACGGGAACGACCTCGGCTTGGAGGACGTGCGCGGCATAGACGCCGCCGGCCGCACGGACGGGGCCATCGCGCGCGACATCCTGCTCGCCTGCGGGGTGGAGGCATCCTCGATCGACAAGGAGGTGGATGCGGTTGCGCGCGCCTGCGCGAGCGCGTACGACGAGCTGTGCCCGGCCGACCTCTCGGCCTTCGTCGCGCCCGGGATCGCAGAGCTGCTCGAGCTGCTCTCCGGCGACGAGCGCTACCGCCCGTCGCTGGTGACCGGCAACTTCGAGCGCGTCGCCCGGCTCAAGCTCGCCCGCGCCGGGATCGGCGACTACTTCGAAGCAGGCCAGGGCGGCTTCGGCTCCGACGCCGAGGCCCGCGAGGAGCTTCCGCCGATCGCCCGCGTCCGTGCGGGCGACTGGCCGCGTGAGCGCACCGTCGTCGTCGGGGACACCCCGCGCGACATCGCCTGCGCGCGCGCCGACGGGCTGCGTGTGGTCGCCGTCACCACGGGCCCGTACGAGGCCGAAGCGCTGGCCGGGGCCGACCACGTCGCGTCGGGCGCCTCGGAGCTGGCCGAGCTGCTCCCGACGCTCTAGTGGGACGCTAAAGCGCGACGCGCAGGATGCGCGAGGTGGTGCGGCCGCCGCGGAGGTGGCGGAGTGCGGTGACGTAGGCGGTGGCGCCGTCGAGCGCGGTGGTCCACAGGGTCTGGGTGAAGCCCGCGGGCGGGCGCCTGGCCGGCGTCGGCGGTTGCTTGCCCGGCGCGTAGTCCTCGTCGTGGTCGGTGAGCCCCGGCTCGTGCCCGCTGTCGCGGCGTGCGGTGGGCGTCGTCGCGAGGACCGTGCGGTTGCCGAGCACGAGCTGCTGGCGGCGAGCGGTGGAGCGTACGAAGAGCAGACGGTCGGCGACGCGCGTCGGCGCGAGCAGCAGCGCGCCGGCCGCGCTGCGCAGCAGACGCTCGCTACCCGTGTTCACGTCGAGGGACCGGATCCGGCTGAGCCTGGGCGACTGCTGGGCGTAGGTGACGACGGAGCCGTCGAGCGACGGCCGGCCGAGCGATTGGAGGCCGCGCTCGACGGCGACCGTGGTCGGCGGCCCCGCACCGTCGATCGCGGTCGCCAACAGGCGCCGATCCGAACGCCAGGCGACGTGGGTGGGAGACAGCGCGAGCGCGTCCGCTCCCGGGGCGGGGATCGTCGCCGTCGGGGTGAGCGTGGCGGCGTCGGCGACGACGATCCGCCTTCCGGAAAGCCAGGCGACCTGCCGACCCGAGACGGCGGGGTGCGTGCCGGGCAGCGCGATCCGCTCCTCGTCGCGCACGAGCACACCCGGGCCCTCGTCGGGCTGGTAGCTGACCAGGCCGGCGCTGGCGCTCGGGTCGCTCGCGCCGGGCGCGAAGGCGCTTGCGGCGCGCGCCGCAGGCGGGGACACCAGCAGCGCCGTCGCCGCAGCGACGAGCGCGAGCGCCACGCCCACGCGCAGGCCCCGCAGGACCTGCGGGCGCTCGCCCAGCAGCGCGGCGCCGTCGTCGCGCAGCCCCAGCAGGGCGACCGGCACGGCGCGCCCGGCGCCGAACGCGAGTCCGACCAGCACGCCGGTCAGCGGCGTCCCGATCGCCAGGCAAGCGGCGGCCAGCGCCCACGTCGCGAAGGTGAGCAGGAAGGTGGTGAAGCCGAGGCCGAGCAGGACGCCGTAGAGCGCGGTCGCCAGCGGGAGCGGGAGGAAGCGCCGCCACGACTCGGGCACCTGGCGGCGCACCTGCGGGACGATGCGCCGGCCGGCGGCGTCACCGAGGGCGGCCAGGAGCAGCGCGGCGATCGCCACCGCGACGGCGGTCGCCCCACCCGCGCCGAGTGTCTCGCCGAGCAGCCCCAGCCCGCCGAAGGTCGCCGCCCCGCCGGCCAGCGCGCCGACGGCGAACGTCGCGGTCGCAACCGGCCGGCGATCGAGCGTGTCGATCATGCTCAGCCCGCACGGCGACCACGAGCCCGCCACCCCGGCCAGCAGCGCCGTCGCGATCAGCGCCGCGCTCAGCACGGGACCTTGGTGTCGTGGGCCGTTGTGCGCGTGTTCGGCCGGGCGCTCATCGACGGCCAGCGTACGCACCCAGCCGGAGCCGTCGCGTAACTCCTGTCCATCCACCGACCTCCCCGGATCCGACGCGCCCGGAGGGCACCGGCGCGGCTTTACGACCGCGGGACGGCTCGAAGGAGTTGATCAAGCGTCGCGCTCGCTCTCTACTCGAAGCCGCGGCCGCGCTCGCGGACCAGGAGGAGACAACGAGGCAAGACGCTCGGCGGCGCGCGCGGGGAGGCCCCCTGTTGTAGCGACGTCGCCGAGACACCAGCCGGTAGCCCTGCCAACAGAGGGAGAGTGAAGGCTGCTCTGACGCCGAGGGAGAGTGCGGCGAAGGCGCGCCTGCGTGGGCAGGGATGGTGTCGGGGCCGACTCAGGAAGGCAGTAGAGCGTGCGCTAGCGCCTGTGACCGCGGTCCGAGGTCCCGTCATGATCACGCCATGCGGTCACCAAGCCCGGAAAGGATTCTGAGCAACTCAGGTACTGGCATGAAAACGGCGCTAAAGGTGCCGTTAAGGCCGCGGTAGGTAACACCGTGGGTACGAGATGAAGATCTTCTCGATCAAGGTGACGGACGCTCTTCACGAGCGGATCGAAGAAGCTGCTGAGGCGCGCGGCCTCACACGCCACGGGTTCGTGAGAGAGTGCGTGCTGGCAACGCTCGACGGTCGCGTGGTCGAGTCAGACGCGACCGAGCGCAACGGGCGACTCATCCGCGAGCAGGCGGAGTCCGACCGCCAGCGCCTCGCTGAGGTTCTGGCAGCGATGCGATCAGGAGCGGCTACAGCCTCAGCAACATGGCGATGAGTGCGGTCGCGGGCACGTTGTTGAGGTCGGGCGGCGCTCGCCTTCCGCCGCTTCGCCACATACCCTTCCCCGCCTTGAAGCACCTCTCCATCCTCGCTCACGCAGATCCAGCCGAGATCAACGGCAAGAGCGTCCAGCAGCGTGCAGCCGGCCGCTTCTACACGCATGAGCGGATCGGGCGTGCACTGGCCGCGGAGGTCGCTGACACCGTTCCGCACGGCCTCGACGCCGTGTCGATCCTCGACCCGTTCGGCGGCGACGGCCGACTCCTGGTCTGGCTGACCGAGGAGCTAGCGGTCCGCGGGTTTCGCAAGATCGAGGCGTCTGTGTGGGACCAAGAGGGCGACGCGGTGGATGTCGCAGTCAAGGCTCTCGAGGCGACGGCATCCAAGCTGGACGTCGAGATCGAGGTCGACAGGTGGACAGGAGACACGTTCGAACGCGCCATCACCGAGCGTCGCCGCTGGACGCTGGTGATCACGAACCCGCCGTGGGAGCTGCTGAAGCCAGATCACCGGGAAATGCGGCGGCTGCCGCCGGACCTCCGCGATGAGTACATCGCCGAGCTCCGAGCCTTCGATCGCCGACTCAGCAGCGAGTACCCGACGTCCCAACCGTCCAGACGCTTCGCCGGCTGGGGCACGAATCTCTCGAGGGTCGGGACTGAGGTCGCGCTAAGGCTGACCGAACACGGAGGGTCGTGCGGTGTCGTCTGCCCCTCTTCGCTGCTCGCCGACAGCACGACAGGGACGCTCCGGCGGTGGCTATTCCAAGAGTTCGCTGTCAACGCGATCACGCACTTTCCCGCCGAGGCACGTCTGTTCCAGGGCGTTGACGTGCCCTGCTGCACCTTCGTGGCTGTACGGGGAGGCGCAGCCGCCGCAACATCGATCACTCGTGTTGCCCCAGACCACTCGGTCGTGGAGCGCACAGCGGTGCAACTCGACCACCGCTGGCTCGACGGGCGCGACTTCGCGGTCCCCGTCCAGATGGGTGTTGATGGCATCCGACTGTTGCGCTTGCTCGACCAGCACCCTCGATGGGCTGCGTTCGAGGGCCGTGGCCCCGCCGCACTCTGGGCCGGTCGCGAGCTGGACGAAACCCGCCGAGCCGAGTTCACGCTCCCGGAGGGCGATGTCGCCTTCGTGCGCTCGTTGCACATACAGCGCCTCGTGCCTCCGCGGCTTCCACCCGAGTTCGTAGATCTCTCGAAGCGAGCACTGCCCGCATCCACCGGCTTCGTCCGTCTCGCGTGGCGCGACATCTCGCGGCCCTCGCAGAAGCGGCGGGTCCACGCCACCCTGCTCCCCGCTGGTTGCGTCACCGGCAACTCGCTGAGCGTCGCTTACTTCCGCGACCAGGACCACCCGAGGTTGCTCGCGCTGCTCGGCATCGTGTCTTCGCTGCCGTTCGAGTTCCAGGTGCGGTCGCTCCTGATGACGAACCACGTCTCGCTATCGGTCATGCGAGCGTCCCGGGTTCCCGCTCTCGATGATCCAGCCGTTGTGCGCGAGCTGGCGGAAGCCACTTTCCGCTGCCTGCAGGGAGAGAGTGAAGCGGAGGAACAACTCGAGTTGGCAGTCGCCCGCGCTTACGGCCTGGACGCGGAGGCCCATGCCGCGATCGCCGCGTTCTTTGGATTCAGGTCGCCGATGTCGGCGCTGCCGGCGGCGGTCGCCGCCTGATGGCCGCGAACCACTACACGGCGTCGCTCAGTGCGCTGGATCTCGCCATCGTCGCATCGGTGCCGCCTGGCGGCAACTGGAAGAACGTCCCGACCAGTATCGACTGCAAGCGGCTCGACACGATCCGAGCTTCGTTCGCCCGCGGTGAGGGCAGCCGTTCGACGTACTACGGCCGGCTTCGCCCGGACGCTCCGAGCTACACGATCAACACCTACTTCTCCCGGCCCGGGAACGGGTGCCACATCCACTACGCGCAGGACCGAGTGATGTCCCAGCGCGAAGCCGCGAGATTCCAGTCGTTCCCGGATCGCTTCGAGTTCCACGGCGCGAAGAGCGCGATCAACAACCAGATCGGCAATGCGGTGGCACCGTTTCTCGCGTACCAGGTCGCGAGGCAGATGGGCGAGCCAGGCGTCTTCGTGGACCTGTTCGCGGGCGCGGGAGGCTTGTCTCTGGGGTTCGTGTGGGCTGGCTGGCAGCCCTTGGTGGCGAACGACTTCGACGCGCCATCACTTGCGACGTACGCGGCCAACATCCACGACGAGGTTGTCCACGGCGACATCCGCGAGACGACCGTGCGCGAACAGCTTCTCGCGAAGGCTCGGAGGGCCCGGCAACAGGCCGGCGACAGGCAGTTGCTGATTCTGGGCGGGCCTCCTTGCCAAGGCTTCTCGACGGCTGGCAAGAGGCGGTCGATGGCCGACGACCGAAACCAGCTCTTCTGGCAATACCGCGACATCGTGCAGGAGCTTTCGCCGGACGTCTTCGTGTTCGAGAACGTGACCGGCCTCCTGAATATGGAGAAGGGCCGTGTCTTCCGCGACGTGTGTTCGGTGCTCGGTGAATCGATGGCCGACATTCGAGCCGACGTGCTGAAGGCGGAGCACTACGGAGTTCCGCAGCGTCGATGGCGTGTCTTTGTCGTTGCAAGTCGCGCCGGCCGATGCCCCGAGCCGCCAACGGCGATAACCGATTTCCCCGCCGAAGCGGCCGAACGTCGCGGGCTGTCCATGACCCCTGGTGCCACCGATGCCATTGGGGATCTGCCGCCGCTGCAGCCAACTCAGGACGGGTCAGACCTCCCGCTCCGACCGGCCACCACTCCATACCAGCGCCTCAGCCGCGGAATGATCACGCCAGAGGAGTACCTAAGCCCGTTGCAGGCAGCGGCGACGCTCATCGACGAGCAACTCCCGCTGGCTAGCTGACAAGCCCGTCACCGCCGACCTCGCCGTCTCCGTCGTCGTCTTCCACGACGTCGGCCCACAGCTTGATCGCCTGATCATCATCAAGGCGGGCGGCCAGGACCACTCCGCACTTGCTCATGTAGCTCCTCATCGCGTTCGCGACGTAGCCGTAGTTGTGGTCAGGTCGGTAGCTCGTGCTGATCAGCTCGCGAAGTCGGTTCTCCCGAACCTCGGGTCGCGAGATCGGATCAAGCGCCTCGAGGAGATCGACCCTCCACTCCGAGGGGTCGGCCGCCGCCTGCAGCACGACATCGCGGAGAGCTCGAAGCTCAGGCTCGAGGTGCGATTCCGGGATCGCCGAGACGTTCCGCCGCTCCTTGAGCGCGTAGTCGTCGAGCGACTCGAACGCGATGCGGATCATTCTGGCCGCCTTCATGAGCGCGTAGGTCCTCTGGCGGTCTTCGTACTCGAGCCCGGAGTGGGTGAGTGTCTCGCGGTTCAGTGCGACGAACCGCACGCGACGCTCGGCGTACTCGGGGTGCAAGAACTGCATGAGCGCGTCAGGAGCGCCAGGCCGAAACATCAGGAGCGCCCTCAAGAACTGGTGCTGGTTCACGTTCATCAGTCTCGAAAGACGCAGCGCCGCCGCGTTGTCCTCGACGCGCTCCTTCGACCGATCCCACAGTTCCTGCACCTGCCAGCCGGCGACGGTTACCCCTTCGAGTTCGATCTGTGCGCGGAACTCGATCTCAAACAATCGCGTCACGTCTCGCAGGTCCATCCGGTTGTTCTTCGCGCTGTTGCACGGCTGGCAGATGGGCTCGAAGTACGGCGAGTGCCGAAAGCCCAATGAGATCGGCCCGATGTGATCTGCCGATAGCTGGGCCTCGCGACCACAGCGGGCGCAGAAGCCCGTCGTGGTCCGAGTCATCAAGTAGTTGGCGGCCTCCCAGTTGCCTTCCGCCCAGTGCTCGAAGGCACGGCGGTCTACGCCGTACGACCTGAGGTTGTCGGAGAAGCGGCCTGTGTCCTGCCTTGCCCGGCAGCACAGGTTGTACGTATGGAAGCCGTCGAGTCGGTCGGGGGCATTGCTCATCGCTCCTGGCGAGAGCTTCCGGCTCTCGGCGAGGACCAGCCGCTCCTCAACAGCGGCTTGGAGTTCGTCGACATCCTGGGGGCTGACGCCCCGCAGTTCAGGAAACGCGGCCGCGAACGCTGTCACAGTGGTGTCGAAGCCGATCACGGACGTTATGTGCTCCGCAATCTCGTAAATGTCGAGCAGTGTCCCGCTGTCAAGTTCGTCAGCCGGCGGCAAGTGCTCGTTGAGTTTCGTCAGCGTTCGGTGGTTTGGATAGCTGTACGACAGCCGCATCCAGTTGCCGCAGATCTGGCAGGGCTTCCAGCCGAACGGATGGATCGTCTTGGCAACCCGGCTGATCCACGGACCCTCGAGTGGGATGCCCATCGCCGTCGCCCTCGCGGCCCACCACTCGCGACGCCTCACATTGCCGTCCCAGTTCTTCGATCCTGGGCTTCGATTCGAAGGAATAGTCCAGTCGACCTTGCCCTCGTCGTCCAGCCGAGCGGGCATGTCGGCGTAGACCGGATGGCTCGCAATCTCGTAGGCGTAGGCGAGGAAGGCCTCGCTCCAAGCCCGCCGAGCGTCGCCATGCCGGTGCTCGGCGGCCGGAGAACCAAGCTCGGGAGGATGGCGCTCTCGATCCACAGGCCCGAGTTCTTCGCCATTGCAGCGGGTCCTCTACTAGCCACCACCTGAGTTCGGTCAGCCCCATGCGTGAACATGCGTGGAGTGAACGACGCAGTACTGGAAGGCTGAACTGTTCCGCGAGGTTCTGCGGGTTCGCAATGCCCTCGATCAGGATCGAGCCGACGGGCTCACGCGGATGCCGTCCGAGATCGAGCGGTTCGCGTTCGTCACTGCGTACATCATGCGCAAGCTGCAGGAGGCCGACGCGCTCACTGAGGAGGTCATGGGGTCGAGGTGGTCCGTGGCCGTCTACAGGAACCCGACGCAGACTCCGCGCCGCCCTTGGTTCCGCGTGTCCGAGGATGGCAGGAGCTGGCGGCAACCGATTGAGATGCACTACGACCTGGAGCGGCCTCAGTCGACGAGGCTTGCGTTCCGCGGCGTCTGCAACAACCTCGTGCATCACTTTGCGTTCGACGTACGGCAAGGCGCGCCAGACCTCGAGATGCTCTTCAACTCCTGGGACACCCGCGATCGCCTGTTCGCCATGTCGCTGGGGAGCTACATCAAGCTCGTCGAGGAGGTCCACTACGACGAGATCACATGGGTGTCGCTCGATCCGAGCAAGCCGCACCATGAGCAGGTCGTCCAGCGGCGACACCGGCCCTCGCGGGCCTAGGAGCCAAGTTGGGCAAGTACGACAGCTCCCTCACGCGGGTCCAGCCCATCTTCGGCACGCTCCTTGAGCGAGATCCGACCGGCGCGAGCTGGATCTCAAAGATCTTGTCATCTGCTCCCGCCGGCAAGAACATCGGCGCGGCCGCGTCCAGGGAACCAGGCACGTTCACCGAGCACGTTCAGTCCCGCTTCGAGTTCCCAGCGCCTCCATCCAGGCGCTTCTTGGAGTGGCTCATCAGGCATCCCGAGCGGATGACGTGGCCGAGGAAGAAGGGCCAGGAAGTCACCTTCCGCCGCTCGACGCAGGATCGTCGCGAGGAGCTGTTCGGCCGGCACGGCGAAGGCGAGAGCGAAGCAGCTCGGGCGGCGGCCCTTCAGGCGCTGGCACTTGCCGGCGCGGCAGGCTCTGCTGGACGCTGGTGGGCGTTCGAGGGGTTCACGAAGGTCGACTTCTGCATCCAGACGGAGACGGCAATCATCTTCGTCGAGGGGAAACGCACCGAGGCGCTTACAAAGTCCACCGATTGGTTCCCAAAGCGGAACCAACTCGTCAGGAACCTCGAGGTTGTCGGAGAGCTCGCCGGCGGCAGGGTGGCCGGCGTAATCCTGGGAGTCGAGGAGCCTCTCGCCGAACTCGACGACATCACGGTCACTGACAGCACTCCGCATTTGGGGCAGGGCGAGCGTCAGGCGCTGCGCAAGCTATACCTCGGCCAGGTGCGTTGGCGAGATCTGTGCGCCACCTGTGATATTGACTTCGAAACGCTGCCTGACACGGTGTGAACGAGGATCTGGAACCTTCCGCCAATTCGTTTTCGACGCGACGGCTGCTTGATGAGCTCTGTTGGCCTGCGGGCAGGCTGCGCGACGCGCACGATCGGCTGGAGGCCGCGTTCGTCAGCAGCATCGATCCGATCGCGCACCTCCTGCTCCAAGCGCGTCCGTCTGGCTCAGGCGAGCAGACGTACGCCATCCGGTCGCTGCTGACCACGATAATCAACGACCTGACCGTCGCACTGCACCTGATTACGCACGGCTACTTCAGCCAGGCGTACGGGGTCATGCGGGCGGGATACGAAGCCTGCGACCTGCTCGAGCTGCTCGCCACAGATCCCGATGAGGCACGCCTGTGGGTGAACACGACGCGGGGCCACATCGACTTCCGCCCCGCTGCTGTTCGCGAGCGGCTTCAGAAGGATCGTGTTGACCCCGTGTACGGCCACATGAGCGAGCACGCCCATCCGCGATTCGCGGCGTCGCGGTTGTCGAGCGTCGGCCTGGGACGCGCCGGCGAGCTCGAGCGGGTTGTGATTCGTCTCGGCCCCTCCTGGATCGATGAGTTGCCGTCTGGGTGGCACGCCGCATAGTGGGTGGGTGCCACGCCGGAAGGGCGAGCACGACCAAGTGAAAGCTGACCGTTTCGCCTCAGCGGCCTTGGGATGTGACGTCGGCGCGCGCGCTACAGGCCGTGACCGCTTGAAGTCTGATCTGGTCATAGCTTTCGGGCCCTAGCCGCAAGTAGCCGAGCGACGGTGTGCGGCCGGGCCCAAGGCGGTCTGCACGGCATCGCCCACCGCCCAGGCGACGGCGGAGGACGATGGTCTGGTGATCGTCGACGCCTATGTGCGGGTGTCGCAGGGCACGAAGTCTGGATATTGGTCTTGCTTGGGTGGTGACGCAGGCGAGGTCGGCTGGCGATGCCCCTGATGGCCTCTGCGCCTGGGGTGCTGATCGTCGTTGCTCACGCGGCCACCAGGACGCTTTCGAGTGGATGATGGACGCCACCGCTGCCCGCCGCGAGGGGTCGGCACGGCGTCGCCGGTTGAGCCCGTCCGCGATGGCCACGAGCGTGGCTCCTGAGGCCCTCTCAGAGCGGATGCGCACAGCCACGGACGGGCGCGTAGATCGCTCGACCCTGGAACACTAGGGCGATGCAAGCCGCGCAAGCACGCTCCGATCCAGAACATTGGCTGTTCACGGCAGGTTTGGACAGTGTGGCCCAGTTCCGCGAGACACGCCGTCCATCACTGGCGACCTGGACAACGCAGCCCCGGTCCAGGCGGGGTGACTTGGCGGTGATCTACGGCCGCAAGCCGGTGAAGGCGTTCGTGGCGGTTGCCCGGCAATGCACGGACCCTGTGCAGAGCAAGGAGGATCCAGCCCTGTGGTTCGCGTGGTTCCAAGTCCAGCCGCTGGGACGTGACGTTGGGCTTTCCATGGCTCAAGGGCGGCGCGGTCTGAGCGATTGGGGCGTTTTGCGGAGCCTTCAAGGCGTCCCGAAGCTCATTCCCGAGGAACGTCGGTCTGCCCTGTACGGGTTGCTCGCAGGTCGCGACGATGCCGTCAAGGCGCGCATCGCCGCCTGGCGGGGCGGTGGTGGCCGGTATCCCGCCCCGGATCTCATCCCCGTGAGCGAGCTACGGCGATCGTGGTGGGATCGCGAGGAAGTCGAGGGCCTGCCGGATGATCATGAAAGACGCCTGTCCGAAGCGATTGCTGAGCGTCTCGTGAAAAGCAGGCGAGGACGATGGTTCAAGGATGCCGACGGTCTGTCGGGGCGCTGTCTTGAGCATTTCTTGCAGCTTGAGGACGGCAGGCGCGGGTTTGCCGACATCGTTCTCGTCAGCAGGGAGCACAGCAACCGAACCTTGTTGCTCGTCGAGGTCAAGAAGCGCGCCGAGCCGATGCCCTTCCGAAACCCAGTCCCTCAGGTCCTGCAATACCGCAAGGCGCTCGAAGAGTCCGAACCGAGATGGAGGGTCAAGCCAATGGTGGTCGCGACCGAGTACAGCCCAGCAGTGTTGAATCTTGCGCGGTCCTTGCGGATCGAGGCGGTCCGCTTCGACCCCGAGCGAAACAGACTCACGCAAGCTTGAAATGCACGTCTTCACGGTCGTGATCACCCCCGGCTCGCGAGGCACCGCCTACGAGCGCGCCTACCGCCTCTCATCACGCGCGGCAGCCGAAAGCTTCGACTGGTGGATGGTGGGTGGCCGGTTCAGCGGACGCTTGCAAGAGCTCGGCCTGCTGCCTGCCGACGACCCCTGGTCTGAGGCCATCCCCGCTTCCCGACTGCCCTCCCCGCTACCGAACCTCCTCGTCCCGCCAGCACTCATCACCCCGAAGGGCGCGTTCCTATGGGAGCCGCTCAGGGGTCCCAAGGCCACGACGTGGACGCAGCGCGTCAACCGCCTGATCGACCAATACCGAGGGGGCCACACCGTCGTGCTCATGGACGGACATTGCTGATCTCTCGCTGACGGTCTGTTCCGCCGCCGACTTCAGCCTCAGGTGGCACGTCCTAGGTCGGAGCGTCGCTGAGGAAGAGTCGGGTGGCGGCGAATCGCGTATAGTGCTGTTCATCGGCTCGTCAAGCGCCTGCGCCGCGACGGCCACGCACAGGTCCCACCTGTGGCGGCCTTCTTTGTCGTCCGGCACGAAGTCCGGGTATTGCTCTTGCTTCGGCGGTGACGCGGGTGAGGGCGGTTGGGGATCCGCTCGAAAGCCGCCGGGGTTGAGCCGCTCGTCGTCGGTGCTCACGCGGCCGCCAGGACGCTTTCGAGAGAGGACGGCCGCCACCGCTGCCCGCCGCGAGGCGTGGGCACGGCGTCGCGGTTGAGTCCGTCGGCGATGGCCGCAAGCGTGGCTCCTGTGGCCCTCTCAGAGCGGATGCGCGCAGCCACGGACGCCGGCGTGGACTGCGGGCGGCCGAGGCGGATGCCCTCGGCCCTCTTGACCGCGAGTGCCTCCTTAGTTCGTTTTCCCGATCAGCCGGCGCTCGAACTGGGCGAAGGCCGCCATCACGTTCGCCATGACCTCGCCGACCGGCGTCGTGGTGTCCACGTTCACGTCGAGGGCGACCAGCCCCCAGCCCTTCTTTTGAGCCCGGTCCATGAGGCTGGCGAAGTCGAGGCATCGAGCGGCTGAGGCGGTCGAGCTTGGCGACCACGAGCGCGTCGGCGTCACCGCGATCAAGGAGGTCGAGTGCCTCCTGGATTCCTGGGCGCTTGAGATCTTTGGCGGAGAAGCCGGCGTCCTCGACGACCGGAAGCAACGTCCAGTCGCGAGCGGCAGCCTCTGCCTCAATCGCTTTCAGTTGCTTGGACAAGCCTGCGCCGCTGTGCGCCTGCTCCTCGCTTGATACGCGGATGTACGGTACGACTCGCATCGGGGCTCACTCCTCGGTGCCGCGCCCCGGACGGTTCCAGCCGTGCCGGGGCAATTTGTTGGTCGGAAGCAGTCTTTCAGGCCCCTCGCTCGGCAGCAAGGCTTTGAGAGTCATTCGACCAGAGCGTGTGCGACATTGGGGGCATGGGACACGCACTCGTGGCTGTCCGAAGCAATCGCCCTCGTGCGGGCAAGCGGTTCGAGCCTGTCGAGGAGCGCACTCTTGCGGGCGACGCTCTGATGGCCGCCAACGCGCTGGCGAACGGTCGGAGGGTGATGATCGTGGAGGAGCTTGCAGGTCCTTTCGGCGTGCCCGACTTCGTGGCCGTAGTGCTCGCAGGCGACGCTCTTGAGAGAAGAACGCTCCTTGATGTCCCGCCACTTCTGAATGAGATCGACGCTGGCATCGTGGCGTCGGTGTCGTCGTTGCGCGGCACGCCGGCCAAGAAAATCGCCGAGCGTTTGGGATGGCCGCTGCCGAGCATCGAGCGTCGCATCCCCACTCTGCTGCGGACCGGGGCGCTGTCACTCGCCGCGCCGGACCGGTACGTCAAGCCTGCTGACCTACAGCCCATCGGTCGCCTCTACGCCATCGAGACCAAGATGAGCAACTGGCGGCGAGCGGTGCAGCAGGGCCGGTTGTACCGGCTGTGGACCGACAACTACGTGATTGTGATGCCGCCGCTCTCGAACGGGTCGCTCGCGGATCTCTCTCGAACAGTGACAGAGGACCGGGCAGGGCTGATGATTGGTGGGCGGTGGGCGGCACGACCAGGAAGACGGGACGCATCGCACGCCCGCCGCATGTGGGGATCAGAGCATGTCGTCGCGGGCGTGGCGGGGGGTCACCCCACCCGCTCTACCAACCCTCGGTGATGGCGTAGAGGTCGAGTCCGGCCTGAAGCTCACGAAGCCAGGCATCTGCGCGGGAGCCCCCGCCGATGATCGCCGAAACGGTGGCCCAATCAGCCCGTGCCGCGTTGTAGAGCGCGTGCAGCGTCCGATATGCGGTCTGGCCCGGAGGATTGATGCTCGATACGAGCTCCGCGAGAACCTGCGCGTGGTGCAGAAAAGCGCCGGACGCGCCTGGTGGCACCGCGCCAGGCAGCAGCCGGGCTGCAAGAGCGCCGTTCTGCGCCGCAAGAACTTGCGCTTCGGATCGCTTCAAAAGTGAGAGCAGCCCGCGAACTGTGGTCTGGACGAACCACTGCCCGCCGTCACCGCCAGTGTCTCGGGCGGCGTAGTTCGCGTATGCCATCGCACGTTGTCGCGGATCCCAGCCCGTTCCAAGGGTCGCCGCCCCGGCCACCACGGCGGGCAGGCCGGCCAGGTCACCGTGTGACACGTGAACGGGGCCATCCTCGCTCAGGCTCCTGACGGTGCGGCAGAGCCCATGCACCTCTTCAGCCATCGCCGGGACCGGCAGGACCGACAGGCTCCGCACCACGGAGATGAACCACCCGCCGGGCTCAAGCTGCGCCAGCGCCCCGACGTGTGCGTCCAACGCCGCGCCGCCGGACCAGAACGCGCTGTCACCGGCAATGCTGAGCCGACATCCGGGATCTTCATCCACGGCCGCCTGCGCGACTTCGAGTGCGCGCTCACTGGTCGTGCTCTGCGCGGAGTGAAGGAGGATCGTCGGACCAAGGTGCGGCACGCCGAGGTCGTCCTGCACCTTGAAGACGCGCCGCACGTGCGAGACCTGCTCGGCGCGCGTGGTGAGCGCGCCCACCATGCCCTCCCATAGGTCCCAGTCCGCGTAGTACCGCAGGTCGCCGACGTTCGGCATCTGGAGCGCGTGGGTCACGGGATCGAACCAAGCCTCGGCACCGCCACCGAGGAGGCGTTCGGCGGTTTGCTGGCCACCTTGCTTGTGACTCTTGATCCGTGGCGTTGTGAAGGGACTGATGATTGCGCCACGGACGTGGCCCGCGTTCATTGCTTCCAGCGTCCACCCGACCAGGTTGTTTCGCGCGGTGTCCTCGATCAAGATGCTCATTCGGACGCCGCCTCAAGAGCTCGAGCCAGATGGCCGCCGTTCCTGTACCGACGCGCCGGCTGTGGATGGAGGCAGCGGCTCACGATCTCGCGCGCGTCTGCTGGGAGGTCCGTCCGGTACTGCGTGATGCTCTCGATCTCTACTCGCGCGAGCCGAGCCACGTAGTCTCCTGCGTCTCCCGTATAGGGCACAGGCAGGGCTCGGGTCAACGCCAGGAACATCAAGATTCCTACGCAGAACACGTCCGAGGCAGGCGTGGGAGCCCCCGAGTAGCCCTGGATGTGTTCTGGACTCAGAAAGCCGGCGGTTCCCGGCTGCCCGCCGACCGTGAGTTCGCTGCGGTCGGCGTGTCGGGCGTACCCAGGGTCCATGACCACGTGCGAGCCGCTTGCGAGTCGGCGGATGTTGTTCGCGCTCAGGTCGCGATGTACCACCTTCACCTCATGAAGCGCACTGAGCCCTCGGGCCACGTCGAGGCCCATCGCTTTCGTGCTGGGCCAACTCCATTGCTCTGTGATGAGGTCGCCGAGGTCTTCGCCCTGAAGGTACTCCTCAAGCCATGCCGCGCCGTCTCGTCCCTCCCCGAGTTCGATAAGACTGGAGGCCACTCGCACGACGTTCGGATGCTGTACTCGCTGAAGAAGCTCGACTTCTCGCTGCGCTCGCCGCAGGGAGTCGGGGAGCGAGCCCGTCGAGATGACTTTGAGGACACGATGCTCGCCGTCCTCGTCGGCAAGCAGGACGGTTTTCTGTCCACCTTGCTTGAGGGGGCGCACCACCGTGACGCCGAGGATGCCCGCAGCCTCGGCTATGAGGGCTTCGGTCACTGGCACGAGCGGAGCGTACCTACGGGGCTGGATCGTTGACGCGACGACAACGTTGAGCCGGACTTCCGTGTGGCGCAAGCATCCGCAAATCGGTCGTTTGGCGGAAGGAAGGGCTTGGATCAAGAAGCTGTTAGGCGACCGCGCGGGCCTGGAAAAGGCTCACGCTCGTTCGGCCAACCGGGGTTCGCCCGCTGGCGTGATCCAGCTTCCACCGTCAGCCCCGATCCAATAGAGGCCGTATTGACCCGGCCACCATCTGCTCGGCTTCTCGTTCTTTTTCGGCGAAGTGCCACCGGCACGCCCGCTAGCCACCGCGCTCATCACTCAGTCGTCTTTCACTGACGGGCCGGGACCCTGCGGATACGCGCGCCCGCCGTTCCACCCGCGGTCGCGTTCAAGCGGTGCCAGGGTCCGTGGCTCGGTTCGCGCGCGGCTCAAATCGGTCCCTCGACCATACTTCCGCGGCGAGGTCGCGGTAGATCTCCTGGCGTCGCCGGATCGCCTGCTCATCGAAAACCGGCACGGGCTCGAACTGAAGGTTCAGACGTTGCTTGTAGGCCAAGAACCTCGGATTGTGGCTGTAGCAACCATCCGTGAGGGTCTTGGCCAACAGGTTCTGCGAGTAGTAGTGCGGACGCTTCTCGTCGTACGGCAACGCTCCGTAGCTGGCGTTGAAACTCTTTGGCACAAGCAGCAGCGCCCCGAGGCGGTTCCGCTCATCAGCGAAGACGTGCTCGTCTGGATACATCGTCGGGACGTAGCGTTCCGGCTTGTCAGCCATGATGTGCTCGACCTCGAAGGGATCATCGGCATTTCGACGCACGTAGTCCCAGAACCCCAGGGCAGCCGGTCGCGCTGAACCAGCATGGGCCTCGAGATGAGCAGTCAGACGTGCGAGAACGCTTCGGACGCGATTCTTGTTCTGTTGGTGCATCCGGAGCTCCAAAATGCCATCGAGTGGAGCCTCCTCGTCGAGTTCAGCGGCTTTGGAGATAAGGACGGCTGCGAGGTCTTCGACGGACTTGCCGCGGATGTCGCGGATTACGTTGAACATCGTGTAGGAGATGGCGGAGTAGCCCAGCGTGCGGGAGTTGACGACTCGCCGGAAGATGAAGAGGTCGATATAGCCAGCGACGAGCCGGAGCTTCTCTTGGACAGCAGCCTCGTCGTCGTCCGGGCGCAGGGCGGCGAGCAACAAGGTCGGCTGCAACGTGAAGCCGTTGACCGCGTTGTAGAAGAGGTACTCGAGCTCCGGTTCGGGCTCCGATTCCGCGCGCCGGAGAGTGAGGTACGAGCTGACTGCGCGTGGAAACTGAAACTCGAGGAAGGATTGGAACTCGGACGAGGTGTGGAGCCCCATCTGCGCGCCGCCTTGATCGCGAACCCACTTGTGAAAAGCCGTGCCGATGTGCTCGAAGTCTTGATTACTCGCTCCGGCCCTTCGTTCGCGGATCGAGTCGGCGAACTGCCCTCGCATCCATGCTTTGAAGAAGTTGGCGTCCTCATCGGGCTCCAGCTCAGCAAGGGCAGCCATCTTCCTTCGCCAGAGCGCGTCCGTTTGACCCCGCGACTCATTGCTATCGAGCTTGGACAGCAGATATGCCTTGAGCATCTCCGCCGGCGTCAGCGACAACCCACGATCGTTCATAGTCTCGAAGATCGCGTAGGCGTCTTCGTCGTTATAGGTCGTGATCTCGACCAGCTCGACGTTATCTAGGAGCCAATCCAGGAAGTACGGCAGCGCGGCGTCCGTCGCGAGGTGCTCTGGAAACAACGCTTCGATGTCGGCGTAGCGCGCCACCAGATTCGCAACGGACCCATCGCCAAGGGGCGTCTCCACGGCGCGTCCCTCGAAGAGAGCCAGCATCGCGTCGCGGCGCTCATCAACGTCAAGGTGGAACGACTTCTGCCCATACCGCTCCGAATAGATCAGGTCGTCTATCCGCACGATCTCGCCGCGTCCGCTCTGAAGATGGTTCAGGTAGACCAGGAGTAGCGTGAGGGTCGTCAGCCGCTGCTGCCCATCGATCAGAAAGTGCTTGCCGTCTTTGCGGCTGACAACTATTGGCCCTAGGAAGTAGTGGGCGTACTGCTGGACCTTCTGGCGCGAGTCGCCCGCAGCGAAGTTCGATGAAAACCTCGTTTCCAGGTCTTCAAGCATCGCCTCAACGTCCTGGCGACGCCACCGATACTCGCGCTGGTAGTAGTCGATGCCGTACTTCTCGCCAAGCAATGCCCTGACGGTGCGCGCATTGCCATCGATTTTGTTGATCTGCGGCATCAAGGTCTTGGAAACCTAGGCGAACGGACGTCGAGCCGTAGCCGCATCGCTGACGTCCGTCTCCGCGCCTTGGCTTTCGACTTGCTGCGAGCCGCCGACGTCGACACACTCAGGCGTGTCCCAAACTTGCCCCCGCGCGGCTGTCACCGCCGGGGGCGCGGCACCGA
>JBBJOW010000034.1:31138-41402 GCA_037724045.1 Solirubrobacteraceae bacterium
GTACCCCCCCCCCCCCCCCCCCCCCGAATGCACCCCCAGTCTGCCAAGACTGCCAAGACCCGTCCGCATGCCGCACGACCGGCCGCGCAGTGAACGTCGCGATCTACTGCCGCACATCTACGCTGAACGGTGGCGGAGCAGACTCACCCCGACGCGCAAGAAGAGGCATGCCGCGCCTGGGCCCGAGATCTGTCCTCCCGTGGCGTCGCCCCTGCTTCGCAATCAACTTGCTCTCGGCCTGCATGTTGCAACAGGTGGCTCGAGCGAGCTTCAAGAGTCCCGGTCCTGTTTCGGTGCTCTGGGAGATCCTGGCCTCGCTGGTCGTGCCTCATCAAGGGGTCCCTCGCTGGATCTTAGATGCGACCCGCGACCACGTCGACGCCGAGCTCACCGCCCGCCTCCAAGAAGTGACCGCTCAGCACGCGCGTGCAGCTCGCGAGACCGGCGAGAAGCTCGCGATGCGCCAGCGGGTCGAGGCCCACTACTTGGCCGGCAAACTCAGCGTCGAAAACTACGAGCGACTAATGCCGCGAGTCAGTGAGGAACTTGCCGCTCTCGAAGCTGAGCGCAGCCGCCTGGCCGATAACGCCGAGACGCTTGCTTCGAGTCGAGACGAACTCGACGCTGAGGGCGACGCTCTGCGGAGGCTCGCCGAACTCCGCGCCTCGGTTCTCGACCGCAAGCGGACTGCCGAGCAGAGCGCCGATATCGCCGCGCTACGTGCGGCTATGCATCAGACCTTCAAAGCCGTGTACCTGAATGTGTTCGGGCGCGTCATCGGATGCGATCCTCGAGGCGGCAAGCGCAGGCTGCGACGGTCGCTTTCCCGGTCCCCGCAACAACTCAACACGGCACTTTGGTCTGGAAGAACATCACGCAGAACACCTTGCGCCCGCCGTAGCAGTAACCCGTCAGCGCCGTGTCGCCGTTGATGCGCTTGTTGCCCTCGGTGCAGCAGTCGACGAGCTTGCGCACGTGGCCGTCGCAGCAGCGAAACCAGGCGCCGTCGACCTGCATGGGCATGCGGAACCGCTTGGACGTGGCGTCGCACACGCGCGTGCGAGTGGCGACCGGCAGCGAGCGGCCGCCGGGGTCGACCAGCAGTTCGCCGCGCTCGTCGACCGGGCGGCCGAGCTTGTCGACCAGCCGGCCCAGGTCGTCGACGCGGTGCCCGTCCTTGGCGCGCAGCGGCAGGCCCTTGGCGTCGATGCGGGGCAGGCCGGTCGGGTGCGGGCACGAGTCCGTCGTGTAGATGTGGCCGCAGAAGTGGTAGGCCTCTGCCTCACCCGGACGGACAATGCCACCGAGAGCGACGAGGGCGGCCGCGCGGCCCACGAACGTGCGCCGCGAGGTGCCGGCCACCGACTGCGCCTGCGCCGCGGTGTTGACCGTCCCCTTCGCGCGCACCCGTCCGTCGTCGCCGACCAGCACGGCGTAGGGCGCGCCGGGCACGCGCGCAGCGAGCCACGCCGCCGCGTCGCGCTCCTCGTCGAGCTCGGTGAAGCCGCGCAGCCCGCGCTTCACGCGCGCGCACAGGCGGCAGCTGCTCGCGGTGAAGAGGTTCAGGCCCGGCGCGAGCGTGGTCGGCGCACCGATCGCCGGACCTTCGTCGGCGACGTCGAGCGCGGCGCCCGGGGCGCGATCCGCCACGAAGGCGACGAGCGCGGCGAGCAGCACGCCGGCGACCGCGAGAACCGGGTGGCCGCCGCCCGCGAACGCCGCCAGGACCGCCAGCAGCGCCACGCGCACCGCCGCGCCGGCCGACACCGTCCCGCGCGCGCCCAGACAGCCACACGGGGCGCCGCCGCCGCCGCGCGCGAGCACGACGACCTGGGCGAGGGCGAAGACCGCGAATACCGCGGCGGCCACGAGTCCAGCCCCAGCGACGCCGCTGAGCAGCGCCACGCCAAGGAGCCCCTCGAGTGCGACCAGCGGCCACAGGGCGAAGCCCGCGGAGAACGTCTGCAGCGCCACTCGCGAGCCCGTCGGATCGGCGACCTTCAACGCCGCGGCGAGCAGCAGGGCACCGCCGCAGATCACGCTGCCGAAGACCATCGCGTAGCAAGCTACCGCGCGTGCCGGGTGCGTCGGCGGACTAGCACGGTCCCATCCTGGCGGCCCATGTCGGTCGGCTCTTGGGCGGGCGGTCTACGCCCGCCCCGTCCGCCGCCCCCGGCTACCGGCCCGGGCCCGGCGAAGTTGGCGCGTCCGGCGTCTCGAAGTGGGGATTCTCGATGACGCCCACGGTCGAGCCCGCGGCGTCGAGCACCGTGGCGACCCTGATGCCCTCACCCACCTCGGTGACCGGGTCACCCGGCTGCGCGCCGGCGGCGATCAGCTCCGCGACCGCGGCGTCCGCGTCGGGCACGCCCCAGTAGGTGATCGGCCCGTGCTCGAGTGCCGGGTTGAGACCGAGCTCGAAGCCGCCGACGTTGTAGCCGACGTAGAACGGCTCGTCGAAGTACGGCTCGATGCCGAGCACGGCCGTCCACCACGCCTTGGCGGCGTCGAGGTCGCGAGCCGGGTAATTGACAGTGCGCAGCCCGAGGAACAGGACGCCGATCGTACGTGACGATGCGGCGGTTTCCCGGCCCCGTCTACCCTTCGCGACGGTGCCAGTCTCCCGCGCGTCGGTCAGCCTGCCGTCCGCGCAGGCCGGTCCCGCGCGGCGGCTGCTGGTCCGCGTCGCGGCGGCCGCCTTTCTCGCGGCCTTCGTCACGGCCGTCGCCTACCTCGGCCGCACCGGCTACCGCGACACGGCGGGCGGCCAGATCAGCCTGCTCGACGCGCTCTACTACGCGACGGTCTCCATCACCACCACCGGCTACGGCGACATCGTGCCGGTCGGCGATGGCGCCCGCCTCGCCACGACGCTGCTGGTGACGCCGGCCCGCATCGTCTTCCTCATCATCCTCGTGGGGACCACCATCGAGGTGCTCACCGAACGCACACGCACCGCGGTGCGCGAACGACTCTGGAGGCAGAGCTTGAGAGATCACACCATCGTCTGCGGCTTCGGGACCAAGGGCCGCACCGCCATCGAGACGCTGCTCGCGTACGGCGTGCCGGCCAGCCAGATCGTCGTCATCGACACCGACCGCGACATGGTCGAGGACGCCACGCGTGCGGGCTTCGCCGCCCTGCACGGCTCCGCCGGCCGCGTCATCGTGCTCGAGGAGGCCGAGGTGCGCGGGGCGGCATCGGTGGTCGTCGCCGCCGACCGCGACGACAGCGCGGTGCTGATCACGCTCACGGCGCGCGAGCTCAACGCCGACGCGACTATCGTGGCGTCCGCGCGCGAGGCCGAGAACGTCCACCTGCTGCGCCAGAGCGGCGCCGACTCCGTGATCCTCTCCTCGGGCGCGGCGGGCCAGCTGCTCGGCCAGGCCGTCCACAGCCCGAGCGTCGTCGAGGTGCTGGAGGACCTGCTCGCCGTGGGCGCGGGCCTCGACATCGTCGAGCGCGACGTGACCACCGAGGAGGCGGGGCGCTCCCTGGCCCAGCTGCACACGCCCGAGCCCGCCGTCGCCTTCGTGCGCGACGGCGAGGTGCTGCCCTTCGACGACGACCGCGCCGCCGAGCTGCGCGCCGGCGATCGCGTCATCTGCCTCCGCTCCAAGCGCGCGTGAGCTGCTCGGAGGCGCTGCAGCCAGGCTCGTCGGACCCCGCAGGTGGACGCTTGGTGTATGGCACGCACGCGCACGAACATCGAGCTCGACGACGACAAGATCGAGCGCATGATCATGTTCGCGCCGTTTGCATCGCCTCCATTTCCGCGCGCGACCTGCGCCGCGTCGCGGCCGTCATCGGGCTCAGGCTCGCGTGAGCTTCTTGTAGGTGATGCGGTGCGGGCGGTCGGCGGCCTCGCCGAGCTGCTCGCGCCGGTGCTCCTCGTAGGCCTCGAAGTTGCCCTCGAACCACGTCACCTGCGAATCGCCCTCGAACGCGAGCACGTGCGTGCAGACGCGGTCCAGAAACCAGCGATCGTGGGAGATGACCACCGCGCAGCCGGCGAAGTTCACGAGCGCCTCCTCCAGCGCGCGCAGCGTGTCCACGTCGAGGTCGTTGGTCGGCTCGTCGAGCAGCAGCAGGTTGCCACCGCTCTTGAGCAGCTTCGCCAGGTGCACGCGGTTGCGCTCACCGCCCGAGAGCACGCCGACCTTGCGCTGCTGGTCGGATCCCTTGAAGTTGAACCCGCTCACGTACGCGCGCGAGTTCATCTCCAGCGTGCCGACCTTGATCACGTCGTAGCCGTCGGAGATCTCCTCCCAGACGTTCTTCTCAGGATCGAGTGCGTCGCGGGACTGGTCCACGTAGGCGAGGTCGACCGTGTCCCCGACGCGCAGCGTGCCGGAGTCGGGCTGCTCCTGGCCCGTGATCATCCGGAACAGCGTGGTCTTGCCCGCGCCGTTGGGGCCGATGACACCGACGATGCCCGCCGGCGGCAGGGTGAAGGACAGATCCTCCATCAGCAGCTTGTCGCCGAAGCCCTTCTTGACGTCGCGCGCCTCGATGACCACGTCGCCGAGCCGCTTGCCGGCCGGGATGTGGATCTGCACCAGGTCGAGCTTGACGTTGCGGTCCTCGGCCAGCAGGTCCTCGTAGCGCGCAAGCCGCGCCTTGCTCTTGGTGCGCCGGCCCTTGGGGTTGGTGCGCACCCACTCGAGCTCGGCGGCGATCGTCCGCTGGCGCGAGGAGTCCTTGCGCTCCTCCTGCGCGAGGCGCTCCTGCTTCTGCTCGAGCCAGGCGGAGTAGTTGCCCTCGTACGGGATGCCCCGCGAGCGGTCGATCTCGAGGATCCACTGCGCGACGTTGTCGAGGAAGTAGCGATCGTGGGTGACGGCCACGATCGCGCCCTTGTACTCGGCCAGGTGACGCTCCAGCCAGGCCACCGACTCGGCGTCCAGGTGGTTGGTCGGCTCGTCGAGCAGCAGCAGGTCGGGCGCGCTCAGCAGCAGCCGGCACAGCGCCACGCGGCGCTTCTCGCCGCCGGACAGACTCTCGATGCCGCTGTCTGAGGGCGGCAGGCGCAGCGCGTCCATCGCCGTGTCGATGACGGTGTCCAGGTTCCAGCCGTCGACGGCGTCGATGCGCTCCTGCACGCGGCCGAACTCGTCGGCCGTCTCGTCGGAGTAGTTCATCGAGAGCTCGTTGAAGCGCGCCATCAGGTCGCGCACCTCGGCCACGCCGTCCTCGACGTTGCCGCGCACGTCCTTGGCCACGTCGAGGTGCGGCTCCTGCTCGAGCATCCCGACGCTCGCGCCCGGCGCCAGCCTCGCCTCACCCGTGTAGTCCTCGTCCTGCCCCGCCATGATCCGCAGCACGGTCGACTTGCCGGCGCCGTTGTAGCCGAGCACGCCGATCTTCGCGCCCGGGAAGAACGACAGTGAGACGTCGTTGAGCACGGTCTTGTCCGGGGGGTACCGGCGCGACAGGCGGTGCATCGTGAAGATGTACTGGGAGCTCATGAAGGACGCCACTTTAGGTCACTACCTCGCGCACGAAGCCGGCCGGCTGGCCGGTGTGGACGGCGACCGCATAGGCCAGTGGGCCCGGTGGGGGCACATCCGCGCGTCGGTGTCGGCGGGAGATCCGCACGTGTACGCGTTCGCGGACGTGGCGGACGCGCTGGCCGTGCGGATCCTGCTCGACGCCGGGGTCGCGTTGCCGCTCATCCGCGCGGCGGTGGTCCATCTCGGGGGCGAGCACCCGCTGGCGAACGGGCTGCACGTGGTCGACGGGCGGATGGCGGTCGAGCGCGTCGACGGCCTGGAGGACGTCTTCACCGAGCAGCGCGTCTTCGAACTCGACGGCAAGCTGGACCCAGTCGCGCTCCTGCGTGCCGGCGGCTGGCCGTCCCTGGTCACCGGCGTTCCTGTCGACGTCGACCCGGAGCGCGCCGCAGGCCGGCCGTGCCTGCCCGGCACGCGGACGCCGGTCGCCGACGCGATCGCCCTCGGCACGAGCGTGGACATCGAGCGGTGGTGGGCATGCGCCGCCTGATCCTCGACGGGGGTCTTCCGAGCGAGCTCGCGGCCGAGCTGCGCGCCCGCGGCCGGCCGGCGGATTCCGTCGCCGAGCTCGGGCTCGAACACGCCACGGACGCGGAGGTGCTTGCCCTGGACGGCGTCCTTGTCACCACCGTCGAGCTCAAGGGCGCGGCCGTGGTCCGGGGCAACGTGCGCGACGCCGTCCATCGGCACGCCCACGTCATGGCCGCGCAGCGTCCTGGCTCCACTCGTCGCTATTTAGGCTCCTAGCCATGCACCCGATCGAGATCCGCGGCGTGGTCAAGCGCTACGGCCCGATCACCGCGGTGGACGGGCTGGACATCACCGTCCCAGAGGGGACGTGCGTGGGTCTGCTCGGCCCCAACGGCGCCGGTAAGTCGACGACGATGCGCATGCTCACCGCGCAGTCGGTCGCCGACGAGGGCACGATCCACGTGCTCGGCCACGAGCTTCCAGGCGACTCGAAGGCCGCGCGGCAGAAGATGGGCGTCGTCCCGCAGCTCGACAACCTCGACATCGAGCTGACGGTCGAGCAGACGTTCGGAGTCTTCGCCCGCCTGTACGGGGTGTCGGACCGTCGCGCCGCCATCGACCGCGCGCTGGCGATCGGGACGCTGACCGAGCGGCGCGACTCGAAGGTCGGCCAGCTCTCGGGCGGCATGCGCCGGCGGCTGCTGATCGCCCGCGGGTTGCTGCATCGTCCGCAGCTGGTCCTGCTCGACGAGCCGACCGTCGGCCTGGACCCGCAGGTCCGTCAGGAGCTTTGGAGCCTGATCGACACACTGCGCGGCGAGGGGACGTCGATCCTCATGTCGACGCACTACATCGAGGAGGCGGAGCGCCTCGCGGACACCGTGCTGATCATGAGCCACGGCAGGGCGGTCGCCGAGGGCAAGCCGTCCGAGCTCGTGCGCGAACTGGTCGGCACCCAGGTCACCGAGGTCTACGGACCGCAGGACCACCTGGCGAAGGTCACGGTCGAGGCGCGCGAGCGCGGCTTCCGGACCCGGCGCACCGGCACGAGCGTGGCAGTGCTCGGGACGGAGTCGGCGAACGGCGAGCTGCCCGAGGGCGTCGTGCGTCCGGCGTCGCTCGAGGACGTCTTCGTGATGCTCACCGGCGAGGTCGTCGAATAGTGGCCCCCCTCGCGACAGGCCGGGCGCGGACCCGGGCGCCAGCAACCTCGCTCCGCTCGGAAGCCGCTCTGCATCGTCCTCGACCCTCGGTGTGCCTGCGGCACACGTTCGGCTCTGCGTCCTCGCCAGCCGGCGCCGATCCAACCTCGCTTCGCTCGGAAGCGGCTCCCCGTCCGGCCCGCCACGAGGAGGACCACTGAACATCGCGTGGAGCGGCGTCGCGGGCGTGCTCGTCCGCGAGATGATCAACTTCAAGACGTTCTGGAGGTCGTCGACGTTCAGCGCGATCGTGCAGCCGATCGTCTACCTGCTGGCGTTCGGCTTCGGCTTCGGCACGCTCGTCGACAAGGTCGGCGGGATCGAGTACGTCGAGTACGTCGGAGTCGGGACCGTCGCCACGGCGATCCTCTTCTCGTCGGTCTTCAGCGGCATCTTCGGGACGCTGGTGAAGTGGAAGTACCAGCGGACCTACGACGCGCTGCTCGCGGCGCCGGTCACGGTCGAGGAGATCGTGCTCGCGGAGTCGCTCTGGATCGGCGTGCGCTCGGGCATCTATGGCTGCGCGCCGATCGTCGTGACGTTCTTCTTCGGGCTGGACCCCGCCTGGGGCATGCTGGCGATCCCGTTCATCGGGATCCTGACCGGCTTCGGCTTCGCCGCGGCAGGCATTCTCATCGCCGCGCTCGTGGAGAGCTTCGACAACACGAGCTACGTGCAGTCACTGCTGATCACGCCGATGTTCCTGCTGGCCGGCACGTTCTTCCCGCTCGACCAGCTGCCCGACTGGGCGATCGTCGCCTCGCAGTTCAATCCGCTCTATCACTGCGTCGAGCTCGTGCAGGCCGCGAGCTTCGAGGGCTTCACCGCGGTTGACCTCGGCCACCTCGGGGCACTGATCGTGTTCGCCGGTTTGATGTGGCCGCTGGCGACGTGGCGGATGCGCAAGCGGTTGATCGACTGACGCATGCGGCGCACCGTCACCGCCGGGGTGCTCGTCGTGAGGCGCAGGACGACACGGGCAACTCGTCGCGTTCGCGGGCGGTCTCGATCCGCGGCTGACGAGTACCGTTAAAAGTCGTGGCACCTCCGATCTTCGACGTCGAGACCGCTGTGCTCCTGCTGGAGCTGGACCCGCCGTTCGGCAAGCGTGAGGTCCAGCTCGCGCGCCGCAAGCTGGCCAAGGTCTGGCACCCGGACATCGCTCCGGCGGGCAAGCAGTTCGAGCACGAGCGCCACCTCAAGGCGATCAACGAGGCGGCGGACACGCTCGAGAGCCTGGCCGAGCAGTCGCGCGGCGGGCGCATCACCCGCAACGCCGTGCGCGTCAGCGCCAGTGCCGCCCGCAAGGCGCGCGAGGAGGCGGGACGGCGCAACTACGAGGAGGAGCAGCGGCAGCGTGCGGCCGCCGCCGACCAGCAGCAGCACGACCCGTTCGGCTCGCGCATGCCCGATCACTCGATCGTGCACCGTTACGCGCGCTGCCTCTCCTATCCAGAGTGGGGCGTCGGCACGGTGCAGGGCATCTACTTCACCGGCGACGAGGAGAGCGTCCAGCAGTGGGCGCGCGTCTCGTTTCACATCGGCATCCGCACCGTGCCCGCCGGCTCGCTGCAGTTCGTCGACTTCTCCAAGCCCGACCCCGGCGCCGAACGCGTCGAGCGCTTCATGACCGCGGCCAAGCACGCGCTGGCGGAAGGGGACTTCAAGCTCGCCGCCAAGCGGCTCGTGTTCGCGCGCGACGCCGACCCCGGCAACGCGGCGGTCCTGCGCCTGATGACGACCGCCTTCTGGCAGGCGGGCGACTACTCGGCCGCGGCGCGCTGCGTGCGCGACTGGACGCGCGCCGAGCCCGAGCGCCCGGCGCCGCACCGCACCGCCGCGCGCATCTACGAGGACATGGGCTCGCTGTCGCAGGCCACCGACGCCGCCACGCGCGAGACGGTGGTCGCGCCGCGCGACGCAACCGCCTGGGAGCGGCTGGGCCGGCTGCGCATGCGCCGCTTCGACCGGAGCGGCGCGCGCGCGGCGCTGGAGCGCGCGCGAGCGATCGACCCGTCGGAGGAAGGCCTGCTCGACCTCGCGCTGATCGCCCACCTTGCGGGCGACCTCGGCGCCGAGGTCACCGCATGCGAGCAGGCGACCTACGTCGCGCCGGAGTCAGCGAGCGCCTGGTCGCGCTACGCGCACGCGCTGGCGCGCACCGACCGGACCACGGACTGCCTGGCCGCGTGTGATCGCGCCCTCGCGCTCGCCGACGACCCCGAGGTCGCCGCGCTCGCGGAGTCCGTCCGCGCGCGGCTGCCGCGCGAGATCGCCGCCTGAGTCAGGCCTGCGCCATGCACAACGTCCAAAGCAGCACTCATGGGTCACCCTGGCCGCGCTGCTGCTTCAAGCCTCGAAGCGGCAGTCGCGGTTGCGTCAGCGGCGGTGCCGCTTCTCGTCCAAAGCGGCAGTCCGGCGACACGTGTCGGGTGAGAGGCTGCACTTCGACGCGCGACTTGCGAGACTCCGCCGGTGCTCGGGCACCTCGGCCTCACCGTGCCCGATCTCGTCGCTGCGAAGGGCTACCACGACGAGCTCGTCCCGTTGGTCGGCTTCGAGGAGTTCTTCACCGCCGACGATCGCTTCGCTTACCGCCCGACGAAAGGCAAGCGCGGGACGTACCTGTTCTTCTATCCGGCCTCGCGACTAGCCGCCTACGACCGAGAGGCCGTCGGTCTTCAGCACCTCGCGTTCATGGTGAGGACTCGGTCGCAGGTCCGGCTCGTGCACGAGCTCGCGGTGTGCCGCGGCGACACGGTCCTGCACTCGCCTCAGGACTTCCCGCAGTACCCACCGCCTTACTACGCGACCTTCTGGCTCGATCCCCACGGGTTCAAGCTCGAAGCGGTCTGCCACTACGACGAGGACTGACTCGGCAGTTGCTGCCTCTCGTCCGAAGCGAGAGCCCGGGATGTTTCGTTTGACGTCCCTTGACCGGCACACATCACCGAACCACCCTTACGGCACACCCAGGCGCCGCTCGGCTGGGAAGTCCCTGCTCAGGACCATGAGTGTGTCGCTAGAGGTTCGGCTTGCGAGACGGTGGCTCGTGGCCCGCTCAAGCGCGGAGATCGA
>JBBJOW010000035.1:0-40967 GCA_037724045.1 Solirubrobacteraceae bacterium
CCGTGGCGGCGATCGAGCAGCCGTCGCAGCTCATGCCGGCGATCCAGAAGACGTGCACCTCATTGAGGGGCCCGTCGGGGCTCCCGCCCAGGCCGCCCAGCCCGGTCTTGACGTCGGCACCGAAGACTCCCCCGGCGTGAGGCACGGTCTGAAGCCTCTGTCGGCCACCGTTCGTCGCGTGCTCCATGTGTTGCTCCCTCCTCCAGCTCGACCTGCGCTGTGTGCATGTTACACCTAGAGTGCTCGGCATGAGCGATTTGCTCCCCGTCGACTCCGGTCTTGTCCGGCAGACGCTCGTCGAAACGCTGTTCGGAGAAGTCGAGAAGCGTAGCGATGAGCACATTCCGGCTGAGGTCGCCTCGGTGCTGCTCAGCGATGCGGAGGCGTTCGCCGGAGCGGGTGAGACCGTCCTCGACCACGACCTGCGCCGCTTCGGCTACCACGCCCGCCGTGTCGAGGTCGAGCTCTTCGAGCCGGCACGGCGCCCGGCCGAGTGGATGCCCGGCCTTCTCCGCGAGCACCTCGCGCGGACCGGCGACTGGGCGCAGGCGCTCGGGGCCGCGTGCGCCGGCCTCGTCCGCACCGAGCCCATCGGCAAGCCGAGCCCCACCGACGAGGCCGCCCACAGCTGGCGCGTCCCCGGGCCCGGTGGCCATGTCCGCCACTACCTCGCCCGGCGGACGATCGAGGATTTCCTGCGCGAACGCGATCAGCCCGTGGCGGGCGACCCGGCCGAGCTCAAGCGGGCCTGGCTGTACGGCTTCTTCGTGCGCGCGGGCGTCGAGGCGCTGCCCACCGACGCAAGCCTCGGCGCGCCCGCCTGACACTAGCGAGTCAGTGCGTGGCGCAGGTCAGGCACGGGTCGAAGCTGCGGATCGTGCGCAGCACATCGAGCCCGCCCTCGGCCTGCCGCGTGCTCAGCAGCGGCGTCGTGCGCACCGCCTGCTCGATCGGCCCCGGCGTGCCGGCGTCGTCCTTCGGCGAGGCGGTGAAGGTCGACGGCCCAAGGATCTGGTAGTTCCCGATCTCCCTGCCATCGATCTCCAGGTGATGGCTGAGGTAGCCACGCGAGCTGCCCCAGTAGCCGACGCCGTAAGCGTGGTCCTTCGGGATCTTGTAGGGCGTGAACACGCGCGCGTCGGGCCCGCCCTTGCGCGCCAGGTCGTACGCGATGACGAGGTTCTCGTAGGCCACGAGCGCCGCCCACGGGAGGGCGAACGCCCGCGCCCGGTGGCGCTCGAACGCGTTCCAGTGCTCCGGGACATGCCATTCGAGCTCCGTTGCGGGCAGCTCGCCCTGGGGCACGCCGAGCTTCAGGCTGCGCCCCGTGGCTTCGGCGAACAGGCCGTGCGGCTGCTGCCCCGCCAGGGCCGTGGCCCACAGGCGCGCGCCCGCGCCCGTCTCCATCGGGTGGCCCTGCCAGCGCGGCGCTGTGCACCACGAGTAGCCGCGCTCGGCGCCGGGGTCAGCCGGACGCGGCAACGTCCGCTTGTTCCAGGGGTGGTGCGCGGACAGGCGGTTCCCGGCCGGGTCGGTGGTGAAAGCCGTGTGGTCGCCGCCGGTCCAGTCCTCGTAGAAGGAGTGCCCGACGAACTCCTCGATCCCGGCGTCGATTCGCTGGAGCTCGATCGTCTTGAGATCGCCGCCGATGATCGCGCCCGGCGTCGCCCAGCGTGCCTGTCCCCAGGCCGCCGAGCTCTCGTAGGTCGCGTCGTAGGCGAAGGGATCGTCCCAGAGCCCGAGGTCGACGAAGTTCGCGGGGCCGGCACCGAGCTCGGCGAAGCGGGGCGCCGTCTCGGTGAAGAAGGCGGCGAGGTCGTCCCAGACCGCAACGACCTTGCGTCCGTAGTCGAAGAACTTGACGACGCGCAGCATCGCGAGGTTCAGATCGGTGGCGTCGATCGTCGAGCTGATGCCGCCCGGGACGATCGTCTGCGGATGGGGATACTTGCCGCCGATCAGCACGTAGGCCTCACGCGCCACACGCGCCATCTTCAGCGCCTGGAGGTACAGCTCCCCGGTCGAATGGTTCAGCGCCCGCATGATCTCGCCGACGGTCGCAAAGCCGTGGATGGCGCGGCCGGCGGCCGGCGCGGTCTCGGCGCGAGTCCACAGCTCGGGGTTGGTCGCGCGCACCGTCTCCGCGGAGAAGTCGGGGCCGGCCCGCAGGAACAGGTGCGTCGGATAGTCGTAGAGGCATTCGACCGCCGCGAGCAGGTTGCGCGCCACGATCCCCATCGCCGGTGGCGCGACGCCGAAGGCCATCTCGCACGCCAGTGCCGAGGCCGAGGCGTGGGCGCCGCCGCAGACGCCGCAGGCGCGGCTGGAGATGAAGATCGCGTCCCGCGCGTCGCGGCCATGCAGGATCGTCTCGTAGCCCCGGAACATCGTCGCCAGCGCCGCGGTGTCACCCACCGCGCGCTTGTCGAGGTCCAACTCGGCATAAAAGGCAAGCGCCCCGGCCACCCGGCTCACCGGGTTGAGGTCGAAGCGGCGCGTGGCCGAAGCGGCGGGGGCGGACGCGACCGTCATCTAGACCTCCTCACGGGTCTTGAGGCGCTCGCCGAGGACGTCCACGCTGTCCTCGAGGTCGACGCCCTTCTGTCTCAGGATCTCCAGGCTCTGGGGCAGCGGCTGCTTCTTGTTGCGCTTGCCGTGGTTGACGGTGCCGTGGTACTGCAGCTTCTTGTAGAAGAACGTGTTGGCCTTCTGGATCGGGTCGGGCTGACCGTGGGCGATCCCCCACCCGGACGAGACGCCCGAGTTGTCCCAGATCCCTGTCCGATTGCCCGACTTCATCGACAGGCGCCGCAGCCGCCGGATGCCGCCGCCGTAGATGCGCGAGACGCTGCCCGATACAAACGAGCCAGGCGGCGCCTTGTAGAAGGGGCTGTACTTGTCCGGGAACCCGGGCATCGTGCACCCGATGCACGCCCCGCCCGCGATCATGCAGCCACCCATGTGGTTGATCGCGCCACGCTCGACGATGTTGCACTGCACCACCGGGCCCCAGCACCCGATCTCCACCAGACACTGATTGTCGCCCGGCTCCTCGGCGAAGACGCCCTCCTCGTAATAGCCCGCCTTCGAGCAGTGCCGGTGCACCGTCTCCGAGAACTGCCACGCCGGACGCCCCAGCTCGTCGAACTCCGGCAGCGGCGCGTCGCCGGCGAGGTAGCGCAGCACCTGGGCAAGCGTCTCGGTGAAGTTGTCGCCGACCGGCGCGCACCCGGGGACGTTGACGACCGGGATACCCCGTGCGGAGCGGTAGTCCGCGCCGAGGAAGTCCATCAGGCCCATGGAGCCGGTGATGTTGCCCGCCGCCGCCGGGATGCCGCCCCACGTCGCGCACGTCCCGATCGCGATGTACGCAGCCGCCTTCGGAGCCAGCGCCCACGCCCAGTCGGTGGCACGCAGCAGCTGGCTCGAGCGGCGGCCTGAGTCCTTGACGCCCTGCGGCCAGTCACCTCGCACGCCGAGCGCCGAGTAGGAGCCCTGGTCGAGCGCCTGATCGTCGGGGATGGAGCCCTCGAGGACCACGATGTACGGCGCCCCCAGCGTGCCTTCGACGGCTTGGCGGTACGGCGCCATCAGCTCCGACCCCGAAGCCTCCGAGAGCATGGGGTGGTGAACGACGACGCGCGGCAGGCCGGGCACCCGGTCGAGCACGAGGTCCTCCAGCGCAGGGTTGCTGGCGCCCAGGGCCGAGACCGAGCAGCCCTCGCAGCTCATCCCCGAGATCCAGAAGACGTGCGCGACGTCGGTGATCAAATCTGTATGGCTCTGCATGTGCAACACACATACTGTCGCACTCCGCGGCGCGTTGCAACCGGGATACGCTTTCGCGCCATGAGGATCGCGTTCGCGGGCAAGGGCGGGGCCGGCAAGACGTCTCTGGCGGGCACGCTTGCGCGGATCCTCGCCGGTCGAGGTCATGAGGTGCTGGCGCTCGACCACGATCCGAACCCCAACCTGGCCCTCGCCCTCGGAGTGGACCCTGCGAAGGCGTTGACGCTCAGCGCTCTGCCCGCGGGCCTCGTGAGGCGGACCGAGGGACGCTACGAGTTCACCAAGCCGGTCAGTGAGATCATCGCCGATCACGGCCACGACGCCCCCGACGGAGTGCGCCTGCTCGTCGGATCGCTGCCCGAGACCGCCGGCCACGGCTGACTGGGCTCCAATCACGCCGCGGTCGGCGGCGTCTTCGCAACCTCCATCCCTCACGGCATGTGCATCCTCGACACCGAAGCCTCGGTCGAGCACCTCGTGCGCGGCACGTCAGGCGGAGCCGACGCGCTCCTGGCGGTCGTCGAGCCCTATCCCCGCTCGCTGCTCACCGGCCTGCGGACCGTCCGGCTCGCCCGCGACCTCGGGATCGCGAAGGTGGTGCTCGTCGCCAACAAGGTCGCCGGGCCTCGCGACGAGGAGACGGTCCGCGCCTACGCCGCCGAACACGGCCTGCCCGTCCTCGCGCTGATCCCGGACGATCCCGTCTTCCGTGCGGCCGACCTCACCGGGGCGGCGGTGATGGACCTCGATGCTTCCGGCCCCGCCGCCCGGAGCGTGGGCGTTCTTGCGGATGCGCTGACCGCGTAGGCTCGGCTCAGGTTGACGCAGGTTTACACTGGAGGCAGTCATGAAGCTCGCCATCGCCGGTAAGGGAGGCTCGGGGAAGACCTCTATCTCGGGGACCATGTGTCGCGTCCTCGCCCGTTCGGGTCGTGACGTGCTCGCGATCGACGGGGACTCCAACCCGAATCTCGCGGTGACGCTCGGCATCCCGCCCGTGGAGATGGACTCGCTGCCGACGCTCAACCGGGAGATGATCCGCCGCGGCGACAACGGCCCCGAGCTGACGAGCACGCTCGACGCCATCTTCGAGGGCCACGGCGTCCAGGCGCCCGACGGCGTGAAGCTGCTGGTCATGGCCCACCCCCAGCATGCGGGCACGGGCTGCCTGTGCTCCGTGCACGCGACCGTGCGCAGCGTCATGCACGAGGCGGCCAACGGCGAGAACGAGGTCGTCCTGCTCGACACGGAGGCCTCACCGGAACATCTGTCCCGCGGAACGACCATGTATGCCGAGACCATGCTCTGCGTCGTCGAGCCCTATTACAAATCGCTCGAGACCGGGCGTCGCATGGCCGCCCTGGGACGCGACCTCGGACTGCCGCGCATCGCGCTGGTGGCCAACAAGATCCGCGACGACCGCGAGCGCGAGGCGGTGGAGACCTTCGCCGAGCGCCACGACCTGGAGATCGCCGGCTTCATCCCCTTCGACGAGAACATGCCCGGCGCGGAGCGCGCGGAGACCTCGCCGCTGGACTTCGCCCCCGACACGCCGGCGGTGCAGGCGATCTCCGAACTCGCCGAATCGGTGGCCCCGTGGGAGTCGGTGGCGCCGCATGGATGAGCTCGAGGTCATTCGCGTGCGCGACGAGGTTCTCCAGGCGATGTTCTGGATGCGCGCGGAAGGCCTCGCGGATGCGTGCACACCCGTCGCCCTGGCGACCTTCCTTGCGGTTCCTGCGCCAACGCTCGAGCCGTATCTGGAACGCTTCCGAGAAGACGGCCTGCTGGTGCTCGACGACCGCGGGTACGCGCTGACCGACACGGGCGCCGACCTCGGCAAGCGCACCTTCGCCGAGGAGTTCGCCGATCTGACCAAACCGGGCCACGGCGAGTGCGACGACGACTGCTGGTGCCACGACTCTCCCGAAGCCGCGGCGGATTGCCTTGCCGAGCATCGCGTCAAGCTCCATAACTGAGCCAACCCCCGCTCTGCCCCGCAGCTTCCTGCGGACCTGCATCCTGCTGCTGCTCAAGGAGTCGCCCGCCCACGGCTATGACCTGCTCGAGCGCGCCCAGGCCTTCGGCTTCACGCGCTCCGATCCCGGCGGCCTGTACCGGACCTTGCGCGCGCTGGAGGACGACGGGCTGGTCCACTCGGCCTGGGAGCCATCCACCCAGGGCCCGGACCGGCGGATATACGAGATCACCCGCCCAGGTGCCGAGCAGTTGCACGACGTCGCGCTGTCGGTGCGAGCGGGCAGTGAGATCATGGCGCGCTTCGTCAGCCGCTACGAGGAGTTCGTGACGCTCCCGTCTCAGCGGGCGCGCGCCGGTCGGTCCTAGTGACCACGGGCCTGGATCACGACGGCGTCGTCTCCGCCCTGCAGGGGCGGCTGGGCGACTACTGGACCGTGACTGTGCGCTCGGCTCGGCCCGGCGCACCGTTGATCGCGATGTTCAGTGGCGGCCTGCAGAAGGCCGAGCCCAAGGACGACGCCCCGCCTGGTGAGACGGACTTCGTCTGGTACGTCGGCACGGACGACCGGACCTTCGGCGCGTTCGCGATCCCGAGCACCGACTTCCGGCACGCACAGTGGGAGGCGACGCCGAAGGGGGCCTCGCTGATGGTCCACACGTCCGACGTCCTGATAGCGCTGTTCCCCCGCGCCGTCGACCCGGACTGACCGCGCGACGCGACCGGTCCGGCGCCCGGCAGCGCTAGCGGTATGGTCGACGCGATGGTGGCGTGGACGGTCGAAGTGCGAGCGGCGGCGGCACTGGCCGCAACCGGCGCGTGGACGGTGCTCGTCCCCTTCCTCGGCCGGGCGCTGGATCTGACGGTCGACGTGGCGTTCAAGGTCGAGGTCGTCGATCACGTCATCCCGGGCGCGGTGACGGCGATCGCGGCCGTCCTGCTGCTGATCATCGCGCGCCGCGGGCCGCTGGCAGGCAATCGCATCGCGCTGCTGACCTCCGGCGTGTGCTTTCTCGCCGGCTTCTGGGTGCTCGCCACGCACGCGCCGCTGGTCGCCGACGCCGTCGGGGGCGACCAGTCGTGGGACGCCGCGATCTGGCACTCCGTGGCCTCGCTGCCGCTCGTCGGCCTGTCGCTCTGGTGCGTGCTGCGGTCAACGCCGCCGCCGTGAGGGTCGCGCTGGTGCTGCTGGCCGCAGGGGCGGCCCTGTTCTTCGCTGCCCTGACGCTTGCGACCGACGCAGGCATGGAGGCGACCGCCAGGCTACCCCGCCAATAGACTCCGGACGGTGGGAGCGAGGCGCACGGGAATAGTGGCTCTGGCGTTCGCTGCGCTCATGGCGGGCGGGTGCGGTTCTGACGATGTCAGCGAGAGCGTCGCCCGAGCCGACAGTGCTGCGCAGGTCGGCGAGTGGCAGACCTGGACGATCGACTCCGGCGGCGCCGTCGCCGTCCCGGCGCCCCCCGCCGAAGACGGCGGTGCCGGCGCCGGCGCGCGCGCGTCAGACGGCTACGCCGTCCAGCCGTGGCTCGAGCGCTCGATGGAACTTGTGTCTCAGCGTCCGAAGGATCCGGTGCGGGCGTCGCGCGACTACGCGCTGGCCGCGGTCGCCATGTACGACGCAGCCGTCGCCGCGGCTTACTGGCAGGCGCGCTACGCAGAATCCGGCGGCGGCAGCTACCCGTCCACGGAGGCCGCGGTCGCGGGTGCGGGGTCGCGGGTCATCGCCTACACGTTCCCCGACTACCCCGCTGCGCAGCTCGACCAGGACGCGGAGGCCGTCACACGAGAACTGGTGGCGGGCGGCGCCGCGGAGTCGTCCGTTGCCGCAGGACTGGCGCTGGGCCGCGCCGTCGCGCGGCGCACCATCGCAGTCGGGAACCGCGACGGGTCCGACAAGCCGTGGCGCGGCCGCAAGCCACGGTTCCGCGGGGTCTGGGCGCCGCCGCCCGGCTCGGCCGCACGCCCCGTCTCGCCCACTGGCGGCACGTGGAAGACCTGGGTCCTGCCGTCGGGCTCAAGCGTCCGACCCCCGCCCATGCCGCGCTACGGCTCCGAGGAGTTCCGCGCAGAGGCGCAGGCTGTCGTCGACACGAGGAACTCGCTGACCGACGAGCAGAAGCGGATCGCCGAGTTCTGGGCCGGTGGTGATGGGACGGAGCTCCCGCCCGGGCGCTGGATCCGGGTGGTGCTCGACTACCTGCGCGACCAGCCCGAGATGAGTCAGGCGCGCGCTGCGCGTGTGTTCGCGCTGCTCACCGTCGCGATGGACGACGCCGGCATCGCAGCCTGGGACGCCAAGTACCGCTACTGGGTGACGCGCCCGATCAACGCGATCCGCGACCTCGGCATCGACCCGGAGTTCGAGCCCTATCTCGATACGCCGTTCTTCCCTGCCTATGTCTCCGGGCACGCCACCTACTCGGGCGCGGCCGCCGAGGTGCTCGCATACCTCTTCTCCGACGATGCCGAAGCCTGGCGGGCGAGGGCCCGTGAGGCGGCGCAGTCACGCCTCTACGGCGGGATCCACTATCCGATGGACAACACCGTCGGCCTGGCGATGGGCACAGAGATCGGCGAGCTGGTCGTCGAGCGCGCAAAGGCCGACGGGGCCGACCAATGAGAGCCGCCGCCGCGACGGGACTCGCCGTGGCGGCCTTCCTGGCCGGGTGCGGTGAGGACTCCGAGCCGCGTCCTGACCCCTTCAACCGGATCGAGCGAGAGTTCACGCCGCCCGATCCCGGCGCGCGCGCCGCGCCGCGCTGGGCACCGTTGCGTGACCTGCGGGGCACGGGCGGCGCCACGGCGACCGTCGAGATCGACCCCGAGGCGATCCAGTGGCGCCTGCGCTGGACCTGCTTCGGCAGCGAGTTCGCGGTGACGATCACCCCGCGCCCCCCGGACGCCGAGGACGCCGCGAGCCGGTGTCCCGGACGCGACGAGGCGACCTACATCGGCGCCGGCGAGCACGAGCTGGCGGTCAGCGCGCGGGGCAGGTGGAAGCTCAGCGTCGAGCAGCAGGTCGACACGCCCGTGCGCGAGCCCGCCCTGGCCGGCATGACGCCTAGGCGCCGCATCGCCCAGGGCGCCTTCGAGCGCGTAGAACGCACGGGTGAGGGGTCGGCCGCGCTCTACAAGCTGCCGTCGGGGCGCCTCGCCGTGCGCCTGGAAGGCTTCGTCACCGAACCAAACACCGACCTGTTCGTGTGGACCAGCCCGTTGCGCTCGCCGAAGAACACCCGGCAGATCCTCGACGCGCCGCACCGCTCGATCGCCGAGCTCAAGGCGACCGTCGGCGATCAGAACTACCTCTTGCCAGCCTCTGTCTCCGCCGATGCCGTCGCCAGCATCGTCATCTGGTGCGAGCCGGTGCGCATCGCCTACACCGCCGCGCCACTGCGGGCCGCTGAAGAACGCTGAGGTTCGGCGGCTTCCGCTTAGGAGGTCGCGGGCGCCTGGGCCACGAGTGAGGCGACGGCGCGCTCCCCAGGCTTCGGGGGGCCTTCGCGATAGCTCAAGATCGCGAGGCGATCCTCAAAGGCGGCGCGGAGTTCGCCCGGCTCGAGCACTCGTGCGGGGTCCTGCGGCCCGTAATCGGCCCTGGGCTCGACGCCGAGAAAGGTCTCGAAGAGCAGCAGCCCGGCTGGAGCCAACGCGTCGGCCAGGTCGCCGAACCGGGTCCGCTCGAGGAAGTAGAAGTCGAGGATGACCTGGTAGCCCGAACCGGGCAGCGGTTCGGTGCGGAGGTCGAGCCGCTGCGCGCGCACGGGCAGCTCCCGCTCGCGGGCGACGGCGGACAGGTGGTCGACCGCCACGCCTGAGATGTCGTAGGCCTGGACCTCGAAGCCCAGCTCGGCGAGAAAGACCGCATTGCGCCCCCGCCCGCAGGCCACGTCGAGCGCCCCACCGCGTGGTTGCACGGCGAGCAGGCCTTCGTGATCGACGAGCCAGCTCGACGGGGCGCGCAGCCCGTCGCCCTGCGCGATCGCCGCTCCGTGACGCTGATCCCAGAATTCCCGGCTCGAGGCCACGCGCAGACCATACGCCGGTCGCAAGCGAAGGCGGGTACTTGTCCTCCTCCCACCCGCGCCGGCCCTGGGCCGAACCTCAGCAGGTGCGGCTGTCTGACTTCGCCTTCACGCCACCGCCGTCGCCCGTGAAGCCTAACGAGACGGTGACTTGGTCCCACCCCGTCGGGACTGGCGAGGACCACCCACGACGAAGAGAGAGAGAGAGAGAGAGAGAGAGAGAGAGAGACTTCAGTCCAGGAGGCGTCGCAGGAAGCGGTCGGGTTCGTCGAGGAAGCCCCGCGCAAGCCTGACGAGGTCCGCGTCGCCGTAGGCGACCCGCCGCATCCCGCCGTCGGTGAACTCGTAGATCGTCGCGCGCGGATAGCTGAGCAGGATCGGCGAATGGGTTGCGATCACGAACTGGCTGCCGGCGCGGACGAGCTCGTCGATGCGGCGCAGCACCGTGAGCTGGTTCTGGACCGACAGCGCAGCCTCGGGCTCGTCGAGGATGTACAGCCCGTCGCCGCCGAAGCGGTGCAGGACGACGGCGAGAAACGAATCACCGTGCGACATCTCGTGCAGCGACCGGCCGCCGTACGACGCCAGCGGGTCTCGGGGCAGGCTCTCCAGCCAGGTCGCCGTCGTGAACAGGCTCTCCGCGCGCAGGAAGAAGTCCGTGCGCGGGCGCCGAACGCCGCGCACGAGACGGACGGCCTCGCCGAGGACCGAGTGCGAGGACCGAGTGCCGAAGTTGAAGTTGCTCCCGCCGCCCTCCGGGTTCATGCCCGCCGCGACCGCGATCGCCTCGATCAGCGTCGACTTCCCGGAGCCGTTCTCGCCGACGAAGAACGTCACCTGCGGGTCGAAGCTGACCCCTTCGGCGAGCGCAGCCACCGCCGGGAGCGTCCACGGGTACCCGGCCCGCTCCTCTTGCGGCCCGGCTTCAAGCAGCACCGCGCTGCGCAGGAAGGCGGGGTCTGTGACCGTCATCGTCGTCATGTTTGAGCGACATCACCAGCAGGTTCTCACTTCGCCCCTTGCGCCTCGAGCCCCGCGACTAAACCCTCGACGGCCTGTACGGCGGCTGAATCGGGTGCATGGTCGATGAGGGCGACCCCGAGCCGCTCCGCCTCGGCGACAGCCGGCTCGCGGGGCATGACGGCCGCCGCCCGCGCCCCCATGAACTCTTCGATGCGGCGCAGGTCGGCGTCGTTCTTGACCTTGGAGGCCACCAGGGTCACGGCCGGGCCTGGGCGCGAGGAGGCCAGTCGCGCCACCCGCCTGGCGGTCAGCAGCGACTGCATCGTCGGCTCGGCGACGACCAGGTAGGTGTCTGCGTAGGGCGCCCACCCCTCCGCGATCTGGCGCGCGCCGCCCGGCAGATCGCCGATCAGCGCCCAGTCGCGGAAGGCGGCGGCGTCGGCGAGGCGGTGGGCGACCTCCCAGAAGGCCTTGCTGGAGCCGGTGATCGCCCCGAAGCCCGCGACCGACACCTTGCCTCGCTGCAGCAGGCGGATCCCGTCGGGCGCCGCGGTCGTGAAGCGCTCGATGGCGACGGTCGCGTCGATGCCTTCCCGCCAGCCCCAGCGCCCGTCCGCGTCGCGCTCGGTGGCGCCGAGCAGCAGTGGCTCGATGGGGTCCGGCCCGCTGCCGAGGCTCAACGAGAGACCCGGGAGGGCGTCGGAGTCGAGCGCGAGCACAGGTGTGCCGCGCCGCGCGACGATCCGGGCCAGCGTTCCCGCGAGCACCGACTTTCCCGCGCCACCCTTGCCGACGATCGCGACCCTCACCGAGAGCGCGATACTACCGGCGTAGGCCTTGGCGCAGGCGCATGCTGATCGTCGACCTGACCGCCGGTGCCCTGATCGCCGGCCTGGCCGTTCGCGGCGCGCTGGCGGGGGTTTGCGGCACGCTGGCGCTCGCCGGCTTCGCGGCGGGGGCGGCAGCCGGTGCCGCGCTGGCCCAGGTCGCCCTCGACAGGGGGCTGCGCGACGAGTTCGCGCTCGCCGTCGGGCTTCCGGCGGCGCTCGTAGCCGGCGGCCTGGTCGCCGCGGCGATCGAGCGCCTGGGCAACCGCAGGCGCGCAAGGGTCGACCGCCAAGGGCCAGCCGGAGCGATCGGCGGCGCGCTGCTGGGCGGCTGGGTCGGGTCGTCGTCGTTTGGCTCGCCGGCACGGTGATCGCGCAGGCCGGCGCGAGACGCTCAGCTCGGTGGAGATCGAGCAGATCGTGTCCGCACCAGCGCCCGCCTAGTCACGTTCCTGCGGGCAGAAGATGCCAGGTTCGCGCGCAGCGCGAGGCTCAGTTCGAACCGTCGCTCGGGATCGTCGACGTCGACGAGCTCGCGAAGCTGGTTGACGCGGTAGCGAACGGTCTGCGGGTGGACACCCAGGACGGCCGCGACCTCCTCGACGCGCCCGCGGTGGTCGAGCCAGGCGCGCAGGGTGTCGGTGAGCTTCTTGCGCGGCGCGGCGGGCAGCGCGCCCAGCGGAGCGAGAGCGGCGCTCGCCAGGTCGCTCGCCAGGCGCGGATCGGCGTGCAGCAGCAGGGTCGCGAGGTGGTCGCCGGTGACGAACAGCGCGCCTCGAGTGGCCAGCCGGAGTCCGACCGTCGCCCGCCCGGCGCTGTGCGGTGCGTCCGGCCATTCGACGGTGGGCCCGAGCGCCGCCGTCGCGTCGGCCAGCGCAGCGTCGAGCTGCGCCCGCCGCCGCGGCGCGTCCGGGTCCGGCACGAGGGCGATGAGAAGCCCGTCCTCGCCCTCCGCGATGACGCCCGCTCCCAGGCGGCTCGCCAGCGCGTCCGCATCGTCTCCTTCCGTGACGAGCACTGCCAGCGTGTTCGGCAGCTCCCACCCGGCGACACGAGCGGCATCGCGAGCCGCACCCTCGTCGCCGCGCAGCAGCGCGCGCACGAGCCGGCGCAGGTCGCGGGCGCGCTCTCCGGCCGCCTCGGACTGCGCGGCGGCATACCCCTCGGTCGACTCGGCCGAGAGGCCGTCGATATAGGCGAACATCGCCTCGCCGAGCACGAAGAGGACGTCCGGATCCACGTCCGCGGCCCGGCCGGCCTCGACGAAGCGCCGCCACGACACCCGCGCGCCGATCCGGTAGGCCGAAAGCAGGGCGTCGAGGCTGCGTCCTTCGCGGAACTCGCCGCGCCCGAGCTCGACGTAGACCTGCCGGTTGCCGCGGGCCTCGCGCTCGGCATCGCCGAACTGATCGAGGAAACGGCCGAGCGCGAACTCGACGCCGCTGCGGACGTTGCGGCCGAAGTCACCCTCCAGCGGACGGCGGTAGTCGTCCACGTCCCGGCCGATGGCGGCGATGACCTCGTCGCCGAGCTCGCCCAGGATCGGACGCAGCACCGTGGCCAGTTCCGGCGGAAGCAGCGCCCAGGGCGGTGGTGGCGGCATTGTAGGAAATCTACAAAAGAACGCGGGTGATGACCACGAACTCGACAAGTCCAACAACGATTCTCGCGCGAACATACAGATGATGACCCGAGCCGAACGCATCGCCAACCTCATCGGGGTGGTCCTGCCCCTCGCGGGCGTGATCGTCGCCATCGTCTTCCTCTGGAACGACTTCGTCGACGGCGCCGACCTCGCGATCCTCGCCGTCAGCTACCTGCTCTGCGGCTTCGGCATCACGATCGGCTTCCACCGCATGCTCACGCACCGGTCCTTTCAGACCTACAAGCCGGTGGAGTACCTCTTCGCGTTGATGGGCTCCTACGCGCTGCAGGGCTCGGTGCTCGACTGGGTCGCCGACCACCGCAAGCATCACGCCCATACGGACAAGGAGGGCGACCCGCACTCCCCGCACACGGGTGACGGTCACGGCCTGTCCGGCCTCTGGCACGCGCACACCGGCTGGCTGTTCGAGACGCAGGGCCAGGCGGACTGGAAGCGCTACGCCCGCGACCTCTATGAGGATCGCGGCATGCGGAAGATGACGAAGCTGTTCCCGTTGCTCGCGGTCGGCACCCTGGCGATCCCGGCGGCGGTGGGCTTCGCCGTCCACGGATTCACCCTCGACGGCGCGCTCCGCGGCCTCGTCTGGGGCGGCCTCGTGCGCGTCTTCCTGCTGCACCACGTCACGTGGTCGATCAACTCGATCTGCCACTTCTTCGGCCGGCGCCGCTTCGACGTCGAGGACAAGTCCACGAACGTCGCCTGGCTCTCAGTCCTCTCGCTGGGCGAGTCCTGGCACCACAACCACCACGCCTTCCCGCGCTCGGCGAACCACGGGCTGAAGTGGTGGGAGATCGACGTCTCCGGCGCGATCATCGCGGGGATGGAGAGAGTCGGCCTGGCCTGGAACGTCGTGCGCATCACGCCCGAGCGCCAGCAGCAGCGGCTCGCCGTCAATGCGCCCGCCGCGGCCGAGCAGCGAGAACTCGAGCGCGTGTAGCCTCCTCGCGGGTGGCAGGACAAGGGGGGGGTGGCCTCGCGCTTGCATGTCGTCCGCCAGGTGCTCGCCGGGGAGATCCACGGCCTGCCCCTTCCGGAAAGTGGCGGTGGTGGCCCAACGGCTGATCGTCGTCGCGATCACGGCCGCCAACGCCATCGGCGCCAGCATCGTGATGCTGCTGCTGTTCCTCGTCCTCCCGCTACCCAAGGAGGCGCCGACGGACGGCCCGCTCGGTCCGCTGGTCGCATCGGCTCCGCGCTCGCGGCCATCGTCTACGGGCGCCACCGGGTCTCGTGCTGGCGAGGCCGGTCATCTCGGCGTTCCAGGATGAGCAGCGACCCACGGAGACCGGGCGCGCGGCCATCCTCGGCCTGCCCGCGGACCTCCTGCGCCTGCAAGCCCAGCCTGATGCCGGACACATCTAGTGCGTCAACGGCGCATCTCGGCCAGGCCTACGCGCGCCCTGCGGCCGCGCTGAGACGCTCGACGAGGCCCTCGACAGCGCGCACCGCGTCTGATTCGGGCGCGTGGTCGATGAGGGCGACGCCCAGCCGCTCGGCTTCGATGACAGCCGGGTCTCTGGGCATGACCGCCGTTGCTCGCACGCCCATGAACTCTTCGATGCGGCGCAGATCGGCGTCGTTCTTGACCTTGGAGGCCACGAGACTCACGGTCGGGCCCGGGCGTGAGGTGGCCAAACGGGCCACGCGGCGGGCGGTGAGCAGCGACTGCATCGTCGGCTCGGCGACGATCAGGTACGTCTGTGCGTACGGCGCCCAGTCGAAGGCGATCTGGCGCGGCCCGGCCGGAAGGTCGCCGACGATCGACCACTCGCGCAGCGCCCGGGCGTCGCCGATGCCGTGGACGACGCGGAAGAAGGCCTGGATGGCGGGCGCGATCTCCGCCTGTCCCTCCGGCCCCGGCGTGCCGAACTCGAGCAGGCGGACGTTGTCGGGAGCGTCCATGGCGAAGCGCTGGACGGCGCGCACCGGCCCGATACCGGGCTTGAAGCGCCAGCGTCCGTTCTCGCCGCGCTCGGCGGCGGCGAGCAGGGCCGGCTCCGACGGCGTCTGAACGCCCAGGTTGAAGGCGAGGCCGGGCATCGTGTCCGAGTCGAGCGCCAGGACGCGCTCGCCGGCGCGGCCGAGCACGCGGGCGAGCGTCCCCGAGAACACCGACTTGCCCGAGCCGCCCTTGCCGACGACCGCGACGCGAATCACGCCGACGCTCCCGGGCGTTGCAGGACGATCAGCAGAGCAGGTGAGCGGTCGTCCGCGGACATCCGCCGCCCATCATGCCGATGACAGCGGTAGGTTGTCGTCATGAAGATCGTCGTCGCGGGCAAGGGTGGTGTCGGCAAGACCACGATCGCGGGCACGCTCGCGCGCTCGCTGGCGAGGTCGGGCCACGACGTTCTCGGTCTCGACTGCGACACGAACCCGATGCTCGGCATCTCGCTCGGCGTCGGTTTCGAGCGTACGGATGAGCTCGTGGCCGTCCGTGAGGGCGTCGACGAGGGCACGACGGAGCATCAGCCGACCATCGCCGGCATGGAGGACGCCTTCGGCACCGAAGCGCCCGATGGCGTGCGGCTCGTGATCGCCTCGCGACTGGATCGGGTCGATCCCGGCTGCACCTGATGCGGGGTTTCGGCGGAGCAGTTGCTCCGCGAGCTGGAGGGTGAGGACAGGATCGTTGTCGGAGACCTCGAGGCCGGGATCGGCACCCTGGTCCGGATGGGCGATCACGGCGCCGACCTCGCCATCGTCGTCTCCCAGCCGACCGCGAAGTCGATGGACGTCGCCGCCCGCGCCCTGCGCATCGCCGCCGCCCGCAGCGTGCCTGCGGTGCTGATCGCCAACCGGGTCACCGGTCCGGAGGACGTGCAGTTGATCCAAGACACCGTCGCGCCCGAGGTCGAGGTCGAGGTCTTCGTCGTACCCGACGACCCCGATGTGGCGCGAGCCGACGAGGAGGGCACCGCGCCGCTCGACACCGCCGCCGGAAGCCCGGCCGTCCTCGCGGTGGAAGCGCTCGCTCGCGCCGTGCCCCGGCTGGGGCGCAAGGCAGCCGAGGCGTAGGCGAACCGGCCTCGTAGAAGAAGCCGGGCCGACGAGGCCTCGTCGCGGCGGCTACCTGCGCGGCCTGATGGTCAGGCGTCCTCGGGGCGGCGCAGCCGGATCGCGCCTCCCGCAGAGAACGGCGAACGAACCGTGGGCTCAGGCTTGACGACGATGTCGCCTCCGGCTGAGAAGGGTGACGAGGCCGCGGCCGGGGCGGCCGGGGTGTGTCCGTTCGCAGCCCGCGGGTCGACGGAAGCGATGAGCTCCGCCGCCCCTCCGCGCCGACCTTGCTTTCGAGCAGCCCCGTGAGCGTGCGGGCGGCGGCGCCGAGGTTGCGGCTGATCGACGACTACGACTGCGGCGACGATTGTGACGATGGCGGCGGCGGACATCGCGTCAGAGGATCCTGTCCAGGGCTTTGCCGTACCCAACGAGCCCCTGCGTCGTCTGGCTTACGTAGCTCTCCGTCTTGATCAGCTCGGGGACCGGGCCGAGGTCGTCCACCATCGTGGCTCCGACGCCCGCGATCTCTCCGACGGTGCGGCGTACGATTTTCGCCGTGCGGCGGCCAGGATCATGAGCCGGTCAACGCCTTCCGGGCGGCGCGCGCGAAGCGCAGGATCGAGATCGCCAATGCGTTGACCTTCTCCACGTCGTGCAGCGCGTCGGTCTGGTCGCGCACGACTGGAAGCGCTTCGGTCGCCGTCCGTGCGCGCTCGGCGATGCGCGCCGCGAGCGTGAGCAGGATCGCAACGACGATGACCACGACCGCCACCACAACGAAGCCCAGGCCTAACCCGACCCACCAGCCCGTGTTCTCGGCAGCGATGATCACCGCAACCCCTCCTCCGGCAGCATCCCGATACTCGACGGCCCTTGCCTTGCACTCACAACTGCTCCTCCCTGAACCACCAGAACTTGGCGCACTTCCGCTGCGGACCATAGACCTTCCTACGACATCTGTCCAGCGCTACTTGCGCTTCGGCCTGACGATCAGTTTCGGCGACGCCTTGCCCGTCATCACGCCGTTTCCGGTCGCGGTGAAGCGAACCGCGAACCGCGAACCGCTTGCGCCTGGTGACGTTCGGCGCCCTGATGCGGAAGGTCGCCGTGGCCGCTTGGCGGGCGGCGAGCCGGCCGGCTGCGACGCACCTGCGTTTGGCCTGCGGCGCCTTGACGCACAGACGCACGCCTTCGGCCGGCTGATCGCCCGCGTTGCGCACCACAGCCTTGAAGGTCGCGGTCTTGCCGCTGCGGACCGGCTTCTTCGGTCCTCTGACCGAGACGGCCAGCCTGGCGACGCTATAGGTGGGCGGCTTCGGTGAGATGCCCCTGGACAGCCAGAAGCCGCCGGGACCGGCGACGAACGAGTCGATCAGTCCGCAGCCGGACCCGGTGCCGGGCGGCAGCGTCGCCCACCCCACCCCGGCGGCTCTGTCCCCGTGCCGAAGCCGGCGATGCCGGAAGGGAAGCGCCGACCGGGGAGCGGCTCGTGGTCTCCGTCGAGAGCGTGAGCGGCCCGTGTCGATGTTGCAGTCTCCCAGCCCGCTGAGGGCGATCTGGGCCTCGAAGTCGGCGGTCAGCGTGACCCGGCCCGTGGCGAGGTCGATCTGCCCCGTCGCCGGGGCGTTGAGGACGACGTCGATGGTCCCCGCGGTCGGGCTCGAGAAGCTGTACTTGGGGAAGTCGAAGGCCGCCCGGCGCGACCGTGAAGGCGCCCGTGGCGTCGTCGACGACGGCAGTGGCGGTGATGGGCGCGTCGCCCGGTGCCACCACGACCTGATCCGGCGTCGAGGGCGTGTCGAGCACGGCGTTGTCGAAGCTCAGCTGCAGGTCGGACGCAGCGGCAGCCGACGGCGCGAGCAGCGCCGCGGAGGCGACCGCGAGAGCGGCCCTGGATGGTTGATTCCAAATTCGGGTGGCGCGTGCTTGCCCGCCATGCGGCGCGCACGATCACGGAGGATTTGGAATCAACCATCTAGTGCTCGTGCGCATGGTTGTCTTCGAGACCCTCTTCGTGCACGTGCGGGTGCGCGTGGGTCACATCGCCGTGAGCGTGCTCGTGCTCGTGCTCGACGTGGTCATGCTCGTGCTCGACGTGGGCGTGCGAGTGCTGGTCGCCACCGTGGGAGTGCTCGTGACTGTGCGGATGGTCGTGCTCGTGCTCGTGCTCGCTCATGCCGGGCTCCTGTCGGATGGATGGGACCGGCGGACGATGCGCTCGAGCGCGAAACCGGCCGGCAGTTCGAGATCGTACGCCGCGAGGACGTCGGAGTCGGCGAGGACCTCGAGGCACGGACCGTCGCAGACCACCCGGCCGCCCGCGAGGATCACCGCGCGCTCGCAGAGCTCGGCCGCCAGGGGCAGGTCGTGGGTGGTCACGATCATGGTCGTCGCCACCGTCTCCAGCACGTCCATCAGCTCTCGGCGCGCGCGCGGATCGAGATTTGCGGACGGCTCGTCGAGCACCAGCAGCGCCGGTCGCATCGCCAGCACCGTCGCGATGGCGACTCGGCGGCGCTCGCCCATCGAGAGCTGATGCGGCGAGCGCTCGCCCGCGTGCTGCATCCGCACGGCGCCCAGCGCCTCCCCCACCCGGGCGCGGACCGCGTCGCCCTCCAGGCCCATGTTGAGCGGGCCGAAGCCGACGTCCTCGACGACCGTCGGCATGAACAGCTGGTCGTCGGGGTCCTGGAAGACGAGCCCGACGCGCGCGCGCAGCTCGCGCAGGTCGCAATCGGCCACGTCGAGCCCGGCGACCTCGAGCTCGCCGGTGCCACGCAGCAGGCCGTTGAGGTGCAGCATCAGCGTGGTCTTGCCGGCTCCGTTCGGACCCAGGACGGCGACCCGCTCGCCGTGGCCGATGCGGAGGTCGACCCCCGCCAGGGCCGCGCCGCCGCCCGGATACCCGTAGTGCAAGCCGGAGGCGTGGACCGCGCAGCTCACGCGAGCAGCGCCGCGAGCGGCCCGGCGAGGCAGAGCGCGACGAAGGCGCCGTCGGCGGGCGTGAAGGCCAGGACGGACAGATGCGGCATGCGGCCGTCGTAGCCGCGGGCGAGCATGGCGAGATGGACGCGCTCGCCACGGCCGTAGGTGCGCAGGAAGAGCGTGCCGGCGGCGCGCCCGAGCGGGCGGGCATGGAGCGCGTGGCGCGGGCTGTAGCCGCGCGAGGCCAGCGCGGCCCGTGTGCGGCCGACCTCCCCGGCGATCACGAACAGGTAGCGGTACATCATCCCGGCGACGAGCACGAACAGGCGCGGGACGCGCAGCGCCTCCAGGCCGCGCAGCACGGCCGGAAATGGGGTGGAGACGGAGAGCAGGACGGCGCTGAGCGTGCCGATCGTGGCCTTGGCGGCCATCGCGGCGAAGGTCAGCAGGCCGGCCTCGTGAACCGTGACCGGGCCAAGCGTCCACTCTCCGCCGCCCGTGCGCACCAACGGCACGAGGGCCCCGGCGAACAGCACGACCGGCAGCACGACCCGCGCGCGGCGCCACACGACCCCCGGCCCGGCGCGGGCGACCGCGGCGATCGCGGCCAGCGCCGCCAGGCACGCGGCGTAGACGGGCCAGTGGTCGACGGGCGTCGCCACCGCCACGAGGGTGATGGCCAGCAGCCCGGCGATCTTCGCGCGCGGGTCGAGGCGGTGGACGGGGCTCGCCGGGTCGCCGGCGACGCCCGTCAGCCCGGGCTGGTGCGCGGCCACCGGCGCGCCGCCGCCGCGAGGAGGAAGCCAAGGGCGAAGACCCCGAGCGTCCCGGTGAAGCCGGCCAGCCCAGTCGCGACGCGCTCGTTCTCCACACCCGGGAAGGCGTAGCCGAGAAGCGGTGCGTCCTCCTGGACCGGGGCGAGCTCACCCTGCGCGAGAAAGCCCTTCTCGGCGGCGACCTTCTGGAGCCCGTCAGGGGACGAGGAGGCGAACGGCGCCGCGGCGGCGGCGAGGCCGACCGCCACCGCGAGCGCCACGCAGATGAAGGCGGTCCTCACGCCGGCGCCTCGCGCAGCGGCGTGACCGCCGGCGGCACGTCGGCCACGGCGATCAGGTCCGGCCGAGAGGCCATGACCGCACTGACCGCGCTCACGGTGATCGCCGCCTCCCCCACGCCGATCAGGGCGTGCACGCCGAGCATCGGCGGGAGGGAGACGTCGAGCGGGACGGTGCCCGACAGCGCCAGCTGCAGGCTCGTCGCGCCCGCGCCGGCCATCACGGCCAGCCACGCGACCCCGCCCACCACTGCGAGGAGCGCCGGCCGCGTGTGCGGCAGCGCGGCGATGCCGGCGCGGATCGCGAACCCGGCCAGCAGCGCACCGAGCACGCCCATGTTGAGGACGTTGGCGCCCAGCGCCGTGATCCCCCCGTCGGCGAAGGCGAAGGCCTGGACGGTGATGACGACCGACATGGCCAGGCACGCCAGCCACGGCCCGAGCAGCACCGCGGCGAGCGTCGCCCCCAGGAAGTGGCCGCTGGTCCCGCCGGCGACGGGGAAGTTGAGCATCTGGGCCGCGAAGATGAACGCCGCGACGACGCCGAGCAGCGGCACGCGCGCCTCGTCGAGGTCGCGGTCGGCGACGCGGAGCGCGTATGCGACCGCCGCGACCGCCGCGACCGCGGCGATGGCCGCGACCGGCCCGCTGAGGAAGCCGTCCGGGATGTGCAGGGCGAAGACGGTCATCCGGTCGCCTCCCGCTGGCAGCCGGCGCAGAGGCCGACGACCGGGAAGTGGGTGAAGCGGGCGTCGTACCCGGTGGCGGCGCGGATGGCTGCACGCGCCTCGGCGAGCACCGAGGGCTCGACCGCCTCCGACGCTCCGCACCGCTCGCAGCGCAGGAACTCCGAGCGCGCGCGGTCGGCGAGCATCCACAGCGCGGGTCCATGGCCGAGGTGGACGTGACGAACCAGCCCGAGATCCTCGAGCACCTCGAGGTTGCCGTACACCGAGGCGGGGTCGACCGGCGAGCGCCGGCCGCCGAGGCCGGAGGCGATCGCGTCGGCCGACACCGGGCGGCCCGCGGCGAAGAGCGCCTCCAGCACCTGCCGGCGCGCCGCCGAGATCCGCAATCCCCGGGCTCTCAGCGCGGCGACGGCGGCGTCGACGTCGGGTGCGGCCAGGATGGGTCGTTGCGGAGCGACGGTCATCTTGCTCAGAGGTACTCTGAACTACGAGCGAGTCTGACGCAAGCCCTAGGCGATGAGCCTGGCGTCCCGCAGCTTGGCGTCCAGATACGCGAGCAGGGGCTCGACGCCGAGTTCCTGCCGCGTGGCGCGCCGCAGCAGCTCGCGCTGGGTGTACTTGCGGCCGTGCTGATGAATGTGCTCGCGCAGCCAGGCGCGCACCGGCGCGAAGTCGCCGCGCTCGAGTGACTCGTCGACGGTGGGCAGGTCGGCACGCAGCTGCTCCCACAGCTGCGCGGCCATCAGGTTGCCCAGCGTGTACGTCGGGAAGTAGCCGAAGTGCCCGGCGGCCCAGTGGACGTCCTGCAGCACGCCCTCCCGGTCCGACGGCACCTCGAGACCGAGCATCCGGTCCATCCCCTCCGCCCACGCGGCGGGCAGGTCGACGGCCTCGAGCCGGCCTTCGAGCAGTGCCAGCTCGAGGTCCAGGCGCAGCGCGACGTGCAGGTTGTAGGTCGTCTCGTCGGCCTCCGTGCGGATCAGCGTCCGGCTGACCCGGTTCAGGCCGCGGTAGAGCGTCGCGTGGTCCATGGCGCCGAACGCGGCCGGCAGATGCTCGCGCAGGCGCGGCAGTAGCCAGGCCGTGAAGGGGCGGCCGCGGCCGATCACGTTCTCCCACAGCCGGCTCTGGGACTCGTGGACGGCGAGCGAGGCCGGGCCGTGCAGCGGGGTGCGCCGCAGCGCCGGTGCGTGGTTGGCCTCGTAGAGGCCGTGGCCGAACTCGTGCAGGCCGCTGTAGAGCGACCAGCCAAGGTCGGCGGTGCGGTAGCGAGTCGTGAGCCGCACGTCCCCCGGTCCCGGCGACAGCGCGAACGGGTGCGGCGACTCGTCCAGGCGCCAGACGCCGTCCTCGAAGCCGACGCTGTGCAGCACATCCTCGAGCAGCGCGCGCTGCGCAGCGATCGGGAAGTCGCCCGCGAGCACGTCGTCGACCTCGGGGGCCGCCTCGATGAGCGGCGCCAGGCCGAGGACGAGCGCGTCGAACAGCGGCTTGACCTCGGCGAGCGTCATGCCCGGCTCGAAGTCGTCGAGCAGCACGTCGTAGGGGTGCGCGGCGTCGGGGAAGCAGGCGGCGTACTCGCGCCGCAGGTCGACCGCCCGCGCCAGCGGGTCACGGAAGCGGGCGAACTCGCCGGTCGTGCTCGCCTCCAGCCACGCCGCGTAGCCGGCGGCCGCTTCCCGCGTCATGGCCACGGCCAGGTCCGCCGGGACGCGCGCGGCCTTCTCGTGGTCGCGCCGGACCCAGCGCACCAGCCGGGACTCATCGGAGTCCGGGTCCTCCCCGGCCGCCCACGGCTCCAGCGCGTCCAGCAGCCGGCTGACCTCGGGGTCCACGAGCTGACCGTGGGCGATGCGCTCGAGCGTCCCCAGCTGGTCGCCGCGGCCGGCGTGCCCGCCGGAGGGCATGTAGGTGTTCTGGTCCCACGCGAGCAGGGCCATCGCCCCGTGGAGGTCGGTCAGCTCGGCGAGCCGCGTCCGCAGCGCGCCGAGCTCCTTCGGAACTGCGGCTGTGCTCAGAGACCTGCCTGCGCGTACACGTCGTCGAGCAGGCCGCCGGCGTCCGGGAGATCGAAGTTCTCGCGCAGGTAGGCCTCGGTCTCCTCGCGCGGCGTTCCGTTGAGCGCCATGTTGAAGGCGATCAGGCGGGCGCCTTCCTCATCGGCGGGACGGTCGGCCGGCGCCTCGACGATCTCCTCATCGAGCGGATCGGGACCGAGGTCGTCGAGGAGCGGCTCCGATTCGGCCATCGCGGGCTCGAAGGCCGCGCCGGTCGCCGCGGCCGGGCTCGAGTAGCTGGGCAGCGGGTCGGGTTCGAACCTCGGCGCGGTCGCGCCGCGCAGGTCGCCCACCGCGGACTGCAGGAGGGACAGGTCGGACGTGACGCGAGTGGCGCCCGAGCGGACACCGTCGAGCAGGCCGCGCAGCTCGGTCTCCATCGCGTCCAGGCGCTCGAGCATCGCGGTGGCGGACTCCGACACGCGCTGAACGTGGTCGCGGGCCTGCGTGCCGGCTTCGGCGCGGGCAGTCTCTGCGGCCTCGCGCGACTCCTGGCGGATGCGGCGCGCCTCGAGGTCGGCCTCGCGCTCGATGTCGGAGGCGCTCTGCTCGGCGGCCTCGACGATCAGGCGGACCTGATCGGAGGCGGCCGACGCGAGCGCGCCGCCCGAGCGCGAGGAGCGGCGGGCCGCCTCCAGCTCGTCCGCGAGCAGGCTCAGGTGCGCGTCCACGGCCGTGGGGTCATAGCCCCGCCTGCCGATGGGAAAGTCGCGCTTCTCGATGGACTGGCGATCTAGGGCCACTTGGGGTCCTCCGGCGAAGTCGTGGGCACTGCTGCGGCATCCTACCGGCGTGGCAGCCTGGGCTCGCCGTTGGGGTCGCGAACCACCAGCCCGTCCGCCTCCAGCCCGGAAAGGACGCGGTCCACGCCCCCGGGCAGCGGCCGGCCGGCGAGCAGCGCGGCGACCGCGCGGCCGCGCAGCTGGCGGTCGGAGCCCTCGAAGCTGCCCGCGGAGCGCCGCCGCGGCGGATCGGCGTGCCCGGCGCAGCCCGTCCGCACCGGGCAGGCATCGCACTGCGGCCGTCGGGCGGTACAGACCGTGGCTCCGAGCTCCATCATCGCCTGGTTGACCTCCGGGCCGCCGGGCGGCGCGCTCCACCAACCTCGCTTCGCTCGGAAGCGGTGCGCCACGCGTCGCCAGTTGACGTCGACGGCGGCGACACGTGCGCCAAAGGCGAAGGAGGCCACCGCAGCGGCGGTGTAGGGGCCGACGCCGGGCAGCGCCTGGAGGTCGTCCGGCCAGCCGTGCGCGGCCACCACGGCCGCGGCGCGGCGCAGCGCGAGCGCGCGGCGGTTGTAGCCCAGCCCGTTCCAGAGCGCCAGCACCTCCGCCGGCTCCGACGCGGCCAGTGCCGCCGCATCAGGAAACCGCTGCAGGAACCGCTCGTAGTAGGGGACGACACGGGGCCGCGGTCCGCTTTGAGCACTGCAGCGGTCAGCGGGGCTCTAGCCCCATCTAGGCGTGCAGCGTGCAGACGAATGTGGGGGTCAGAGCCCCCAAGGCTCTGCAACCCTTCGCCCCGGCCCGCCTCCCCCAACCCTTACCTGCCTGCAGTTGGCCGGCACCTCGGACCGCAGCGAGGCGCTAGCCGGAGGTCGCGGCCTCGAGGTCTCGCCGCAGGTCGCGGATCTCGTCGCGCAGCTTGGCCGCGTACTCGAAGCGCAGGTCCTCGGCGGCCGCGAGCATCTCCTCCTCGAGCTCGACCATCGTGCTCTCGAGCTCGGCGGGCGACATGTCGGAGTCGCGCTGGGTCTTGCGGCGGCGGCGGGACTTCGGGACCTTGCCCTCGGCCATCAGGAACTCCGAGATGTCGGAGATGCCCTTGACGATCGTCTCCGGCGTGATGCCGTGCTCGGAGTTGTAGGCGACCTGGATGGCGCGGCGGCGATCGGTCTCCGAGAGCGCGGTGCGCATCGCGGCCGTCTCCTTGTCGGCGTACATGAGCACCTTGCCGCCGACGTTGCGCGCGGCGCGGCCGATCGTCTGGATCAGCGAGGTCTCCCCGCGCAGGAAGCCCTCCTTGTCGGCGTCGAGGATCGCGACGAGGGACACCTCGGGCAGATCCAGGCCCTCGCGCAGCAGGTTGACGCCGACCAGGACGTCGTACTCGCCGAGGCGCAGCTCGCGGATGATCTGGATGCGCTCGAGCGTGTCGATCTCCGAGTGCAGGTACCGGACCTTGAAGCCCATCTCGAGCAGGTAGTCCGTCAGATCCTCGGACATCTTCTTGGTGAGCGTGGTCACCAGCGTGCGCTCGTCGCGATCCACGCGGACGCGGATCTCGTTCATCAGGTTGTCGATCTGATTGCGCGTCTCGCGCACCTCGACGTCGGGATCGATGATGCCGGTCGGCCGGACGATCTGCTCGACGATGCGCGGGGAGTGGGTGCGCTCGTACTGGCCGGGCGTCGCGGACACGAAGACGATCTGCGGCGTGATGGAGAGGTACTCGTCGAAGGTCTGGGGCCGGTTGTCCATCGCCGACGGCAGCCGGAAGCCGTAGTCGACGAGCGTCTGCTTGCGCGAGCGGTCGCCCTCGAACATGCCGCCGATCTGCGGCACGGTCTGGTGGGACTCGTCGAGGAAGCAGACGAAGTCCTCGGGGAAGTAGTCGATCAGGCAGTACGGCCGGGCGCCGGGCGCGCGGCCGTCGAGGATCCGCGAGTAGTTCTCGATCCCCGAGCAGAAGCCGACCTCGCGCAGCATCTCCATGTCGTACTGGGTGCGCTGGCGCAGGCGATGGGACTCGAGCAGCTTGCCCTCGGCGTCCAGCTCGGCGCAGCGGGTGTTGAGCTCGGAGCCGATCTCCTCGACCGCACGCTCCATCGTCCCCTCGCGCACGTTGTAATGAGACGCTGGCCAGATGGCGACGTGCTCGAGATCGTCGACGATCAGCTCGCCGGTCAGCGGGTCGAAGTGCTGCAGGCGCTCCACCTCGTCGCCGAAGAACGACGCGCGGAAGGCGGTCTCCGCGTACGCCGGGAAGACCTCCAGCGTGTCCCCGCGCACGCGGAACGAGCCGCGGCCGAGCGCCGTGTCGTTACGCGAGTACTGCAGCGACACGAGCTTGCGCAGCAGCTGGTCGCGGTCCAGGTCGCCGCCCTTGACGAGGATCTGGCAGTTGTCGTTGTAGGTCTGCGGGGACCCGAGACCGAAGATCGCCGACACCGAGGCGACGATGATCACGTCGCGCCGCGCGAACAGGGACGCCGTGGCGGCGTGACGCAGCCGGTCGATCTCCTGGTTGATCGCCGAGTCCTTCTCGATGTAGAGGTCCCGCGACGGGACGTACGCCTCCGGCTGGTAGTAGTCGTAGTAGGAGACGAAGTACTCCACCGAGTTCGCGGGGAAGTACGTCCGGAACTCGTTGCACAGCTGCGCCGCGAGCGTCTTGTTGTGCGCGAGGATCAGCGAGGGACGCTGCACCGCCTCGATCGTCGCGGCCATCGTCATGGTCTTGCCCGTGCCCGTGGCGCCGAGCAGCGTGGAGAAGCGCTCGCCCGCCTCGATGCCCTCGGCCAGCCCGGCGATCGCCTTCGGCTGGTCGGCGGTGGGCGAGTAGACGCTGTCGAGCTTGAAGGGCGGCATAGCGGATCCGCCAGTGTACGTTCGGGCCCGGACGGATCCGCGCGCTCACGCGCCTGGCCTACGCGACCGCAGCCGACAGCGCCGGCGTCAGGAGCTCCGGGCGGTAGAACCGCTCGCCCGCGACGACTGAGAGCCCGTGCGTGACGGCCGTGTACTCGATCGTCGCCTCCCAGCGGTTGGCGTCCATGGAGCCCGGGGCGCCGTCGAACGCGTAGGGCTCGAACAGCGCCCAGTTGTTGCGGATGTGATCCTCGGAGACCTCCGGGAAGTGGCGCCTGAGGCCGGCAATCCCGAGCTCGGGCTGATCGCGCTGCAGCTCGTAGCCGGCGACGAAGGCGTCGCGCACCCGGGTCACGAGGTCCAGGGGCAGCCGATCCGCGGCGATCAGACCGGTGGTGTAGACGTCGATGTCGAGCGCGATCGTGCGGATCGGGAACTCCGGGATGCGGTGGTAGAGCGTCATGTCCATCCACGTCGGCATGACGTCGATCTCGCCGCGGGCGAGGGCCGCGTCGATGTCGTCGCACATGTCGACGACGTCTGGAGCGCCAAGCCCCAGGTAGGCCAGCGCGCCCGCGTACTCCCGGGTGAACCAGGGGATGCTCCACCGCGCCGCCCGCCGCCCGGGCAGGTCCTCGGGCTCGTGCAGATCCGAGTCGGCGCGCACGATCGCGGTGATCGGGTTGCGCTGATGGGAGATCGCGGCGAAGCGCACGGGCAGGCGCCCGCCGAGCTCGGTCTGCGCGGCGAGCAGATAGGCGACCGCGCTCAGCGCGAAGTCGGCGTCGCCGGCGGCCACGGCCTTGGGCCGAGCGGTGAACCCGCTCAGCGTGTAATCGGGGGCGGGCGTGCAGCCAACGAACTCCACCTCGATCCCCTGCTCGGCGAACAGCCCTGCCTCCGCGGCGGCGAAGGCGGGCAGTTGCAGCCCGGGCACGCAGGTCCGGCACCAGCCCATCAGTCGCACACGTTCCATACCGGCGGCCTCCCTGGTTGTCAGTGGTTCAACGGCTGCCGCCAGTTTGCCCCATCGCCGCCGGGCTCAATCCGTAGGATCTACGGGTTTATCGGTCCGAGCTACGGAGCGTGGCCGGACGCGGAATCACCCATCGCCAGGGGCGAGCGCTTCGCGCGACCGCGCTCCGAGCTTGCGCAGGGCCGACGCGACATGGGTCTCGACCGTGCGCGTGGAGATGAACAGCGCCTCCGCGATCTCGCGGTTCTTGCGTCCCATCCCGGCCAGGCGGGCGACCTCGGCCTCGCGCGGCGACAGGGCGTCGCCGTACGGCCGGCGGCCGCCCCGCAACTGGGAAGGAAGGGGGTGAAGTTCAAGGCGAACATCGACCTGCTCGAGTCGATGGGCCCGGAGTTCTACGCCTACTTCGACATCGAATCCGAGCAGGTCGGCTCCGACCAGCTCGCGGAGCTCGCCGCCGACTCGGGCGCCGCCGACCTCCCGGGCTCCGGCGACGCCACCCAGGTCGTCGCGCGCCTGGACGCCGATTCCACGGCGAAGCAAGGAGTGGAGTCGGAGCTGTTCTTCGAGTCCTCCAAGCTGCACCTCTTCGAGCCCGAGTCGGGCGACTCGCTGCGTAGCGGCGACCCCTCCGGTGGCGGCAGCACGCCCGCGCCGACCGGGAACGGCCAGGCCGACGCCCGCGCCGACGGCTGACGGGCCGCCGGAGACGGCCGGCGCCGGCACGAAGCCGTCGACGAACGCGGCCGCGGTCGCGCGCCTCGCGTGAGGTACCGTTGGCGGCCGGCATGCAGCAGGCCGATCTACATGTTCTCGGGCTCGCACTCGTCCGGATGGCCGAGCTGATGCTCGAGCACAAGGGCATGGTCTACAGGCGCAGCAACCTGGTCCCCGGCGTTCACACCATGGTCATGCTCGTCAAGGGCTTCGGGACGATGATGGTGCCCGGGATGCTCGTCGACGGTCGCCGCGTCCAGGGCACCCGCGAGATCTCGCGACGCTCGACGAGCTCGTCGCCTGGCGGCCGCTGTTCCCGGCCGATCCCGACCGGCGCCGCGCCGTCGTCGAGGCCGAGTGCTGGGGCGAGGAGCTGCAGGACGCCACCCGCCGGATCTTCTACTGCATGGCGCGACGGGACCCGCGCGCGTTCGCGAGCTTCATGACGCCCGGCCGGTCGCTGCCGACCCGCATGCTCCTGCGCGCGAGCGCGCCTGCCCTCGTGCGCCTGGCCGGCGTTAACCGCCGCGCCACCGAGGCGGCCGCGCGGGCCGACGTCGCGACGCTTGGAGGCCGCCTGGATCAGGTCGAAACCTGGATCGGGGAGGGAGTGCTCAACGGCCCCGAGCTCAACGCTGCCGACTTCCAGATCGGCGTCAGCCTGTCGGCGATGTTGCGCTCCGACGACGCGGCGCCCCTGATCGCGGGTCACATCGACGCGGTCCTGCCCCCCGCGTGGCTGCCACCGCTCCGGCATCCCGCCCGCCGATGACGGCGGCGATCGAGATCGTGGGGCTGTGCAAGTCCTACGGCTCCGTCGAGGCCGTCGCTGGGATCGACCTCGAGGTCCAGGCCGGCGGCGTGTTCGCCTTCCTGGGCCCCAACGGCGCCGGCAAGACGACGACGGTCGAGATGCTCGAGGGCTACCGCTCGCGCAGCGCGGGCGAGCTCTCGGTCCTAGGCGTCGACCCAGCGCGCCCGACGCGCGCGTGGCGGTCGCGGATCGGGATCGTCCTGCAGACCTCCAAGCCCAACGCCTATCTCACGGTGCGCGAGACCGTCGCCGAGTACGCGACCTTCTACCCCTCGCCGCGCCCGGTCGCGGAGACGATCGACCGCGTCGGACTGACCGAGAGCGGCGACCGGCTGGCCGGCAGGCTCTCCGGCGGCCAGCAGCGCCGGCTCGACGTCGCGCTCGCGCTGATCGGCGACCCCGAGCTGATCTTCCTCGACGAGCCGACGACCGGCTTCGACCCGTCCGCGCGGCGCGCCGCCTGGGAGCTGATCGCGGGGCTGCGCGACCTCGGCAAGACAATCTTCCTGACCACGCACTACATGGACGAGGCCCAGGAGCTCGCGGACCGCGTGGTGATCATCAACGCTGGCCGGATCGTCGCCGACGGACCGCCGAACGAGCTCGGGGACAGAGCCGGCCGCACTGTGATCCGCTTCACGCTGCCCGACGGGGTCGCCGTCGGCGACCTGCCGATCGCCGCGAGCGCGCACGGCGCGCGCGTGGAGGCAATCGTCGCCAAGCCGCTCGAGCCGCTGCGCTCGCTGACCAGCTGGGCCGCCGAGCGCGGCCACGAGCTGGCCGATCTCGAGGTCGAGCGCCCGAGCCTCGAGGACGTCTACCTCGAGCTGACCGGGGACGGCGGATGAGCGGGGCGCGGCTGGCCGCCAGCCAGGCCGCCTACCACGCCCGCGCGCTGCTGCGCAACCCGGCGGTCGTCTTCTTCAGCCTCGTGCTGCCGGTGCTCTTCCTGCTGATCTTCGCGACCATCTTCGGCAACGAGACGCTCGACAGCCGCGGCGGGATCAAGCAGTCGACGCTCTACGTCCCCGGCCTGATCGCGCTCGGGATCGTCTCGACGACGTTCGTCAACCTCGCGATCGGGCTGACGGTCGAGCGCGAGAACCGGACCCTCAAACGCCTGCGGGGAACGCCGCTGCCGATGCCCGCCTTCATCGCCGGCCGCGTGGCGACCGCGACGGTGCTGGCCCTGGCGCTGACGCTGATCCTCCTGGTGATCGGGTCGCTCGCCTACGGGGTGACGCTGCCCGGCGCGACGATCCCGGCGGCAGTCGTGACCGTGGTCGTCGGCGTCGCCGCTCTGAGCTGCCTCGGCTTCGCCTTCACGTCAGTGGTCCCGAACGAGGACGCGGCGCCGGCGGTCATCAACGCCGTCGTACTGCCGCTGTACTTCATCTCGGGCGTCTTCTTCCCGACCGACGAGGCGCCCCGCTGGCTCAACGACGTCGCCAGCGTGTTCCCGGTCAAGCACCTCGCAGAGGCGCTGTTCACCGCGTTCGACCCGCGCACGAGCGGTGCCGGCTTCGAGTGGGGGCACCTGGGGATCGTCGCGCTGTGGGGCGTCGCGGGGCTGGTCCTCGCCACCCGCAGCTTCCGCTGGACGCCCAAGGGCGAGTAGCGCGGGCGGTCGAGGTGCTGAGGCCGGCTGGCGGAACGCGGACGGCACCGCGGACCACCCCGTGGACGTGCTGGAAGGCTTCGTCCCCGCCGCCGTGGCCATGGCGGGCTTCGCGCTGGTGGCGCCGTCATCGCCACCCAGCTGCCGGGCGCCGGCCGTCGCCGGCCGTTCAGAGCGACGCGGGCCGGCTCGCGACGCGCTGGGCCGGAGGGGACCCGGCCCGCGCCCGCTGCGCGCTGCTGCTACTGCTCACCCTGCGCGGCACGCCGTTTCTGTACTACGGCGACGAGCTCGGCCTGTGCGAAGTGGAGGTGACCGAGGTGCGCGACCACGCCGGCTACCGCGACGGCGGCCGCACGCCGATGCCGTGGGACGAGGACGCGTGGAGCGATCCGTGGCTCCCCGTCGGCGACCAGACGACGGTCGCGGCCCAGCGCGCAGACCCTGATTCGACGCTCACCTTCACCCGCGACCTGATCATGCTGCGCCGCGCCTTTGTCGATGCGTCCTACGAGGCGCTCCTTTCCCCCGCCGGCGCGTGGGCCTACCGGCGCAGTGATCACCTGGTCGCGCTCAACCTCGGCGCGGCGCCGGTCACGCTCGACGGCATCGACGGCACCGTCGCCATCGGAACCGACCGCAGCCGCGACGGCGGCGCCTTCGACGGGAGGCTCGCGGCCTACGAGGCGGTCGTCATCCGGCCGGAGAGCGCGAAGAACGCGCTGACCGCCGCTCGGTTCAGAGCCCGAGCTCGGACGAGTACTGCGCCCGGTAGTCGCGCCGGGCGTCGAGGACCTTCTCGACGTAGGCGCGTGTCTCGAGGAACGGGATGGCGCTGACGGTGAACTCCTCGCCCGTCGACCGCCACTCGTCGACCTTGCCCTCGCCCGCGTTGTAGGCGGCGAGCGACAGCACCGGGTCCTCCTCGTACTTGTCCATCAGGTAGCGCAGGTAGTAGGAGCCGTAGGCGATGTTGATCTGCGGCGTGGCGAGGTCGCCCGGCTCGAAGGCGGTCCCGCCCGACAGGTCGGCGATGTAGTGGGCGGTGGTCGGCAGGATCTGCATCAGCCCCGTCGCGCCCGCCGGTGAGGTCTGGTCCACGAAGCGCGACTCGGCGTAGATGACCGCGGCGATCAGCGCCGGGTCGAGGTTCTTCTCGGCCGCCTGCTGGCGGATGACGTCCTCGTGGCGCAGCGGGAGTGACAGCTCCTTGACCGCCTTGTCGAACAGCGGCGACACCGAGACCACCGCAGCTGCGGCCGCGAGCGCGACACCGATGAGCAGAGCGAGCCGGCGCCGCGCGGAGGTCCGCTGACGCTTGCGATCAGCCGCCGTAGGGCGGCGCGTGGTGGCACGGGCGGCGCTGCTCAAGCCTCGATCTTCTCCAGCACTGCGGACAGCTCCTTCTCCAACTCCTCCAGCGAGCCGTCGTTGCGGACCACGTAGGTCGCCCGGTCGGCCTTCTCGCCTTGAGTCAACTGACGCGCGGTGCGCTCGTCCACCGCCTCGTGCCCCCGCGAAGCCGCTCTTTGCGCGCGAATCTCCTCGTCGGCGATCACCGCAATGGTGGCCTCGTACCCGCGGTCCATGCCGGACTCGAACAGCAGCGGGGTCTCGACGACCAGGGCCCGCGGAGCACCAACCTCGCTTCGCTCGGAAGCGGCTTCCTCGTGCTCGGCCTTCCAGGCCATCATCCGCTCCCCGACGCGCGGCCACAGCACCGACTCGAGCCATTCCCGCTCACCGGGGTCCGCAAAGGCGTGACGCGCGACCGCGCCGCGGTCCACCGTCCCGTCGGCGGCGATCACCTCGCCGCCCCAGCGGTCACGCACCAGCGCGACCAGCTCGGGAGAGCCGTAGAGCTCGTGTACGACCGCGTCGGCGGACAGTGTCGCCACGCCGAGGCGCTCGAGTGCCGCGAGCGCCTCGGACTTCCCCGCCCCGATGCCGCCGGTGAGACCGACGAAGGGCGGGCCGGACATTACTCGTCGACGGTGGAGCCGGGCGTCTCCTCGACGCCGTCGGATGTTTCGGCCTCGCGGGCGACCTGCTCGTCGACGTCTTTGGGGATCTCGACGTCGACGCCTTCGGGGATCTCGACCTCGACGTTCGGCGTCTCCGCCGTCTCGGACTCGACCTCAGGGGTCGTGGCGCCGTTGACGAAGACCTCCTCGGAGAGATCGAGCTCGGGCATGTCGTCGAGATCGCCCGCATCGCCCTCGATGGAGAGAAGCGGGAGCACCTGACCTTCGACGCGCTTGACGCTCAGCGACAGCCGGCGGCGCTCGGAGTCGATCTCGAGGATCTTGACCTTGACCTCCTGGCCGGGCGCGACGACCTCGCGCGGGTTCTCCACGTGATGCTCGGCGAGCTCGGAGATGTGCACGAGGCCCTCGACGCCCTCGAGGATCTCCACGAACGCACCGAACGCGACCACCTTGGTCACCGCGCCCTCGAGCTCGTCGCCGATCGAATACGTGTCGATCACGCGCTGCCAGGGGTCCTCCTGGGTCTGCTTGAGACCCAGGGAGATGCGCTGGCGGTCACGGTCGATGTCGAGCACCTTGACCTGCACGGTGTCACCGATGTTGAGGATCTCCGACGGGTGGTTGACGTGCGACCAGGACAGCTCGGAGATGTGGATCAGGCCGTCGATCCCGTCGAGGTCGACGAACGCGCCGAAGTCGACGATGTTGGAGATCGCGCCCTCGACGACCTGGCCGGGCTGGAGGCGGTCGAGGATCTGCTCGCGCTGCTCCTTGCGCTCCTCCTCGAGCACCGCGCGGCGCGACAGGACGACGTTGTTGCGCGCCCGGTTGAGCTCGATGACCTTGCACTCGATCTTCGTGCTGAGGTACTCGTCGAGGTTCGGCACGCGGCGGATGTCGACGAGCGAGGCGGGCAGGAAGCCGCGCACCCCGAGGTCGATGATGAGGCCGCCCTTGACGACCTCGATGACGGTGCCCTCGACGGGCTCGCCGCTCTCCGCGGCCGCCTCGATGCGGCGCCATGCCTTCTCGAAGCGCGCGCGCTTCTTCGACATGATCAGGCGGCCGTCCTGGTCCTCCTTGATGAGGACCAGCGCGTCGACCTCCTCGCCGATCTCAACCTCATCGGCGGGATTGACCGACTTGCGGATGGAGAGCTCATGAGAGGGGATGACCCCTTCGCTCTTGTATCCGATGTCGACCAGCACCTCGTCCTTGTCGATGCGGACGACGTTGCCGGTGACGACGTCGCCCTCCTCGAACGGAGTGATGGTCGCGTCGTAGTTGGGGACGATCTGGCCATCGATCTCGAGAAGGAGTCCGTCGGAGCCTTCGACGACCGTGGCAGTAGGGGATTCTGGGGCAAGAGTGGCGTTCATAGGGCGAAATAGAGTGTAGGGATGCCTGTTCGCGCCACGAAGCGGGGAGCCGACCGGACGCCCCTCTCCGGCGAGTGGGACGTGCTGATCTGCGGCGCCTCATTCGCCGGGCTGGCGGTGGCGCGCGGCCTCGCCGGGTCCGGCGCCCGCGTGCTGGTGATCGACCGCTACGAGATCGGCGAGCGCCAGACGAGCGCGTGCGCCGCGCCGACGGATCTGCTCGAGAAGATGGGCCTCGGCGATTCGATCCGGCAGACCTTCGGCTCCCTGGTGGTCCACACGCCGCGGCTGCGCGCCCGCTGGGCGCTGCCGTTCACGTTCTCCACCTTCGACTACCCGCACCTGTGCGCGCTGCTGTGGGCGCAGTGCGACGCCGAGTTCGAGACCGCCAAGGTGCAGGAGTGCTGCGGCAACACGATCGTCACCGACCGCGGCGAGCTGCGGGCGGATCTGATCGTCGACGCGCTGGGCTGGCGTCGCGTGTTGTCATCGGCCCCGGAAGCGATCCAGCCGCCGGACGCGACGCTGTCGCGCGGGCTCGAGGTCCACCCCGCCGGCGTCGGCGAGGACCTCGAGCTGTGGCTGGACGAGCGGTACATCTCTCCGGGCTACTCGTGGTCGTTTCCCGCGCGCGACGAGGTCCGCATCGGCGTCGGGTCCTTCGACCCGCGCGTGCCCGTCAAGCAGCCGACGCTCGAGCTCGTCGCGGACGTCGGCCAGTCCCCCGACGGCTTTCAGGGCAACTGGATCCCGCACCGCCTGCGCGACGCGGTCGAGGACGGGGTCTTCTTCGCCGGCGACTCCGCCGGCCACTGCCTGCCCACGACCGCCGAGGGCATCCGGCCCGCGCTGATCCTCGGCGCGATCCTCGGCACCGAGCTGCGCGCCGTGGTCGAGGGCCGCCAGCACGCCGACGTGGCCCGCGCCAATTACGTCGCCGCCCACGAGGACACCCGCTTCACCTTCGAGTGCTTGTACCGCGTGCAGCAGTCGATCCGCCACCTGCACGGCCCGGTGCTCGACCGGCTCACCCGCGTCTTCACCCGCCGCAAGATCTGCGGCTGGGTGTTCAATTACTACCTGGACATCTGCAACCCGTCGTTGGTCGGACCGGTTACTCCCGGACGATCAGGAACGTCCCGGCCGCCAGTAGCACCACCCCAAGCAGCTTGAGGGCGGTGATCGGGCTCCTGTCGACGCCGAGCAGCCCGTACTGGTCGACGACCATCGACGCCGTCAGCTGCCCGGCGACGGTCGCCGCCGTCACGCCGCCCGCGCCCAGCGAGCGGACCGTGACCAGCACCGTCGTCACGTAGGCCGCGCCGAGCAGCCCGCCGGTCAGGTAGTACCAGGCGGGCACCGAGCCGATGTTGGCGATCTGGCCTAGGCCGCCGCGCGCGAGCGTCGCGATCGCCAGCAGCAGCGTCGTCCCGATGGCGAAGGACACGAAGGCCGCCTGAAAGGAGCCGATCGTGCGTCCCAGACCGGAGTTGATCGGTGCCTGCAGCGCGATCAGGCCGCCGACGAGGGCGGTCAGCAGGACGGCGGCGCCGCGGTCCACGGCGCTACTTCGCCTCGAGCCAGTTCAGACCGACGCCGGCGTCGACCGCGAGCGGCGGGTCGAGGTCGTACGCGGCGATCATCTCGCGGCAGGCGATCTCCTTGGCGCGCTCCATCTCCTCCGCGGGCCCCTCGAAGAGCAGCTCGTCGTGGATCTGCAGGATCAGCCGGGTCTGGAGGTCCGCGGCGGTGAACGCGTCGTGGCAGCGCACCATCGCCACCTTGATGATGTCCGCGGCCGTCCCCTGGATGACGGTGTTGACGGCCAGGCGCTCGCCGAGCTTGCGCACGCCCCAGTTGCGCGCGCGCAGCTCGGGGATCTGGCGGCGCCGGCCGAACAGCGTCGACACGTAGCCGTGCGTCGAGGCCTGCTCGACGGCGTCCTTCATGAACTGCGCGACGGCCGGGAAGCGTTCCAGGTAGCGGTCGATGAACGCCTGCGCCTCGTCCTGCCCGATCGCCAGGCGGTCCGCCAGCCCGTAGGCCGAGAGGCCGTAGACGATGCCGTAGTTGACCATCTTGGCCTTCGAGCGCATGCCGACGTCGAGCTCGGAGGGCGGCAGGTCGAAGACGCGCGAGGCGGTCTCGGTGTGGACGTCCTCGCCGCGCTCAAAGATCTCGCGCAGCACGTCCTCGCCGGCGATGTGGGCGAGGATCCGCAGCTCCACCTGCCCGTAGTCGGCCGACAGCAGCTGGTGGCCCGGCTCGGCGATGAAGCAGCGGCGGATCTCGCGGCCCGTCTCCGTGCGGATGGGGATGTTCTGCAGGTTCGGGTTGATCGACGACAGCCGGCCCGTCGCCGCCACCGTCTGCGAGAACGTGGTGTGCAGGCGCCCGTCGTGGGGGGAGATGTGTGCCTTGAGCGTCTCGAAGTACGTCTGTGCCAGCTTCGAAAGCTCGCGGAACGACTCGATCTTGGGGATGATCTCGTGCTCGTCGCGGATCGCCTGCAGCACGCGGGCATCGGTGGAGAAGCCGGTCTTGCCGCGCCGCTTACGGGATAACGAGAGCTTCTCGAAGAGGATGTGGCCGAGCTGCTGCGGGGAGCCGATGACGAACTCCTCGCCGGCCAGCGCCCAGATCTCCTGCTCGAGCACGACGCACTGCTCGGTGATGCGCCGGCCGACGGTCTCCAGCGCGGGCACGTCGAGCTTGATGCCCTCGGTCTCCATGAAGCGCAGCACGCGCACGAGCGGCAGCTCGACGTGGTGCAGGAGGTCCATGAGACCGCGCTCGGCGAGCGTCTCACGCTGCCGCGAGGCGAGCTCGTGGATGAGCGCCGCCTCCGCGGCGACGTCGTCCTCGGACTCGACGGCCATGCCGCGCTCCTCGGCGAGCTCGTGCAACGGGTATCCGCGCCGTGCCGGATCGAGCAGGTAGGCGCCGATCTCGGTGTCGAAGACGAGGTTCTCGGGCACCGCCTCCAGCGCCTTGGCGTCATGGGCGATGACCGGCCGGGCACCGGCGGCCGCGACGAGGTCGGCGGGATCGGCGACCTCGCCGGCGAGCGCCGCGCCCTGGCCCGCCCAGGCGCCGAAGCGCCATCCCTCGGTGATCGCGACCAGCTCGCCTTCCGCGATGACCGGCTCCTCCGCGGCCAGCGCAAGCTCGCCGCCCGGCAGGTCGACCACGCCGGCGACCGGCCCGCGCTCGACCGGCAGGGTGAGTGCGGTCGCCGTCTCGGGGCGCGGCACCTCCTCCTCCCCGTCGAGATCCTCCAGCGCCTCCTCGAGACGGCGCAGCGGGTCGCGCAGCTCGAAGTCGCGGAACAGCTCGCGCAGGCGCGTGCGGTCGGGAACGCGCGTCAACTCCGCCGTCAGGTCGATTTGAACCGGGATGTCGCGCTTGACCGTCGCGAGCACCTTGGACACGCGCGCGTCGTCGGCGTAGGTGACGAGGTTCTCCTTGCGCTTGGCGCCCGAGATCTCGTCGACGGACGCGAGGATCGTCTCCAGGTCGCCGAAGCGCTGCAGGAGATCCGACGCCGTCTTCTCCCCGATGCCCGGGATGCCGGGGATGTTGTCGGACGTGTCGCCCTTGAGCCCGTAGAAGTCGGGGATCAGCTCCGGGCCGATCCCGTAGCGGTCGAGGACCGCCTGCGCGTCGTAGACCTTCGTCTCGGTGATGCCGCGCGCGGTGGCCATCACGCGGATGCCGTCGCCGGCGAGCTGGAAGGCGTCCCGGTCCCCGGTGACGATCATCACCGGGATCTGCTGCTCGCGGGCGCGCTCGGCAAGTGAGGCGATGACGTCGTCGGCCTCGTAGCCGTCGACCTTCAGGTTCGTGTATCCGAACGCGTCCACCAGCGGAGCCAGCGACGGCCACTGCTCCGAGAGCAGGCTCGGTTGCTTGGCGCGCTGGGCCTTGTACTGCGGATAGACCTCCTTGCGGCCGCTGGAGCCGGCGTCCCAGACGACGACGGTCGGCGCCACGCCATGGTCGGTGATCAGCTTGACCAGCATCGACGCGAAGCCGAAGATCGCGTTGGTCGGCCGCCCGTCCGACGTGGCGATCGACTCGGGAAGCGCGAAGAACGCGCGGTACGCGAGCGAGTTGCCGTCGATCAGATAGAGCTCTCGCCCGTCGTCCTGCGCCATGCCGGACCGAACACTACGATCCCGCCCGCCATGGCGGAGCCCACCTCAGCCCAGTACTCCCTGACCATCCGCGTCCGTCTCGAGCACCGGCCGGGCCGGCTCGGACGCGTGACGACCGCGATCGGCGAGGCGGGCGGCACGATCGGCGCCATCGACCTGATCGAGGTCGAGGCCGGGCACACCCTGCGCGACATCAGCATCGACACCGCCGGCTCCGAGCACGGCCAGGCGATCATCACCGCGATCGGCGAGGTCGACGGCGCCGAGGTCATCGGCTCCTTGGACCGCACGTTCCGCCTGCACCTCGGAGGCAAGATCGAGGTGACCAACAAGGTGCCGGTCAAGACGCGCGACGACCTCTCGATGGCCTACACGCCCGGCGTCGCCCGCGTCTGCATGGCGATCCACGAGGACCGCGACAAGGCGTTCCAGTACACGATCAAGCGCAACACGGTCGCCGTCGTCTCCGACGGCTCGGCGGTCCTCGGCCTCGGCGACATCGGCCCGGAGGCGGCGATGCCGGTGATGGAGGGCAAGGCCATGCTCTTCAAGGAGTTCGGCGGGGTCGACGCCTTCCCGATCTGCCTGAACACCAAGGATCCCGACGAGATCGTCGCCGCCGTCGAGGCCATCGCCCCCACCTTCGGCGGCATCAACCTCGAGGACATCTCCGCGCCGCGCTGCTTCGAGATCGAGGACCGGCTGAAGGACTCGCTCGACATCCCCGTCTTCCACGACGACCAGCACGGCACCGCGGTGGTCGTCCTCGCCGCGCTGCTGAACGCGTGCAAGCTCACCGGCCGCTCGCTGTCAGAAGTACGCGTGCTCGTCGTGGGCCTGGGCGCGGCCGGGGTCGCGGTGTCGCGCATCCTGCTGGCCTCGGGCGTGCGCGAGATCGTCGGCTGCGACTCGCGCGGCGCCCTGCACACCGGCCGCGGCGACTACGAGGATCACTCGATGCCGGCGGTCAAGCGCTGGTTCGCCGAGCAGACGAACCCCGAGGGCCGCACCGGGGCGCCGGGGGAGGTCATCGACGGCATGGACCTCTTCGTCGGGCTGTCGGGCGCGCGCGTCATGCCGGCGGACGCGCTCGCGCGCATGAACAAGGACGCCATGGTCTTCGCGATGGCCAACCCGAACCCCGAGATCTCCCCCGAGGAGGCCGCGGGCCACGCCAGGGTGATCGCCACGGGCCGCTCGGACTACCCGAACCAGATCAACAACGTCCTCTGCTTTCCCGGGGTCTTCCGCGGCGCGCTCGACGTCCGCGCGCGTTCGATCACCGAGGAGATGAAGCTGGCGGCCGCGCAGGGGATCGCGGCAATCGTCGCCGACTCCGAGCTGCGCGAGGACTACATCATCCCGTCGGTCTTCAATCGCGACGTCGCTCCGGCGGTCGCCGAGGCCGTCGCCCGAGAGGCGCGCAGCGGCGGGCACGCCAACGCCGAGTTCGAGATGGGCTGATGGCCCGGCGCGCGCGGCTGATCTGTATCCGTAGCGTCCAATCAGCAACGCACACGGCAAAGGGGAAAACTAAAAAGATGCGGGTGACGATCACGGGAGCGACGGGCCTGATCGGGCCGAAGCTGGTCCGCGAGCTGGTGGCTCGCGGCGACGAGGTGACCGTGCTCAGCCGCTCACCCGACAAGGCACGACAGGCGCTCGCGGGCGTCGAGGCCTTCGCCTGGACGGACCCGACCGCCGAGCCCGCACCGACCGCGGCGCTCGACGGCCGCGACGCCGTCGTCCACCTCGCCGGCGAGCCGGTGGCCCAGCGGTGGTCCGACGACGTCAAACGGGCCATCCGCGATTCCCGCGAGGCCGGCACGCGCAACCTCGTGGCCGGCATGACCGCGGCGACCGACGCGCCGAAGGTCCTCGTCTCCTCCTCGGCGGTCGGCTACTACGGCCCGCACGGCGACGAGCGGCTCCCCGAGAAGACCGCTGCGGGCACCGACTTCCTCGCGGAGGTGTGCGTCGCGTGGGAGCGCGAGGCGCAGGCCGCGGAGGCGACCGGCGCCCGCGTGGTCCTCGTGCGCACCGGCATCGTGCTGAGCCCCGACGGCGGCGCCCTGCAGACCATGCTGCCGTTCTTCAAGGCCGGCGCCGGCGGGCCGGTGGCGGGCGGCAAGCAGTACATGCCCTGGATCGGGCTCGACGACCTGGTCGGCATCTATCTGCGCGCGCTCGACGACGAGACCTGGACGGGCCCGGTCAACGGCTCAGCGCCCGAGCCCGTCACCAACAAGGTGTTCTCCAAGACGCTCGGCAAGGTGCTCAAGCGGCCCGCGTTCGCCCCGGTGCCGCGCCTGGCGATCAAGACGCTCTACGGCGAGATGTCGGAGATCGTCGTCAAGGGCCAGCGCGCGGTGCCCGACCGCACCCAGTCGCTCGGCTACGCCTTCCGCCACACCGATCTCGAAGCCGCACTCCGGGCGGCGCTCGGCAAGGCCTAGTGGTGCGTCTCGTAACTCCGCGCCGGAAATGCCGGGATGCCGGCGCCGACTGGCAAGGACGCAGGGAGGGTGCAATGGCGGAGCCATTGCCCCGAGCGAGGACACAGCCAGGCGGTGAACGGCGCCCGGCATTTCGAGTGTGGAGTTAGGAGACGGGCCACTAGTCTAACTAGCCCTCTAACTGATCTCGGCGTGCACGAGGACTCTTTCCGGACCCGGGTTCGCAAAGCCGAAGCTCGGCTCGCGCGGGGAGACCGCGCTAGCGCGTCCTCACGCTCACCACGCGTGACCGT
>JBBJOW010000036.1:0-40894 GCA_037724045.1 Solirubrobacteraceae bacterium
CCGAGGACCGAAACCCTCGTTTGGAAGTCTCCGTCAAACCCAGCCTGCCTCATTCCATGCGCGCGACCGAAGCACGGTGTGAGACGGAGAGGTTGCGATGGTTGGAGCACGTCCAGCGAAGGCCGAGCGCGTCGCACGCGTCGGCGAAGAGGCCGAGGATGTCCGGCGAGAGGTTCGAGAAGAAGTAGCGCGGATACTCATACGTCGCGATGCGACCTGACGGGAGCCTGGTCTTGAAGCGGTTGATCGTGCGGCAGCCGTCGGAGTGGATCAAACCGCGCAGGAAGGACTCGGGCGCTTGGTCGACCAGCACGCGCTGCCAGTCCATGAGCTCGATCGGCCGCTCGTGTTTGCGCCCAGGTCCGTGCTGGGGGAAGTAGCACGCCCATTGCTTCCAACCGGAAACGACGTCGATACACGCGCAGTGGCCGCGAGGCCCGACCTGACCAGGCGGCCGACCGCGAATCGCTTCCACGGCGGCGGTCACCTCCTCGATGATCCCTGGGTAGGCGGCGTCGAGAGCGATCCGCAGCTGGTAGCACCGCGCGGTCTGGCCGAGGCAGCCGTCGCCGAGATAGACGCCGAGCAGGTAGGCGTAGGTGGCGGGTTCGAGGGCGCCGAAGTCGTGCTCGTCACCCCCACAGAGGGAGCAGGCAGGCTTGCCGTCCAGCAGGCGAACTACACGACGCGGCGGTCGCCTCCGATAGGTGCGCACTGTCGCTGCGGGCATGCCTGTCGCCGCCGCCACGGAGCTGTCGCTTGCGCCGGCCGCAGCGAGCGCCAGAGCCTCGACGACGAGCGCCGCCGGCCAATGCACCCGGGTGGTTGTCACGAACGCATGTTCCCATCGGAATCGGACGGACATCGCTACGCTTGGCGGCCCTTGGGGGAGTGAGTTAATGGCTATGCGCATGGTCTCCAAAACCATGAATCCGGGTTCGAGCCCCGGCTCCCCCGCCTGCCGCGACGTCGGTCCTCCGGCTATCAGAGTTCCGAGCGACTGCGCGCGGCCACCGCGAGGTCCGGGTTGTCGCTGAAGACGGCGTCCACACCCAGGGCGAGGTAGCGCTCGTACTCCGCGCGCCAGTCGCCGACGGCGGCGGGATCCTCCGACGAGCGCAGCTCGGCCGGAAGGAACGCGTTCTCGCGCCGGAACGTGTACGGGTGGACCTGGAGACCGAGCGCGTGGGCGCTCGCCACGAAGTCCGCGTCCAACAGCGCCTTCGCCGGCCCGACCGCGTCCGCATAGGAGGCCACCGCCTCGAGATCGAGCGGCGCGCCCATGAGCTGCACGCGCGGAAAGCCCAGTCCCTCCAGCGCACGGAGCGAGTCCGCGGAGAAGGACTGCAGGAAGGCCGGGCCCGTCCAACCGCGCAGCGCCGCCGCGAGCAGCGGCTCGAGCGCCAGCCCGCGCGCGCGGTGCTCCTCGGGGGCCTTGGTCTCCGGATAGACGCCGACCCCGAGCCTGGCCGCCAGGGCGAGCACCTCCGCGAAGGTCGCAACCGCGAACTCCCCATCCCACTGCACCGACCGCAGCTCGGGCAGCCGCTCGCGGCAGCGCAGCTCACGCAGTTCCGCAGACGTGAACTCCCAGACGAACGGCTCCCGGCCGGGAAACCGCACTCCCACGTCGGTCGTGCCGGAGATGTCGGGCTCGTGGCGGCAGACGAGCACCCCGTCCGCCGTGGCCACGAGATCGGGCTCAATGAAGTCCGCCCCCAACGCGGCGGCGAGCTCATAGGACTCCAGGGTGTGCTCGGGGCGGTACCCGCACGCGCCCCGGTGGCCGATTACGAGGGGAGCGACTTCTCGACCTCGCTGACGAGGTCCGGATTGTCCGGCGTCACCTTGGTCGCCCAGCGCTTGATCAGCTTGCCGTCAGCGCTGACGAGGTACTTCGAGAAGTTCCACACGGGCGGCGCCGAGCCGGGCTGGCGGTTCAGGTCGGCCCACAGGGGCGACGGGTCGGCGCGGACCGACATCTTCTCGGTCATCGGAAACTGCACGCCGTAGTTGCGCTGGCAGAACTCCCCGATGGCCTCGTTCTCGTCGAGCTCCTGCTCGGCGAAGTCCCCCGACGGGCAGCCGAGGATCTCGAGGCCGCGGTCGTGATAGGTCTCGTAGAGCTTCTGGAGGCCCTCGAACTGCGGCGTGTAGCCGCACTTGGAAGCGGTGTTGACGATCAGCGTCGGCTTGCCGCGGTTGGCGGCGAGGTCGAGCTCACCGCCCTCCAGGAGCCCGACGCGGTGCGAGTAGAGATCCGTCGGCTCGTCCATTGTCTTGGTGCGCTTCATGTACATGCGCACCGTCGAAAGCTTCCCCATGTGACCAATCTACCCCGAACCGGCAGAACGGATGAGTGCGGGCGGAGGGACTTGAACCCCCACGACCTTTCGGACACGAGGACCTAAACCTCGCGCGTCTACCAATTCCGCCACGCCCGCTTGTGCGGCTTCGCGCGCAGCTAACGCAGCGCGCGCGCCGACACTGTATCTTCGCGACCGATGGCGGAGGAGCGCAGGGGCCCGCGCGAGGGCTACCGGATCGAGCACCCCAACCGGGGCAAGGCTGCGTCGAAGGTGACAAAGGCAATCGTCGTGCTGCTCCTGCTGGTGACGACCGCGCTCATGGTGATCATCACCGTCGGCGGCTGGGACACCCTGCAGGGCGCGAAGGCGCTGCAGATCGCCTACCCGGTCCTCTTCGTGGCCTTTGCGATCCTGATCGCGCGCTGGAACCGCGGGCTGCTGCCCGTGGTCGCCGCGCTCAGCGTGATCCTGCTCATCTTCGCGGCGGTCTCGTTCAACGCGTGGTTCGAGCGCGACAAGACCGGGTTCACCGACCCGACGCTCGACGAGGGCATCATCGGGACGCTGACCCTCGTGCTGGTCCCGGTGCAGGTGCTGCTGATCGCGTTCGCGATGCGCGGGTTCGCGCAGGCGTGGAACGTCGAGGTCGAGCGCCCCATCGACGGCTCCCGCCGCGAACCGCAGCCTGCCTAGACTTCGCGGCGCGAGCGGCGGTAGCCCAACTGGCAGAGGCACCGGATTCAAGTCCCGGTCAGTGCGGGTTCGAATCCCGCCCGCCGCATGAGTGCGTGCAGTCGCGAGGAAGCGCGCCGGCACCGGCGAACGCCGCTGTCATGGCCGCCTTCGCAACCCTCATCCCCGTCGGGCTCGTCCTCGGCCTGCTCATGTTCGGTTCCTACGGGACCCACCGCCCGCCGGCAGCCACACCCGGCCGGGTCGTGCCGGTCGCGCTGCTCGCGCTCCTGCTCGGCCCGCTCACCGCGGCGTCACTGGGCTTCGTGGGCTGGATGGCGGTCATGTTCGTGCTCCTCGCGGGGACCCTGATGGTCGCCGTGCTGCGCAACCCGCCCCTGCAAAGCTGAGCAGCGTTTGTCGCTTCGCGGACAAGCCGCTGTCTCACAAGGGGTTAGGGATGACGATTTGCGCGCGCTGCTGGGCGCGCTGGTCGACCGCGCGCTCGAGCGCCTCCCGCTGGAGCCGAACCTGCACGCCAAGCGCGACCTCGGCCGGCACGCCCACGAGGACGCGCAGGCCCTCGACGCCCTCGGCGGCCCCGCCGACGACGGTCCGGCGGACGGCGACCTGCTCGCCCTCGCGCGTACGAGAGTCCCTGCCGACGAGGTCCAGGCGCGCGCGCTCGCGCTGCTGATCCGGCGCCATGAGCGGCCCCCCGCCCCGGCGCTGGTCTTCTTCACCACCGACTCCGTCCCGGCTCGCGACCCCTTCGTCGAGCTCGGCCCCGGTCCGCCCTCGCCGCTCAACGACGCGTTGATCCTCGCCGAGGCGGCCGCGTCGACCGCGCTCGAGGCGGCGACGTGGGAGACCAAGCTGGAGCTGATCGGCGTCGCCGCCGCCCAGCTCGACCGCACCGCCGAGATCGAGGCCGGCCTCGACGCCCCCTGGGGCACCGGCCCGGTCGACACCTCCGGCTATGAGCGGCTGATGGCCCTACCGCTCGGAGACCGCGTCGAGCAGCTCCTGCGCGAAGGCGCCCGGGGCGACGAGGATCCCACCCTCTGAGGGCAGCACGGGCGCGAGCTCGTGCACCTCGAGGCCGGCCGCCGCGCACAGCAGCGACCCCGCGGCGACGTCCCAGCGCTTCACGCCGCGCTCGAAGTACGCGTCGTAGCGACCGCCCGCCGTCCACGCGAGATCCAGGGCCGCGGACCCGAGGCGCCGGATGTCGCGCACCCGCGGCAGCAGCGCCGCCGCCAGTGCGCCCTGCACCTCTCGCACGGCACTGTCGTAGCCGAAGCCCGTGGCGACCATGGCCATGGCCAGCTCCCCGCAGCCGGACGCGCTGATGACCTCGCCGTTGCAACGCGGCGGCTCGCCCGCCCGCACCGACCAGCACTCGTCGCGCATCGGGTCGTAGACCACGCCGACCTCGTGCTCCAGCGCAACCGAGACTGCCCACTGCGGGATCCCGTAGAGGAAGTTGACCGTGCCGTCGAGCGGATCGACGACCCAGTTGCGCCCTGAGGTCCCGAGGTCGTCATCGCCCTCCTCCCCCACGACGCCGTCGTCGGGCCGCGCGCCGGCCAGCCGGCCGCGGATGAGCTGCTCCGCGGCCAGGTCGGCCTCGGAGACGGGGTCCGTCGGCGTCGACTTCGACGCCAGCTGGCTGGTGGAGCCGAAACGCTCGCGCAGGAGGCCGCCGGCCTCCCGCGCGATGGACTCCGCCAGCTCGAGGTCGTCTAGGACTTTGCCTCCGCGGGGATCTCGACCTCGCGCTTGAGGATCTTGCCCGTCGGGCCCTTGGGCAGCTCGTCGAGGAACCACACCTTGCGCGGGTACTTGTACGCCGCGACCTGCTCCTTGACGTGGTTGCGCAGATCGTCCTCGGTCGCGCTCTCGCCCTCCTTGAGCACGACGGCGGCGCCGATCTCCTCGCCGAGATCGTCGTGCGGGACGCCGACGACGGCGACCTCGAGCACGGCCGGGTGCTCGTAGAGGACCTCCTCGATCTCGCGCGGGTAGACGTTGTAGCCGCCGCGGATGATGAGCTCCTTCTTGCGGTCGACGATGAAGTAGTAGCCCTCGTCGTCGCGCTTGCCCATGTCGCCGGAGTAGAACCAGCCGTCCTCGTCGATGGCCTCCTTGGTCTCCTCCTCGCGGTCCCAGTAGCCCTTCATGACGTTGTGGCCGCGGATGGCGATCTCGCCGACTTCGCCCTCGCCGACCTCGTTGCGGTCGTCGTCGACCAAGCGCATCTCGACGCCCTCGATGGGGGTGCTGATGGAGCCGATCTTCCGCTCGCGGTCAGGGTGGTTGAACGACGCCACCGGGGAGGTCTCGGAGAGCCCGTAGCCCTCGAGCACCTTCGCCTCGAACTTCTCCTCGAAGGAGCGCAGCACCTCGCCGGGCATGGCGCTGCCGCCCGACGCGCAGACGCGCAGCGTGGACACGTCGGCCTGCTTGTCGGAGTGCAGGATCGCCGAGAACATGGTCGGGACGCCCTCGAAGACGGTGACTTTGTCGCGCTCGATGATCTCGAGGGCCTTGTCGGGATCGAAGCGGGGGATCAGCGTGATGCAGCCGCCGGCCGCCATCGTCGCGTTGAGGCCGCAGGTCTGCCCGAAGCTATGAAACAGCGGCAGCGCGCCGAGGACGATGTCCTCCTCGGAGACGTCGAACAGCCCGCCCGCGGCCTGGGCGTTCTTGATCAGGTTCAGGTGCGTCAGCTCGGCGCCCTTGGGCTTGCCGGTGGTGCCGCTGGTGTAGAGCAGGACGGCGGTGTCGGACTCGTCGCGAGCCACGACGTCGTTGTCGGGCTCGGCGTCGGCGAGGACCTTCTCGAACTCGCCGGGCTCGACGATGTGGCACGTCGCGCCCACCTCTTCGGCGCCCTTGGAGGCCTCGTCCGCGAACATGTTGAACGCGAAGATGACCTTGGCGCCGTTGTCGGAGAGGTAGTAGGAGACCTCGCGGCCCTTGAGCAGCGGATTCATGGGCACGACGACGCCGCCCGCGCGCAGGATCCCGTAGTAGATCGGCCCGAAGTACGGGACGTTCGGAAGCATGACGCCGACTCGGTCACCGACCTCGAAGCCGCCTGCCTTGAGCATGCCCGCGACGCGCGCGCTGCCCTCGTCGAGCATGTCGTAGGTGACCTCGACGTCGTCGAGCTTCAGCGCGACGCGGTCGCCGTGCTTCTCGGCCGTCTTGGTCATCAGTTCCGCGAGATTCGTCATACGTGCTCTCCCCCATCTACGTTAAGCAGCTACGGCTGCTCTTCCCGTCATCCTGCTGGCGTACTCGGTCCCGTACTTCCTCCGAGCCCGCCATCTTGCCGGGATCGGCCGTCCCGTGCCCCGCGGGCGGCAGGGTTGCTTCGCCGCCGGGCTGCTCGTGCTGGTCGGCGCGGAGCTGGTCCCGAGCGGTGGAGCGTTCGCCCCGCACATGGTCGAGCACCTGCTGATCGGTGATCTCGGCGCGCTGCTGATCGTCATCGGGCTCACCGGGCCGGTCATGGCGCCGGTGCTGCGGCTGCCCGGCCTGCGGTGGCTGCGCGCGCTCGCCCACCCGCTCGTCGCGCTGCCCGCCTGGGCGGCGAACCTCTACGTCTGGCATCTGCCGGTGCTCTACGAAGGCGCGGTCGACCATCCGTGGCTGCACGGGCTCGAGCACGCGTGCTTTCTGTTCTTCTCGGTCATGTTGTGGGCCGCGCTGCTCGGGCCGCTGCCCAAGCCGCTGTGGTTCGGAAACCTGGCGCGGCTCGGCTACATCGTCGTCGCCCGGCTCACCGGCGCGGTGCTCGGCAACGTGTTCGTCTGGGCCAGCAGCCCGTTCTACGCGGACACCTACCCGCGGCTCGGCGACCAGGTGCTGGCCGGCTCGGTGATGATGATCGAGGAGAGCCTGCTCACCATCGGGCTGTTCTGCTGGCTCTTCCTGCGCGCGGCGCGGCAGTCGGAGGAGAAGGAGGGGCTGGTCGAGCACGCAGCGTCGCTCGGCGTGCCGCTCGATCCCCGGCGCGCCGGGCGCGCGGTGGCCGCCGGCCGCGGCGACGAGCTGCGTGCGCGCCTCTCAGAAGCCGGGCGGGCGCCCGAGGTCGGGCGCGAGGAGCGCGGCGAGGCCGAGCAGCCGAGCCTCTGAGCCGCGCGGGCCGACGAACTGGACGGCGACCATCGGCGCCACCGGAACGGCGACGGCCGGTAGGCCAGTGTGGTTGAGCAGACCGGGGAAGGGCGTGAACTTGAACCCCTTGTCGAGCGACCGGACCGCGCCGAGGCCTTCGTAGGCGCCGATGCGCGGCGGGAGCTCGTTGTAGACGGGGAGCATGAGCAAGCCGTTGCCCAGCTCGCGCTCGAGGCGGTCCCGGTCGGCTTCGGCGCCGGCGAGGGCTTTGGCGAACAACAGCTCAGGTAAGGCGGACCCGAGTCGGGCTAAGCCTCGGGTCCGGCGGTCGAGGCGCTCGGGACGAGCCATGGACTTCGCGTCGTCGGCGATGCCTCGAAGGAAGCGGACGACGGTGCGCGGGCCGGCCAGACCCCAATCCGGATCCCGCTCCTCGACAGCGTGCCCGAGCGCGGTCAGCCGCTCGCGCACCGTGGTCATCGCGGCGCGGACGGTTGCGTTCGGCCCCGGCAGCGTCGGGAGCGGTGGCTTGGCCGACCAGGTGATCCGCAGCGAGGACGGGGGCTCGGTTGCGATGCCGTGCAGCAGCGCGACGTCCTCGACCGTGCGGGCCAGGAATCCGTAGGTGCTCAGCCCGTTCCATGAGGTCGGGGTCGGGACGACGCCCGGCCCGGCCTTGAGGCCGATGAGTCCCGTGCACGCGGCGGGGATGCGGATCGAGCCGGCGCCGTCGCTCGCGGTGGCGGCGGCGACCAGGCCGGCGGCGACCGCAGCGGCGCTGCCGCCGCTGGACCCGCCCGGCGTGCGGTCGAGGTCCCACGGATTGCGGGTCGCGCCGTACCAGAGGGTCTCCGTGAAGGCCATGGTCATCAGTTCGCAGACGTTGGTCTTGCCGACGATGATCGCGCCGTCGGCGCGCAGCCGCGCCACGATCTCGGCGTCCGCAGCCGCCGGCCCGCCGTGGGCGATCGAGCCCTTCGCGGTGACCTCCCCCTGGACGTCTTGGTCGTCCTTGACAGCGATCGGGACACCGAGCAGCGGACGGTCGTCGCCGGCCTTGTGGCGGGCGTCGGCCTGGTCGGCCTCGGCGAGGGCGCGCTCGGCGAAGACGACCCGGAAGCAGTTGAGGACGGGGTCGTGCTCCGCGATGCGATCGAGGCTCAGCTGCACCAGATCACGGGCCGTCACTTCGCCGTCGCGAACGAGCTCGGCCTGGCGAACGACCCCTGCGAACGCGACGTCGGACATCATGGGGCAACCTACATGCGCGATGTCGTCGACAACCTGGCGGAGTTCAAGGCGCGCGGCGCGTGCACCGACGCCGAACGCCGCGCTGCGGTATGGCTGCACGACGACCTGCGCGAGCGCGGCTACGGCCCGTGGGTGGAGACGGTCTGGGTGCGTCCGCAGTGGGCTTGGTCGCTCGTCTGGCACGCGGGGCTCGGCGTCGCCGTGTCGCTCGCGGCGACCGCCGTCCCCGTCGTCGCGGCCGGCGCGCTCCTCCTCGTGCTGTCGTGGCTGCTCGGCGGGCTGAGCCGGCTCTTCTACCGGCGGGCGACGCAGATCGTGGTGGTCGACCCGCCCGGTCCGGGCATCAAGCTGTGGCTCGTCGCGCATACCGACGCGTCGCGCGCGGGCGCCGGTTTCCGGGTTCGACGGTGGTTTCGTGGCGTTCACCCGACCTGGGCGCTGGTCGCGCTGCTCCTCTCCGTGGTGGTCGTGGGTGCGCTGCGTGGCCTTGGCCTTGAAGGAAGGGGGATCGGGGCGGTGCAGCTGATCCCGACCGTGGGGCTCCTCGCGGTGGCGGCGGTGGCGCTCGATTGCCTGCTCAGTGACTACACGGCGGGGGCGAGCGACGCCGCCGGGGTGGCGGTCGCGCTCGCGTTGCACGAGGAGCTGACGCAGCGACCGCCGGCGCGCTTCTCGGTCGGGCTCGTGCTGGCCGGGGCCGGGGAAGCGTGGCCGTACGGGTTCCGGACCTGGCTGAGGTCGGAGCAGCGCTCGTCCGAGGACACCGTGCTCGTCGAGCTCGGCCCGTGCGGGTCGGGAACCGTCGCCTGGTCGGCGCGCCATCCGCAGCTCGTCACGGCCTGCGGGCCCGGAGGCCGCCGGTCCGTGCACCGGCCGACGACGATGGCGCGCAGCCTCGGGTCCCTCTACGTGCGCACCGTCGGTGCCGCCGGCGTGCCGGAACGGGTGCGCACCGAGCACGACACCCCCGCCGCCGTCGAGGACGCAGCCATGGAGGCGGTCTACGACTTCGTCATCGACAGCGTCGACCGGCTCGACCAGGCACTGACGACGTCCTCGGCGACCTCAGCAGGCGTCAGCGCGACGTCCTCCCACGTGTAGCGCAGCGGGAGCCAGTCCGCGCGCCGCTGCCGGCGGTCGCGCGCCCGGTCGTCGCGGTAGGCGATCCGGCCCTTGTGCGCGTCGTAGCCGTCGACCTCGACGATCAGCCGGCGCTCGGCCCACACGAAGTCGGCGCGGCCGCCGGGGACGTCGCGCTGGAGCTCGGGCCTCGGCAGCGGGGTCCTCGTCGCGATGAGCTCGTAGAAGTCGGCCTCGAGCTCGGAGTCCGTCTTGCCCTGGCCGGCGATGTACGGCCGCAACACCGTCTTCAGCCGTGCACTCGTCGCGGCGGCCGCCACCGCGGAGAGGTCGACGGCGTGGTGGTACTCCGCCCGGCGTAGCGCAGCCTTCACGGCCTTGGGGTCGGCGGTGCGCGCGAAGTCGTCGAGGGTGCGGTACAGGCTTGTCACCGGGATGCCGTCGCGGACGCTGCCCTCGTCCGGGCGAATGGTCCAGTGGATGACGATGCCCTTCGGAGAACGGGTACCGCCGCGCGGGACCGTGACATGCGGAGGCCCGTGCCAGCGCCCGATCAGGGTCCAGGCCGCCGCGGCTGGTCCATCGCTCAGCAGCGGGTCGGGACCACATCGTGCGACCGCCGCCGTCCAGCGCGAGAGTTGCGACGGATCGGCATCGAGGAAGAAGACTCCTCGGTGAGCGGGAAACAGGTGCTCACGCGCGACCGAAGCGGCGATCGCGTGGCGGGTCATGCCGAGCGCCTTCAGCCGACGGTGGGTGATGACGTCATTTCGAGCCCACCGATGGAGCTCTGCACGCGTAAGACCGGTCATAACCGGTCCTAGGCGTGCAGCCCTCGAAACTCTCCGTGCTAATTGCGCTCGCTGGCGAAGGCGACGAACCAGTCGAAGGCTTCGGGATTCGCGAGCGACTCGCGGGAGGCAACGGTCTCGGGCGCGGCGCCTTGGAAGAGCTTCTTGACCGGGACCTCGAGCACCTTGCCCGACAGGGTGCGCGGGACGGCGTCCACGCGGATGATCTCCGACGGGACGTGGCGGGGGGAGCACTCCTCGCGGATGCGGGTGCGCAACTCGGCGACGACGTCGTCGGTCAGCGCGCCCTCGACCACGACGAAGAGCGGCATCCAGTCGTCGACGTCGACGACCAGCGCGTCCTGGACCGCGTCGACCGACAGCGCGGAGGCGTAGATCTCGGCGGTGCCCATCCGGACGCCGCCGCGGTTGATCGTCGAGTCCGACCGCCCGTAGATGACCGCCGACCCGCGCTCGGTGATCCGGATCCAGTCCCCGTGGCGCCAGACGCCCGGGTACATCGCGAAGTACGCGTCGTGCAGCAGGGACCCGTCTACGTCACCCCAGAAACTCACCGGCATGGAGGGCATCGGCTGGTCGATGACCAGCTCCCCGACCTCTTCGACGATGCTGTTCCCGTCCTCGTCGAAGGCCTTCACCGAGCAGCCCAGCGACCGCGCCTGCAGCTCCCCCAGCCACACGGGCTTCAGCGGCGTGCCGCCGACGAACGCCGTGCACACGTCGGTCCCCCCCGACGTGGAGAAGAGCCACACGTCGCCGAGCTCTGAGTACACCCACTCGAAGCCCTCCGGGCTGAGCGGAGAGCCGGTCGAGCCCACCGAGTGCACCGCGAGCGAGCGGCCCTCCGCCGGCGACACCCCCGCCTTCATGCACCCGTGGATGTACGCCGCTCCCGTGCCGAAGACCGTGACGCCGGTCTCCTCGGCGAGGTCCCAGAGCCGCCCCATGTCGGGGTGGCCCGGGTTCCCGTCGTAGAGCACGATCGACGCCGGGGTGAGCAGCACGCCCACCAGGAAGTTCCACATCATCCAGCCGGTGGTGGTGAACCAGAAGACGCGGTCGCCCTCCTGCGCGTTGAGGTGCAGGTGCATCTTCTTGAGGTGCTCGAGCAGGATCCCGCCCTGCCCCTGGACGATCGCCTTGGGCAGCCCCGTGGTGCCGCTGGAATAGAGGACCCACAGCGGATGGTCGAACGGCACCCGCTCGAACGACAGCTCGGCGTCGGTCTGCTCGAACCAGTCCGAGAGCAGCACCACGTGCGAAACCCCGAGCTCCGCCCGCAGCTGCGCGACGACGCCGGACTTGTCGTACACGCGACCGCCGTAGGCGTACATGTCCGTCGCCAGCAGCACCTTCGGCTCGATCTGCGCAAACCGGTCGATCACCGAGCGCGCGCCGAAGTCGGGCGAGCACGAGGACCAGACGGCACCGAGAGAGGCAGTGGCAAGGAAGGCCGCGACCGTCTGCGGAACGTTCGGCAGGTAGGCGACGACGCGATCCCCGCGAGAGACGCCGCGCGCGATCAATCCCTCCCTCACCTGAGCTGTTTCGGTGCGAAGCCGACCCCAGGACCACGTCTGAAGGGGGCTCGTCTCAGTGGCGAACGACACCGCTGGAGCGGCCGGGTCCTTCCCCCGGAACACGTGCTCGGCGAAGTTCACCGATGCGCCCGGGAACCACTCCGCGCCCGGCATGTCCCGCGAGCCGAGCACCCGGTCGTATCCGCCCTCGACCTCGAAGTACTCCCAGACGTGCGCCCAGAACCCCTCGATGTCGTCCACCGACCAGCGCCACAGGTCCTCGTAGGACCCCGACTGCCCCGCCGCGCGAGCGAAGCGCGTCATGGTGCAGGACTCCACCAGTCGTCCAGAAGGCTCCCACAGGATCTTTGGCGAACCGGCCAAGCGGGGAACCCTAATCACGATGCCCGAACCTGATCCCATGGACGTCCCGAACGTCCTCAAGTGCCTCAACGAGGCCCTCGTGTTGCAGCGCCGCTCCGTCCTGCAGCTCACGACGGCGTCCGGCAGCATGTTCGGCCTCGAGGTCCAGGGCGTCGCGAACGAGATGTGGGCCTTCGCCAAGGAGGAGCTCGACGACCTGCGCCGCCTGGTGGAGAAGATCACCGCCCTCGGCGGTGACCCCGGCACCGACATCACGGAGACCAAGTGGAGCTCGGACCCGCGGGAGACCGTGAAGAGCCTGATCGAGAACGAGACGGAGACGGTCGACGCGCTGCACGCCGTGATCCCCTATTCCGGCCAGAACTCCGACAGCGAGGCGCTCGAGCACCTGATGGAGCACATCATCATGCGCAAGCAGAATCAGGTCGACTGGATGCAGCGGGCGATCCGCGAGCCGTAGTCGCGCCGTAGCTTCCCGCATGAGCACCGCCGTCGTCTGGTTTCGCCGCGACCTGCGCGTCCACGACCATCCGCCCCTCGTCACCGCGCTCAAAGAGCACGACGAGGTGGTGCCGGTGTTCGTGCTCGACGACCGCTTGGTCCATGGGCGTTTCGCCTCGGCAAACCGGACGCAGTACCTGCTCGACTGCCTCAAGGCGCTCGACGGCGAGCTGCGCAAGCGGGGATCGCGCCTCGTCGTCCGCCATGGGAAGTTCGAGGAGGAGCTGCCCAAGGTGGTCGAGGAGATCGGCGCCGAGTGCGTCTACGCCGCCGGCGACGCTTCCGCCTATGCGCGAGCCCGCGACGAGCGGGTGGCACAGACGGTCGACCTCCGCCTCGGCCCCGGCAACTTCATCGCCCGGCTCGGCGATCTGAAGACCAAGGGCGGCACCCCGTTCAAGGTCTATTCGCCGTTCCGGCGTGAGTGGACCGAGCAGCCGCGCCGGGCAGTCCACGACGCGCCCGCGGAGATCCCCACGCCGAGCCGGGTGCAATCGGATGGCATCCCCTCCGTCACGGCGCTCGGCTTCGACGAGCCACCAACGCTGATCGACCGCCCGGAGCCCGGCGAGGCCGCAGCGCTCAAGGCGCTCGACGACTGGGCGCCGCACGCGAAGAAGTACGGCAACACCCGCAACGTCCTTTCCGAGCCGACGAGCCGCATGAGCCAGTACCTGCACTTCGGCTGCCTGTCGCCGCTCAAGCTCGAGCAGCGGACCCGCGAAGCGACCACCTACCGCGGGGAGCTCGCCTGGCGCGACTTCTACGCCTACGTCCTGCTCTACGGGCCGGTCCAGCGCCCCGAGCCGCGCTGGGACACCGACGCCGAGCTGCTGAAGGCGTGGGAGGAGGGCCGCACGGGCTATCCGGTGGTCGACGCCGGCATGCGCCAGCTGGTCGCGTGCGGCTGGCTGCACAACCGCGCACGGATGATCGTCGCCTCGTTTCTGACGAAGGACCTCCACATCGACTGGCGCGACGGCGAGCGCTTCTTCATGCACCACCTGATCGACGGCGACATGGGGTCCAACAACGGCGGCTGGCAGTGGGTGGCCGGCACCGGCACCGACCCGCAGGACTACACCCGTGTGTTCAACCCCACCCTCCAGCAGAAGCGCTTCGACCCTGACGGCGAGTACGTGCGCCGCTGGGTGCCCGAGCTCGAGACGCCCGACTACCCCGAGCCGATCGTCGACCACGCACAGGAGCGCAAGCGCGCGATCGCCGACTACCGCGAGGCGCGGACTTGATCCACCACGTCTCCCTGGAGTGCGACCCCGCCGACGCCGACGCGCACCGGGCCTTCTGGACCGCGCTGGGCTTCGCGGAGGTGGCGCCGCCGGAGACGCTGCGCGAACGGACGGTGTGGTTCGCCCGCGCCGGCACGCAGGTCCACCTGCTGCTGACCGATGCGCCGGTCGTCCCGCCGCGCGGCCACGTCGCGATCCAGGTGGACGACCTCGACGCCCTTGGCCTCGAGCTCGAGGAGCGCGAGCGTCACTGGGGTGAGCGCCGCTGCCACGTCCGCGCCCCCGGCGGCCACACCGTCGAGGTGTTCGAGGTCGCTCCCTAAGGAGCCTGCACGCGAACGGTGAGCGGGAGGTCGTCGGGTCGCGTCGAGGACTCGGGCTCGGGCGGGAGTGGGCGCCGCGGGCGCAGGCCGGCCAGCAGGGCGACCGCGCCGAGGACGAGCAGCACGATCGGCCAGACGAGCAGCTGGTCGCGGCCCGGCGCGGCGATGAGGACGAAGACCGCGAGGTTCGCCGCTCCGATATAGGCGGGGCCGGGCGCCCGGTCGATCGCTGCGTACGCGACGAGGCCGAGCCCCCCGACGAGCACTACGCCCTCGAAGACGCCGGGCAGCCGGGGCGTGCCGAACAGAAAGACCCCCGTCTCGCTGGCGGGGATGGCCAGGATGGCGAGCCCCGCGGCGTTGACCATCTGCTCGGAGTGGCGCAGGCTCGCCGCGCGCAAGGGCAGCGACGCCAGCCCGTAGCCGACCGCCAGCGCGAGGAGGATCCAGCGGAAGGGCGTGATGTCGTCGGGCTCGAAGATCCACTGCCAGGCAGCGATCACGGCTGTGCCAACCGCGACCGCAGCGATCAGCGCCGCGACGGCCGACCGGCGGCGGCGCGAGAGCCCGGCCGCCACCGCCGCCAGGACCAGCGCGATCAGGGTGACGCTCCGTGCGCCGGGATCCTCGTCGCTGAGCAGGTCGGCGATGCTCACCAGCGCTGCGCCGAACGACGCCAGTCCGGTGACCAGCAGCGCGGAGACGAACGCGGGGGGCGGCCCGCCGTCGTCCCCGCCCGCGAGCGCCAGCCACAGGAACGCGGCAGCCAGCGTGCCGGTGACGGCGAGCGTCACGCCGGCGGCTGGCTCGTAGCGCGCGAAGAACGTCGCAACGCCGACGGCAAACGTGACCGCGCCAGCCGCGATCAGGGGGCCACGGTGGGCGGGTGGATGCAGAAGATTGCTCATTGACCCCAGAAGTATGGTCGGTTTATGGACCGCAAGAAGCTCGCCCTGCTCGCTGCGATCCTCGGCTCCTTCGTCGCCGGCCTCGACGCCACCGTGGTCAACATCGCGCTGCCGGCGATCCGCGAAGACCTCGGCGGCGGGCTCGCCGGCCAGCAGTGGATCTCCAACGCCTACCTGCTGACCCTGGGATCGCTGATCCTGGTCGGCGGATCGCTCGGCGACCTCTTCGGGGAACGGCGGATCTTCTCGCTCGGCGTCGCGGGCTTCGGGGTCGCATCGCTGCTCTGCGCCCTCGCCCCATCGGTCGAGGTGCTCGTGCTCGCGCGCGGGCTGCAGGGCATCTTCGGGGCGCTGCTGACCCCGAGCGCGCTCGCGGTGATCATCGCGGCCTTCCCGCCCGCCGAGCGCGGCGCGGCGATCGGCTCGTGGACCGCCTGGACAGGCATCGCCTTCGTGGTGGGCCCGCTCGCGGGCGGCGTGCTCGTCGACGCGACCTCGTGGCGCTGGATCTTCCTCGTCAACGTCCCGTTCGTGCTCGTCACGCTGTTCGTCGTCGCCAAGGCGGTGCAGGAGCGCCCGCGCGGGGCCGCGCGCCCGCACGTGGACATCGTCGGCGCAGTCCTGTGCGCGCTCGGCCTCGGTGGGCCCGTGTACGCGCTCACGCGCCAGCCCGAGGTCGGCTGGGGCTCTTTAGAGGTCTGGCTGCCGCTCGTGGCCGGCATCGCCCTGCTAGGGGCGTTCGTCGCCTGGGAGCGGCGGTCCAAGGACCCGATGCTGCCGCTCGGGCTGTTCGGCCGCCGCAACTTCGCGGTGGGAAACCTCGAGACGATCGCGATGTACGGCGGCCTGAGCATCAACCTGTTCACGGCGGTCCTGTTCCTGCAGCAGGTGGCGGACTACAGCGCGCTGGAGGCGGGGCTGGCCACGATGCCGACCACCATCATCATGTTCCTGTTGTCCAAGCGCATGGGCGCGCTTGCGGACCGCCTGGGCCCGCGGCTGTTCATGGGCGTCGGCCCGCTGATCGCCGCGGCCGGGCTGCTGCTATGGCTGCGCGTCGGGGAGGACGCCCCCTACGTCTCCGGGGTCCTGCCCGCGCTGACCATCTTCTCCCTCGGGCTGTCGATGACGGTCGCGCCGCTGACGGCGACCGTGCTCGCCGACGCCGACGAGCACAACGCCGGCATCGCCTCCGGTGTCAACAACGCGCTCGCGCGCGTGGCCGGCCTGCTCGGCGTGGCCGCGCTGGGGATCATCGTCTCCGGCGTGATCACCGTTGACAGCTTCCACCGGGTGATGGCGATCTCCGCCGGCCTCGTCGCCATCGGCGGGATCCTCGGGCTCGTCGGGATCGTCAACCCCGAGCGAGAGGTCGAGTGCACCGATTGTCCTGGCGGAGCGATGGTCGGCGCACCGCGCTGGGTGGGCGAAGATAGGGTCCCGGCATGACCGATCTGGTGCTCACGGAGGACCACGGGCGGGTCCGCCACATCGTCCTGAACCGCCCGGAGAAGCGCAACGCGTTCAACGCGGCGCTGATCACGGCGCTCGATCAGGCGGTGCGCGCCACTGCGGCGGCCGGCGACGTCCACGTCGTCGTGCTACGCGGCGCCGGCCCGATGTTCTCCTCGGGCGTGGACCTCAAGGAGCTGGCGGGCCCGGAGGCGCCGGCGAAGCCGGCTGCCGGTGGCGAGGCCGCAGGCCGAGACCGTGGCGAGGGGGGCATGGAGCAGCTGCGGCCGTTTCGCAAGGCGTGGCTCGATGTGGCCAACGCGCTCGAGGAGCTGACCAAGCCCGTCGTCTGCGCCATCCAGGGCGGGTGCATCGGCGGCGCGCTGGAGACAGCGCTGGCGTGTGACCTGCGGGTGATGGCCGCGGACGCGATCACCGGCCTGCCCGAGACGCGCATCGGGTTGATCCCCGACGTGGGCGGGTCGTCGCGACTGCCGCAGGTCGTCGGCCTCGGCCGCGCGAAGGAGCTGATCATGACCGGCAAGCTCATCGACGGGACCGAAGCCGAGCGCATCGGCCTGGTCAACCGGGTCGCCCCCGCCGACGAGCTCGACGCCGCGGTGGACCAGCTCGTCGAGGAGCTGCTGGCCTGCGCCCCCGTGGCCGTCGGGCTGTCCAAGCGCGTGATCGACGCCTCGGCACGGCCGGCGCTGTCGACCACGCTCGAGCTCGAGGTCGCCCTGCAGACCGTCTGCGCCGCCACGGAGGACTTCGCCGAGGGCGCCCGCGCCTTCGCGGAGAAGCGCCAGCCCGAGTTCTCGGGGCGATAGGCCGACGCCTAAGCCCCCGGGCGGTGGGTACACCTCCGGTATGGGAATCACAGACAAGATCACTGGCCGTGCCAAGCAGGCCATGGGCGACCTGACGGGCAACGCCTCCACCAAGCGTGAGGGCAAGAAGGAAGAGCGCAAGGGCGACGCCAAGGACGAGCTCGCCAACGCGCAGGACCGCGCGGACAACAAGGCCGACGAGGTCGCTGACCTCGAGCGCCGCACCTGAGCTGAACGCTTGCGCGGGGCCGGGCTGACAAGCTCGGCCCATGCGCATCGTCGTCCTGGCCGGCGGCACCGGGGGCGCCAAGCTCGCCCGGGGTCTGCTCGGCATCGCGGATGACCTGACCGTCGTCGCCAACACCGGTGACGACATCGAGATCCACGGCGCGCACGTCTCGCCGGATCCGGATCTCGTCCTCTTCTGGCTGGCCGACCGCATCGACGAGCGGGGCTGGGGCCTCGCCGGTGACACCTTCGTGGCCATGGACCGCTTGCGTGCGCGCGGCGAAGACGTCTGGTTCAACCTCGGCGACGAGGATCTCGAGATCGGCCGCGACCGGCTCCGGCGCCTGCAGGCCGGCGAACGGCTGACCGAGACCCTGGAGGCGTTGCGGGCAACGCTCGGCGTGCCCGCACGGGTGCTGCCGATGTGCGACGACCCGGTGCGCACCTTCGTCGACGGCGTGCCCTTCCAGGAGTGGATGATCCGGGCGGGCGGCAGGGCGGGCGAGGCCCCGGTGCGTCAGATCGAGCTGCGCGGCATCGAGGCTGCGACGGTCCCGCCGGAGGTAGCGGACGCGGTGGCCGGCGCGGACGCGGTCGTGATCGGGCCCAGCAATCCCGTCGTGTCGATCGGTCCCATCCTGGCCGTGCCGGGCATGCGGGCGCTGCTGGCGGACGTGCCCGTCGTCGCGGTGAGCCCGTTCGTGCACGGGGAGGTGATCAAGGGGCCCACCGTGCCGTGCCTGCTGGCCGCCGGGGTCACACCCGACCTGGCGGGAACGCTCGCGCTGTACGGCGACGTCGTCGACGGGGTCGTCGAGGACGTCTGGCTCGGCGACCCGGCCGCGCGTGCACGGGTGGCCGGCGAGATCCTCGGCTTCGTGAAAGGCTTGAGGTCATGAGTGACCTCGCCGGCAAGACCATGATCATCTCGGGGGCGAGCCGTGGCATCGGCCTGGCCATCGGCAGGCGTGCGGCCAAGGACGGCGCCAACGTCTGCATCGTCGCCAAGACGGCCGAACCCCACCCCAAGCTCGAGGGGACCGTCTACACCGCCGCCAAGGAGATCGAGGCTGCCGGCGGCCAGGCGCTGCCGATCGTCGGCGACGTCCGCGACGAGGACTCGGTGCTCGGCGCCGTCGCGCAGTGCGTCGAGCAGTTCGGCGGCATCGACATCTGCGTCAACAACGCCTCGGCGATCAATCTCGTCGGCACGGAGAAGCTCGAGATGAAGCGCTACGACCTCATGCAGGACATCAACACCCGCGGCACGTTCCTGTTCTCCAAGTCGTGCGTCCCGCACCTCAAGCAGTCCGACAACGCCCACGTGCTGGCGCTGTCGCCTCCGCTGAACATGGAGGAGCGCTGGTTCGCGCCCCACGTCGGCTACACGATCGCCAAGTTCGGCATGAGCATGTGCGTCCTGGGGATGGCCGGGGAGTTCCGCGAGGACGGCATCGCCTTCAACGCGCTGTGGCCGCGGACGATCATCGCCACCGCGGCGATCCAGAACCTGCTCGGCGGCGAGGAGGCGATGAAGAAGGCGCGCTCGCCGGAGATCATGGCCGACGCCGCGCACGCCATCTTCGTGCGCCCGGCGCAGGAGTGCACGGGGAACTTCTTCATCGACGACGAGGTGGTCGAGGGCGACCTCGGGCGCTACCGCATGGACCCGAACTCAAGCGACTCGGACCTGCTGCCGGATTTCTTCGTCTGAGCGCCTGGACGACCGGCTGAAGGGCTAGCGTCGGGAACGATGCGCCGGCGCGTCACGTTCAGCCGCAACGTCACGCTCTCGCTGTCGCGCACGTGCCGCTGCTTTTGCAAGTACTGCGCGTTCGCCACGCACAAGCCCCACCTGCACGAGCCCGAGGCGGTCCTCGCGCTGATCGACCGGGCCGCGCGGCGGCAGGTCAAGGAGCTGCTGGTGCTGACGGGAGAGGCGCCGGACCACCATCCGGGCGTGCAGGCGAAGCTCGCCGCGCTGGGCTTCGACGACTTCGTGGGCTACGTCGTGTGGGCGTGCGAGCAGGCGCTGGAGCGCGGGCTGCTCCCCCACTCGAATCTCGGCGTGCTGGCGCCGGGCGACCTGGCCCGGCTGCGCGAGGTGACCGCATCGCAGGGGCTGATGCTCGAGTCCGTCAACCCGGACCTCGTCGCCCACCAGGGCTCGCCGACCAAGCACCCGGACGTCCGGCTGGCGACCATCCGCGCGGCCGGCGAGCTGCGCATCCCCTTCACGAGCGGGATCCTCGTCGGTATCGGGGAAGCCGAGGAGGAGCGCGTCGCCGCGCTCGAGGCGCTGTCGGCAGAGCACGAGAGGGACGGCCACCTGCAGGAGGTCATCCTGCAGAACTTCGTCCCGCACCAGAGCTACTACGGGCGCGAGCCGGCCGAGATCGCCGACGCCGCAGCCGACACGCTGTGGCGGACCGGGATCGCCGACCAGCCGCACGAGGACATGCCCGCATGGGCCACGTCGGTCTCCCTCGAGGATCTCGAGCGACTGATCGGAGAGGCCAAGCGGCTGCTGCCGGGCGTCGGGATCCAGGTGCCGCCCAACCTGAGCGAGTGGTGGCCGCGGCTGGTCGCCGCGGGGGCGACGGACCTCGGGGGGCTGAGCGCCAACGGCGACCACATCTCCCCCGAGCACCCCTTCCCCTCGCCGCGGCAGGTGCGCGCCCGGCTGGCCGAGGACGGCGTCGCGCTCGCCGAGCGGCTGTGCGTGTATCCGCAGTACATCGACGCCGAGTGGCAGGCGCCGCGCGTGCTCGAGGTCATCGAGCGCGTCTATCCGACCTTCCGCCGCCGCCGCGCGGCGCCCAAGTTGCTGGTGCCCGCTGGCGAAGCCGGCTGGGTGAACGGATCGCTGGCGGGCGTGGTCGCCCGGGCGCGCGACGGCGGTGCTCTGACGCCCGAGGAGGTCGCCGGCCTGTTCGCCGAGTCGCGGCCCGAGGCCGTCGAGGACATCCGTCAGGCCGCGGATGAGCTGCGCGCCGAGCTCGCCGGCGACGAGGTGACGTTCGTCGTCAACCGCAACATCAACGTCTCCAACGTCTGCATCGTGGGCTGCGCGTTCTGCGGCTTCGGCGTCGGCCGCCGGTCGCCCGACGCCTACGAGCACGACCGCGACGAGTTCCTCCAGCGGCTGCAGGCGGCGCTCGACTACGGCGCCACGGAGGTCTGCATCCAATCGGGCATCCACCCCGACTGGGGCTTCGAGGACTACCTCGAGTGGCTGCGGGTGGCTCGCGCGGCCGCGCCGTCGCTGCACCTGCACGCCTTCAGCCCGATGGAGGTCGACCACATGTGCACGGCGTCGGGGCTGGCGCCGGAAGCGGTCTTCGAGCGCTTGCGCGACGCTGGCCTGGGCTCGGTCCCCGGCACCGCCGCGGAGGTGCTCGAGGACGGGGTGCGCCAGCGCATCTCCCCGAACAAGCTCCCCGCGGCACGCTGGCTGGAGATCGTCGGGGCCGCGCACGACATCGGCCTGCGCTCGACCGTGACCGTCATGTTCGGGCACGTCGAGGCCCCGCACGAGCTCGCCGAGCACATGCGCGTCGTGCGCGCGCTGCAGGAGCGCACGGGCGGCTTCACGGAGTTCGTGCCGCTCTCCTTCATCCCCTACCAGACGCTCCTCGGCCGCACGCACGGCATCGAGCCGATCTCGATCGAGGACAACCTGCGCCACACGGCGGTCTTCCGGCTGGCGCTCGGCAAGAGCGTCCGCAACCTCCAGGCGAGCTGGGTCAAGATGGGCCTCGACGCCGCCACGGAGGCGCTGCGCTGGGGCGTCAACGACCTCGGCGGCACGTTGATGGAGGAGTCGATCTCGCGCATGGCGGGCAGCGAGTTCGGCGTGCGGCTCGACCCGGACCAGCTGATCGGGGCCGCGCATGCCGCCGGCCGGCCCGCCGCGGAGCGCACGACGCTCTACGACATCCGTCGTCGCTATCCGGTCGGGGTCGCCGCCTGATGACGATCGCCGTGCTGCCTTCTGCGCCTTCGGCGCGTATTCGCGCGTGACCGCAACGGTCGCCATATTGCCTCTGAAGTCCTTCGAGGGGGCGAAGTCGCGCACGGAGCTGGCCGAGGTGCCGCGCGCCTCGCTCGCGGAGTCGATGGCCGAAGCGGTCCTGCGGGCGCTGTCGGAGGCGCGAACGCTCGAGCGGATCGTGGTGGTCACCCGCGAGCCGCGCGCGGTCGCGGCGGCGAGGGCGGTCGGAGCGGACGTGGTCGACGACCCGCGCGAGGCGGGCCACTCCCAAGCCGCGCAGCTGGGGGTCGACGCCGCGGTGGCGGCGGGAGCGCGGCGGGTGCTGCTCGTGCCCGGTGACTGCCCCCTGCTCGACCCCGCCGAGGTCGACGGGCTGCTCGCGAACGCCGGACCCGGCCTGACGATCGTGCCCGACCGTCACGGGACGGGGACGAACGCGCTGGTGCTCGATCCGCCGCAGGCACTGGTCCCGTCGTTCGGCCCGGGCTCCTGCGCCCGCCACGCAGCCCTCGGCCGCGCGGCCGGGGTGCGCGTGCGCATCGTCGACGTGCCAACGCTCGCCTTCGACGTCGACACGCCCGCCGACCTCGCGGCGCTCGCCACGATTTGATCGAAGCGGTCGCGCTCGCAGGCATCGACGAAGTGCGGCCGGGCGACGATCTCGCGGCGCTGCTGGGTGCGGCCGCCGGCGGCGATCTGCGCGCCACCGACGTGCTGTGCGTCGCCCACAAGGTCGTCAGCAAGGCCGAGGGACGGGTCGTCGACCTCGCCACGGTGGTGCCCGGTGCGAGGGCGGTCGCCTTCGCCGCCGAGTGGGACAAGGATGCGCGCGCCGTCCAGGTCGTCTTCGACGAGTCCGCGGAGGTGCTGCGCGCCGACGGCGGGCGACTCATCTGCCGCACCCGCCACGGGTTCGTCTGCGCGAACGCGGGGGTCGACCGCTCCAACGCGGGCGGCGAGGACCGCGCGGTGCTCCTGCCGCTGGACCCGGACGCCTCGGCGCGGGGACTGCGGGCGGCCCTGGGCTGCGCCGTCGTGGTCACGGACTCCTTCGGGCGGCCGTGGCGGGTCGGGCAGCAGGAGATCGCCGTCGGCTGCGCGGGCCTCGAGCCGCTCGTGGACGCGCGCGGGGAGACCGACCGTGACGGGCGCGAGCTCAACGCGACGCTGATCGCCGTCGCCGACCAAGCGGCCAGCACGGCCGACCTCGCTCGCAGCAAGGCGGGTGGACTGCCCGCGGTGCGCCTGCGGGGGCTCGAGGCGCACGTCCTCGGGGAGGACGGCCCGGGCGCCGCCGCCCTCGTACGCGCGCGCGCCCAAGACCTCTTTTGACAGCCTCTGCGACTTTGACCCCCATATGGGGTGTAATTCGCAGAACATGACTTTCGAAGGAGTGATCCCGGCGCTGCTGACGCCGTTCGCGGACGATCTGTCACTGCGGCTCGAGGAGCTGACCGCGCACGCGCAGCGGCTGCAGCAGGCCGGCATCGCGCACGTCGTCGTCTGCGGGACGATGGGCGAGGCGGCTTCGCTGTCGGTCGACGAGCGCCGCGCGGTGATCGAGACCGCCCTCGCGACGGGCCTCACCGTGACGGTGGGGGTGTCCGCCGCCACGACTGCAGCAGTCGTGGCCAACGTCGAGCAGGCCGCCGGCTGCGGCGCGTACGGCGTGATGTGCCTGCCGCCGACCACGTACGAGGCGACCGAGCGCGAGCTGCACGCCTTCTACGACGCGGTCGCCGGCGCGCTTCCGGTCATGGCCTACAACAACCCCGAGGCGACCCGGCTCGACATGCCCGCGGAGCTGATCGCGTCACTCCCTCACATCACCGCGATCAAAGAGTGCTCCGGTGACGCCCGCCGCATCGCACAGCTCCTCGAGATCAGCGACCTCGAAGTCCTCATCGGAGGCGACGACTGGGCCCTCGAAGGCTACGCCGCCGGCGCATCGGGCTGGGTCTCCGGAGTCGCCAACGTGTTCCCCACTCAATGCCTGCAGTTGCAACACCTCATCCAGCAGGGCGATCTCGAAGGAGCGCGCAAGCTCTGGCCAGAGCTCGCCCCGCTCTCCCGCCTCGACATGGACCCACGCCTCGTCCAGTTCTTCAAAGCCGCACTCGACGCAACGAACGGCTACGGCGGCCCGACCCGCCCGCCCCGGCTCGCACTCGACGAAGGAGACATGGCCCGTGTGCGCGCTGCTCTCTAACCCGGCCACGGGCGAAGCCCTCTTCGAGCTCGAGCCCGACGGGAACCCCGTGGCGCGGATGGACCGCGCGCGGGAGGCGCAGCCTGGCTGGGCGGCGCAGGGGGCGCACGGGCGGGCTGCCCGGCTCGTCGCAGCGGCGCAACGCGTGGCGGCAGACGGCCAGCTCGTCGACCTGATCGTCTCCGACGTGGGAAAGCCGATCGTCGAGGCCCGCGCGGAGGTCGCCCGGGCGGCGGCGATCCTGCGCTACGCCGCGTCGCTGGCCACCGGCCCGGCCGGTGAGATCTACGAGGACGCCACCGGCGCCAGCGTCCGCGTCCTGCGTTTCCCGCGCGGCGTGGCGCTGCTGATCACGCCGTGGAACTTCCCGATCGCGATCCCGACCTGGAAGCTCGCCCCGGCACTGCAGGCCGGCAACGCCGTCGTGCTCAAGCCCTCCCCGCCCTCGCTGCGGATCGTGGAGCGGCTCGTCGCCCACCTCAACCTCGGCGACGTCGTTCAGGTCGTGCCCGGGGAGCGCGAGGTCGCCGAGGCACTGCTCGACGCGCGGCCGGACGCCGTCTCCTTCACCGGCTCGACGACCACCGGCCGCTCGATCGCCGAACGGCTCGCGGGACGCTTCGTCGCGCTGCAGCTCGAGATGGGCGGCAAGAACGGCGTCTACGTCTCCGAGGCCGCCGACCCCGCGCTCGCGGCGAAGGTCGCGCTCGCCGGTGCGATGGGCTACGCCGGCCAGAAGTGCACGGCGACTTCGCTGCTGTTCGTGCACGAGCGCGCCGCCGACGCCGTCACCGCCGCCCTGCGCGAGCAGGTCGCCGCGCTCGGCGTCGGCGACCCCGCCGACGAGCGCACCGTCGTCGGCCCCATGATCGATGCCGCCAAGCGCGATGCGGTCGCCGCGCAGATCGCCGACGCCGATCTCCTTGCCGGTGGCCGGGCCTCGGGTCATGGCGTGCTCACCCCGGCCCTGCTCACCGGCGACCATCCCAGCAACACCGAGGAGCTCTTCGCCCCCGTGCTGTCGATCCAGCCCGTCGCCGACATGGACGCTGCGCTCGCACGGCTGCATGCGCTCGAATACGGCCTCGTGGCCGGCATCGTCTCCCCGCTGCGCGACGAGATCGAAGCCTTCGCGCGGCAGGTCGAGGCGGGCATGGTCCGCGTCAACGCGCCCACGGCCGGCGTCGAGCCCCACGTGCCGTTCGGCGGGGTCAAGGCGTCGAGCTTCGGGCCCCGCGAACAGGGCCGCGCCGGCCTCGAGTTCTTCTCGGAGACGCGCACGATCTACGGGTGAGCGCCATGCGTCGGGAGTTCCGGGCGGTGGACTCTCACACGGAGGGGATGCCGACGCGCGTGGTCACCGACGGCGTCGGCGTCCTGCCGGGCGGGACGATGCTCGAGCGCAAGCAGCACGTCGAGCGCGAGGCCGATGCCCTGCGTACGCTGCTGATGCACGAGCCGCGGGGCCACGCGGCCATGTCCGGCGCGCTGCTGCAGCCCCCGCTGCGCCCGGACGCCGACTGGGGCGTGGTCTTCATCGAGGTGTCCGGCTGCCTGCCCATGTGCGGCCACGGCACGATCGGCGTGGCCACGGTGCTCGTGGAGACCGGGATGGTGGAGGTGACCGAGCCCGAGACGGTGGTCCGGCTCGACGTGCCCGCCGGGCTGGTGGAGGCGCGGGTCGCGGTGCGCGACGGTCGGGCGACCTCCGTCACGATCCGCAACGTCCCCTCCTTCTTCGTCGGCGCCTTCGACGGCTACGACCTCGCCTTCGGCGGGAACTTCTACGCGATCGCCGACGCCGCCGCGCACGGCCTCGTCGTCGCGCCGGAGCACGCCGATCGGCTGATCGCCGCGGGCCTCGAGCTCATGGCCGGCGTGCCCGAGCCGGTCCATCCCCGCGACGAGGGCATCCGCGGCTGCAAGCACGTGATCTGGCTCGGAGCGGACCGCAGCGCCGTCGCCATCCACCCCGGCTGGCTCGACCGCTCGCCCTGCGGCACCGGCACGAGCGCGCGCATGGCCCAGCTGCACCATCACGGCCAGCTCGCGCTCGGGGAGCGGTTCGTGCACCGATCGGTGATCGGGACGTCCTTCACCGGCCGCCTGGTCGCCGAGACCGACGCGGGGGTCATCCCCGAGATCACCGGCCGCGCCTGGATCACCGGCACGGCGACCTACGTGCTCGATCCCGACGACCCGTTTCCCGCCGGATTTCGTCTCTAGTCGTCGTCGGGGCGGGGATCTGCGGGGCGGCGACGGCGCTCGCCCTGCACGACGCCGGAGTCGACGTGCTCCTGCTCGATCGCGGGGAGGTGTCCGGCGCGACGACCGGCCTGGGCGAGGGCAACGTGCTGCGCGTCGACGCTCCCGATGGGCATGCGGCGTGGCACGACCTCGCGGACCGCTTCCCGGAGGCGGTGAAGCTGCGCGCGAAGGGTTCGCTGACCGTCTTCCGCGGCGACGGGGCCGCGGAGCTGGCCGCACGGGTCGGCGGCGAGGTCGTGCCCGATCCCCACACGATCGAGCCCGCGCTGGTGCCCGGCCTCCCGCCCGCGGTCCTGGTCACGGCGGACCTGCAGGTCGACCCGCGCGCGACCGCGCGCGCCATGGCGGCCGAGGTTCCCGTCCGCACGGGTGCCGAGGTGGTGCGCGCGGAGCCGGACGGCGTGACGCTCGCCGGCGGCGAGCGGATCGCGGCGGACGCCGTCGTGATCGCAGCCGGTCCGTGGAGCAGCGAGCTCGCCGGAGAGCTCGACGTCTGCCCGCGCCGCGGGCAGCTGATCGCGCTCGGGCCGGCGCCCGGCCTCGTCTGCCGCAAGGTCATCGACGCCTCCTATCCCGCCGCAGTGGCGTCCGTCATCGAGGAGGCGCTCAGCGGCGCGGTCTACGTCGGGTCCAGCCGCGACGATGTCGGCTTCGACCCCGGCACCCCGCACGCGGACGCGCTGCGCAACGCCGCCGCGGCCTGGATGCCCGCCCTTGCCGAGCTGCCGATCGTCCGCACCTGGGTCGGCTACCGGCCCTACCGCCCGGGCGGGCCCTTCGTCGGGCGCCTGGACTCCGGCGTCTGGGCCATCACCGGCCATGAGGGCGCGGGCGTCGGGCAGGGACCGGCCGACGGCCGGAGGCTCGCCTACGCGTTGACGGCGTCGTAGCGCTCGCGCGAGGACTCCACGCGCGAGCCGTTGGCGACGGCCCAGCTGCCGAGCGCCTTCATCGGGACGGCCATCGAGGCGCCGAGCCGCGTGAGCTCGTACTCGACGCGCGGCGGCACCCCGGCGTGGACGTAGCGGGTGATCAGCCCGTCGCGCTCCATCGATCGCAGCGTCTGGGTCAGCACCTTCTCGGAGATCGGATGCAGCTCGGAGAGGATCTGGTGGTAGCGGCGCGGGCCCTCGCCGAGCGCAAGCAGGACGCCGACCGCCCACTTGGAGCTGAGCACTGCGAGCGACTCGCGGATCAGCGCCACGCAACGGGCGCGTTCGGTCGCGCGCGACCCTTCGCGGGTGTCCTCCAGCAGCATGCTCATCGCAGCGCCCGCCGCAGGGTCGTGGGCTCGGCGAGTGCGTCGCCCGCTCGGATGCCGGCGCCGCGCAGGCCGCGCGGCGGGTAGTCGTTGGCGGCGCCGCCGTAGCTGGGCTTTGAGGTCGGCGTCACGGTCGGGGCCACGACGGGCGTGGCCATGGTGCCGAGCACCGCGGGGACGAGCGGCAACGCCACGAGCACGCTCGTGAACGCGTTGAGCGTCAGCTGCCGGCGGGTGCGGCGGTGGCCCACCGACCGGCGCACCGCGCCCTCGAGCTGGTCGCCGAGCACGATCAGCTCGGGCGGTAGCGGACGCCGCATGCTCACGTCTGCGACCCCCGCATCTCGGCGTTGACGGAGCGCAGCGCGCGTGAGACGCGCAGGCGGGCGGCGTTGATCGAGCACCCCAGCCGCACGGAGATCTCGTCGTAGCCGAGCTGCTGGATGACGCGCAGCTCGAGGGCGCGCCGCTGCTCGACCGGCAGGTGACGGACCGCCTTGTTGAGCGCGGGCCTGAGCGCGTCCGCATGGATGCGCTCGTCGACGGCGTCGTAGGCCTCGGTGCCCTCCCAGTCGATCGGCAGGCCGAGCCGGGCGCGGGCCGCCGTCTCGATCCGGTTGTGCTTGTGAAATTGGCGCAGGAGGTTGCGCGCGATGCCGAACAGCCACGGCGCGGCGGACCCGTCGGCCATGTCCTTGAAGCGCCGCACCCCGCGCCATGCCTGGGCGAAGGTCTCCGCCGTCAGGTCCATGGCGGCCGTCTCCGAGCCGGTCTGGCGCTGGAACCACGAGCGCATCCACACGGCGTAGCGCTCGTAGATCTCGCGGAACGCCTGCGGATCGGTCCGGGCAGCGTGCAGCAGCTGGGCGTCTGAGCGGGCGGAAGGCACCACTGGAACCTCTATGGCCGCAGCCGCTCAAGCATGTCGCAGAAAGCGCCCACGGCTCACAGCGCGCTCTCGTAGACGAGCTCCAGGCGCGCCTCATCGGCCTTTCCGTCCTCCGAGCGGGAGCGGTACAGCTGCAGCCTCGCGTCGCGGCCGTCGAGGTGCACCATGGCGACGACGTTGTCGAAGATCGGCTTCTCGCGCAACTTCCACGTGATCCTCGGTCGCGCCACCCCGGCCGCCCGAGCGAGGCCGCGCGCGACCGCCGCCGCCGGCTTGGTCGCCGCCGCCTGGATGACGCGCCGCTCCTTGGAATCCAGCGGGTTGCGAAACGGAGACGCGACCGCCTGGTAGACCCGCGAGCGGACGCCGTCGGCCGGCGGGTACTCGACCTCGGCCAGGTAGGCGTGATGGACGTCGCCCGACAGCGCGGTGATGGTGGCCGGGGGCTCGCGGCCGTCCACACCCGCGCCCACCCGGCCGATCAACTCGGTCAGCTTCACGAAGGATTTCTGGAAGGCGCCCCAGTGCTCCATGTCGACCGCCTGGCGCATCTTCTCCCCCGCGCGCTTGACGTGCTTGTCGCCCCACGCGCCGCCGCTGATCGCCTCGTTGAAGGCCTCCAGGTGCTGGAGGCCCGGCGTGAGCAGCCACGGCAGCGAGGTGCCGAGCAGCAGGTGATGGGAGTCGCAACTCGTTGCCGCCTCCTCGATGAACGCCCACTCGGCGTCGTCGACCATCGCGCGCTGTCCGGGGTCGAGCACGCGCGCGGCGCGCGAGTCGATCACGATCAGCCGTGCGGAGCCGAGGTCGCGGCAGAAGCTCCAGCGCGTGGTGCACGGGTCGCGATCCGCGTGGCAGGCGAACTCGCGCAGCATCTCGAGGCCGTCGGCGAGATCGTGGATGCGGTCGAACATCGGGTCCTCGTGCAGGGCCTGCGGGGTGAGGTTGCCGATGTGCTGGTAGACCCAATAGGAAACAAAGGCGCCGACGATGCGCTCGTCCCACCACCGCTGCGCGCGGATCTCCTCGAGCCATTCGCTGCTGGTGTTCCAGTCGTCGATGACGTCGTGGTCGTCAAAGATCATGGAGTTCGACACCGTCGACATCAGCCAGCGGATCGCGGGCTCCGACCAGGAGACCTTGTACAGCAGCGTGTACTCCTCGAAATCCGCGATCTGCTCGCCGGCGATCAGGTCCGCGGTCTGCGGATCCACCTCGTCGGCGTAGATCTGGTCGCCCAGGTGAACGATCGCGGTCGGCCACTGCGACGGGTCCTGCCCGCGCAGGCGCAGAGCCAGCGACCGCAGGGCGCAGACCTCGCGACCCTCCTCGTGCTGGTCCTTGGTGAGCGTGTACGGCTCCTCGTGTGGATACGCGGTCCGGCACGAGCCGAAGACGACGCTCAGCGGCTTGTCGGGCGTCGCGGTGCGGATCACCGACTGCGGCCACGAGTCGTCCTCCGGCCACGCCCGCTCGCCGTCGAGGTGCACCTCGTACGGCGTGACCGTCCCGGGCTCGAGTCCCTCGACGAACACGAGGGCGTAGTGGTGGCCACCGACGCAGAAGGTGCCCGATTCGCAGCCGAGCACGGAGACGACGCACGGAGCGTTGACCTCCACCCAAACCGTCGCCTCGGTGCCCACCGCATGGCGGAGCACGGGGCCGAGCATCAACGTCGCCATGCCCGAAAACTAGCGTTGGAAGCGTGCATGCGCATTTGTGGTTCGCGGTCCTGGGCGCGCTGGCACTGACCGGATGCGGGGGCGTCGGCGGCCAGACGGCCGGTGACGCCGATCTGACCCTGCTGCTGGGCGAGCGGCCGGCGGGCGTCCACGCAGGGATCTTCCTGGCCTCCGAGCGCGGTTTCGACGAGGCCGAGGGCGTCGAGCTGGAGATCCGCGCGACCGGCGATCCGGCCAAGCTGCTGCGCCGCGGCCGCGTCCAGGCTGTGCTCCTGCGCCGCGACGCGGTCGCCGGATCGGGTGCCGTCTGCGTGATGGCCCTGATCCAGGAACCCGAGCCCGACCGCTTCGTCTGCGTGACGGCGACGACGCTCGAGAGCCGCCGGGCGGACGTCGTCGCGCTCGTCAAGGCGCTGCAGCGCGGCTATTCGGAAGCAGGCATCGATCCGGAGAGCGCGGTGCAGGCCGTGCTGACCACGCGCCCGGGCCTGGATCGCGAGACGTTGGCCGCGGAGCTCGCCGAAGCCGAGGGCTCCTTCGCCGCGGGCGTCCCGGCCTTCGGCTTCCTGCGCCGGGAGGCCATGCCGCCCGGCGAGTTCGCCTACGGGCTCGTGGGGCCTGAGAGCAGGGAGTGAACGAGCGCCGGCCCCTCGCGAGCCATGCGCGAGCGCGGCACGACCACGTCGAAGCCCGCCACCACCCGGGTCGCGCCGGGAATTGGCGGCTGTCCGCTCACTGATGGCGGACGCGCTTGAACTCCTGGCGCACCGACTCCGGACGACCCCAGTCCTGAATCGCCTCGACGCGCCCCTCGCGCAGCTCGCGCAGGACCAGCTCGCCCCGGATGCCGGCCTTGTCCATGGCGACGAACGTCCCGTGCACCGCGGGCGCGGCAGCGGCGTGGCCGAACTGGTGCGCGACGAGCACGCGCCAGTGCCAGTCGTGGTTTGAGTACGGCTGTCCGTTGCAGACGACCATCAACGTCGCCGCCTCCAGGTACTGGGACTCGTCGACGCGCACGTCGAGCTCGAGGTCCGTCCAGTCCGCCGGCAGTGCGTCCAGGATTTCGTTGAAAGCGTCCGCGAGAACCACGCCGCCAAGGCTAGCCTCGGATCAAGGTGGCCGTCGACACTCTCACCGCGGAATACGAGGCCCTCACGACCGGCGTCGGGCTGGTGGACCGCTCCGACCGGGGCAAGTTGCTGCTGACGGGGTCGGAGGTCAAGGACTTCCTTCAGGGGCAGGTCTCCAACGACGTCGTGGGACTTGCCGACGGCGAGGGCTGCTACGCCGCCTTCCTGACCCCGAAGGGCAAGATGCTCGGAGACATGCGCGTGTTCGACGCCGGCTCGGCCGGGGTCTTCGTGGACACGGAGCGCAGCGTCCTGCAAGACCTCTTCAACATGATCCTGCGGTTCAAGCTCGGCCGCGACGTCGAGATCGCCAAGCGCACGCTCCAGCGCGGTCTGCTGAGCCTCGTCGGGCCCGGTGCGCACCGCGTGGACGGGCTCGAGCACACTCACCGCCTCCAGACGATCGCCGGCGCGCGGGTGCGGTTGGTCGCGACGCAGGCCGGGACGGACTTCGTGTGCGACGCCGATGACGTCGAGCGCGTGCGCGGGCAGCTCGTCGCCGAGGGCGCGATCCCCTGCGGCGAGGATGCCGCCGAGATCGTTCGCGTCGAGGCGGGCCGGCCGCGCTACGGCGTCGACCTCGACGACACCGTCATCCCTCAGGAGGCCGGCCTCAACGAGCGCGCCGTCTCCTTCACCAAGGGCTGTTACGTCGGACAGGAGACCGTGGCCCGCCTCTTCTACCGCGGCAAGCCCAACCGGCGGCTCCTCGGCCTCGAGAGCGCCGAGCCGCTCGCGCCGGGGACCGAGCTGCGGCTCGGCGAGCGCGTGGTGGCGACCGTGCGCTCGAGCGTCGTCTCCCCCGCCCGCGGGCCGCTCGCGCTCGCGCTCGTGCGCCGCGAGGCCGAGGTCGGCGCCGAGCTATCCGCCGACGGCGGCGCCACCGCGCGCGTCGTCGCACTCCCCTTCGTCTAGGAGCGTCATCATCTCTTTTGACCGGCTAGACGGGACCAGCATAATGCCCGTATGGAACCGGAACCGGGCGCCGCCGAGGATGTCCGTGTCGCACTTGAGCGCACCGTTCAGCGAGGGAGCGCGCGGATACGGTTTGAGTATCGGTCCGCCCCCCCGAACTTTGACCTGCCCGAGCGTCGGCGGAGTCGTCCACAGGGTGACTCTCGCTCGCGCCGGTTGGGATCTGCGGTGGGCCGACTGCTGCTCTCGGGCATGTTCAGCCTCGCCAGGCGCTTGGCACGCAAGATCTGGGCCCCGCAGTCAATCGCCATCGGGGTCATTGACTTCGCAGCGCACCGCTGCATGTTTCTCCACCCACCTGAAGCAAGGGCAGTGGTCATAGCGGACGACCAGCGTCGGGGAGGACGGCCTGGAACTCCTCTCGACCGTCTCACTGCTGCGCCTGCCTCTTATCCTCGATCCACCGTTTGATGGTCGCGGTGGCGCCGATCGCCTGAGTTGGCCGTTGATGGGGTCGCGTTGGTGCGTTGGGGCTTGTGACGGTGCCGTTGGGGCGTGTGCGGCCGGTTCGGGCCGTCGCGGTGGCGGTGATCGACGCGTTGTCGGGCAGGCCGAGGCCGGCGTTGCGGCGGTGATGGTCCTCGCGGAGGTGGTGCCGGTCAGGCGGGTGGTGGGAGCGCGCGTAGGCGGTCGAGTGCGGCGAGGAAGTCGTCAGCCCAGGGCCAGCGGGCGGGCATCCGCAGCGTCGTGCGGCGCGCGCTGCGCGTCAGTCGCCCGGGGATCGTGAGTAGCCGCCGGCGCAGGGTGCGGGCGATGCGGACGGTCTGGTCGGGGAGCGCGATCAGGTGTGTCCAGCGCAGCAGGTTGTGCGCCAGCGCGGCGATCACCGTCCAGGCGGCGTTCGCGTTGAACTTGCCGGAGGGAAAGTGCGCCAGGGCTTGGTCTTTGAGGTCGCGGATGCACAGCTCGACGACGGCGTGTTGACGGTGCTCGGCCTCGACGATTTCGAGTGGGTCGGTGCGGTTGGTCAAAAACGCGAAGTGGCGCCAGTCGGGCCATAGCTCTGCCTGCGGGCCAAGCAGGCGGGTGCGCCTGACGACCAGGCGCTGGTGGCCGATCATCGTCTGGGCGATCTGCGCTTCCCCGTCGTCGGGGTAGTCGGCCAGCGTGATCCAGTCTTGCTCAGCGATCGTCGCGATCGCCGCCGGGACCGCGCCTTGGCGGCGCACTCCGATCGAGTAGGTCCAGCCCGCGCCCTCCAGGCACGCCATCAGCTTCTTGTTCCAAAACCCCGAGTCGGCGCGCAACAACTTCGGCCCGGTCGCGCCCGCCCGTTGGACGCGCGGGATGAGTTCTTCGACGAAGCGCAGCGCGCCGCGGGCGGTGTTCGCTGAGCCCTTGCGCGCGCGGATGTGCAGCACCTCTCCACTGTCAGCGCGCGTCGCGAGCAGCGGGTGATAGCCACGCTTGTGGGTGTAGCCGAACGCGGCGCCCTGCTTGTCGCGGCCGTGAACCTCCCCGACAAACGAATCGACATCGACGACCAGGCGCCCGCCGCCAGGGCCGGCGCCGGCCGCCCACGCGCTCTGAAGGCTCTCGGCGAGCACCCGATCGAGCTGACGGACATGCCCGAACGTGAACGACCGCAAAAACGTGCCCAGCGTCGACGGCGCCGCGACACGATGCCCAAGCACCGCGTCGGTCTGCCCTGAGCGCAGCACGTCGCAATCCTCGATGCAGTCCGCGCCCAACGCCATCGCAGAGAGCATCGTCATCACCTTGCGCCCCGGATTCGCCGCGCCAACACGATCGCCAAGATCCACACGCTGATCGACCAGGCCCTCGATCCCCAGCCGCGAAGCCAGCAACGCCGGCAACATCACACCCGCGTTGGCGACCGCTCGCTCGTCATCAAACGCGACCACGAATCGGTCCGACAGATCGTGCACCATGCAGGTGACCTCCTGGTGCAGGCCGCCGTCGCCGGAATCGACAGCTTCTTGCCTGCTCAGGAGGTCATTTCATTTCAACGACCGGACAGACCCACCCCGACGAAACGGTGGATCAAGGCTTATTCTCAGCCGCTATGGCTGGTTGACATCGTCCGCGGGGTCATCGACGTCGGACAACCGGCAGCGGACGACATCGCAGGCCAGCCCTGTCGTCGCTTTGCGGCGCATGCAGATCTGCTCCGCGCAGCCGACGCTGTCGCCTACCAGATGGCGGTCCCTCCCGGGATGGAGAAGGTCGATGACATGAGACGGATTCCCGTGGAGGTATGGGTCGGCGACGACGGCTACATCCGGCGCGTCCGCCACACCAGCGGGCGTCCGAACCAGCCATACGGGACCAGCACCCTCGACCTGACTGAACTCGGCGTCGAGCTGCCCCTCGATTGGTCGCAACTTCCCGGACTCCCAACCCTCGACGCATCGCCTGATGAGCCTCATCTGGTAGCTATGGGCTGATACGTCGCCGTAGGCCGCATAGGCAAAGTCGCAGCCGGAACATAACACCCACAGACTGGCAGATGACCCTGTGATTGACGGCATGGCCATAGGGCGTTCGGGCGGCTGGTGGTGAAGTCACTTCGGTCCTCGGTGGAGGAAGTCAGCTCGTACTGCCCGACCGAAGCAGTATCCGGAGAGTGGGTGTGGGTCCCGATCCCAAGATTGGCCTGATTTCCGACGCGAGAGTGGGTTTGGGTCCCGACCGCGCGCGCGGAGAGCTTCCAGCCTCACACTGCGCGCGGACGCGCAGAGCCAATGTGAGCGAGCGTCATCACCTCTCCTGACCGGCTTGACGGAACCTGCATAATGCCCGTATGGAACAGGAACCGGGCGCCGCCGAGGATGTCCGTGTCGCACTTGAGCGTACGGTTCAGCGGGGGAGCGCGCGGATGCGACTTGAGTATCAGTCCGCCCCCCCGAACTTTGACCTGCGCGAGCGTCGGCGGAGTCGTCCTCAGGGTGACTCTCGCTCGCGCCGGTGGGGATCTGCGGCGGGCCGACTACTGCTCTCGGGCATGTTCAGCCTCGTTAGGCGCTTGGCACGCAAGATCGGGGCCCCGCAGTCGATCGCCATCGGGGTCATTGACTTCGCAGCGCACCGCTGCATGTTTCTCCACCCAGGTGAAGCAAGGGCTGTGGTCATAGCGGAAGACCAGCGTCGGGGAGGAGCACCTGGGACTCCTCTCGACCGTCTCACCGCTGCGCCTGCCTCTTCTCTTGATCCGCTATGGCTGGTTGACATCGTTCGCGGGGTCATCGACGTCGGACAACCAGCAGCGGACGACATCGCAGGCGAGCCCTGTCGTCGCTTTGCGGCGCATGCAGATCTGCTCCGCGCAGCCGACGCTGTCGCCTACCAGATGGCGGTCCCTCCCGGGATGGAGAAGGTCGATGACATGAGACGGATTCCCGTGGAGGTATGGGTCGGCGACGACGGCTACATCCGGCGCGTCCGCCACACCAGCGGGCGTCCGAACCAGCCATACGGGACCAGCACCCTCGACCTGACTGAACTCGGCGTCGAGCTGCCCCTCGATTGGTCGCAACTTCCCGAACTCCCAACCCTCGACGCATCGCCTGATAAGCCTCATCTAGTGGGTCGGCCACAATCGTTTGACCGGGAATGGCATGGTCAGGCGGCGATCAGGAGTTTGCGATCGGCGGCGATGAGGCGTTGGTCGCGGTGGGGGCCGTTGCAGTACTGCGTGTGGTCGGCCATGGCCTTGGCGAGCGCGTTCCAGCCGGAACATAACACTCACAGCATGAGAGATGAGAATGCTCAGAGTTGACCCTGTGGTTGACGGGATTGCCATTGCGCTAGCCGCGCTCTTTTGTCTGGCAGGCGCGGTCAAGGTGGTGCGGCCCCCTACGGAGCCCATTCACTTGCCGACAATGCTTGGGCGGGTGGCTGTTCCAAAGGTTGTCATTCGACTGGCGGGGATGATCGAGGTTTCGCTAGGGTCAGCCCTGCTACTGACTAGCGGCTCGGACGCTCGCGCCACCGCCGCCTTGATAGTTGCAGCGCTCTCGCTTTTTGTGTTTATCAATTATCAGGCAGCGGCCGCTGGTCGCCCCTGTGGTTGTTTCGGTACGGCTACAACCGGCGCTGCCGGCAGGGTCGATATCGCGATATCTGCCCTGACGCTCTTGGCCGGCGTCGCGGTGCTTGCCAATGGGTTCCAGCCTGGTTCACCTAGGGTCGAAGTCACCGTCCCTGCTGTAGCTATCGCCGCGCTAATCTTGAGTTGTCTCTCGTTGCACATAGTTGGCTGGCGGCTGTTACACCACTTCGCGCTGGGTGACCCTCCTCAGGGACCCGAGGCCGCCTCTCTCCACAGCACTCGGAGAGGGTTTTTCTCGTTCACTGCACGGTCGGCACTTGGCGCTCTGGCCATGACCTTTCTTCGAGTGCCGTGGGCAAACGCTCAAGTTGGTGCGGCGCAGAGTCTCATAGCTAAGGCGTCAAGCTCGAACGCAACGATTTTGATAGAGGGCGCCTTGGCTCGCCTTGGCCATCAGTTGGATTGGAGTCGCGCGGCAGTGCATGACTACAGCGGCCGAGGGCAGTTTGTTCACGTACCGGGTACTAGCGTTTCATTTGTATGGCAATCCGACCCCACTGATACTAGTATAAGTCTTGGTGGTGCTGCCGGAACGCTTGGGGCGCTGGCGCTGTTACCTCAGGATGCCAAACTGCTCTATGTCGTGGGCGATAATGCACCCACTGTCAGTACCTTCACCATTCCCGCCGAGTATCAGGTTGGGCTTCCCTCGTTGGACTGTCTAAGTTGCCGTGCTAGTTGCTTAAACGCCTTTTTGTTCTGCTTGCATCGGGGGGAGCGGGTCAAAACGTGTGAAATGCAACTAGGTGATTGTTTTCGAGATTTTTGTAATGGTCTTGGTGGCCCGTGTTCCCAGGAACCGGAGTTCCCGCCCGATCCTTATGCTCCGCAAATCCCGCCCGGCGTGCCGATAATCATTCCTCCCTTGGGGTTTGCTCTATTTTGCTTCGCTGCCTGGCGTATATTTGTAATAAGGATGCCGGGGCCCGCGTTGCTGCGAATGGAGTTCGGCGACGGGTCCTATGAGGAACGGACTATCCCCGCGAGCACTGGCGATCCGCGGGACGACGTACAGCTGTTGGAATTCAGCCATGAGTTCGCCTCTACATCTTTGGCTGAGGTGCTTGTGCAGCGCGCGACTGTTGAAGAAACCGGCTCATTCGCTCTCGCTATTACGGTGCACCCGGACCCAAATCGCGCTAGGGCAGCCACAAACAGCGGCGGCGGCTGAAACAAACCTGGGGTAATCCTTGACTAAGCGAGCGCGCGGGCCACGAAGCCCTCGACGTCGGGAGCGGGGAGCTCCAGCGACCGGAGATCGTGGCTGATGACGTATCCGCCGACCAGGCGGACCTCGTCGATCTCGTCGGCCGGCAGCCAGCCGCCGAGGTCGTGGGCGCGCGGTGCGGCGCGGACCGCGCCCTCGGCGCGCGCGACCAGCTCCGCACCGGCCTCGGGGAGGCGCAGCCAATCCACCACCCGCCCGCCGGAGATCAGCAGCGCGTCCCCGTGGCCGGCCCGGTCGGGATGGCGCGCGACGACGAGCCGGGCGCCCGAATGCACGGCGCGCAGCACCCCACCGAGCCGGAAGACCAGCGAGTCCAGCCGGTCGCGGCGGCGGCGCAGCGTCGCCGCCCGCTCGTACTGCCGCGCGCCCGACGCCTCTGCCATCTGGGCCTCGACGTGGACCAGCAGCGCGCGCCCCCCGTCGCGCGCATCCACGAACAGGCGCAGCGCGCCTTCGAGGCGTTCGCGGTACAGGTTGGGGTCCAGGTCGCCCAGGCACGGCGACAGGCAGCGGCCCATCTCCCCGTAGGCGCTCGGGTGGTAGCGGCGCGGAAGCTTGCGCGAGCAGTGGCGCAATCCGAACAGGGAGTTGAGCTGCTCCACGAGCTCTGCCGCCGCCGCGCGCCCGCGCACCGGGCCGATGCACACCGCGTGACCGGCCGCCGGCTCGCGCGCGACCTCGAGGATCGGGAAGGCGATGTCCAGGCGGCAGCGGATGAAGACGTGGCCGTCGGCCTCGCGGACGCCGCGCACGTTGGCCGCGGGTTTGAGCGCGCGGATCAACCGATGTTCGAGCAGGAGCGCGCCAAGCTCGGACGCCGTCTCCTCGCAGTCGACCTGCTCGGCGCGCGCCGTCCACGCCGCGCCCGCGGTGAAGTGGGAGCGTGCGCGCTTGCGCACCGAGACCGACTTGCCCACGTAGAGCGGGCGCCCGTCGGCGTCGCGGAAGACGTAGACCCCTGGGCCGGGCGTGAGCGCGCGCAGGTCGGGGCGCCGCTCCACCGGCCGCACGACGCGCTGACGCCCGGCTCGTGGCCGCGTGACACCGCCCCGCACACCCCGCGCGCGCAGCAGCGCCACCGCCTCCCCGACGGTCGGCGCGTTCGCGCACAGCCGCTTGAACAACGCGCAGAACACCTGCGCGCACAGCTCGGCGTCGGGCAGCGCGCGGTGCGTCGTGCCCACCTCGATGCCAAGCGCCTCGGCGAGCTGGGCGAGCCCGCGGCGGCGCTGCAGCGGCGCAAGCCGGCGCGCCATGGCCACCGTGCACAGCACCGGCGGCGCCGGCCAGTCCAGGCCGGCGCGGGCGAAGGCCTGCCGCAGCACCCGCCCGTCGAAGGACGCGTTGTGGGCGACCAGCACCCGCCCGCGCAGCTGGGCGGCGAACGCGGGCAGCACGCGCTCCGGCGGCGGCGCCGCGTCGACCATCGCCTGCGTGATGTGAGTGAAGCGCTGGATGCCGGGCGACAGCGGCGAGGCGACGCCGACGACCGACGACCACCGCTCGTGCAGCTCACCGCCGCCGACGAGGACCGCACCGACCTCCGTCAGCTCGCACCGCTCACGCGCGAGGCCGTTGGTCTCGGTGTCCACCGCGAGGAACTCGGCGGAGTGCAGGGGCGAGTCGAGGAGCATGCGAACGCGTGTTCTTACGCCCCGGTCCGGACGGCATGCACGAAGCCTTGCCCGAGCGGGGCCGCCGGAAATGCGGTTAGGGTTCCGAGCGGAGAGGAGCTGAGCTGAAGGTCCCGCGCATCGCATCGGCAGGGATGGCCGTCATAGTCGTGGCCATCTTCGGCTGCGCCAGCGAGGAGGACTACGCCAACGATCCGCGCCCGCCGTCGCCGATCAACATCTCCGCCGCCATCTCTCCAGACAAGGTGACGGTGGCCCCGGCAGCATTCGGCGCCGGGCCGATCACGCTCATCATCGCCAACCTCACCGACGAGAGCCAGCGCCTGACGCTGGAGTCGCCCGAGCTCTCCAAGGAGGCGGGGATCAAGCAGCAGTCCTCGGTCATCAACCCGCAGGGAACGGCGACGCTCAAGGTCGACGTCGGCGAGGGCACCTACGTGGTCCGCGTCGACCGCGAGGGCATCCGCGAGGCCCGCGTGAAGGTAGGCAAGGAGCGCGCCTCCTCGCAGGACCAGCTCCTGCAGCCGTAATGCACGTCCTCACGAGCGTCGACGCCGGAAGGATCCGTCAGCTGCTGGACGCCGACACGTTCTTCTGGCTCGATCTCCTGGCGCCGTCGGCGGAAGATCTCGAGCATCTCCGCGGCCTGCTCGGTCTGCACTCGGCCGCCATCGAGGACACGCTCGAGTGGGGGCAGCTGCCGCGCCTGGACGACTACGTCGACCACGTCCTGCTCGTGTTCTTCTCGGCGCGCGAGATCGGCGGCCTCGTCGAGCCCGTCGAAGTGCACGTCTACGTCTCGGGCGGCTGGATCTTCACCGCGCGTCGCTGCGATACGCGGCTCGACGGCCAGCACGGCTGGCTGCAGGCCAACGACATCGACGACGAGGACCAGGTCCTCTACCACGTCCTCGACGCGCTCGCCGACGGCTGGGACCCGGTCATCGACCTGCTCGACCACCGCGTCGACGAGGTCGAGGCGGCGGTGCTCAACCGCCCGCAGCAGCACCACCTGCGTGACATCTACCGCCTCAAGCAGGAGGTGACCGAGCTGCAGCGCCGCGCCGGCCCGCAGCGCGCCGGCTTCGTCCCCGCGGTGGACACGATCCACCGGCTCGACGGTCTCGCACGCGGCTCGCGCGAGTGGCTGCGCGACGTCGAGGCGCACCTGGACACGATCACCAGCGACCTGCGCCGCCTCTCGGGCGACCTGTCCGGGCTCACGGAGACGTTCTTCAACGCCAACGCCAACCGGCTCAACCGCCTCGTGTCGCTGGTGGCCGTCGGCAGCATGTTCTTCTTGATCTGGACGCTCGTGACCGGCTTCTTCGGCCAGAACTTCGGCTACCTGGTCGACAGCATCGACTCCAAGCGCGACTTGGTCCTCTTCGAGGCCGGCGCGCTGCTGCTCCCCACGGTCATCCTCGCCGCCGTCCTGTGGTGGCGGCGCAGGGACTGGTGGTAGGCGGCCGGTAAGCTGCCGCGGCCTATGGCCGTGGATGCGAAGGACGTCGCCAAGCTCGACGTCGAACCAGGAGCACTGCCCAAGACGATGGCCGCATGGGTCATCCGCGAGGAGCGCCAGGGAGAGCCGCAGGACGCCTTCCAGCTCGAGGAGGTCGAGGTCCCCGAGCCGGGTGCCTTCGAGGTCATCGTCCGCGTCATGGCGGCCGGCGTGAACTACAACAACGTCTGGGCCGCGCTCGGTGAGCCCGTCGGCGTCTGGCGCTACGGCGACCACCCGGAGTACGGGCACCACATCGGTGGCTCGGATGCGTCCGGCGTCGTCTGGAAGGTCGGCGAGGGCGTCACCCGCTGGAAGGCCGGCGACGAGGTCATCGTCCATTGCAACCAGGCCTCCTACGAGGACGTCGAGGTCCACGGCCTGGACCCGATGGCGG
>JBBJOW010000037.1:0-39625 GCA_037724045.1 Solirubrobacteraceae bacterium
ACCTGCTCGTCGAGGACCGCCGCGCGTGTCTCTATGACCACCTGGCCCACCTGCAAGAGCTCCTGGGGGCGCACACGGGCGCCCCGGTGACGATCGACCTCGCCGACGACGCCAGCTGCGGGAACACCGCCACGACGCGCACGTTCACGGGACCCGACGGGTCCCGGGAGTTCTGGACGGGCTACCGCGAGGCCTTCGACACGATCGAGAGCGAGTTCCGGACGCAACTCGGCGGCGACGACGTCATCGGGCTCGAGTGGGAGTTGACCGGCACGCTCTCCGGCGGCGAGGAGGTCAGCTACGAGGGCGTCACCGTCGTGGTGCTGCCGGCGCCCGGGTGGCCCGGTCGACCGCCTACTACTTCGACCCACGCGCGATCTTGCAGACCTTCGGGTCTGACCCCCCGAGCAGTGCCACACGACCCCCCCGACCGGGGGGTCGCAGCCGCAATCGCTGTTTCCGCGGGCCGCCTACGGGGTGAGCCTGATTGTCATGCAGACGGTCATGCAGACGGCGATCCTCTTTCCCGGCCAGGGCGCGCAGACGCCGGACATGCGCGAACGGGTCGCCGCGTTGCGGCCCGATCTGCTCGAGCTCGCGATCGAATCCGTCGGCGAGGATCCGTTCCCCCGCGCCGACGAGGACACCCGCTTCGCGCAGCCCGCCATCCTGGTCGCCGGCCTGGCCGCCTACGGCGACCTGCGGGCGTTCCGGCCTCCGGCCGCGCTCGCCGGCCACTCGCTGGGCGAGCTGACCGCGCTCGCCGCGGCCAAGGCGATCTCCGAGCGCGACGCGGTCTGCCTCGCCGCGCTGCGCGGTCGCCTCATGAGCGAGTGCCCCGGCGACGGCACCATGCTGGCCGCGCTCGGCGGCGACTGCGCCACCGTCGTGGCCATCGCCCGCGAGACCGGCGTGGTCGTCGCCAACGACAACGCGCCGGGGCAGCTCGTGCTCTCCGGCGAGCGGACCGCGTTGCGCGACGCCGGCAGCGCTCTGCGCGAAGCCGGGGTCCGCGTGCTCGAGCTCAACGTCGCCGGCGCCTTCCACTCGCCGCTGATGGCCGAGGCGGTGCCCGACTTCACCGAGGCGCTCGCCGCGACCTACGTTCGCCCGCCGCGCGTCCCCGTGTACTCCTGCGTCACGGCAGCACCGGTCGACGATGTCCGCCGCCGCCTCGCCGAGGCGCTGACCGCGCCGGTGCGCTGGCGCGAGACGGTGCTCGCCATGACCGACGCGGGTGTCGATCGCTTCGTCGACGCCGGGCCGGGCAAGGTGCTCGCCGGCATGGTGAAGCGGATCGCTCGAGGCGCGGAGCTCGTGCATGCTTAGCCTGGATCCACCGATGACCGGTGGTTCCATGGCCCCGCAGGGCGAGTCGGGGGTCGCCGGCCGGGCACCGACAGGGTGGCGCCCTTTGGGTGACCGGCCGGCGGCTCCCGGCGAAGCCATGCGGGGTCGTGGGGCCGCCGGGATCGGTGGATCCAGGCTTAGGGTTCCCACGCGCCCGCGCGGCCTGGGCATCGCCGTCCCCGATCAGGTGGTCACCAACGCCGCGATCGCCGCGCGCCTCGGGATCAGCGAGGACTGGATCGTCTCGCGCACCGGCATCCGCGAGCGGCGCTGGCTGCGGCCCGAGGAGTCGCTGGCGGACCTGGCCACAGCGGCTGCCGAGCGCGCCCTGGACGGAATCAGGCCGGATCTCGTCATCGTCGCGACCTGCTCGCCCGACGACCTCATCCCCGCCCTGGCGCCCGTGGTGGCCGAGCGCGTGGGCGCCGGCGCGGGACTCGACCTCGGCGCCGCCTGCACTGGCTTTCTCGCCGGACTGCAGATCGCCGCAGGGCAGATCGAGGCGGGGCGCGCGCAGAGCGTGCTTGTCGTCGGGGCGGAGGCCCTCTCGAGGATGCTCGACCTCGACGACAGGGGCACCGCCGCGATCTTCGGCGACGGCGCCGGCGCGCTGCTGCTCGACGCGGATGGCCCGCGATTGGGACCGGTCGTGCTGCGCAGCGAGTCACAGCGCGACCTGCTCTTCGCCACGCGTGCTTCCGGCCTCGTGGAGATGGTTGGCCAGGAGGTCTTCAAGCACGCCGTCGCCCGCATGACGGAGGCGACGCACGCGGCGCTGGCCGCGACCGACACGACGCTCGACGAGATCGACCTGTTCGTCTACCACCAGGCCAACAGCCGCATCGTGCGCGCGGTCGGGCAACGGCTCGGGCTCGATCCGGCGAAGGTCGTCGACTGCATCGAGACCTACGGCAACGTGTCAGCGGCCTCCCTGCCGCTCGCGCTGGCGACCGCTCGAGACGACGGTCGCCTCGTCGCTGACTCACGGGTGCTGCTGAGCGCCTTCGGCGCCGGTTTCGTCTGGGGAGCGGCGGTGCTCGAGTGGTGACCGCCGGGTGCGCGCTCGTGCGCTTCCTCGTCTCGGCGGACGCCGCCTACGTGACCGGAACCACCCTCACCGTCGACGGCGGACTGTCCGCCTGACCGAAAGGACCATCATGAGTTCAACCGTAACCAGGGAAGACATCCAGGCCCGCGTGTACACCGCGCTCGAGGAGTTCGGCGCCGAGCCCGACCAGCTCGCGCTCGACGCCACCTTCGAGTCGCTGGACGTCGACTCCCTAGACCTCGTCGAGCTCGGCCAGATCGTTCAGGACGAGTACGGCGTCGAGCTCAAGGGCGAGGACATGCCCAAGCTCAAGACGGTCGGTGACGCCGTTGACATGATCGCTTCCCGCGTCTAGACCATCTAGATGGAGAAGCGCATCGTCATCACCGGTGTGGGGACGGTCACCCCGCTCGGCGCAGGCGCGAACACGCTGCACGAGCGCTGGTGCGCCGGGGACTCGGGGATCGCCGACGGCTTCGCGCGCTGCGACGACTTCGCGCCTGGCGAGCACCTGCCGCGCAAGCTCGTGCGGCGCTCGGACCGCTTCACCCAGCTCGCGCTTGCCGCCGGAGCCGAGGCGCTGGAGCACGCGGGTTGGGACCTCGACATGCCGCCGTACGATCCCGACCGCGTCGGCTGCATCGTCGGCACCGGGATCGGCGGGCTAGGGACGCTGCTCAACGGCTATGACGCTATGCGCGAGAACGGGCCGGAGCGCGTCCCGCCGCTCTCCATCCCGCTGATGATGAGCAACGCCGCGCCCGCCGCGCTTGCGATGCGCCACCAGCTGCGCGGCCAGGTGTACGCGACGGTGTCGGCCTGCGCGGCCGGCGCGCACGCCATCGGCGCCGCCGCCCGCGCGATCGCCGCGGGCGACTGCGACGCGGTCGTCACCGGCGGCGCGGAGGCCGCCCACACATCGCTCGCCCACGCCGCCTTCGCGAGCATGGACGCGCTGTCTGATAGCGGCGTCTCGCGCCCCTTCGACAAGCGCCGCGACGGCTTCGTGATGGGAGAGGGCGCCGGGATCCTGGTGGTCGAGGACGCCGACCGCGCGGCCGAGCGCGGCGCGCCGATCCTGGGCGAGCTGCTGGGCTACGGCGCTACCTCTGACGCGTTCCACCTGACCGCGCCGCAGACCGGCGGCGCGGGGGCGGCGCGGGCCATCGCGCTCGCGCTGGCGGACGCCGGCCTCGCGCCCGAGGCGGTCGACTACGTCAACGCCCACGGCACCTCGACGCCGCTCAATGACGCGGCGGAGACCGCGGCGCTGCACACCGCGCTCGGCGATCATGCCACCAAGGTGCCGGTGAGCTCGACGAAGTCCGTCATCGGCCACCTGCTCGGCGCTGCCGGCGCAGTCGAGGCCGTCGCCACCGTGCTTGCGCTGCGCGACCGCGTCGCGCCACCGACCGTCGGCTGGGAGCAGCGCGACGACGGCCTCGACCTCGACTACGTGCCCGACGGCCCGCGCTCGCTGACGAGCGCCAACGGCCGTGCGGTCGGCATCTCGAACTCCTTCGGCTTCGGAGGGCACAACGTCGTGTTGTGTCTGGCGGCCTAGATGGTTGATTCCAAATCCTCCGTGGTCGTGCTTTCCCGTCAGGTGGATGCCAGGCGCCGACCGGATCCGAAGGGAATACGGACGTATTCACGAGGATTCGGGTGGCGATCTGGCGCCGCATGGCGGGCAAGCACGCGCCACCCGAATTTGGAATCAACCATCTAGTGGCCCTCGCTCGTGACAGACCGGCCACGACGCTCGGGCCGCTCGAGCGCCTCGAGGCGCTGTGCGACGCCGGCTCGCTGCACGTCATCCGCTCCGAGGTCACCTCGCGGCGGATGGGCGAGAAGGCGCGCGCCGGCGACGGCGTGATCGGCGCCGCCGGGCGCGTCCACGGCCGCCCCGTCTTCGCCTACTCGCAGGACAGCTCGTTCGCCGGCGGGTCGCTCGGCGAGCAGCACGCGGACACGATCGTCCGCGTGCTCCAGCTCGCCGGCCAGGCGCGCGCGCCCGTCGTCGGGTTCGTCGCCTCCGCCGGCGCGCGCATGCAGGAGGGCGTCGCCGCCCTCGCCGGTTACGGGCGCATCTTCGGCGAGCACGTCCGCCTGTCGGGCCGCGTCCCGCAGATCAGCGTGATCGCCGGCGCGAGCGCCGGCGGCGGCTCCTACTCGCCGGCACTGACCGACTTCATCGTCATGACCCGCGACGCCTCGATGTTCCTCACCGGGCCCGGCGTCGTGCGCGAGGTCATGGGGGAGGATGTCGACGCGGCGGAGCTCGGCGGCCCGCAGGTGCACGAGCGCAACGGGGTCTGCCACAACGTCGTCGAGGATGACCTCGCGGCGGCCAAGCACGTCCGCCGGCTGCTGTCCTACTTCCCCCAGCACGCCGGCCAGGACCCGCCGGCCGGCCTGCCCGTCGAGCCACAGCCCGGCTCGCCCGCCGACGTGGTCCCGGCCAACCCGCGCAAGGTCTACGACGTCCGCGACGTGCTCGCGCGGGTCCTGGACGGTGGCGAGCTGCTCGAGATCCAGCCGCGCTGGGCGCGCAACCTCGTCACCGGCTTCGCCCGCCTCGACGGCCGGCCGGTCGGCGTGCTCGCCAACCAGCCGCGCTGGATCGGCGGCGTGCTCGACGCCGACTCCGCGCAGAAGGGCGCGCGCTTCGTGCGCACCTGCAACACGTTCAACCTGCCGCTGCTCGTCTTCGTGGACACGCCGGGGTTCATGCCGGGAACCGCGCAGGAGCGCAGCGGCGTGATCCGCCACGGCGCCAAGCTGCTGCACGCGTTCGCCGAGGGCGAGGTGCCCAAGCTGACCGTCGTGCTGCGCAAGGCCTTCGGCGGCGCCTACATCACCATGAACTCGCGGGCGCTGGGCGCGCACCTGTCCTTCGCGTGGCCGGGCGCCGAGCTCGGGGTCATGGGCGCGCGTCAGGCGGTCGGGATCATCCACCACCGCCGGCCCGAGCACGAGCACGAGGCGCTGGCGGCGGAGTACGCCGAGACGCACCTGCGCGCGAGCGTGGCCGCCTCTGAAGGACACGTGGACGAGCTGATCGAGCCCGGCGATACCCGCGCGCGGCTGGCCTGGGGCCTGTCCACGCTGTCGGGGATGGAGTTGGGCAACGCGAAAGGAAACCTGCCGCTATGAACCCGCCTGACGTCGTCCGTAGATCCGAACTTGAGAGGACCGAAGGACGAAACAGGTTCACGACCCGAGGCCGCACCGTCACGGTGACGGCGTGACCGTCCTGCTCACCGGCGCGACCGGCTTCCTCGGGACGATCGTGGCGGCGCGCCTGCCCGCACCGCCCTTGTGCCTCGTCCGCGGGCCCGACGCGCAGGCCCGTCTCCCCGAGGCGCGCGTGCTCGAGGCCGACCTGCTGGCCTGCATCCCGCCGCTCCCGCACGACGTGCGCACGATCGTCCACTGCGCCGCGGACGTTGCCTTTGACCGCCCGCTCGAAGACGCCCGCGCAATCAACGTCGAGGGCACGCGACGCCTGTTGGCTGCGGCGGCGGAACTGCCCGCGCTCGAGCGTTTCGTCCACGTCTCCACCGCCTACGTCGCGGGAATATCTGCCTCCACCCACCCCGACGTGTTCGGTGAGGACGACCTCGACGTCGGCCAGCGCTTCCGCAACACCTACGAGCAGACGAAGTTCGAGGCCGAGCGGCTCGTGCGCACGTCGGGCCTGCCGGTGACGGTGGTCCGCCCGAGCATCGTCGTGGGCGACAGCGCCACCGGGTGGACGAACTCGTTCAACGTCCTCTACGCGCCGCTGCGCGCCCTCGCACGCGGACTCGTCGACGAGATTCCGGCCGACCCGAACGCGCTGGTGGACGTGGTGCCGGTCGATCACGTCGCCGACGTCGTGCTCGCCGCCATGAAAACGGAAGGGACGTTGCACGCCGTCGCCGGCGACGCTGCGCCCACCGCAGGAGAGCTGGCGGCGCTCGCCGCCGGCCTGCTCGGCCGTCCGGCGCCGCGCTTCGCACCCGAGGTGGAACCGCCCGGCGGACTCGAGGTCTACGCGCCGTACTTCACGGTTCGCACGCGCTTCGACGCCCGCCGCACCCGGTCGCTCGGGCTCACGCCGCCTGCGCTCGCCGACTACTTGCCACGCGTGCTCGACTTCGCTGAACGGGCCCGCTGGGGCAAGCGCCCGCTACCGCTCGCCGCGTAGCTCTGCGAACGCCGCCAGCAGGTGCTCGCGGACGTGCGGGTCGACGGGCTCGGGCGGCAGCTCGCCCAGCGAGCGCACGGTCAGACGGACCTGCTTGAGGTAGGCGTCGCAGCCGTCGCAGGCCTTGAGGTGCTTCTCCAGGCGCCGGCGGTCGCGCCGCGACAGCGTGCCTTCGAGATAGTCCGTCACGAGTTCGACGAACTCCTGGCACACCAGCGGGGAGGCGAAGAGCAGCGGCATCAGGGGGACCACTAACCCTCCACGTATCCCGCCAGATCGGCGCGCACGCGCGAGCGCGCACGGTGCAGGATCACCCGTTGGTTGCCCTCGCTGATGCCCAGCGCCTCGGCGACCTCGGGCCCGTCGAGGCCGGCGACGTCGCGCAGCAGGATGACCGTGCGCTGCTGCTCGGGCAGCGTGTCCACGACCGCGGCCAACCGTCCGCGCAGCTCGCGGGAGAGCAGACGCGTCTCGGGCTCGGCGTCGAAGCGGCGCGGGGGAGCGTTCCACGTCCCGTCGGCGCCGAACGCGGACGGGTCGACCGTCGGCCCCATCTCGTCGTCGGGCCCGGCCAGGCTCGAGAACGGGACCTGGCGCGCCTCGCGGACCGCGCGGGTGCGAGCGCGGTTGACCAGGATGCGAAACAGCCAGGTCTTCAAGGACGAGCGCTCCTCGAAGCGGTCGATGCCCTTGACGACCGCCAGCCACGTCTCGCCCACGACGTCGTCGGCGAGCGCGTCGGTGCGCACGAACGTCCGCGCGAGCCGCCGCAGCTGACGGTCGTAGCGTTCGACGATCTCGGCGAACGCGGCCTCGTCTCCGGCGCGTAGTCGCTCGACGAGCGCATGGTCGTCGTCGAGCGCCACGGTCGGGACGCTACCGGTAAGACTCCATCAGGCGCAGCCAAAGCTCGCTCCGGGTCGGAAAGCACGGAATCGCGTGCCAGAGTCGGTCCATCGGCACCTCGCCGACGATCGCGATGGTGAAGGGATGGATGAACTCGGCGACCTCGGCACCGGTGACCGTCGCGCCGACGATCACCTTGCGATCCTCGTCGACGATCATCCGGGCGGTGCCGGGCGCGCCGCGCCCGTAGAAGGAGGCGCCGGCGTTGCCCGACGTCTCGACCTCGACGATGCGGACGTTGAGGCCCGCCTCGGCGGCGCTGTGCTCGGTGTGGCCGACGCCGGCGACCTGCGGATCGGTGAAGATGACGCGCGGTGAGAGCTTGTCGTTGGCCGCGTGCTGCACGTGCGTCCTGCGACCGGCGATGTGGTCGGCGGCGACCGACGCGTGGTACTTGCCCATGTGCGTGAGCAGGACGCGGCCGTTGACGTCGCCGAGCGCGTAGAGCCAGTCGTGCTTCGTCGAGACCATCCAGTCGTCGACCTCGATCGGCTTGCCGGGCTCGTAACCCAGCGCCTCGACCACCTCGCTGTTGGGCGTGCGCCCGGCGGTGACGACGATCTCCTCGCCGGTCACGGTGCTGCCGTCGTCCAGGGTCGCGGTGACCTGGCCGGACGCGCGCGCGACCTTGTCGACACCGGTGTTCAGGCGCACGTCGACGCCGCGCTCGCGCAGCGCCTCGGTCACCTGCTCGGCGGCGAAGGGCTCCTCGCGCTTGAGGATGCGCTCACCGGGCTCGATGAGGACGACGGTCGATCCCAGCGTCGCGTACGCCTGCGCCATCTCGGCCCCGACCACGCCTGCGCCGACGATGATCAGCGAGGCGGGAACGTGCTTGGTCGTGGTGATCTCGCGGCTGGTCCACGGCGCTGCCTCGCTGAGCCCCTCGATCGAGGGCATCGTCGCGCGCGATCCGGTGGCGACGATGACCGCTCTGCGGGCTTCGATGGTCTCCCCGCCGGCCTCGACCGTGCGCTCGCCGGTGACCCGCGCCTCAGCGCGGATGAGCGTGACGCCGTTCTTCTCGAGCCACGGCAGCTGGGAGGAATCGTCGAGGTCGTGGATGATCTCGTCGCGGCGGCGCAGGATGCTCCCGACGTCGAGCGAGCCGGTGACCGCCTCTGCCGCGCCCTGCACTCGCTGGACCTCTGCAAGTGCCTCCGCGGGACGCAGGAGCGCCTTTGACGGCATGCAGGCCCAGAACGAGCATTCGCCGCCCACGAGCTCGCGCTCGACGAGCGCCACCTCGAGGCCGTCGCCGCCGAGCCTGCCCGCGGCCACCTCGCCGGCAGGTCCGCCACCGATCACCACTACGTCGAAAGTCTTCATCTCACTCCAGTCACCGGGGTCGTGACTGACGTTACGCCCCGCGGTCCGTCAGCTCCCAGGAGACCCCTGAAGCGGCCTCCTAGGCCGCGTAGCGCTTGGCGGCGCGCTCGCGCGCCTTGGCCGCCTCGATCTCGCGGTCCTTGGCCGGGGCCTTCGTGACGAGCCCGTCGAGCAGCTCCTGCGAGATCGCCGCGATGTGGTCGACCGCGTGCTCGAACGAGGCGAGGTTCGCCTGCGACGGCTTGGTCTGACCGCTGATCTTGCGGACATACTGCAGCGCCGCCGCGCGGACCTCATCCGAGGTCGCCGGGGGCTCGAAGTTGTGAAGCTGACGGATGTTGCGGCACATGCGGCCGAGGCTACCGCGGCTTCCGGGAATCGCCTAGACTGAAGAGCAGCTTCACCCTGGGGACGACAGGCTTCGACGTGGCCGGTTCCGTCTGGGTGGTGGCGAGCCGAGGATCCCGGTTGGCCTCGTTAAATGATCCGGGAAAAAACAAGTGCGAAGTCTCACGACTTCCAGCTCGCCGTCTAGGTAAAACTAGGCCGTGAGTCCTCGGCCCCCACAGCCTGCGGTGGGGATGTCCGGGGTCAAATAGCAGGCTTGCCCGGTGAGGTCCGCCTTCGCCGATCCGGGGACTCTTCAGAGGGCTGGCCTTCCACAACCCCGTCGGGCATGGCGAGCGGAAGGTGAGATCCAGAGGCCCGACTACGCTCGTAGAAGCCAGTCAGACGCGGTTGCGGACGTGGGTTCAATTCCCACCGTCTCCACTCAAAGGCCCGGGAGGGCTCGGCGCGCCGCCAGGTGCGTTAGGTTGCGCGCCATGATCCGTCGCGTCGCCGCCCTCGCTCTCGCCGCCACCGTCTCCCTGGCCGTTCCCGCTGTCGCCGCGGCGCCGAAGAAGGTCACTCGCAACGGCGTCGGGCAGGTCAAGCTCGGCGCCAAGCACTCGACGCTCAAGGCCAAGGGGGTCGTCGGCAACAAGATTCCGGGCTGCGAGCTGGCCGGTCCCGGTCAGAAGGCCGCGCGTCTGACCGGCGCGCTCGAGGGCGCGGTGCAGCTGACGACGTCCGCCGCGCGCCGCGTGCGCACCATCATCGTCACCAAGGGCGCGGAGGCCAAAGGCGTCGGCATCGGCGCCACTCGGGCCAAGATCGAAAAGCGCTTCCCCAACGCGAAGGTCGACACGTCGACCGAGGAGGTCTTCGGCCTCACGCTCGTGACCATCCCCAGGAGCAACGGTGGCCGTTTTCAGTTCGGCGTCGAGGTCGACACCAGGAAGGTCTCGCTGATCGGCGTGCCCTTCATCGCCTTCTGCGAGTAGGTCAAGGACCGGCGAGCTCGACGTGCGGGTAGGTCCGCAGCCGGTTGCGGAACCGCAGCTTCGGCGCGACCTCGCAGGAAGCCGACGCCTGCCCGATGACCGGAACGGGCTGCGCGTTGCCCACGTTGTCGCAGTTGATCGCCTGCAGGCTCTGGCCGTTGACGATCCGCTGCAGCGCCATGGGCAGCGGGTAGGCGTTGTGGCGGTTCTCGCGCAGGCGCTCGCTGGCGTTGGTGCCCGACTCATCGTTGATGATCACCAGCGCGCGCAGGATGCGCTGGGTCCCGCCGTCGGCGGTCGTCACCGGGAAGTTGACCGACGAGGCGACGCGGGCGATGCCGCTGATGGCGTCCGTGCGGTAGAGGCGCAGGTAGTCGGCGACGGGAATCAGCTCGCGCCCGGCCACGTAGAGGGTCTTGAGCGTCGGGCGCGCGGCCTGCAGGATCCGCGTCAGCGCGGGCAGCCCGCGACCCGCCGCGGTGATCACCGGATCGAGGTCGTCGAAGGTGTCGCGCAGCACCGGCGCCAGGCGCGCACCCTCGACCAGCGCCGGCCGCAGCAGCGGCACCGCCGGGCGTAGGGCGGCGAGCGTCGGGCGCGCCTCGAGCGCGACGGCGTCGATGTCGACAAGCGCCTTGCGCGTGTCGCGCAGGAACTCCGGGAACGCGTCCACGGTCTCCGTCAACGAGGTGTTGCGCGACGCGGTCGCCTCGAACACCTGACGGCCCGAGCTGATCAGCGACCGCAGGTCGTCGGAGCGCTCGCCGAGCGCGCCGAGCGCGACGCCGCTGTCAGAGATCAGCGTCTGCAGCGCTCCGCGCTGCCGGTCGAGGGTGTTCAGCAGGTCTGCCGCCGACTCGGCCGTGGGGGCCAGGTGGCCGAGCGCGGCGTTGACGTCCGCCGCACGGCCGTCCAGCGTCTTGGCCGTGTCGCGCAGGAAGTTCGTGAAGGCCAGCCGGGTCGGCTTGTCGAAGGCGCCGAGCACCTCGTCCACCTGCTGGACGTCCCCGATGTTCTCCGCGGCCAGCGTGCCTTCCTCGGGGAGCATCGGCGCGTCGCGCGATCCGGGTGTCAGCGAGAGGAACGCCTCGCCGAGCAGGGACTTGAAGCGCACGATCGCCCTCGTGTCAGTCGGCACCGGCGCGAACTCCGGGTCGACCTCGACGAGCACGTCGGCCCCGAGGCCGCGCCGCTCGACCTTGATGACCCTGCCGACGCTGACGCCGGAGATGCGCACGTCGGCGTTGGAGGTCATCTGCGAAGCCTCCGTGCCGAACACGACGTGGAATCGATAGCCGTGCGCCTGGAAGGGCGTCGGGCCGCCGAAGGACTTCCAGACGAACAGGGTGAAGCCGAAGCACGACAACGCGAACGCGGCGGCGACGAGGATCAGCGAGAGCTTTGGTGCCTTGAGACCCATGCGTCAGGCGCCGCCCCCGGGGCAGACCGGGATGTCGGAGAGGACCAGGGGCAGCAGCGTGTTCAGCAACGTGTCCGCGGCGAGCGCGTCGCATGAGAAGAGCGCCAGTCCGCGTGTCGCGGCGCCCTGCGCGTCCTGCACGGAGCCGACGGACGCGGCGTTGTGCAAGAACCAGGCCAGCCAGTACAGGTAGCCCTCGTCGGAGCCCTCGGGGTTGAAGGCGAGCGAGTTGACCGTGTAGGTGAGCGCCTGGAACGCCCGCGACAGGTCCGGGGTCTGGACGGAGAGCGCCGCGGTCGTCGGCGCGAGGTCGCGCAGCAGCGGCTGCGCCTCGCGCACGAGCGGCCGCAGCCGGTCGCGCAGGATCGGCGGCGCGGCCTCCACCAGCGGCGCGACGTCGCGCAGTGCCTGCGGCAGCCGTTCGACGGCGGGCTGCAGCACCGCAAGCGTCGGTCGCAGCTCGTCGGCGAACTCCCGGGCGTCGACGAGGCTGGTGCGGATCGTCGACAAGGTGCCGGGCAGGCGGTCCAGCGTCGCCACCAGGTTCGCCTCCTGGCCGGCGACGGCCTCGAGCGTGGCGTTGGCCGTCTCCACGACGCTGGCGATCTCGCCGTCCTTGGTCGCCGCGGCCTTCGTCAGCACGGCGAGGTTGCCGACGAGACGCTTGAGCTCGGTCCGCCGCTCGGCCAGCGCTGTGGTGATCTCCTCGATCTGCTCCGCCGTCGGGCCGAGCGCGCGCAACAGCTGGTTGAGGTCCTCCCCGCGTCCCCTGGTGCCCTCCGCGAAGCCGTTGATGAGCAGGTTGAAGTACCCGCGGGTGTCCGCGTCGAGCGCGTTGGTCAGCTCGTCGGAGTCGATCGGCGGGCTCGTGTTGGCCACGGAGATGAGGCCGCCGTCGGGCAGCGGGTCAGCCGGCGGGCGGCCGGGGCCCAGCTCGATTACCAGATCCTTGAGCGGCGTGTCGGCGACGAGCTCGGCCTGCGCGTTCTCGTAGACCTTCGGCAGCTCAGCGGGGTCGATCTCCATGGCGATCCGCGCGCGCCCGCCGACGATGCGCGAGCCGGAGATCTGGCCGACCCGCACACCGGCGACGTTGACCGCCTGGCCGAGGCCGGGCGCCAGTCCGCTGGCCGAGGACAGGTCGGCGTAGACCGTGTAGCGGTCGTCGAAGGGGACGCTGATGCGCTGGTTGATGAGGATGTAGCCGCCGGCGACGAGGCCGAAGATCGCCAGGAAGATGATCGCGACGACGAAGCGGCCGTAGGTGCGGATTGCGCGCTTCACCGGGTCTGGGCCTCCGTGAGCAGCCGCCGGAACGTCTCCACGGCTTCCTCTTGTTCGTCCGCGGTGGTGCTGCGGGTCGCGACCGTCGCCGACGGGGGACCGCCGTCGGTGCGCTGGCTGAGATCGGGGACGTCCTGGTCGGCGCACGCGGCGTCGGGACGGTGCGGGGGGATGACGCCAGGGCCCAGCCACGTCGGGCGCGAGCCCGAGATCGGCTCGGACACCGTGCTCACGAGCTGACCGAGGCCGGGCACCTCGCCGGTCGCGAACGACTGCTCGCCGGCACCGTTGAGGTAGCGCGACGCGAACCCGTTGCCGTCGAAGTTCTGCGCGAAGCCGACCACCCCGCCGCCGGCCTGGGCGAGCTCCTGCCAGGCGGCCAGCCCCGTCGACAGGTCACCGTCGGGCAGCTCGGAGTTGAGCACGGGCACCGCGTTCTCGCGCAGGCAGTCCATCACCGGCGTGACGAGACCGAAGAGCACGTTGAGGCGATCCTGGAGCGTCGGCAGCGTGTCGAGCGTCGGCGCGAGCCCGGTCAAGAACGCCGGCAGCTCGGGACTCGAGGTCAGGCCGCGCAGCTGGGCCAGCGTCGCCGCGGTGTCGTCGAGGATCGGAGGCGCCAGTCGCAGGGACGGGCGCAGCGTGTCGACGAAGCGGATCAGCGACGGCGTCACGCGGTCCAGGCTGTTCAGTGCCGACGGCGTCTCGCGGATCAGCCCGTCGAGCTGCACGATGCTCTCCGACACCGCGGTGTCGCGCGACGCCAGCGCGGTGGTCGTGCGGTTCAGCGACGTGACCAGGCCGCGCAGCTCGTTCTCGCGCGACGCCAGCGCCTGGGTGATCTTCGCGGTCGAGGCGATGCCTTCGGAGACGTCGTGCACGCGCGGGCCGCGCGCGGCCTCCGCGATGAGGGCCGTGTCGCGCAGCACGGGGCCGAAGGCGACGATCGCGCGGCCGAAGCCCTCCGCACCGCCGTTGTCGAGACCGATGTCGAGCTCCTTGAGCATCGACTTCAGCTCGCCCAGCGTGTCCTGGTCGAAGGCGGTCAGGATCTGGTGCAGCTGCACCGGCGTGGCGGTGCGCTCCACCGGGAGGACCGCCAGGTCGTCCAGTTCACGGGCGCTCGGGCTGCCCGGGTTGAGCTCGACGTAGAACCCGCCCTCCAGGAACAGCCGCGGGCGGATGCGGACCTCGGCGTCCGCGTGCACCGGCAGCGCCGAGTCCTTGAGCTCCATCTCGACCTGGGTGGTGTCGCCCGGGCCGTTGCGGACCCCCGTGACCTTGCCGACCGTGACGCCCGCGATGCGGACGGGGGAGAAGCCGGCCACAAGCTGGTTGGAAGACTCGAAGTTGGCCTTGAGCCGATATCCGTGCAGGAACGGGACGCGCTTGGTGAAGACCAGGTAGACGGCGATCGAGACGATCACCAGGCCGATGACTCCGAGCGTCGCCCGGCTGAAGGGCTTGCGGCGGCCGCGGGAGACGGCGGCGGTCATTCAGCCGCCCCCGGGATGGCGTCGAGCAGGCCGGCTGAGCGCGCCAGCCGGGTGGCCTCGACTGGCGGTTGGGTCTCGTCGAGCGTCCCCGGCTCGATCGTGGACGGGTTGCCGAGCTGCCGGCCCGGGAGGTAGGGCTCGTTGCCGGCCTCGCACTCCGTCTCGTCGAGGATCGGATAGGGGTTGTAATGCGTGTCCGGCGACGGGCCGGTCGCGCGCACGCCCTGCCCGAAGTCGATGATCGGCAGAAAGCTCAGCCACGATCCCTGCTGGTCGCCGCGCGACACCGCTTCGGACTGGTTGCGCGCGTTGACGGCCAGCAGGTTGCAGCCGGCCTGCGCGTCCAGCAGCGACTCGAGCGAGGGCTGCAGCAGCGGGAGCGCCTCGGTCAGCTTGCGCAGCGCCCCGGCGGTCGCCGGGTCGCGCGAGACGGTGCCCAGCGTGCGCAGCGTCGTGTTGAGCGGATCGGTCAGCTCGGTCGTCCGGCTCAGGACGTTCGTCCCCGACCGCAGGGCGTCGGTGAGCGCGGCGGTGCTGCGCGGAAGCTCGCGCGTGCCGGCCCGCAGGCCTGCGGTGATGTCGGCGAGGTCGCGCAGCACGGGGGAGATGTCGATGAAGGTCTTCTGCGCGATCGCCTGCGTCGGCGGGAGCTCCTCGATGCCCTCGCCGAAGCGCGAGCCGGCCGCGTCGATGGCCGCGAGGGTCGTCGCTCCCTCGTCGAAGAGCTGCCCGAGCTCGCCGGCGACCGGCGCGAAGGTCGCGGCGAAGTCGGCAGCGCCGTCGACGAAGCCGGCGAGGTCGGTCTTCGGGTCGGCGAAGAGCTCGACGACGCGCTGCAGCGGCCCGAGCAGCTCGTTGGTGGCGACGAGCGCGCGGTTGATGTCCGGCCCGCGGCCGGCAACCGAGTCGCCGAAGTTGCGGATGGTGCCCTGCAGCCCCTCGCGCGTCGGCTTGTCGAACGTGTTGAAGATCTCGTCGAGCTCGGAGCTCGTGCGCGCGTTGCGCAGGCCGAGGGTCGCGTCGGCCTCGACGTCGGTGGCAGAGGTGCCGGGCTCGAGCTCGACGAACTTCGCGCCCAGCAGCGAGCGCGGGCGGACCCGGACGAGCGTGTCATCGGGAATGCTGTCGATGGTTCCGTCGAGCTTCATCTCCAAGCGCGCGTAGGGCTCGGCGTCGCCCTGCGCGGGCACGGCGACGATCTCGTTGACCTGGCCGACGCGGAAGCCGCCGATGCGGACCTCGGAGCCCTCGACCAGCTGCTGGGCGTCGGGGACCTTCGCGTTGAGCGCGAACGTCTGCACGAACGGCAGGCCCTTGTTGGCGTTGTAGGAGAGGAAGACGGCGACGATCAGGGCGACGACGATCGTGCTGCCGACCAGCACCGGGCTGGTGAGCGGGGTGCCGCTGATCTGGTCCCGCCCGCCCCTGCCGGTGCGCGAGCTCATGGGCCGAGGAGGAAGTCGGTGAGGTCGTCGAGCACGTCGTCGTCGACGGGCGGCAGCTGCTGGTCGAGGTCGTCGAGCGGCACCAGCGCGTCCGGGGTGGCGGTGGCGCCCGGCGTGGCGGTGTCTTCCGGTGCCGGCGTCGGCTGCGCCGGAGCGGTGGGTGCCGGGGTCGCGGCCGGCGCCTCGGCGCGACCGGGGCGGTCCTCGCGATCACCGCGGCGGCGCTTGGTGGGCGTCGGCTCGGCGTCCCGGAAGAACGCGTTGCACTCCGGCACCGGCTCGGTGGCCAGCTTCCCGCACTCGCCCGCGTTCACGGCGTGCGCGGGAAGGATGTGCGACGTCGAGTCATAGCGCGACGTGGCCGCGGCGCTGTAGTAGAGGAAGCGGCTGATGTACTCGACGCCGCCCGCGTCGCGCAGGTCGACCAGCAGGTCGGCGAGCGTCGCGCCGGCCGGGCCTGCGACCTCCGTGAAGCGCCGCAGCAGCGACACGATCGGCGCGGCGTCGCCCACCGTCTCGCGACCGATCACCGCGGTCTCACCGAGCGCTTGCAGCGACGGCAGCGCCGCCCGCGCGAAGGGGCCGAGCGCGACGAGCGCCTCCTCGAGCCCGGGGCTGGCGGCGCGCAGCTCGGCCAGCAGCGGACGGCCCTCGCGGGTGAAGCGGACCAGGTCCGACAGCGCGATGTCCGTGCGGTCCAGCAACGGCGGGAGGCGCGCGATCGTCTCGGCCAGCGGGCCCCGCTTGTCGGCCGCCTGCGCGGACACGCGCTCGGCCTGCTCGATGAACTCCGTGACCTTGTCCTTGCGCTCGGTCAGCTCGGCGACGAGCGTGTCGGTGTCGCGCACCGCCGCGGAGATCTGGGTCTTCTGCGCTGCGAGGTCGCTCGTGAGCCGGCGCACCGCGCCGAGCGTCGGGTTCGAGCGCAGGATGATGCTGTTGAGGTCCTCCCCGCGGGCGGCCAGGCCGCCGCCCACCGCCATCATCGCCACCGTGAAGCGCTGGCGGACGTCGGCCTGGAAGATCTTGAACAGGTCGGTGATGGAGACCGGCACCGCGGTCCGCTCGACGGGCACCGTGGGGAATTCGCTCCCACCCACCCCGCCTCGGAGCTCCTCGGCGTCGGGCGAGCCGGGGTCGCACTGCACGAAGTTCTCCGAGATCAGCCCCTCGGGCTGGATGTTGCAGCTCGCGTCGTCGCGGAACGTGAACTGGCGCGGGACGGACATCACGACGCGCGCCTTGTAGTCCTCGGTCAGCACGACGTCCTCGATCGAGCCGACCCGTGCGCCGGCGACCTTCACGACCTGCCCGGGGATGATGCCCTTGGCGGTGTCGAAGATCGCGTCCACCCGGTAGCTGCCCGCGCTCTGGGCCGGCGCGCCGACGACGGCCGCGGCCGTGACGAGCGCCAGGAACATCAGGAAGACCGCGCAGAGGCGCTTCACGGTGCGACCCCTTCGGGGGTGCTTTTTTGATGCTGCGCAATCATCCGATGTCGTCCTCGGGGTTGCACTGCTCGGGGTCCTCGATGTAAGGGTTGGAACCGTCGGGGAGCGGCTCGGTCTGGCCGCCCGGGCAGCGGAACGTCTGTTTGGTCTCGAAGCCGCCCATGCCCTGCCCGTTGTTGAACGTGCCGGTGGTCGCGTTCGGGGGCGAGTTGAACTGGATGCGCGCGAAATGGCCGTTGGCGTCGAAGTAGCCGGCCGCGCGGTTGCCGAGGCCGCCGATGACGCCGTTGACGATCTCGGGCGTGTAGGGACGCAGCCCGTCGACGATGGGCATCAGCGCGATCAGCGTTCTCGCCGTCGACTCCAGCGCGGGCACGGCCGTGTCGCGCAGCTTGGGCAAGCCGTTCAGGCCCTCGGTGAGCGACGGCAGCAGCTCGCGGGTCTGCTGGAGCACCGGGATCGTCTGGCGCGAGGTGGGGACGAGCTCGCGCAGGACGGTCACGAGCCTGGGGGCCACGGGGCGGGCCTCGCGCAGCAGCGGACGCGCGCGGACGGCGAGCGTGCGCAGGCCGCCGAGGATGCCGTCGGGGCGCTTGAGCAGCGCGGGTGCGCGCTCGAGGATGCTCGCCAGCGAGTCGCGCTCGCGGGCGACGGCCTGCAGCGTGGTCGCCGTCGAGGTGATGCCTTCCACGACATCGTCGCGCCGCGAGGCGATCGCGGTCGCGGTGGTGGCGCCCGAGGTCAGCAGCCGCTCGAGCGCGACGCGGTCATAGACGAGCTCCTCGGCGAGCTCTGCCGATTGGAAGAGCGCGGGGGCGAGGTACTGCAGGCCCTCGTTGGCCTCCGCCGTGCGGCCCTTGAAGACCTGTCCGCCGTTGCGGATGATGCGCTGCAGCCGGCGCCGGGTGGCCGGGTCGAAGGCGTTGAAGAGGACGTCGAGGTCGACGATCCCGCGCGTCTCGGCGGTCGACAGGACCCCGCCGTCGCCGATCTGCTCGCCGGTCGACGGCCCCGGAGCGATCTCGACGAAGCGGTTGGCCACGCCCGTCAGGCCGACGGTCCGGATCCGCGCGGTGGTGCCGCGGCGCAGCGGCGTCAGCTCATCGTCGTCGATAGCCAGGACGAGGTTGGCGAGACCGTCGTCGGCGAGCTCGATCTTCTCGATCGTCCCGATCGTGCGCCCGCCCGCCTGCACGGAACCGCCCTTGACGAGCTGGCCCGCGTCCACGAACCGCGCGTTGATGCGGTACGTCTGCCCGCCCGAGAGCAGGAGGAAGACGGCGACGCCGGCGACGGCCAGCGCCCCAATGGCGACCAGGCGGGAGCTCATCCGCCGATCGGCGCCCTTGGGTTGCCGCCCCAGAACAGCTGGGTGCCCAGCATGCCGATGGCGTGGATGCCGAGGATGTTGACGACCATCGACTGCGCGGTCGCCTTGCCGACGCCGACGGGCCCACCGCCGGCCGTGTAGCCGTAGTAGCAGGCAACGATGACGATGAAGGTGGCCATCGACATGCCCTTGATGCCGCTGTAGATGAGGTCGACGGGGTTCTGAAACTGCCAGAAGATCTCGAGGTAGCCGCCTGGCGAGACCTCGCCGATCTGGCGCACGACGGCGACGTAGGAGCCCAGGAAGCCGATCGCGATCGCGGCCAGGTAGACGAAGGGCAGCACGAGCCACATGCCGAGCAGCCGCGTCGCGCACAGGTAGACCAGCGAGTCCAGCCCCAGCACCTCGAGCGCGTCGATCTCGTCGGAGATGCGCATCGACCCGAGTTCGGCGACGAAGCCGGTTCCCACCTTCGCGGCCATCATGTAGCCGAACGCGTAGGGCGTGACCTCGCGCAGGTCGCACAGCGCGGTGAAGGCGCCGGCGACGCTCGGGGAGCCGATCGTCCGGGCCGCGTACGCCCCCTCGATCCCGCACTGCAGGCCGAGGATGAACACCAGCACCATGATGATCGCGACCGAGCCGATGATGAGGACGCCGGCCTGGCGCAGCGTCTCGCCGGCGAACTGCAGCACGCGGCCGCCGAAGATGCCCTTGTAGAGGCGCCCGGCGAAGGCGAGCACGTCACCGAAGGCCTCCAGCCCGTTGCGCACGGCGCCCATCAGCGGATCGCCGACAGCTCGGGGTAGGTGGCCAGCAGCGTCTGCGTGAAGACGTAGTTGAACGCGCCGATGCCGATGAAGGCGATCACCACCGCCTGATTGACCGCGCGGCCGACGCCTTCCGGGCCGCCCTTCGCGGTCAGCCCCTTGTAACAGCAGACGATGGCGATGATCGCCCCGAAGCAGAGCGTCTTGAGCAGCGAGCCCCACAGCTCGGTCGTCGTCGCGTTGGAGAAGTAGGTGGCGAAGAACGGGCCGAGCGGCGCCTTGTTGGTGATCGTGACGAGGATGCCGCCGAAGGTCCCGAAGATGACGGCGTAGATGTCAAACAGGCCCGTGGCGAGCATCAGCGCGAGAAAGCGCGGGACGACGAGGTTCTTGATCGGGTCGATGCCGAGCACCTGCAGGGCGTCGAGCTCCTCCCTGATCTTGCGGGCGCCGAGGTCGGCGGTGATCGCGGTGCCGGCGACGCCGGCCATCACAATCGCGCACACGAGCGGCGCGAACTCCCGCACGACGATCAGCACGAAGAGCCCGCCCAGGCGATCCAGCGCGCCGAAGAGGTTCAAGAACCCGGCGGCCTGCACCCCGGAAGGCCCGTAGGCGAAGGCGAAGCTGGCCAGGATCATCGGGAACCAGCAGACCCGGAGGACGAACAGGAACTGGTACACGAACTCGTTGCCGTACGAGTACGGCGGCCGAACGGCCGAAACGATCGTCTTCCCAGTCAGGATCCCGAGGTCGCCGATGTCCGACATCGACCCCCGAGCCACGTCGGCACCACGGCCGACCAGTCCTCTCACCAACAGTGTCCCCCCTTCCGGCGCGCAGACTAGACGAGCCTTCACTGGTGTGACACCCGCAAACGGTCTCGTTAGCCGCAGCCACACAATCCTCAGATCATCGGGGGGCGGCACGGGCGGCGACCGCGACGGAGCGGGTGCGCTCGCCGAGCGTGCGGGTGAGCAGGAGCCCGGCTCCCGGGAGCAGGAGGGCGGCGTCGAGCGCGCGGACCTGGGCGTGGCAGACGGCGTCGCCGAGCGCGGTGGGGGAGAGGCCGATGAGGCGGCGCAGATCCCGGGGCACGAGAGCGATCGCGGCGCGGGCGAGGACGCGCAGCGGCAGCCAGTACGGCGCGAGCTCGGGGGTCAGGGGCGGGGAGGCGACGAAGTCGATCGCGTCGCGCGCGGCGTCGGACACGCAGAGCCCCGGCCGCTGCGCGGCGAAGAACGCGCGCATGGCGTCGGCGTCACGCGGGATCAGGTCGGGCGGCACTCCGAGCAGCTCGGCCACGACGGCGTTCTCGGCGTAATAGGCGTCCTGCTCGCTGGGGGAGAGCGCACCGCCGTAGGCGCGATGGGCGGCCATGAATGAGTGGATCTCGACGCAGTGGATCCAGAGCGCCGTGTCCGGATCGCCCGCGCTGTAGGGACGGCCGGTGATGGGGTCGACTCCGATGACCCTGCGGTGCACACGGCGCACGATCGCGGCGGCGCGCTCGGCTTCTGCGGTGGACCCGTAGGTGGTCACCGCGACGAACTCCGCCGTGCGCTGCAGTCGCTTCAACGGTCGCTCGCGGTAGTCGGAGTGCTGCGCGACGCCGGCCATGGCCAGCGGGTGCAGCGCCTGGATGACGAGCGCGCGCAATCCGCCCACGAGCGCCACCGCCGGTGAGCCGTGTACCCGCCAGGTGACGGAGTCGGCCCCGAACAGTCCGTCGCTCATGAGTGCAAGGGTACACAACCTGTATCCTGCGTACCAGATGACTCCGAGCCCGACAACCCTGCGCATCGCCGCCGACGGCCGCCTTCTTGTGGGCGCCGGCTATGCGCTGCTCCTACAGGTCGCCCACCCGGTGGTCAGCGCCGGCGTGGCCGAGCACTCGAACTTCCAGCAGGACCCGTACGGAAGGCTCGTGCGGACCCTGGACTACGTCAACGTCAGCGTCTTCGGCGACGACGCCACCGCCGCGGAGATGGGCCGGCGCACGCGCGAGATGCATAAGCGCATCAAGGGCGTTCTGCCGGACGGCACGCACTACCACTCGCTCGAGCCCGGCGCCTTCGCCTGGGTGCACGCCACGCTCGTGCATTCGATCCTCCGGGTCATGGCGACCTTCGGCAAGGCGCCGACCGCCGCGGAGCGCGAGACGGTGTACGCCGACTGGCGCGAGCTCGGCGCCCACATCGGCGTGCGCGAGCGCGACCTGCCCTCGACGCACGTCGAGTTCGTCGAGTACATGGCCACCATGGAGCGCGAGACGCTCGAGGACACGGAATCGGTGCGCACCGTCCTCGCAACGCTGATGCAACCCAAGGCCCCACCGGTGCCGTATCTGACGGACGGCCTGTGGCGCGTCGCGCGCTGGCCGGCGACGCGCGCGGCCCGGCTGGCGACGGTCGGCCTGCTCGGCCCGACGGTTCGCGATCGGTTGCACCTGCCCTGGTCGACCGCCCGGCAGCGTCAGTTCGACGCACTGGCCGCCGCGCACCGTGCCGCCGGGCCGGTGCTGCCGCGCAGCGCGCGGGAGTTCGGGCCCGCCTACCTGGGCTACCGGCGGGCGACGCTCGCGCGTCAGGGCTTCGCGGTGTGAGCGCCGCCGGCGGAGCCCTGGCGCGGGCGCTGACCGCGGAGGTCCCAGAGGACTCCGACCACATCCTCGACGCGGCGCTCACGCTCGCCGCGGCGTCGGGCCTGCGCCACCTGACCATGGAGGACGTCGCCCGGGGTGCCGGGGTCGGGCGGATGACCGTCTACCGGCGTTTCGGGACCCGCGCCGCCCTCATCGATGCCCTCGCCGGCCGCGAGGCGCGCCGCTGCCTGGCCGAGCTCGACGCCGCCTCCCCACCCGACGCGCCCCTCGAGGCGCAGGTCGTCGCCGGCTTCACCACCGCACTGCGCATCACGCGCGAGCACCCGCTGCTCGCGCGCCTCGCGCGCGTGGAACCGGAGTCGGTGCTCGCCGCCTTCACGGACGGCGATCTGATGGGTCTCTGCACGAGCTACCTGGGCGACCGGCTGCGGCGGTCGGGCCTCCAGGACACCGATGCGGTGGCCGAGCTGCTGGTGCGCGTCGCCGTCAGCTTCATCCTGCTGCCCGATACCGAGGTGCGCGACCCGACGCTGCTGCTCGGGCTGCTTCAGCCGACGGGGACTTCCCCGCCGTAGAGCTGCTGCTCGTAGTCGCGGACCATGCGGCTCGCCGAGAACCGCGGGCCGTTGGTCTTCATGGACGCGCGGACGCGCTGCAGCCAGGCGCGCGGGATCCCGTCGTCGCCGCGGTCGTAGAACTCGGGGACCACCTCGCTTTCCAGCAGCCGGTAGAGCTCCTGGGCGTGCTCATGGTCCTGGTGGCCGTGGTCGTCGGAGACGTCGCCGTTGAGCGCCCAGCCGTTGAAGCCGTCGTAGCCCTCCCACCACCAGCCGTCGAGCACGCTGAGCTGCAGGCCGCCGTTGAGCACCGACTTCATGCCCGAGGTGCCCGACGCCTCGAGCGGGGGCCGGGGCAGGTTGACCCAGACGTCGCAGCCGCGCACGAGGCGCGCCGCGGTGCCGAGGTCGTAGTCCTCGAGGAAGACGACGCGCTCGGCGACGCCGGGGCGGTCCTTGAGGCCGAACAGCTCCTGCACGAGCTTCTTGCCCTCGTCGTCCTTTGGGTGCGCCTTGCCCGAGATCAGCAGCTGCACCGGCCGGTCGCCGTCGATCAGCGCGATCGCGCGCTCGGCGTCGCGGAAGAGCAGGTTCAGGCGCTTGTAGGTGGCCACGCGGCGGGCGAAGCCGAGCGTGAGGACGTCGGGGTCGAAGGCGGTCTCGGCCGCCTTGGCGAGATGGCGCGCGTCGCCGCGGGCGAGGCGGTCGAAGGTGGCCCGCTCGCGGACCGCGTGCACGAGCCGCTCGCGCTGCTCGTTGCGCACTGCCCACAGCTCCTCGTCGGAGGCGTTGTCGAGCCCTGACCAGGTGTCGGGGTCCTCGGCGCGCGTCGCCCAGCCGTCGCCCAGGTGCTCGTCGAGCAGCCGGCGCATCGGCTCGCCCACCCAGGACGGAACGTGCACGCCGTTGGTGACGTGGGTGATCGGTACCCCGAGGTCCTTCCACATGTCGCGGGCGACCTCGCCGTGGCGCTCGCTGACGCCGTTGGCCATGCGGCTGGTGCGCAGGGCGAACTGGGTCACGCCGAACGGCTCGTTCTCGTCGTCGGGGTGCGTGCGGCCGAGACGGATGAGGGCATCCGCGTCCACGCCGGCGGTGTCCATGAAGCGGTTCAGCGTGCGCACGACCTCGTCCGGCGGGTAGGTGTCGTTGCCCGCCGGGACGGGTGTGTGCGTCGTGAAGATCGTGTCGGCCCGCGCCGCCTGTACGTCGCCGCCCTTCGCCCGGGCCAGTGACGCGAAGGCGGCGTGGCCCTCGTTGAGGTGCACGACATGAGGCTCGATCCCCAGCGCGTCGAGCGCGGCGACGCCGCCGAGGCCGAGCAGTGCGTACTGGGCCAGGCGCGTCTCCGGGTCCGAGTCGTACAGGCGCGAGGTGATCCAGCGCGTCGGCCCGTCGTTGAAGGGCAGCTCGGTGTCGAGGAGGAACAGCGGCACGCGGCCGACATCCACCCGCCAGATCTGCGCGTTGACGGTCACGTCCGAGCACGGGATGGCGACGTTCAGCGGCTCGCCGTCGTCGCCGGTCACGAGCGCGGCGGGCAGGCGCTCGGGGTCGGTGAGCACCCAGTACTCCTGCTGCCAGCCCGAGTGATCGATGCGCTGGCGGAAGTAGCCGTGGCGGTACATGAGGCCCACGCCCACCATGGGCAACGCACGGTCCGAAGCCTCCTTGAGGATGTCGCCGGCGAGCGCCCCCAGACCGCCCGAGTACACGGGCAGCGACTGGTGGACTGCGTACTCCGCGGAGAAGTACGCCACGGGGTGGGCAGGGGAAACGCCCCCACCCACCCCGGGGGCGACTTCGCGCTCGAGGTCCTTACGCACCTGCTGCTCCAGCGAGACGGCGGCGCCGATCAGCGCGCCGTCCTGCGCCGCGCGCGCCAGCGCATCGGTCGAGGCCTCCTGCAGCAGGCGGACGGGATTGCCGGCGACGAGTCGCCAGCGGCGTGGGTCGATGGAGCGGAAGAGCTCAGAACCCCCCGGCATCCAGGCCCAGCGGTAGTTGTAGGCGAGGCGCGCCAGCGGCGCGAGGGCGTCGGGCAACCGCCACGCCAGAGCGTCCGCGGCACGTTGAAGATCGGCGTCTCCGCGCAGGGGGAGCATCTACGCAAGGCTTCCCACCTCGGGCCGGTCCAATCATCCTCACCGAGGAGGAGCAGGTCACTCCGCCGGGTGAGGACGCGGCCGCCACACGGTGGGAGCCTTCCCATCGTGCCCCTCGCTCTCGACACGCCTTAGAATGCGCCGCAGTTACCAGCGATTTCGGGGGTTCTATGCCAGTGGAAGAGAAAGTGGAGTTCGAGGGAGAGGTCGTCGAGGCCCTTCCCAGTCTGATGTTCCGTGTCAAGCTCGACAACGGCCACGAGGTGCTTGGTCACCTGGCCGGCAAAATGCGCCGCTTCCGCATCCGCGTGCTCCCGGGCGACCGCGTGCGCGTCGAGGTCTCCCCGTACGACCTCAGCCGCGGGCGCATCACCTACCGCTTCAAGTAGGGGACGCGCCCGCAGGGGCTAGGGCTGGAAAACGACCTTGAAGGCGCCGTCCTCCTTCTTCTGGAACATCTCGTAGGCGTTCGGAGCCTCCTCCAGGGGCACCCGGTGCGTCGCGAAGTCCTCCACGCCCAGCGGGTCGTCATCGCCGGTGAGCAGGGGCATGATGTCGTCGATCCAGTGCTTGACGTTGGCCTGGCCCATGCGCAGCTTGATCTGCTTGTCGAACATCGTCAGCAGCGGCATCGGGCTCGCCTCGCCGCCGTAGACGCCTGACAGCGAGATCGTGCCGCCGCGGCGCACGAGCTCGATCGCGAGGTTGAGCGCCCCGAGCCGGTCGACGCCGGCGCGCTCCATCATCTTCTCCGCGATCGTGTCGGGCAGCAGCCCGACGAGGTCGTGGGCCAGCTTGCCCACCGGGGAGCCGTGGGCCTCCATGCCGACCGCGTCGATGACCGCGTCCGGTCCGCGGCCGCCCGTCTTCTCCCGGATGGCCTCCACGATGTCGTCACCGTCGACGACTTCCACGCCGTGCGCGGCGGACCGCGCCCGGCGCTCGGCGACCGGGTCGACGGCGAGCACGCGGTAGCCGCGATGCTGCGCGATGCGCGCGGCCATCTCGCCGATCGGCCCGAGACCGATCACGACGACGGAGCCGTCGCCGTCACCCAGGTCGCAGTACTCCACCGCCTGCCACGCCGTCGGGAGGACGTCGGACATGTAGAGGAAGCGATCGTCGGACGGGCCCTCGGGGACCTTGATCGGTCCGTAGTGCGCCTGCGGGACCCGGAGCAGCTCGGCCTGCCCGCCGGCCACCTGGCCGTAGAGCTTCGTGTAGCCGAACAGCGACGCGCCCCTGTCCTGATCGCGGTTCTGCGTCGTCTCGCACTGCGTCTGCAGCCCGTGGTCGCACATGAAGCAGTGCCCGCAGGAGATGTTGAACTGAGATCACGACGCGGTCCCCCACGGCGATGTTCGTGACTCCGCCGCCGACCGCCTCGACGATGCCCATCGGCTCATGCCCGAGGATGTCGCCCGCGGAGAGAAACGGCCCGAGCACCTCGTACAAATGCAGGTCGGACCCGCACAGCCCGCTCGACGTGACGCGGATGATCGCGTCCGTCGGCTCCTGGATGGTCGGGTCCGGGTGCGTGTCGACGCGGACGTCGCGCTTGCCGTGCCAGGTGAGGGCCCTCATGCCGTCGCCCCCCCGGACGCCACTTCGTGGACACCCTCGATCGTCTTTCCCCTGAGTTCGTCAGCCATGCAGGGGCGCTACCCGCGCAGCAGCCGGGCCAACGCAACCAGGCTCACCAGCGTCCATACCCCTTCCAGCAGCAGGAATCCCCACTGCTCTTCGACGACGGCGACGACGGCGAGGATGCCGGCGCCGACGATGTTGAGCACCGAATAGGCGACTCGCTCCGTCGCCAGCCGGCCCGCCTGGTTGGCGGTGTAGGCGGTGAGGATGAGCAGCGAGCCGACGAGGGCGACGATCTGGACCATGGGTACATTCTCGTCCTTGAACCCTCTCCTCGACGAGCTCCTCGGTTGGCTGCGCATCCCGTCCATCTCCACGGGCGGCGGCAGCGACGCGGACCTGCGGCGCGCGGCGGCGTGGGTGTGCGAGCGCGTCGACACTGCCGGCGGCGACGCCCGGCTGCTGATGACGGCGGGCAACCCGATTGCCTACGGGGAGCTGCGCGCGCGCAAGGCGGACGCGCCGACCGTTCTCATCTACGGCCACTACGACGTGCAGTCTCCAGGTGATGTCGAGGCCTGGCGTTCGGACCCCTTCGAGCCGGAGATCCGCGACGGCCGCGTCTACGCGCGCGGCGCCTCCGACGACAAGGGGAACTTCCTGCCCCTGCTGCACGTCGCCTGCGCGCTCGCGCGCGAGAACGCGCTGCCGGTCAACGTCCGCGTCGTGGTCGAGGGGGAGGAGGAGTCGGGCGGCGAGGCGATCGCCGCCTGGCTCGCCGACGATGAGCAGGGCGCCGACGCCGCGATCGTCTTCGACTCCGGCATGGTCGACGCGCGGACGCCCGCGATCACGGTCGGGCTGCGCGGCATGGCGGGCGCCGGGATCGTCGTGCGCACGGGCGAGCGTGACCTGCACTCGGGCATGTACGGCGGGTCGGTGCTCAACGCCGCCCACGTGCTGCACGGCATGCTGGCCGCCGTCGTGCCGGGGCCCGACGGCGTGCCGCGGGAGGATCTGCGCGAAGGGCGGGCGCCGGTCGCCGACGCCGAGCGCGCCTCGTGGTCGCTCCTGCCCGCGGGCGACGCCGTCATCGCGGAGGTCGGCGGCCGGCCTGTCGCGCCCGACGCCGGCGCGCGCTACTACGAGCGCAACGGCGCTGACGCGTCCGTCGAGATCAACGAGATCGTCGTCGGCGAGCCGCGCACGATCGTCCCCGCGGTCGCGCGGGCAAGCGTGTCGGTTCGGCTCGCGCCGGGTCAGTCCTCGCAGGCGATCGGCGCCGTCCTCGAGCGTCAACTGCGCGACGCGGCGCCCGCCGGCGCTGACGTCGACGTCACGATGCACTACGCCGAGCCCGCGCTGTTCGGCGTCGAGGAGCCGGTGATGCGCCTCGCCGGCGCGGCGCTCGAGCGCGCCTGCGGGGTTGCCCCCGCGTTCGTGCGCTCGGGCGGCTCGATCCCGATCGTCGCTGACCTCGCTGCCAGGGGCATCCCGACGATCGTCAGCGGCTTCGCGCTACCCGACGACGACATCCACGCGCCCAACGAGTCCTACCGCCTCGCCAGCCTCGAGCTGGGGGAGAAGGCGGCGCGCGAGCTGTACGCCGCGCTCGCGCAGCTGTGATCCGCCGCGTCCTGTTCTCGCGCGGAGGCCTGATGGAGTCCGAGCACGCGCTGGCATGGTGCGTGACGGCGCCGGGCTCCGAGGAGGTGCTCGGCGCCAGCGACGACGACGCCGCGCAGCTGGCGGTCTTCCCGCGATCGGCGGTCAAGCCGCTGCAGGCGCTTCCGGCCGTGCGCGACGAGATCATCGAGGCGTTCGGCCTCAGCGATCGTCACCTGGCGCTCGCGTGTGCCTCGCACGGCGGGACCTCCCAGCACCTCGCGGTCGTGCGCGAGGTCCTCGAAGCCGCCGGACTGGCCGAGCACCACCTCGGCTGCGGGCCGCTGGACCCGCGCGATCCCGCGGCGACGATGCGCCGCCGCGCCCTTGGGGAACTGCCTGAGCGCATCGTGCACAACTGCTCGGGCAAGCACGCGCTGGCGCTCGCCCGCTGCGTGCACCGCGGCTGGTCGGTGCCGGGCTACCTGGACACGGGGCACCCGATCCAGCGCAGCATGCACGCGGCCGTCGCTGCGGGCGCCGGCCGGGCCGCTTCCGCGGTCCCGTTCGGCGGCGACGGGTGCGGGATGCTCGCCTTCCAGCTGCCGCTGGGCGCGCTGGCCGGGGCGTTCGGCCGGCTTGCGTCGGGCGGGCTGGGCGCCGGGGGCGACCGCGTCGCGGACGCGATGCGCGCCCATCCCCAGCTGGTCGCTTTCGACGGCGCGCTGGACACGGAACTGATGCGCGGTCACGACGGCTTGGTCGCCAAGATCGGCGCCGAGGGGGTGCTGGCTGTCGGGCTCCCTGACGGCCGCGGCCTGGCCCTCAAGGTGGCCGACGGGGCCATGCGCGCCCTCGACCCAGCCGGCGTCGCGATCTGCCGGGAGGCGCTCGGCCTGCGCCTGGGCGGCGACGCCATTGACGGTCTGGCGCGCCCGGTCTTGCTCAATTCGCGTGGCGAGGAGGTCGGAGCGGGTACTGCCGTTCTGTGACCACCTTCTCCCTGGGCCGCGAAGGAGCGTCCGGGCGCTTCGAGCGTCAGGCGTCGAAGTTCCGTGACGAGCCCCCGGCGGCAATCGTCGCCGGCCGCTACCACCTCTATGTCTGCTGGGCCTGTCCGTGGGCGCACCGCACGGTGATCGCGCGCGAGCTCATGGGCCTCCAGGACGCCATCTCGATGTCGGCGGTCGATCCGTACCGCGACGAGACGGGCTGGGCCTTCACCGGTGGCGAGTACACGGATCCGGTCAACGGCTTCGCGCTGCTGTCGGAGGCCTACGCGGCGACCGACTCAGGCTTCGACGGCCGCTTCAGTGTTCCCGTCCTGTGGGACAAGGAGGAGGGCCGCATCGTCAACAACGAGTCCGCCGATGTCCTGCGGATCCTCGTCACCGACTTCGCGGCGCTCGCCGAACACCCGGTCGAGCTCGTGCCCGACGCGCTCCGCGAGGAGATCGATGTCCTCAACGCGCGCATATACGACGACGTCAACAATGCCGTGTATCAGGCCGGCTTCACCACCGACCAGGCGCACTACGAGGAACGGGTTCGAGCCATCTTCGCGCTGCTGGACGAGCTCGACGACCGGTTGGCCGGCCGGCGGTTCCTGTTCGGCGGCGAGCCGCTGGAGACCGACTGGCGTCTGTTCACGACGCTCGTGCGCTTCGATGCCGTGTACGCGATCCACTTCAAGTGCTCGCTGCGCAAGATCGCCGAATATCCCCACCTGTGGCCGTATCTGCGCGATCTGTACCAGTGGCCCGGGGTTGCGCAGACGGTGCGTTTCGGCGAGATTCGCGACCATTACTACCGGACGCATCCGAGCGTGAACCCGAGCGGGCTGGTCGCACTCCTGCCACGCGAGGACTTCGACGAGCCGCCCGGAAGAGAGCGTCTGTGAGCCACGTCACACGTCGGAAGGGCTGGCACTGTAGCCCGTTCTTCGGTACGGTGTACAGCTTCAGACGGGCACCATCGCAGTCGCCCGTCGATGCACCTCACTCCGAGGTGGAACGCGAGCTTAGCCGCGTTTTAGTGCGGAGCGAAAACATTGGCAGCCACGGCGGTCGACCGGTGGTTGCACTAACAACGAAAATCGCCTAAAATCCGACTCCCCAAGTTGGATTTGCATAGCTCCACGTATGAACCAAAGGAACGTATTGGACCCGAAGACCCCACCGAGCCCGCTGCTTGAACCCGACGAGATCCTCCTCGAGCCGCTCGAGCAGCTCCTGCGCGAAGCGGGCCGCTTCCGCCTGCTCGAGCCCCATGAGGAGATCGGGCTGGCGCAGCGGATCGAGCGCGGGGACCTCGCGGCGAAGGAACGCCTCATCAACTGCAACCTGCGGCTTGTCGTGTCCGTGGCCCGGAAGTACCAGGGCCAGGGACTTTCGATGAACGACCTCGTCCAGGAGGGCATGCTCGGCCTCATTCGTGCGGCCGAGAAGTTCGACTGGCGCAAGGGCTTCCGTTTCTCGACCTACGCGACGATCTGGATCCGTCAGGCACTGCAGCGCGGCCTGGACAACACCGGTCGCACGATCCGCCTCCCCGCTCATGTTGCTCAGCGTGCTCGAAAGGTCGAGCGAGCAGAGCGGGAGCTGGCGGTCAAGCTCGGCGAGGAGCCGACGCTCGACCAGCTGGCCACGGAGACGGGGCTGACCGTCGAAGAGGTCGATCTCCTGCGCTCGCACGCCCGCACGCTCGCGTCCCTGGACGCCGGCGTCGGCGAGGACGGCGACACGCCGCTCGGCGCCCTGATCCCGATCGACGGTGAGTCCACCGCCGACGAGGTCGAGCGCACGATGTCCCAGCGCACCGTCCGCGAGGCACTCGACGCACTCCCGGCCGACGAGTCGGCCGTCATCCACCTGCGCTTCGGCACGGGTGACGAAGGCGAGCACTCGATCGAGCAGACCGCGCGCCGTCTCGGCGTCCCGGTCCGCGAGGCCCGCGCTGCCGAGCAGCGCGCGCTGGCGAAGCTCTCCCAGCTACCTGGGCTCGCGGCGCTCCGCGCCGCGGCCTAGCTCCCCTCGAAGGCCTCGCTCTGCGGGGCCTTCGTCGTTGACGGTGGGCTGTCGCCCACAGCCGGTTCGACTGGCCGAAGCCAACGGCAGGCAGGTAAAGGAGGGGAGGGGACGGGGCGCCGCGAATCGATCGGGGCCTGAGGGTGCCTATAGCAACCCTCATCCCCCGACTGAATCTGTGGGGCCTGATCAGGCCCATGGCACCGATCACCCCCCGACTGAATCGCCCGCGCCGGCTCCCTGATTCCCTTACCTGCCTGCAGTTGGCCGGCACCCTGCCCAACCGGCCGAGGGCGTTAGCCCTACAACAACCGCCCGGCATCGCGTGCCGCGGCTTCGGCGGCGTCGAGCTGGCGCTCCACGAGATCGAGGCCTGCGTCCCAGAAGCCGGGGTCGGCGAGGTCGATCCCGACGATCGCGCCCAGCTGCTGGGGTGACTTGGAGCCGCCGGCGCGCAGCAGGTCCAGGTAGGCGGGGACGAAGGCGTCCCCTTCCGCCTCGTAGCGGGCGTAGACGCTGAGGGCGAGTAGTTGCCCGTAGGCGTAGGCGTAGACGTAGCCGGGGGTGGCGATGAAGTGCGGCACGTAGGACCACCAGGTCTTGTAGCCCTCGGTGACCTCGACGGCATCGCCGAGCATCTCCGTCTGCGACTGCGCCCACAGCGCGTTGATGCGGTCGACGTCGAGCTCTCCCTCCTCGCGCCGCGACGTGTGCACGAGACCCTCGAAGCGGTTCATGGCCACCTGCCGGAAGACCGTGGCGATCGAGCCCTCGACGCTCGAGGCGAGCAGGTCCAGGCGAGACTCGGGCGAGGCGGCCTGCTCGAGCAGGCGGCCGAAGACGATCTCCTCCGCGAAGACCGACGCCGTCTCGGCGAGCGTGAGCGGCGTCGACATGTGGAAGACGCCCTGGGAGCCGCCGAGGGCGGCGTGCACGCCGTGACCGAGCTCGTGTGCGAGGGTGAGGACGTCGCGGCGCTTGGCCGTGTAGTTGAGCAGGATGTAGGGGTGCGCGGAGGGCGTCGTGTACGCGCAGAAGGCACCGCCGCGCTTGCCGGGCCGCACCGGCGCGTCGACCCAGGACTCCGTGAAGAAGCGGTTCACGAGCGCGCCGAGCTCGTCGCTGAAGCCGCCGAAGCAGTCCTGGACCATGGCGCGTGCGTCCGCCCACTCCACGGTCTCCTCGACCTCGGACACGGCCGCCATGCGGTCGTAGTCGGCAAGCCGGTCGACGCCGAGCAGCTTCGCCTTCAGGCGGTACCAGCGGCGGGCGATCTCGTAGCGGTTGCGGACCGCGGACACGAGCGCCTCCACCGATTCGTCCGAGGCCTCGTTGCTCAGGTTCCGCGCGCTGAGCCACGATGGATAGGCCCGCAGCCGGTCGTCGGTCGCCTTGTCGGCGAGCAGCGTGTTGAAGATGTACGCCCGGGTGCGCAGGCCGGGACGCAGCGCGTCCGTCACGGCCTCGGCGGACGTCCGCCGCACCTCGCGGTCAGGCGATGAGAGACGCGAGAGGGCCAGCTCGAGCGCGACGGGCGTTCGGTCTCGCCCTGCGGGCTCGCCATCGGCTTCGCCTACCTCCCCGGGCAGCGTGACCTCGATCGCCGAGGTCTGCTCCTCGAACAACCGGTCCCAGGCGCTGCGGCCGGTGACCGCCTTCTCGCTCATCAGCTTCTCCTCGGGCTCGGAGAGCAGATGCGGCCGGTAGCGGCGGGCGGACTCGAGGTGGTGGCGCGCGAAGTCGATCTCGTCGCCGGCGACGAGCTCTGCGGCGCGCGCGTCACTCAGGGCGGCCCACTCGAGGTCCCAGAACACGAGCTGCGTCTGGATCGCGGTCGCCTGCTCCTGCACGCGCTGCAGCAGGGCCCCGCGCGGCGGGTCCGCGGTGTCGGTCGCAAACGACAGCGCCGCGTAGGAGTAGGCGCGGCCGACGCCGTCCTCGATGTCGGCGAGTGCGTGCATGGCGGCTGCGAGCCCGGCGCCGTCGAGCGACTCCATGCCCCCGCGATAGGTCCTGGCGAACTCCGCGGCCTGCTCGAGCCCGGAGGCGAGCAGCGCTTCGACGCCCGCAGCGTCCTGGACCAGATGTGTGAGGTCCCAGGCGACCTCCTCGACAGCGTCGTCCATGGCCATGGCTGCAGCCTATTCAGCCCGGCAGTGGCGATCCGCCAGGCGCGCGCAGCCCGTCGAGGACGAGCGCGAGCATGCGCTCCCACGACGCCCCGGGCGGGCCGCCGACGTGGCTCAGTGCGCACATGGCCATCGGGATGTCCCCCCAGCGCGCGTCGGCGCGCACGACGCCGGCGGCCTGGGCGCGCTCGACCAGGGTCGCGAGCGCGTGCTGGAGGTCGCCGCGCTCGCACGCGGCGTCGCACATCAGGTCGGGTCTCTGCACGAGGATCTGCGAGAGCGCGCGGTCGGAGGCCTGCAGGCCGGCGGCCCGGTGGGTGAAGTCGACGATCGCCGCCCACGGGTCCTTCACCGACAGCGCGTCCTGCGCGAACTCGGCGAACTGGCGGAAGCGATCGTCGGCGAGGGCCGCGAGCAGCGCTTCCTTGGTGGGGAAGTGGCGGTAGAGCGTGCCGACGCCAACCTTCGCGCGTCGGGCGACGTCGTCCATCTGCGCCTCGCGGCCCCTGCGGCCGAACACGAAGCGGGCCGCCGTCAGGATCGCAGCGCGGTTGCGCATCGCGTCCGCCCGCAGCGGCCTGTCCTCCATCAGCGCCATGGGGTGTGAAGATACGGCTTGACAAACGGAACGTCAACTCCGTATAAACGGACACATGGCTCCGGAGCGCACAGTGAACAAGAACCTCGCGCTGCTCCTGCTGGCGTCTGCGCAGTTCGTCGTCATCCTCGACGCGTCGATCGTCAACGTGGCGCTGCCGTCGATCGGCAGCGACCTGCAGATCGGCGAGGACAGCCTGTCCTGGGTGGTCAACGCCTACGTGCTCGTCTTCGGCGGCTTCCTGCTTCTGGGCGGCCGGCTCGCCGATCTGCTCGGCCGCCGGCGCGTGTTCGTCGCCGGTCTGCTGCTCTTCGGCGTTGCGTCGTTCTTCGGCGGGCTGGCGCAGAGTGAGGGCCAGCTGATCGCCGCGCGGGCACTGCAGGGCCTCGGCGGCGCGCTGCTCTCGCCCGCGGCCTTGTCCATCCTCATCAACACCTTCAAGGAGGGCTCCGAGCGCAACCGGGCCCTCGGCGTGTGGGGCGCCGTCGCGGGCTCGGGCGGCGCGGTCGGGACGCTGCTCGGCGGCGTGCTCACCGAGACGCTGGGCTGGGAGTGGGTCCTGTTCGTCAACACGCCCGTCTGCCTCGCGGTCGCGTTCTTCGCGGCGCGCGTGCTGCTCGAGAGCCGCGACGAGCAGCGCCCGCGCCTGGACATCGCCGGCGCCGTGCTCATCACCTCCGGCCTGGGCGTCCTCATCTACGCGCTGGTCGACGCCCGCGACGCCGGCTGGGGATCGGCACAGACGCTCGGGCTCATCGGCGGCTCGCTGCTGTTGATCGCCGCCTTCGTGGCAGTCGAGCTGCGCATCCGGCAGCCGCTCGTGCCCTTCGGGATCTTCCGCAACCGGACGCTGACCGGCGCCAACGTCACCGCGATCTTCATCTCGATGTCGCTCTTCTCGATGTTCTTCTTCATCACGCTGTACATGCAGCGCGTCCTGGGCTACACCGCGCTCGAGGCCGGCCTGGCGTACATCCCGCTGTCGGTCTCGATCATTGCGGCGGCCGGCGCCGCGTCGGTGCTGACCACCAAGATCGGCTTCAAGCCGGTGCTGATCGGCGGTCTGATCCTCGTCGCGGGCGGACTGCTGTGGTTCTCGCAGGTCTCGCCCGACGGCTCCTACGTCTCCGATGTGGTCTTCCCGTCCGTGCTCGCCGGGCTCGGACTCGGGTTCTCCTTCGTGCCGGTGACGATCGCGTCGGTGTCGGGCACCGACCCCGACGAGGCCGGCCTGGCCTCGGGGCTCGCCAACACGTCGCAGCAGGTCGGCGGCGCGCTGGGCCTCGGCATCCTCGCCTCGATCGCCAACAGCCGCACGGCCGACGTCATCGGCACCTCACCGCCGCCCGTCGCGCTGACGGAGGGCTTCCAATCGGCGTTCCTGGTCGGCTCGGGCTTCGCGCTGTTCGGCGCGCTGCTGGCTGCCGTGCTGATCGCCACGCGGGACTCCAAGTCGCACCGCGACGCCGCGCAGGCCGGCGAGGTGCCCGTGCCTATCGCGGCGTGAGGTACAGGCGGGCGTTGCGGTCGGCCGCAGCGCCCGCGTAGTTGCCGGGGCGCCCGCCCTGGGCGTCGAGGAAGGCGAGCTCGCGGGCGGTGCCGGCCTCACCGCGGCCGTCCTGGTCGACCATCCAGGTCTCCAGGGCGTTCTCGCGCACGCGCAGCATCCGCACCTGCATCGGGTGGTCGGCGAGCGCGGAGGTCCCGAGGATCCAGTAGCCGGCGCGCGGCTCGATCCGGTTGGCGTGATTGTGGGCGCGCAGCACGGCCACGACCCCGGCCGCCTCGTCGAGGACCTGCAGGATCGCCTCGGGCGGGGGCTGATGGACGGCGACGACGACCGGCCGGTCGTCGGCGGCCGCGAGCTGCTCACGCAGCCAGGCGAGCTGGGCGTCGTCGGTGACGGGCTCGGCGCCGCCCGAGCGGTTCACGACGTCGAGGACGATCGCGCGGACCGGCCCGATGTCGATGGAGTAGTCGAGACGATCGGGCGTGCGCGTCGGCTGCCCGCCGGCGAAGGCGGCGACCAGCTGCGCCGGGGTCACGGCGACGCGCTCGGAATCGGGGGGAACCTCGAGGCTGCGCCCGCCCTCGGCGGCGCCGAGCAGCGCGTCCACCGCCTCCTCGGTCGTCGCGGTGTCGGGTAGCTCGGCGCGCGGGTCGAGCGAGGTGACCAGCCGGTCGCCCGCGGCGATCGCGTCGGTGCGCCCGGTGGGCGCGAGCTCGCCCTGCAGCAGCAGGTCGTGGTTGCCCGCCACGCCGTACCAGGGGGCGTCGAGCCCCTCGGCGGCGAACGGCTGCTGCGCGGCGGCGAGCAGCCTCCGGTGGCGCGGCGGGTCGACGTCCGGTCGGTAGTAGAAGGGGTCGGGGTTGTCGCCGGTCTGCACGCCGGCGTAGCCCGGGCCGCCCGAGTCCGGCCGCGCGCGGCCGCCGTCGAGCAGGGTCTGCGCCAGCGCGAGCTCGTTGCGCTGCGCGTTGTCGATCACGTCGCCCAGGACGAGGGTCGCGTCGGGGGCCTGACGATTGACCGCCCGCACCGCCGCCGCGACCACCTGGGCGCTCAGCGCCTCCTGCGGGCGGAAGGTGGGCTGGAAGGGCTCGCCGTAGCGGTCCAGGTAGGGGACGCGCGACGGCGACTCCTCGTCGCGCACGTGCAGGTCAGTCATCACGCCGATCGTGGCCAGGACGCGTCCGGGTGCTCGCGCCGGCGCGAGCTCTGATCGGTCGAGCAGCGGCTCCCCGGGCCTGGCGTCGAGGGCGCCGTCGCCGTCAGGGTCGCCCAGCGTGCGCTCGAGCGTCGAGGCGGCGGCCTGAGCCGGCCCCTCGTCGTCGCCGCCGCCGCACCCGGCGATCAGGACGAGGGCGGCGAGCAGCGCGGCCGCCCGGATCACGGCAGCTCCTCGCGCAGCCCGTGGACGATCGGCTCGCGCGACAGGCTGCGCGCGACCAGCACCGCGGCCAGCACGGCGAGCACGAGCAGCCCCGCGACGAGTGCGGCGACCTGCAGGCCAGTCGGTTCCAGCGGCAGCGCCGCGTAGCCCGCCGCCAATGCCGTCACCGCCGGCGCGAGCACGAAGCGCTCCAGCCCGACGGCGACGATCGCGGCGGGGACGGCCACGGCGAGCGCCGCGCCCGTCAGGACCGCGGCCACATCCGCGCGCGCGCCGCCGCAGGCGCGCAGGACGGCGAGCGTGCCGCGCCGCTCTCGGGCGGTCATGGCCAGGCCCTGCACGAGCGCGTAGAGGCACACGAGGCCGACCAGCAGCGCCACCGCCCGCAGCACGCCGGCCAGCGTCGCCAGGAACGCGGCGTTGCGCGTCGTCGCGCCCTCGGTCCGGATCGGCGGCAGGCCGAGCGCGCGCAGCTCGTCCTCGACGGAGGCTCGGTCCTCGCCGCTCTCGAGGCGGATGACGCTCTGCCCGACACCGCCGGCGTCGGCACCCCGCAAGGTCGCCTCTCCGATCCAGGCGACGCGCCCCGAGCGGTCGAGCGCGCGGACGATCCCGACCACCTTCAGCCTCAGCTCGCGGCCGGACGGATCGAGGGTGGCGAGCGTGGCCCCGACGGCCAGGCCGAGCGCATCGGCGAGCCCCTGCCCGATCTCCGCCTCGCCGTCGGCGCGGATGCGGCGCCCAGCGGCGAGCGCCGGCGCCTCGAAGCGGGTGTGGTCGCCGCCGTAGGCGATGAGCCGCACGGGCTCGCCGAGCCTGAACGCGTCCGCCGCTTCGATCTCGTAGCGCTGTGTCGCGTCGGCGACCCCGGGGATCGCGCGCAGGTTCGGCAGCAGGCTCGCGTCCGCGTTCACGGTGAGCTGGTAGCGCTTGCCCAGGACCGCCGGGTCGTCGCGGAGCCGGACGACCAAGGAGGCGAGGCCGAGCATCAGCAGCACCACGCCCGCGCAGGCGCCGATCGTCGCCACCGACCCGGCCCACCGCCCCCGGGCCGAGACGGCGAAGCGCGCGCCCATGCCGGCCAGCCCGCCGCCACCCCTCGCACGCGGCGGGCGAGCCGCGAGCTCGCCACCGCGCAGCAGCGGGGCGATCGGCTTGCGCGCGGCGCGCCACGCGGGCAGCGCTGCCGCCGCGACCACGACCAGGCAAACGACGAGCCAGGTCGCCAGCAGCGGCACGGCGAGCGCCCAGCCCGGCGAGGACTGGTTGAGCGTTTCCAGCAGCGAGCGCGCCGGCCCGCTGACGGCGAGGGCGCCGACCGCCACGCCGGCGCCGCCCGCCGGGGCCGCGATCCGCAGCGCCGCCCACGCGTGCTGGGCGACCACGCCGACGGGGGTGAAGCCGAGCGCGCGCCGCACGCCCAGCGCTGGCAGCGAGCGCTGCACGTCGGCGTGCGCGCCGGCGGCGAGCATGGTGCCGGCGGCGATCAGCGCCACGAGCGCGAAGGCGACGAGCAGCGCGATGACGACCCCCGCCGCCTGGTCGATCGTCACCGCGACCCCCTCGCGGGTGAGGAAGCGCAGGTCGCCCAGGCCGAAGGCGACGGTGCGCGCCGAGGCCAGCGTGATGTCGGTGCGCTCGCGGTCGTTGACCCACAGCAGCGCGACGTTGGCGTCGACCGCCTCGTCGAAGGGCTCGACGTAGATCTTGGCCGTCTTGGCCAGCGGGAAGGCGACGTTGTCGGGGGAGACTGCCACGCCGACGACCGGCAGCGGCCCAGCGCGCCCGACCTCGAGCGTGTCGCCAGGGCCGACCTTCAGCTCGCGGGCGACGCCGCGCTCGACCACGACCTCCCCTTCGCGCTCGCCGAGGTCGCGCCCCGCGACGATGTCGTAGCCGCGGCGGCCGCCGAGGAGCAGCTCGAGCCGGCCCTCGTCGGTGGCCCCGCCGGGTCCGCGCAACGGGATGTCGTCGATCTCGTAGCGATACGAGCGCGCCTGGAGGTTGGGCAGCGCCCGCACGCGCTCATCGAGGTCGCCGATCCGCTGCGGCGCGAAGCGCGCGGTCACGTCGGGTAGGTCGGCACCGCGGGCCGCGCGCTCGAAGCCGGTCGAGAGCCCGTAGGCGACCGCCACCACCGCGCCCGCCACCAGCCCTGCGGCCACGATGCCGGCCACGGCCAGGCGCCGGCGGCCGCTCATGCGAGCAGGCCGTCCTGCAGGCGCAGCACCCGGTCGGAGACCGCGGTCGCGGCGTCGTCGTGGGTGACCAGCAGCACGGCGCGCCCGTCATCGGCCGTCTCGCGCAGCAGCCGCAGGACCTCGGCTCCCGAGGCGTCGTCGAGGTTGCCCGTCGGCTCGTCGGCGAGGATCAACCGCGGGTCGTTGACCAGGGCGCGGGCGATGGCGAAGCGCTGCTGCTCGCCGCCCGAGAGCTGCGCCGGCCCGAGGCCGGCCACGTCGCTCAGCCCCAGGCGCTCCACGAGCTCCCCCGCCCGCACCCCGGCGCGTGGATGCGCGCCCCGCACCCGGCCCGCGAGGCGCACGTTGGCCTCCCCGCTGAGCTCCGGCAGCAGGTGGAAGAACTGGAAGACGAAGCCGACCCGCCGCCGCCGCAGTCCCGCGAGCGCGCGCTCGGACGCGCCGTCGACCCGCACGCCGTCGATCTCGATCCGCCCGGCCTCCGCACGGTCCAGGCCGCCAAGCACGTGCAGCAGCGTCGACTTCCCGGTCCCCGACCGGCCCAGCACTGCCACCAGCTCCCCGGCGGCGACGTCGACCGCGGCCCCGTCGAGCAGCCGCCGCGCCGCGCGCCCCTCACCGACGGTCTTGACCAGCCCGGAGGCGCGCAGCACCTGGCCGAGGCTACGCGCGGACCCTAAAGCCCCGGCTCATCACGCGGCCTCTACTTCTTCTCGAAGCTCAGCGCGCAGCCGTTGATGCAATAGAAGCACGCGACTTCGGCGGTCCGTCGCCAGACTGCCCTGCCAGAGGCAAGGACGGCTCTACCGCGCGGCGGACTGCACGAATGGGCATGCAGCGGGCATACCCGAACATTCACGCTGATGCCTGCCGATCGATGGGCACCATGTTCATTCGGATGTTCACTCCCCGCCCATCGCCCTTAGCCTGGATCCACCGCGGTTGGGGTGGTGGTTCTGTCCGGTTGAGGTTGAA
>JBBJOW010000038.1:0-39621 GCA_037724045.1 Solirubrobacteraceae bacterium
CGATCATCAACTACGTCAAGAAGGAGTACAAGCTCCTGATCGGCCAGCAGACGGCCGAGGAAGTCAAGCTGGAGATCGGGTCCGCCTTCCCCCTCGCCGAGGAGGTGCAGGCGGAGATCCGCGGCCGCGACCTGGTGTCCGGGCTCCCCAAGACCGTCGTGCTGACCTCCGAGGAGGTGCGCGCCGCGCTCGAGGAGCCGGTCGTGCAGATCATCGACGCGATCAAGGAGACGCTGGACCGCACGCCGCCCGAGCTCGCGTCGGACATCATGGATCGCGGGATCATGCTCGCGGGCGGCGGTTCGCTGCTGCAGAACCTCGACGAGCGCCTGCGCGAGGAGACCCAGATGCCCGCGCACCGCGCCGAGTCGCCGCTGACCTGCGTCGCGGTGGGATCGGGCCGGTCGCTCGAGGAGTTCGAGGCGATCCATCGCTCCTCGCGCAGCGCCAACGGCCGCCAGCGCCGCTCCGCCGCGAGACGATGAATTTCGGCCTTCGGTCGGTGCAAGCACAGACCTACGGAACGATGGGTTTCGGCCTTCGGTCGGTGCAAGCACAGACCTACGGACGACGTTAGATGTACGACAAGCAGGTTCGCAGACGCCGCCTGACCCTCGCCGCCTTCGTGATCGCGTCGGTGCTGCTGCTGACGGTCTACTTCGGCGAGGGCGCGGGCGGCGGCCTGCACTCGGTCCAGCGCGGCGCCCTCTCGGTGCTGGCGCCGATCCAGGAGGGCGCGCACCGCGCGCTGAAGCCGTTCCGCGACCTCTTCGGCTGGGCGGGGGACACCATCGACGCAAAGCAGGAGCGCGACGAGCTCGTCGAGGAGAACGAGCGGCTGACCGAGATGGTGACGCAGCTGCAGGCGCAGGCCGACGTCAACACCGAGCTCAAGGCGCTGCTGCAGATCAACGAGGCCGGCATGGACGCCTTCGAGCCGGTCCCGACGCTCGTGTATTCGCGCACCTCCAACCTCTTCTACTCCCAGGTGCAGATCGACAAGGGCTCGAGCGCGGGCGTCGCGCAGGGCCAGCCCGTCATCACCGGGCTCGGGCTGCTGGGCCGCGTGACCGAGGTGACCTCCAATGCGGCGGTCGTCTCGCTGGTCACCGACGAGTCCTTCGCCACCGGGGTCAAGGTGCTGGGCGCCAAGCAGCAGTCGACGATCGTCGCCTCGCCCAACAACCCGGGCGTACTCGAGCTCACGGGTGTGGACAACCCGGACAAGGTCAGCCGCGGCGACACCGTGGTCACGGCGGGGTCCAGCGACCCGAAGTACCGCTCCTACTACCCGCGCGGCATCCGCATCGGCACCGTCTCGGACATCGAGCTCGGCGAGGGAAACCTCGACAGCCGCATCCGCGTCAAGCCGTCGGTCGACCTGGGCAACCTGGAGTGGGTCGAGGTGCTGACGCGGCCCGACGTCGACGCGACCGTGGCGGCGCTGCCGTGAGCGGCCAGCTCGCCGCCCGCCTGTCCGCGCTCGCCCTCGTCGGCGTCGTCCTGCAGGTCGCGGCCCTCTCGCAGATCCGCGTCTTCGGCGTGCCAGCCGACATCGCGCCGCTGCTCGTGGCCGCCGTCGGCCTGCTGCTGGGCTCGATCGCCGGGGCGACGTTCGGGTTCGCGGTCGGCCTGCTGGTCGACATCACGCTGCTGCAGACGCTCGGTGTGAGCTCACTGCTGCTCGTCACCGTCGGCTACGGCGCCGGGCGGCTGCGCGAGCTTCGCGATCCCGCCCATGGCCTCGTGCCCATGGCGGTCGGCGCCGGCGCCGCGGCGGTCTTCACCTTCGGCTTCGCGGTCCTGCAGTTCCTGCTCGGCGTCGACGTTCCCATGTCGATCCTGCTGCTGCGCGACATGCTGCTGGCGGTGGTGCTCGGCGCGCTGCTGGCGCTGCCCGTCCACGCCGTCGCCCGCCGGGCACTCAGCCCCTTCGTGCCCGACGACCCGCGCCGCCGCCGCCGGCGCGCGTACACGACCGGGGGACTGTCCCCCTTGGGCCGGGCCTAGCGTGCCGCCCCCGCTCGACGAGCGCAGGCCGACGATGTCGCCGCAGCTGGCGCGCCGGGTGGCGATCCTCGGCGGCATCGCCTTCGTGCTGTTCGCGGCGCTGTTCTTCCGCCTCTGGTTCCTGCAGGTGCTGTCCGGTGAGTCGTACGTCTCCCAGGCAGCCGAGAACCGCGTGCGCAAGGTCCGCATCGAGGCGCCGCGCGGCAACATCGTGGACCGCAACGGGCGGGTGCTGGTCAAGACGCGCCAGGCGGCCGTGGTCCAACTGCTGCCGGGCGAGCTGCCCGACGCCGAGCTCGAGCTGGCCGCCCAGTACGGGACGCTGCTGTCGGACGCCGAGAACGAGCGGCTGGCGGCCGGCGACCGGCTCGAAGCGCTCAAAAAGCGCGACGCGCGCAGCGAGAAGCCGCCGAAGCTGACCGGCGCCCAGCGCGCCGAGCGCCGCCGCCTCAAGGAGGCGTCCAATCAGATCCGCGACGTCGCCCTCCCCGAGATGCCCGACGACCCCGCGGTCGTTGCGCTCTTCCGCCGGCTGGGCAAGGTGCTCGACCTCAAGCCGCGGCTGATCCACCGCCGCGTGATCGACCAGGTCGCCAAGCTGCCCTACGCGGCGGTCACCCTCAAGACCGACGTCGGCGACGCCGCCTTCAACTACCTGCTCGAACGCCAGGACGAGTTCCCGGGCGTGACCGCCGAGCGCCAGTACCTGCGCTCGTATCCGTACGACGAGGTCGGGGCGCACCTGTTCGGGACGCTGCGCGAGATCGACCCGACCGAGCTCGAGCAGAAGCAGTACAACGAGGTCGAGCTGGGCGAGCGGATCGGCAAGGACGGCGTGGAGGAGGCCTACGACCGCTTCCTGCGCGGCCAGGACGGCTACTTCCGCCAGGTCATCGACGCGCTCGGCCAGAGCTGCGACGACCCGGTTCGCTGCGCGGTCAAGCGCGTGGATCCCCAGCAAGGCAACCAACTCGAGCTGACTCTCGACCTCGAGCTCCAGAAGGCAGCGACGGCGGCGATCGCGAAGTACGGCGGCGGCGTCAACCCGGGTGCCTTCGTGGCGATGGACCCGCGCAACGGCGAGATCCTGGCCATGGGCTCCTATCCGAGCTTCGACGCGAACGTCTTCGCCAAGCCGATCAGTCAGAAGGACTACTCGGTCCTGAACTCCGAGGAGGAGAACACGCCGCTGGTCAATCGCGCGATCTTCAGCGCGTATCCGACCGGCTCGACCTTCAAGCTGATCACCGGCGTGGCGGCACTCGAGGAGGGCCTCATCACGCCGGAGCAGATCGTGGACGACCCCGGCTTCTTCCAGCTCGGCACCCAGCGCTTCGAGAACGCCGGCGAGGTCGTCAACGGCGCCATCAACTTCGTGCAGGCGCTGACCGTCTCCTCCGACGTGTACTTCTACAGCCTCGGAAACGACATGTACTCGCTCGACGGACAGGTGCTGCAGACGTGGGCCAAGCGCCTCGGCCTCGGCCGCCCGACGGGCCTGGACATCCCCGGCGACGCGCCCGGGCTCGTGCCCGACCGCGAGTGGCGCGACACGGCCTACGAGGCGCGTGAGCGGTGCCTGGAGCAGACGGGGCTCGAGCCGACCTCGTTCGATGCGCTGGTGAAGTGCGGGTCCATCGACCGGCCCTACGGGCCGGGTGACAACGTCAACCTCGCCGTCGGCCAGGGTGACCTGCAGGCGACGCCGCTGCAGCTGGCCGTCGCCTACGCGACGCTCGCCAACGGCGGCACCGTGCCCCGCCCGCATCTGGGTCGCGAGGTCCAGGACGGCCAGGGACGCCTGGAGCAGAAGCTCCGCACCCCGCCCACCCGCAAGGTGGACATCTCCGACACCACGCGCGACGCCATCCTGGCGGGCCTGCGCGGCGCGGCCTCGGCGCCCAACGGCACTTCGTCGGACGTCTTCGCCGGAGTCGACCTCGAGGTGTACGGCAAGACGGGCACCGCGGAGCGCCCGCCCAACGCCGACCAGTCCTGGTACGCGGCCTACGTGCCCAGCGAATCGCGGCCGATCGTGGTCGTCACCACCATCGAGGAGGGCGGCTTCGGTGCGGAGACTGCGGCCCCGGCGGCGTGCGAGATCCTCACGACGTGGTTTGATCAGTCGACTTCCCGCTGCTCATCCGGCGCGAGCATTACCAATTAATGGTCCATTGAGCCTCAACCCGATCACCCATGCGTCCGCGCCGCCTCCGCCACTGGTGCCGCGCGAGCTGCGGCTGCGCATCGACCTGCCGCTGCTGCTGGCCGCCATCGGCCTGGTCGCCTGCTCGGTGATCGCGCTCAACGGCGCCACCTCCGACGACGTGGAGGGCGCGCCGAACTACTACGTCAACCGCCAGCTGGCCTTCGCGGGCATCGGGCTCGTCCTGATGTACGCGTGCTCGCGCCTGGACTACTCACGTCTGCGCGAGCTGCGCTATCCGCTCTACGGCTTCATGATCGTGTCGATCCTGGTGGTCTTCGCGCTCGGCGCTGCCACCAAGGGTTCCAGGCGCTGGATCGAGACGCCGTTCTTCAACGTCCAGCCGTCCGAGCTGGGCAAGCTGCTGCTGGTGCTCGCGGTATCGGCCTTCCTCGTCGACCGGCTGCGGCGCCCGGGACCCAGGACCACCATCCGCGTGGTGCTGCTCGGCCTCCTTCCCGCCTTCCTGGTCATGGCCCAGCCCGACCTGGGCTCGGCGCTCGTGTACATCGCGGGCACCGCTGGGCTGTTGTTCGTCGCCGGGACTCCGTGGCGGCACTTCGCCGTCCTCGGTGCCCTGCTGGTCACGGGGATCGTCTTGGTGCTGGCCGCCCTGCCGGCCGTCGGCGTCAACGTCCTCAAGCCCTACCAGGTGGATCGCCTGACGTCGTTCCTGAGCCCGTCGGAGGTCTCCGACGGTCCGGGCTACCAGCAGGCGCAGTCCCAGATCGCCATCGGCGCAGGCGAGAAGACCGGGCGCGGCGTCGAGAAGGCGACGCAGACCCGGCTGGACTTCCTGCCCGAGCACCACACCGACTTCATCTTCGCGGTCGTCGGCGAGACCTACGGGTTCGCCGGGGCCGCGCTCGTCTTATCCCTGTACGCGCTGCTGTTATGGCGCGGGTTGCACATCCTCACGCAGGCGAAGAACCTGTTCGGCGCGCTGATCGCCGGCGGCATCACGATGATGCTGTTGTTCCAGATCTTCGTCAACGTCGGGATGACTGTCGGAGTGATGCCCATCACGGGCATCCCCGCCCCACTATTGAGCTACGGCGGTTCGTCGATGCTCGTCACGTTCCTGGCCCTCGGTCTGCTGCAGAGCATCGCCGCGCAGGCCAAGGAGGCCGGAGCGTTGAAGACGAGGATGGCCGTCTGATGAGAAGGGTTTCGTACTTTGAACAAGCAAGTGCTGGTCACCGTGGACGCGGAGGAGACGCGGGTCGCCATCCTCGAGGGAGCGCCCGACGCCCCAACCGGCACCGGCCGGCGCGGCCGCCGGCGCCGCGGGGGGCCTGAGCTCGCCAAGGGCTACCGCGCCGCCGAGGTCTACCTCGAGCGCCGCGGCAACCGCTCCATCGTCGGCAACATCTACAAGGGCATCGTGGACAACGTGCTTCCGGGCCTGGAGGCGGCGTTCGTCGACATCGGCCTGGACAAGAACGGCTTCCTGCACGTCGACGAGATCGTCCTGCCGGGCGTGGACCGGGTCCACCGCGGTCGCGGCACCAAGGGCCCGTCCATCGTGGACCTGCTCAAGCCGGGTCAGGAGGTCGTCTGCCAGGTCGTCAAGGACCCGCTGAAGACCAAGGGCGCCCGCCTCTCCATGGAGCTGACCATCGCCGGCCGCTACATGGTCTACGCGCCGACGGGCGAGGGCGTCGGCGTGTCGCGGCGCCTGGACGACAAGGAGCGCCAGCGGCTGCGCAAGGAGTCCACCAAGCTCGACCTCGGCGGCGGCGGCGCGATCATCCGCACCGCCGCACACGGCGCCAAGCGTGACGACTTCGAGCGCGAGCTGCAGTACCTCTTCAAGCTCGACGAGGTCGTCGGCAAGCGCGTCAAGGAGGTCGGTGCCCCCGACCTGGTCTTTCAGGAGGCCGACCTCTCGGTCCGCGTCGTGCGCGACATCTTCTCCGCGCACTTCGAGCGCGCCGTGGTCGACGACCCCAAGCAGCACCAGCGGCTGACCTCGTTCTTCACGCGCACTGCGCCGGAGCTGGTCGACCGCGTCGAGTTGTGGGAGTCCGACGAGCCCCTGTTCGAGGCCTACGGCGTCGAGGAGGTCATCACGGGGATGCTCGAGAAGCGGGTGGACCTGCCCTCGGGCGGCTACCTGCTGATCGAGTACGCCGAGGCGTTCACGGTGATCGACGTCAACACGGGGTCCTTCATCGGCCGCGGCAAGTCCGCCCGCCTGGAGGACACGATCACCAAGACCAACCTGGAGGCCGCAGAGGAGGTCGTCAACCAGCTGCGGCTGCGCGACATCGGCGGCATCATCGTCATCGACTTCATCGACATGGCCCGCGCGCGCAACCGCGACGCGGTGCTCAAGACGCTGCGCAAGGCGCTGGACGAGGACCGCACGAAGACCTTCGTGGTCGAGATCTCCCCGCTCGGGCTGGTGGAGATGACGCGCCAGAACGTCACCGAGGGCGTGCGCGAGATCATGACCAAGGGGTGCCCGACCTGCGAAGGCGAGGGCGTGGTGAAGTCCGAGGAGACCGTCGCCATCGAGGTCACCCGCAAGCTGCGCGAGCTGATCAAGTCCCACCAACCCGCCGGCCCCGACGCCCCCGAGGCGTATCTCATCCGCATCAACCCGCGGGTCACGGCGCAGTTCATCGGCGAGAACGCGCGCATGCTGCACGAGCTCGAGGCCGACACCGGGCACTCGTTCTCCTTCGAGGGCTCGGAGGGGCTGCCGATCGACCACTTCGCGGTCACCATGGAGGGGTCGCGCGAGGAGGTGCTCGCGGCGGCGGTCCCGTTCTCCGACGGCGACGAGGTCCACGTGAACATCGTCGAGCCGCACATGTACGAGGTCGACGACGCCGTCGCCAAGATCGACGGGTACATCATCTCCGTGCGCGGCGCCGGGCCCTTCGTGGGCACCAAGCGGCTCGTGCGGGTCCAGGAGGCAGGCCGCACGGCGGCCACCGCCGTGCTCATCGACCTCACGGCGGAGGAGGAGGAGCAGATCGCGGCGGACAAGAAGAAGGCCGCGGCGGCGGCCAAACGGAGCTCGCGCGCAGCGCGAAGCGGTGGCGAGCGAAGCGAGACCGAAAAGCCCCGCGCACGCAAGGCGAAGCCCAAGCCGCGGGCGGCGCCGCTCCAGGACGTGTCCGCCCAGGTGGAGGAGCTCGCATCCGACGCCTCCGACGCCGAGGTGAAGGCGTCCACGGGCCCGGCGGGGGAGACCGAGCTCGACGACGAGCTAGAATCCAAGCCTCGGCGCCGCGGCCGCAGAGGCGGACGGCGCCGTTCCCGTGCCAAGGACGCGACTACCGATGCCTGAGACTCTCACCGACTCCTACGCGATCATCAAGACGGGCGGCAAGCAGTACCGGGTTGCCTCTGGCCAGGTGCTGCTCGTCGAGCGGCTCCCCGACGAGGCCGGCGCCTCCGTGGAGCTCGCTCCGCTGCTGCTCGCCGGAGGCGGGTCGGACGCGAAGTTCGGCGACGCCATCGGATCGTCCGTCGTGACGGCCACAGTGGTCGGGCACGAGCGCGGGCCGAAGATCCGCGTCTTCAAGTACAAGCCCAAGCGCGGCTACAAGCGCACCATGGGCCACCGTCAGGAGCTCACGCGGCTCCGCATCGACAAGATCGGGAGCTAGTCGCATGGCGCATAAGAAGGGCCTCGGCTCCAGCCGCAACGGCCGCGACTCCAAGCCCAAGTTCCTGGGCGTGAAGGTCTTCGCCGGCCAGGTCGTCACCGGTGGCGAGATCATCGTCCGTCAGCGCGGCACCGTCTTCACTCCCGGTGCGGGCGTCGGCCTCGGCCGTGACCACACCATCTTCGCCAAGAGCGCCGGCATCGTGCAGTTCCGCACGGGCCGGGCCGGCAAGCGCTACATCAGCGTCGAGCCGGCACCGGCACCGGATACGGTCGCCGAAACCGCCGCTTAGCCTGGCTTAGCCCTCCTGCGCCACGGGGCGCACGAGGATCTCGTTGACGTCGACGTGCGCGGGCTGCGAGACCGCGTACATGACCGCGTTGGCGATGTCGTCGGCTTCCAGGGCCCCGGTCGGCTTGTTCTCGAAGAACGGCGTGTCGACTATGCCCGGCTCGATCAGCGTTGTGCGCACCCCGGTGCCGTTGAGGTCCTGGCGCAGGCCCTCGCCCATTCCGGTGACCGCCCACTTGGTCGCCGAGTAGAACGAGCCCGGCAGCGCGCGGCGGCCGGCGACCGAGCCGGTGAGCAGGATGTGCCCCCTGCTCTCGGTGAGTGCGGGGACGGTCGCGCGGATCGTGAGCGCGGCGCCGTAGACGTTCGTCAGGACCATGGACTTCCAGTCGGCGACGTCGATGTCGGGATTGGTGAACCCGCGCGCGCCGCCGAAGCCCGCGTTGGCGAAGACGACGTCGAGGCTGCCGCACTCCTCGAGCGTGGTGGCGACCATCGCCTGGACCTCGTCCCAGTCCGTCACGTCGCACCGAATGGGAACCGCATCGGTGAGGGAGGTGGCGAGCTCGTCGAGCGTGTCTTTGCTGCGGGCGGCGAGCACGACGCGATAGCCGGCCGCGTCCGCCGCTCTGGCGGTGGCTGCGCCGATGCCGGTGGACGCGCCGGTGATGAGGAAGGTCTTCATATGCTCGCTGCTACCCATGCTTGCGGATAAGGCCCGGATCGAGGTGAGAGCTGGCGCAGGCGGCGACGGCTCGGTCTCGTTCCGGCGCGAGGCCCACGTCCCCAAGGGCGGCCCCGACGGTGGCGACGGCGGCCGTGGCGGCGACGTGGTGCTGCGCTGCGAGGGCAACTTGCGCGACCTGCAGGCGCTCAAGCGCAAGGGCCACTTCCGCGCCACGCGCGGCGGCCACGGCCTGGGGGCTTTGAAGCACGGCGCCGATGGCGACTCGCTCGTGATCGGAGTTCCGCCCGGAACCCAGGTCGCGCGCTGGGATGGCGCCCGCTTCGACATGGTCACCCCCGGCCAGGAGATCACGCTCGCCAAGGGCGGCGCCGGCGGGCGGGGCAACAAGCGCTTCGCCGGACCGACGCGCCAGGCGCCGCGGCTCGCCGAGAAGGGCCTGCCCGGCGAGGAGGGCGAGGCAGAGCTCCAGCTCAAGCTGCTCGCCGACGTCGGCCTGGTGGGCCTGCCCAACGCCGGCAAGTCGTCGCTGATCGCGCGGCTGACCAAGGCGCGCCCGAAGGTCGCCTCGTATCCGTTCACGACGCTGGAGCCCAACCTGGGGGTGATCGAGGCCGACGACCGCCAGCTTGTGGTGGCCGATATCCCGGGGCTGATCGAGGGGGCCTCGGAGGGTCTGGGACTCGGCCACGACTTCCTCGCGCACGTGGAGCGCTGCCGGGTGCTCGTACACGTGCTCGATCTGGCGCCCGTCGACGGCAGCGATCCGCGCGAGAACTACGCGCTGATCGAGGGCGAGCTCGAGGCGCATTCCCCGGAGCTGGCCGCATTGCCGCGCGTGCTCGCGTGGTCGAAGGTCGACCTGGTTCCCCCGGACCCGTCGGTGGAGACCCTCGGCGCGGCCGAGGTCGTGGTGACGTCGGCGGCGACCGGCGCGGGCCTCGACGACCTCCGGCGCCTGCTGCTGCGCTTCGTGCCCGACCGCATCGAGGCGCCGGCGGGCGAGAGCGGCGTCGCCGAGTTCGCGGTCTTCAAGCCGGCCGCGGGCCGGGCCTTTGCCGTCGAGCGGCTCGGCGACGGCGAGTTCCGCGTGGCCGGCCCGGCCGTGGAGCGGCTGATCGCGCGCTTCGACCTCGAGAACGAGGAGGCGCAGGCACACGTCGAGCGCCGCCTCCTCCGCATGGGCGTCATCGCCGCGCTGGAGCGCGAGGGCTTCGCCCCGGGAGACGACGTCGAGATCGGCGGGATCGTCTTCGAGCTCGACCCGAGCTGACCTTTGCGATTCAGACCCCCCTATCGGGGTCTAACTCGCAAGAGCTGGGCCGGGCGGCGCCGGTTCAGCAGGATGACCGGACGATCCAGTCGGGCGTCGTGGCGATGACCGGGAGGCCGGCGATGCCGCCGGTGACCTGCTCGCCGCGGCGGACGAACGCCACGCCGCGCTCGATCGTTTGAGTGGAGACGAAGCGCGGTCCGATTCCGAGGCGGTAGGCGATCACCTGGCGCTCGTAGGGCGTCGACGCGACCGGTCGGCAGTCCGGTGCGGCGGCGAGCGCGCGATCCAGCGGCGCTCCCATCACGCGGTCCTCGGTCAGCTCACCCGCCACGCGGCCACCGAGCAGGAACAGTGACGCTACGACGGCGGCGACCGTCCCCGCTGCGAACAGGGCGCGCAGTGGGCCGCGCAGCCGGGTCCACAGCCCCGGCAGGCCGGCCGCCCCGACGACCGCCAGTGCCGCGCCCGGCAGCGTCGCGTAGCGCAGGTTCCCGGTGAAGCCGAACTCCGCGAGCACCGCGACCGTCGTCATGACGACGGCCGCTAGCGCAGCGAGGACCCGCAGCCTGGGCTCGCCGGACCGCACCGCCGCGACCGCGCCCGCGTACAACGGCCACGGCAGGAAGGCCGCGGCGAACACGAACGCCATCCCGAACGGAAACGGCGACTGCGCCGGGGTGCCCGGTACCGGGTAGAAGGCGCGTTGCGCGCCCTGCAGCCAGTTGCCGGTCGTCAGCTTGTCAGGGAGAAACCACGCCGCGAGCAGCGCGAGCCCCGTCGCGGCGACCGCCACCGTCGTGAGGGCGCGGCGGTCCCGCCACGACAGCCACGCGCCGTAGCCCGCCAGCACGGGCCACACCTCGGGCCGCAGCCCGCCGACCAGCGCCAGCAGGGCGAACGCGAGCCAGGTCCGGCCGTCTAGGTGCGCGAGCACGGCGCCGAGCGCGAAGGCGACGATCAGGCCCTCGGAGTCGCCGCGCAGGCAGTTCCAAAGAAATCCCGTCGCCAGCGCGAGCCCGGCGGCGGCGAGCGCCCCGGCGCGTGGACCGCCGAGCCGGCGGCCGACCAGGAAGGCGAGCACGATCGCCGCGACACCGCCGGTCCGCGCGACGGCGAGCCACAGCAGCGGCGCGGCCTCGTCGCCCGCGAACGCGAAGACCGCCGTGAACGCGACCGGCACCGGCTTCCACGACGGACCGCCGAGTGTGTGCAGCGTTCCGTCGGACAGCTCGCGGCCCCAGATCAGCCACGCCGTCGGGTCGTACGAAGGCGCCTGCATGACGAGCAGGCTCAGCGCGACGAGAGCGAGACCGCCGATGAACGAGATCTTGACGAGATGAACCTGAATCAGCGGGAAGCTAGTCCGGATGTCAGGTGTGCCCGTAACAAGCCCGCTAGCGCGGCGTGGTCGCGTCGCCGCGCGCGCGCGGCCAGTGGCGCTCGCGGTGCCCGCCGGACTGGTGCTGCTCGTCGCGGCGTCGGCGGTCCTGCGCAGCGGGATGCTCGGCATCGGCTACTGGACCGACGAGGGGATCGCCGTCGGGATCGCGTCGCATCCGCTCTCAGAGATTCCCGGCCTGTTGCGCATGGACGGCTCCCCGCCCCTGTACTACGTGCTGCTGCACGGGTGGATGGAGGCGTTCGGGACCTCGGAGGCGGCGACCCGGGCGCTGTCGCTGGGCCTCGCGCTCGCCGCCGCCCCCGCTGCCTTCTGGGCCGGCCGCGCGCTGTACGGCGCGCGCGGCGGCTGGCTCGCGGCCGGTCTCGCAGCCGCCCTGCCGTACCTGAGCGTCTACGGCCAGGAGACCCGCATGTACGCGCTCATGGCGTTGCTGTCGCTGATCGCGACGACCGCGTTCGTGCTGGCGGTCGTGCGCGGCGACCGCCGCCACCTGGTCACGCTCGGGGCCGCCCTGGTGGCCGCGCTCTACACCCACAACTGGGCGCTCTTCATGTGCGCGGGCATCGGCGCGGCCTGGCTCGTCCTGTGGCGGACCGGCCGCGCGTCTGGCCGCGACCTCGTCCTCCTCATGGGCGCCGTGGCCATGCTCTACGCGCCGTGGGTGCCGACGCTCGTCGACCAGGCCCGGCACACCGGCGCGCCGTGGTCGCGCACGCCCGGCATCTGGCGGTTGATCATCATGCCGGGCGCGGTGTTCGGGGCGGTCGGGGCGGTCCTGCTGGCACTGCTTGCCGTGCGCGTCCGGCGGCGGCTCGTGGGTGTGCTGCTGCTGGTAGCGGGGATCACGGCGGTGGCCGCCTGGGGCGCGTCGCAGCTCGAGCCGGGCTGGGCCGTGCGCTATTTCGCGGTGCTGGTGGGCCCGCTCGTGCTCGCCGCCACCGGAGTGCTGCTGCACAGCGCCCGCTGGGCCGTCGCGCTGGTCGCGGTCGCCTGCGTCCTGTCTCCGGTGCCTGCGGTCAAGAGCAACGCCCGCTCCATGGCGGCGGCGATCGGGCCGGTGGACGTCGCGCTGGTGAGCGCGCCGGAGCAGGTGCCGGTGCTGTCGCACTACTTGCCGGCGGGCTACGTAACGCCCACGGGCCCGGTCGCCGACCCGCTCGTGACCGACTGGCGCGACCTCGTCGACCGGATGCGCTCGGCGCCGGCCGGGGCGATCGTCGCGAGGGCGATCGCGGGCCTCGCGCCCGGCGAGCGCCTCGCCGTCGTGACGACGGTCGTCCACCCGCCCGCGGACCCGACAGCGCCGCTGCTGCGCGCCTCCCGTGAGCTCGGCCGGCGGATGCTCGCGCAGGTCGCCTCCGACCCGCGGCTGCGGCTCGTAGCCCGCGAGTGGCCGGCGGTATCGCTCGACGTCCGCGCACAGCTGCGCGCGTCCGTCTACGTGCGGCGCTGAGCCCACGCCGCGTGCTCGCGGCCGAGTTTGGTGCGCGGCTCGCCGTCGATCTGCAGCTCCTGGGCGAGCGCCCACCAGTCCGCGGAGGCCCGCAGCTGGCAGAAGCCGGTGAAGAGCAGGTCGGCCATCCGGCGCAGGAGCACCGACTCGCTGGGAATCGAGAACTCGCGCACCATGGCGCGCCAGTCGGGGCCGAGCTTGAACAGCTCCTGGCCCATCTCGCGCTGCACGTCGGGGGAGAGACGGAACGGCTGTTCTTCGATCAGCCAGGCCGCGGCGATCGTCATGTGGGCGAGCAACAGCTGGCGGCGGTCGGTGAACTCCTTGCCGTCGCTCAGGTAGCCGAGGTCGAGCATCACGTCGAAGAGCATGTCGCCGTCCTGCTCGTGCACGGCGCTCAGCGCCGGCCCCTCACGCCGGACGTGGCCGCGCGGCAGCGCGCGCAGCATCCCGAAGTCGAACATCGCCACACGGCCGTCGGGGAGCGACTGCCAGTTGCCCGGGTGGGGGTCGCCGAGCGCGAGATTATGGGCGTCGGCGGTCCAGTAGTAGAAGCGGTGGACGATCTCGGCGACGCGGTCGCGGCGGGCGGCGTCGGCGTTCTTGAGGTCGTCGAAGCGCATTCCCTCGTGGCGCTCGGTGACCAGGACGCGGCGGGTCGAGAGCTCGGTGTCGACCTTGGGCACCAGGATGTGCGGGTGGTCGCGCCAGATGCGCCAGACGCGGCGCTGGGCGGCGGCCTCGAGCTCGTAGTCGAGCTCCTCGGAGATGCGCTCGCGCAGCTCCTCGGCGAGCGCCTTGGTGTCCAGCCCGGGCGCGATGCGGGCCAGCAGCGGCATCAGCACCTTGAGGTTGCGCAGGTCGGCGTCGACCGCCTCGGCGATGCCGGGGTACTGCACCTTCACCGCGACTTCGACGCCCTCGTGCGTCGTCGCGCGGTGCACCTGGCCGATCGAGGCGGCGGCCATCGCCTCCGGCTCGACGTCGGCGAAGACCTTGGAGACCGGCTGGCCCCACTCGGCGGCCATCAGCTTCTCCAGGCGCGGCCACGGCACCGAGGGCGCGTCGTCGCGCAGCTCGGCGAGGCGGCGCTGGATGCGCTCGGACCCCTCGACCTCCATGCCTCCGAACTCGACGGTCGAGAGCACCTGCCCGACCTTCATGGCCGCGCCCTTCATGCGCCCGAGCTGGATGACGATCTGCTCGACGACGTCGGCGGTGCGCTTGGCCTGGGCGCGCTCACGCGCCTCGTCGGAACGCACGCGGTCCAGCGCCCGCCCGCCGGCGATCCGGCCGCCCTGGGCGGCGACGAGGCTGCCGAGGCGCGTGGTGCGCCGCAGCCGCGAGGAGATGGGGGCGTTGTCGCTCAGCCGGCTCGATCCGACAGCCACGCGGCGAGGTCGTTCAGCGGTCGGTCGCGCTCGCCGGCCGGCTCGTTGAAGATCTCGTGGAAGAAGCCGCCGTAGGTCTTCAAGGTCTTGTCGGCAGAGGACGCCTTGTCGTGGATCATGTGGCCCGCCGTCGGAGGTACGAGCTCGTCGGAGGTCCCGATCAAGACCAGCAGGGGGACGGACAGGCCGTGCGCCTCGGCTTCGAAGCGCCCGACGGCGTGCGCGATCTCCTGAAGCGTGCGCGCCGGGAGCTTGCCGCCGAAGGTCAGCGGGTCGTCCTGGTAGGCCTCCACCTCGGCCGGGTCCCGGCTGACGGCATCAGCGGAAACCTCAAAGAGGCCGACGTCGGGGAGGACGACGCTCAGTCCCCGGGCGACGATCCGCAGCGGCAGTGGCGCCGCGCCGAGCGCGGCCAGCGGCGCCGACAGGACGAGGCCGTCGAGCTTGGCCTGCTTTTGGAGCGCGTAGACGATCGCGATGCACCCGCCCATGCTGTGGCCCAGCAGGAACAGCGGGCAGCCCGGATGCGACGATCGGGCGTGGTCGACCATGCCGTCGAGGTCTGCGACGAGGTGCGCCATGCGGTCCACCTGCGCGCGCTTGCCCTCGCTGCGCCCGTGGCCGCGGTGGTCCTGCGCGTAGACGGCGAAGCCTTCGGGGACGAGGCGCTCGACCACGTAGCGGTAGCGCCCGCCGTGCTCGGAGACGCCATGGGCGATGACGACGGCCGCCCTGGGCTCTCCGTCCGGCAGCCAGCCCTGCCAGTACAGGCTCAGGTTCCCCGCGCCGGCGCGGTGCCCCTCGACGTGCCGGGTCGCGATCGCGGGGGGTGACGAGGCACTGCCCATGCCCGCGGATCGTACGCTCCCGGCGGTATGGCAACCGTGGTGGTGAAGCTGGGCTCGTCTGTCGTCGCCGAGGACTCCGGCGAGTTGCGGCTTGACGTCCTCGCGCGCCTGTGTGCCGAGGTCGCCGAGCTGCACGCCGCTCCGAGCGCGGTGGTCGTGGTCACCTCGGGCGCGATCGCGCGCGGCATGCACCTGCTCGAGCTCCCCATGCGCCCGACGGCGATCGATCAGCTGCAGGCGGCGTCGGCGGTCGGCCAGGGCCGGCTCTACCGCACCTACGACGAGCTGCTGGGGGAGCGGGGCGTGCAGACCGCACAGGTGCTGCTCACGTTCTTCGACATGAGCGCGCGCACCCACTACCTCAACGCGCGCCGCACGCTGCAGGCGCTGCTGGCGTGGCGGATCGTGCCCGTGATCAACGAGAACGACACGACGACCACCGATGAGATCTCCTTCGGCGACAACGACTTCCTCGCCGCGCAGGTCGCGGTGCTGTTGCAGGCGCGGCTGCTGGTGCTGCTCACCGACACACCGGGGGTCTTCACCGCCAACCCGCGCACGGACCCGCAGGCGACGCTGATCGAGGAGATCACCGACTTCGAGGCGGTGCAGGCGGCGTCGCAGATCGGCCACACGATGTCGCCGATCGGCTCGGGCGGCATGCGCTCGAAGGTGGTGGCCGCCGAGATGGCCACCGCGGCAGGGATCGAGACCGTGATCGGCAGCGGGTTCGAGCCGCGCACGATCCTGGGCGCGGCCGCCGGGCAGCCCGTCGGCACCCGCTGCCCCGCCCGCGCGCTGAACATGTCGTCATTCAAGCTGTGGCTGAAGTACGCCAAGCCGTCCCACGGGCGCCTGGACGTCGACGCCGGTGCCGTGCGCGCCCTGCGCGAGGGCGGGACCTCGCTGCTGCCCGTCGGCATCACGAGCGTGACGGGCGACTTCGACGCCGGGGACGCCGTCGAGGTCTTCGCGACCGACGGAGGGCGGATCGGCAAGGGCATCTGCAACTACTCGGCGCTGGAGCTCGGCCGGGTCCGGGGCATGAAGTCCGCGCAGGTGCGCGAGGTCATGCCGCGCGCGACGGCGGAAGCCGTCCATCGCGACTACTTTGTGCTGGACTGAGCTGATGGCGCTGGCAACGGAACAGACCAAGAGGGGCCCGTCTCGGCCGGCAGCAGGCCCGGCGATGGACCTCGACACCCTCACCGTCGCCGAGATCTGCGCCGCCGCGAAGGCTGCGGCGCGTACGCTCGCGGTCGTCGACACCGCCACCAAGGACGCCGCGCTGCACGCGATCGCCGACGCGCTGGTGGCGCGCACGGAGGAGATCCTCGAGGCCAACGCGCGGGACCTCGAGGCCGGTCGCGCCGCCGGGCTCTCCGACGCGCTGATGGACCGGCTCATGCTCGACGCGGAGCGGGTGGCGGGCATCGCCGCCGGCGCCCGCGCCGTGGCGGCGCTTGCCGACCCAGTTGGCGCGGTGCTCGGGGGCGGGCGGCTGCCCAACGGTCTGCGAGTAAGCAAGGTGCGCGTCCCCTTGGGCGTGATCGCGGTCGTCTACGAGTCACGGCCGAACGTGACGATCGACTGCGCGGCGCTGTGCCTGAAGTCCGGCAACGCCATCGTGCTGCGCGGGTCCTCGTCCGCGCTGCACTCCAACGGGGTGCTGACGGAGATCGTCCGCGACGCCGTGCAGGCGGCGGGGCTCCCGGCCGCCGCCGTCTCGCTCGTCGGCGGGGGCGGGCGCGCGGAGCTCGGCGAGCTGGCCACCCAGCGCGACTACGTCGACCTGATCATCCCGCGCGGGGGCGAGGGCCTCAAAAAGGCGCTGATGGCGGTGGCGACCGTGCCGGTCATCTACGCGGCCGCCGGCGTGTGCCACGTCTACGTCGACGCTTCTGCGGACCTCGACGACGCCGTCGCGATCACGGTCAACGCCAAGGTGCAGCGGCCGAGCGCCTGCAACGCCGCCGAGGCGCTGCTGGTGCACGCCGACGTCGCGGCGGAGTTCCTGCCGCGGGTGCTGGGCGCGCTGCGCGCCGACGGTGTCCTGCTGCACCTCGACGACCGCGCGCTGGCGCTCGCGGGGGAGCCGGGTGACCTGCAGGCGACCGACGACGACTGGGGCCGGGAGTACCTTGCGCTCGAGCTTGCCGTGCGCGTGGTGGATTCGGTCGAGGACGCGATCGCGCACGTCGATGCGCACGGCTCCGGGCACTCCGAGGCGATCGTCACGGGCTCGACGGCCGCCGCGCGCGCCTTCCAGCTCGGTGTGGACGCCGCCTGCGTCTACGTCAACGCGTCGACCCGCTTCACCGACGGCGGCGCATTCGGCATGGGCGCCGAGATCGCCAACTCGACCCAGAAGCTGCACGCGCGCGGGCCGATCGGCCTCGACGAACTGTGCACCTACCGCTACCTGGTCGACGGCACCGGCCACGTCCGCGCGTAGCCGTTGGCGTCCGTCGGGCTCCTCGGCGGGACGTTCAACCCGCCGCACGTCGGGCATCTGGTCTGCGCGATGGAGGCGCGGGAGGCGCTCGGGCTCGACGTCGTCCGCCTCGTCGTCGCCGCCGTGCCCCCGCACAAGGAGGTTCCCGGCGATCCCGGGGTCGAGGTGCGCCTCGAGCTCTGCGCGCTGGCCGCCGCGCAGGAGCCGGGCCTCGAGGTCTCGCGCGTGGAGGCCGACCGGCCCGGCCCGTCCTACACCGCCGATACCCTCAGAGCCCTGCTCGACGCGGCCCCACAAGACGAGCTGACCTTCATCGTCGGCGGCGATCAGGCCCTCGGCCTGCCCGGTTGGCACGAGCCCGAGACCGTGCTGTCGCTCGCCCACATCGCCGTCGCCGGTCGCGGGGACGTGTCGCGCGACGAGATCCTGCACCGGTGCGCAGACCTCGACGTGTCCCGCCTCGAGTTCTTCGCCATGCCGCGGCTCGACGTCTCCTCGACCGACCTGCGCGCCCGCGTCACAGAGGGCCGGCCGATCCGCCACCTCGTGCCCGCCGCCGTGGCCGACCGCGTTGGCGAGCTCGGGCTCTACGCATGACGGCCATGGTCGATCTCATCGAGGCCTACGCGGCCGACAAGAAGGCCATCGACCTCCTGCGCCTCGACGTCGCCGAGCTGCTCGGCTACACGGACCACTTCGTCATCGCCACCGGCAACACCGACCGGCAGGTCAAGGCCATCCACGACGGGATCCTCGCGGGGATGAAGGCCGACCACGGCACCATCCCCCGGCGCGTCGAGGGCCTGCCCGAGTCGAGCTGGATCCTGATGGACTACTCCGACGTCGTCGTGCACCTCTTCACGCCGGACGCGCGCGAGTACTACCGGCTCGAGCGGCTATGGGGCGAAGCGCCCAAGCACGCCGTCTCCTCCGCCTGACGAAATGGAGCTGAGGGGGCTCGAACCCCTGACCTTCTGGCTGCCAGCCAGACGCTCTTCCAGCTGAGCTACAGCCCCATGCGGGTGCCCAGCTTATCGCCCGCGCGGAGTGCGCGGGACGAACTCCGGGACTTCGCCGAAGTCGGTGCGGCTCGTAGGGGTCGTGGGAACGGTCTCGCCGGCCTCCTCGAGCTTGTCGGCCATCACGCGGTGGGTGGCGGAGACATCCTTAAGGATCAGCTCGGCGTTGCGGCGCAGGGAGCCCGAGAGCTGACTGAGGATCTTGCTCATCTCGGTGCCGTCCTGGAGGACCGAGGCGGCGAGGTCGCGGGCGCGGCCCAGCTGCTTGCGCGCCGATTGTTCCGCGGACTCGCGGGTCTGGGTCGCGAAGACCTCGGCGATGCGCTGGACGTCCTCGGCCTCGCTGCGGGCCTCGGCCAGGACGCGCGTCGATTCCTCGCGAGCGTCCTCGCGCAGGCGGGTGGCGTCGGCGTCGGCGGACGCGGCGACCTCGGCGGCGGTTGCGCGGGCGTCGGCGAGCAGCTCGGCGACCTCATCCTCGGCGGCCTGCACGCGGAGCTCGTAGGCGCGCGCGGCCTCGGCGATGCGGGCGTCGGCGCGGCGCTCGGCCTCGGCGCGCAGCTCGGCGGCCGCGTCCTCGGCGGCCCGCATGATCGAGGCCACCCGCCGGCTCGCCTCGACGTGCGGCCGGGCTCGCTCCAAACCGTCGCTCATCCGCCTCCTCTTCGCCCGGGCGGCCGCAAACCCTCCCCTATCGTCCGCGGGCCGATGAGCGACCGCCGGTACGACCCGAAGGCCATCGAGCCGCGCTGGCAGGAGATCTGGGAGCGCGAGCAGACCTGGACGGTGTCCAACAAGGGGGTCGATCCGCGGGAGAAGTCCTACGTGCTGGAGATGCTCCCGTATCCGAGCGGCGAGCCGCACATGGGGCATCTGAAGAACTACGCGATCGGAGACGCCGTCGCGCACTTCCATCGCCGCACGGGCAAGCGCGTCCTGCACCCGATGGGCTACGACGCCTTCGGCCTGCCCGCGGAGAACCACGCCATCCGCACCGGCGAGCATCCGCGCGACTCGACCGCGAAGTCCATCGCGGCGTTTCAGAAGCAGTTCCGCGAGTGGGGCATCTCGATCGACTGGACGCGCGAGTTCGGCACCCACGAGCCGCGTTACTACCGCTGGACGCAGTGGATCTTCCTGCAGCTGTTCAACCGCGGCCTGGCCTACCGCAACGAGGCGGCCGTCAACTGGTGCCCGAAGGACGCGACCGTGCTCGCCAACGAGCAGGTCATCGACGGCCGCTGCGAGCGCTGCGGCACGTCCGTCGAGGTCCGTCAGCTCGAGCAGTGGTTCTTCCGCATCACCGATTACGCCGATCGTCTGCTCGACGACCTCGACACGATCGAGTGGCCCGAGCACGTCAAGACCATGCAGCGCAACTGGATCGGGCGCTCCCACGGCGCCGAGGTGGTCTTCAACTGCCCCGACCTGGGCACCGACTACCCGGTCTTCACCACCCGGCCCGACACGCTCTTCGGCGCGACGTTCTTCGTGATGGCGCCCGAGCACCCGGACGTCTTCCGCCTCGCGAAGGGCACCGAGCACGAGCACGACGTCCACGCGTACGTCAGCGCCGCCGCGCGCGAGACCGCGGAGGAACGCGGCGACACCGAGCGCGAGAAGACCGGCGTGGCGCTCGGCCGCGACGTCGTCAACCCGATCAACGGCAAGCGCATCCCGATGTTCGTCGCCGACTACGTGCTGATGGAGTACGGCACCGGCGCGATCATGGCGGTGCCCGGCCACGACGAGCGCGACCACGCCTTCGCGACGCGGTTCGACCTTCCGATCGTGCAGGTGATTCGGTCCGACCCACCCGGGGACGAGCGGGCGGGGGGGCCGTATACCGGCGACGGCCCGCTGATGAACTCGGCCTCCGAGTTCGACGGCCAGCACAACCGCGCCGCGCTGGAGGGGATCGTCGACCGGCTCGACCGCCAGGGCAAGGGGCACCGCTCGATCAACTACCGGCTGCGCGACTGGCTGCTCTCGCGCCAGCGCTACTGGGGCTGCCCGATCCCGATCGTCCACTGCGACGCGTGCGGTCTGGTCGCCGTGCCCGAGGACCAGCTCCCCGTCGAGCTGCCCGACGTCGAGGACTACGCGCCGCAGGGCCGCTCCCCGCTGGCCGCCGCCGAGGACTGGGTCAACACCACCTGTCCGCAATGTTCCGGGCCTGCCCGCCGGGAGACGGACACGATGGACACGTTCGTCGACTCCTCGTGGTACTTCCTGCGCTACTGCGACGCGGGCAACGACGCCGCGGCGTGGGACCCTTCGGTGCTCAACGCCTGGGCGCCGGTTGACCAGTACATCGGCGGCGTCGAGCACGCGATCCTGCACCTGATGTACGCGCGCTTCTTCGTCAAGGCGCTGCGCGACCTCGACCTGCTGGGCTTCGACGAGCCCTTCGCCCGCCTGTTCACCCAGGGCATGATCACCCGCGACGGGGCGAAGATGTCCAAGTCCAAGGGCAACATGATCTCCCCGCAGGCCTACGTCGACCGCTACGGGGTCGACACGGCGCGCTGCTACGTGATGTTCATCGGGCCGCCCGACCAGGACATCGACTGGCGCGACGATGACATCGAGGGCGTGCACCGCTTCCTGTCACGTCTCTACCGGCTGGCGGGCGACATTGCCGACGATCGCGGTGTGCGGGTGCCCGGTATCGCCGGCGAGCTCGGCGGCGACGATCTCGAGCTCGTCCGCAAGGCCCACTGGGCGATCGACAAGGTCACGCACGACATGTCCGGCCGCTTCGCGTTCAACACCGCCATCGCGGCGGTCATGGAGCTCGTCAACGAGTGCTACCGGCGGCGGGACGGCGCGGCGGCGGACGCGCTGCACTTCGCCGCGGCGACTGCGGCCTCGCTGATCTTCCCGTTCGCCCCGCACACGGCGACCGAGGCCTACGACCTGCTGACCGGCGAGCGCGTGTGGGAGCAGCCGTGGCCGAGCGCCGACTCGACCTACCTCGAGCGCGACACGGTGCCGATCGTCGTGCAGGTCAACGGCAAGGTGCGCGACCGCTTCGACGCCGCGCCGGGGACCGGGCGCCCGGAGCTCGAGGCGTCGGCGCGTGCGCTGCCCAACGCCGCGCAGCACCTCTACGGGCGCGACGTCGTCAAGGTCGTCGTGGTGCCCGACAAGCTCGTCAACTTCGTCGTGCGCTGAGCACGCTGCGCCGGGAGCGCTCGACGAAGCCGACGATCCGGCGCTCGGCGGCGAGCTTGCCGGACCGGGAGATGCTGCCGTGGACGTAGGCGTCGGAGGGGTCGTCGAGGTCTCCTGACGGAGCGATGAAGCTCTCGGCGCCCGGCAGCATCTCGGCCTGCGCGAGGGGGATGAGAAGGTCGTCGGCGCAGATCATGGTCAGTGCGGGCACGCGCATCGGGGTGCGCAGGTCGGCGGGCTCCCATCCGGCCCAGTCGCCTCCGAAGGTGTCGCGCACGGTCTGCAGCGCGGAGGCGTAGCCGAGGTTGTCCGGGTGCGCGGCGACCTGGTCGACGAGCGCGGTGAAGCTGACCGGCGTGCCGAAGGTGATGACGCAATCGACCTGGGGCATCCGGTTGCCGGCCAGCAACGCGAGGTGGCCACCCGAGGACTCGCCGTACAGGCACAGCGGTCCGGTGCGCGGACGCTTGCTCTCGGCCAGGACGGCGCGCCGGACGGAGGCGAGCCCCTCGGTGGCGCCGCGCGCGTAGTCGATCGCCACAACTCGGTAGCCAGCACCGAAGAGGGTCGGGGCGAGGCGGGACCAGACGGCCCCCTGCTGCGTCCGGGTCGGGCTCGCCCAGCCGCTCGCGGGCAGGAGCATGACCGTGCCGCGTGGCCGGCTACCCGGCGTCTTCGCGATCGGGGCCGCGAGCGGAGCGTCCGCGCCGAGTGCGGGCGTCGGCGCCGGCACCGTTGCGGCCGCCAGGGCGAGGAGGAAGGCGATGGCGAGCGACTGCATGACCATGCAACGTAGGAGTTTGCCCATTTCCGGCGCAAACCTGTCGCACTCCTGTCACGTTCGCGTCTGGATCCGTGACGTCGTGCGGCGTAGTTTCGCTCGCTCGCGTGCCCGACGTGCCCCGCAGCCACCTGGTCGTCTATGCCCTGATCGCGGTCGTCGTGGTGGTGTTCGGAGTCCGCCAGGTGGCGGTTTCGCGCGCACGGGACACAGCGGTCAGCCGGGCGGCGCCGATCGCGCTCGAGCCGGGCTCGGGGCAGGGTGACGGCGGGGGCCGGGTCACCGTGCACGTCGCCGGCGCCGTGGCCAGGCCCGGCGTCTACCGGCTGGCAGAGGGCTCCCGGGTCGACGACGCGGTGCGGCGCGCCGGCGGCGCCCGTGCGCGGGCGGACCTGACGCTGGTCAACCTCGCCCAGGAGCTCGAGGACGGCCGCCAGATCGTCGTGCCGGTGCGATTGTCCGCCGCGGCGGCGGGCGGGAGCGACCCCGCCGCACCCGCCGGGCCGATCAACCTCAACACCGCGACGCTGGAGCAGCTCGACACCCTGGACGGCATCGGTCCGACGACGGCCCAGAGCATCCTCGACTTCCGGGAGTCAAACGGCGGGTTCTCCGACGTCGAGCAGCTCGATCAGGTGCCCGGGATCGGCGAGGTGACGATGGCCGCCCTGCGCGAGAAGGTCACCGCGTGATCGCCGAGGTCCGGCGCCACCCGCGTCACCTCGTCCTCTTCGCGCTCGTCGCGGGCCTGCTGTGCGGCGGCTGGGCGCCGCCGGCCGCCGCGCCGGTCGCGCTCGCCGGGATGTGCTTGGCCGGAGGGCGAGGCCTCGCCGTGCTTGCGGTCGTGGCGGTGCTCGGCGGCGCGCTGGTCGCCGAGGCGCGCCGCACGGCGCTTGCGACGGGGGCGCTCCCCGCACCGCTGGGCGAGTCCGTGCGCGTGCGCGCGACGCTGCTGGAGCCGCTGCACGAGCGCGCGTCCGGCGAGCTGGTCGCCCGCGTGGACGTGGGCGGGGAGCCGCTGCTGCTGAAGGTGCGCGACCGCAGCCTGCTCTCGGCGGCGTCATCACCTGGTGACGTGCTCGCCGTCGCCGGGCGGGTGGAGGACCTCGACGACTACGACGCGATCCAGCGGCGGCGGGGCGCCCTGGCGGCGCTCGAAGCCGAGGACGTCGACGCAATCGGCGCGCGGCGCGGCGGACTGCTCGGGACGCTGGACGGCGTGCGGCGCCGGGCGGAGGCGGGGCTCGGCGAGGGGGTGCCGCAGTCGGAGGGTGCGCTGCTGGCCGGGATGGTGCTCGGCCGCGACGATCTGATCGACACGGACACGGAGGAGGCGTTCCGCGCCTCGGGGCTCGCGCACCTGCTCGCGGTGAGCGGCACCAACGTGCTCCTGCTCGCGACGCTCGTGCTGGCGGCCGGCGCGCTGCTCGGGCTTCCCCTGCGCACGCGGTTGGCCGCGGCGCTCGTGCTCGTCGCGCTCTACGTGCCGCTGACCGGGGCAGGCCCGTCGATCCAGCGCGCGGGGGTGATGGGGGCCGCGGGGCTGGTCGCCGCGCTCGCTGGGCGGCCCTCCTCGCGCGCCTACGCGCTGGGACTGGCCGCTGCCGTGACGCTGACCCTCAATCCGAGCGCCGCCGCCGACGCTGGCTGGCAGCTCTCCTTCGCCGCCGTTGTGGGGCTGATGGTGCTCGCCCGACCGCTGCGCGAGCACCTGGTGGGCCGCCGCGTGCCGGCGCCGCTGGCGGAGGCGACGGCGATGACGCTCGCCGCGACCGTGGCGACCGCCCCACTGCTCGCCGTCCACTTCTCGCAGGTGTCGCTCGTGTCGCTGCCCGCGAACCTGATGGCGGCTCCGGTGATCGCTCCGATCATGTGGCTGGGGATGCTCGCGAGCGCGGCCGCGCAGGTGGACACCGCGTTGGCGGCGCCATTCACGGCGCTCGCCGCTCCGCTGGTGGGTTTCGTGGACCTGATCGCCGCCCGCGCGGCGGCGCTGCCGCACGCGGTGGTCGCAGTCGAGCTGCCCGGTGTGCTCGGCGCCGTCGTTGGCTACGCAGCCCTGACGGCGGCCTGGTTCGCGCATCGGCGCGTTGCCCGCGGCCCGCGGCGCGCGGGGCTGGCTGCCGCCGTCGTCATCCTCGGCGTGCTGGCGGTGACGCCCGCGCAGGGCTTCCCACGTCCGGCACCCGGAGAGACCGTGGTGTCGTTCCTGGACATCGGCCAGGGGGACGCGACGCTGATCGAGCGCGACGGGCAGAGCGTGCTCTTCGACACCGGCCCTGCCGGCGGGCCGATCGTCAGCCGGCTGCGCGAGGTCGGCGTCGAGCGCCTCGACGCACTGGTGATCACCCACGCCCAGGACGACCACGAGGGTGCGGCGCTGCCGGTGGTCGCGGGCTTCCGGCCCAGGCTGATCGTCGACGGCGGCGCCGGCTGGCCGACGCCGGTCCAGCGCGCGCTGCCGGCCGCGGCCGCGGCCGCCGGCTCCAGGGTGATGACCGCGGCGGCCGGCGACGAGCTGCGGATCGGGCCGCTGCGCCTCGACGTGCGCTGGCCGTCGGAGGCAGTCGCGCAGCTACCACCCATCGGCGACCCGAACGGCCGCGCCATGGTCGTGCACCTGCGCAGCGGCGGCTTCGACCTGCTGCTCGCCGCGGACGCCGAGACCGCGGTCACGGGCGCGCTCGACCTCGATCCGGTCGAGGCGCTGAAGGTCGCCCACCACGGCAGCGACGACCCCGGCCTGCCCGCACAGCTCGAACAGCTGCGCCCGCTCTTCGCCGCCATCGAGGTCGGTGATCCGAACCGCTATGGCCACCCGACGCCGGCCACGCTCGCGGCGCTCGAGGCCGTCCCGCACGTCTACCGCACCGACCGCGACGGGACCGTCCAGCTCCGCGTGACGGCCACGGGCATGCGCGTCCTCACGCGTCCCCACGACTGATTGAGCTACGTCGCGGCGTGACGCGCAAGCTCATCACTCTGGCGCTGTGCGCAGGAGCGCTCGCACTGCCCGCCGAAGGCCTGGCGGACAATCCGGGCTGGCGCGCGGCCGTTCCCCTGCTGCACCCCAGCGCAGCCCAGCCGCGCTAACGTCGCGTTCGACGTGCCCGCCTTCAAGGCCGCTTACCTGATCCACGGCGACGACCACGGGCGCATCGCCGAGCGCCGCTCGCGGCTGCGCGCGGTCGCCGAGGACGAGAGCGGCAGCGCCGGCGTCGAGGTCTTCGAAGGGGAGACGTCGTCGCCCGAGCTCGTGGCCAACGCGCTCAACGCCATGACCTTCGCGGTCGGCCGCCGCTTCGTGATCGCCGACGGCGTGGAGCGCTGGAAGGACGCAGAGGTCGCGCCGGTCGTCGCCGCGCTGGGCCAGCTCGACCCTGACGCCCTGACCGTCGCGTTCTTCGCGCGCGAGGAGGGCCGCTACAAGACGCCAACCGCCTTGGCGAAAGCGGTCGCCGCCGCCGGTGGCGCCGTCGCGCAGGAGTCGACCGTCAAGGGCCGCGAGCTGCCGCGCTGGGTCGCCGCGCGCGCCGCCGAGCTCGGCCTGACCCTCGACAACGCCGCCGCCCGGGCGCTGATCGGCCGCGTCGGCGAGCGCCAGCAACGCCTGCTGCGCGAGCTGGAGAAGATGGCCATCGAGCTCGGGCCCGGCGCCGAGCCCTCGGCACAGACGGTCGGCGAGCTGACGGCAGGCTCCTCCGAGCGCAAGGCCTGGACGCTCGGCGACCTCGTCGTCGCGGGCGACCGCAAGGGCGCGATGCGCGCTCTCGTCGAGCTCCGCGGCCAGGGAGAGCGGGTCGCCGGCCTGCTGTTCGCGATGGTCCGCCGCGTCCGCGACGCGCACGATGTCGCCGTCGCACTCGACGCCGGCCGCAGCCCCGCCCAGATCAAGGGCGGGCTGCGCATGCCGCCGTTCGCCGCCGACCGGCTGATCGAGGACGTCCGGCGACACGACATCGCCACCTACCGGACGGCGCTCGAGCTGCTCGCCGACCTCGAGCTCGAGACCCGTGGCGGCGGCGGAGCCGCCCTGTCGGAGGAGACCGCAGCGGTGCAGGTCGTCGCCCTCGCGACCGGAGCGCCCTAAGGTGAGCCGAGTCCCCGCCGACGCCATCACCATGCGGCGCTCGCTCGCCATGATCACCCTTGCCGCCGCGCTCGCCGGCTGCGGCGCGTCCGCGCCCGAGCGCGAGGTCGCCAAGACGCGCGCCGAGGCCACGGCCACGCCCGCGGCGCAGGAGAGCGCGATGGCCCCGCTGCCCAGGTCGCGCGCGAGGCTCGTCACCCCCGTCGCCGGCGAGACGAGCACCGACACGGCTGACGACGTCGTCACCGCCGGCACCGTCTCCGCCGACGACTCGTCGCTGCCCAAGCCAACCGGGCCCGCCTCGGACTCCGAGCCGCGCCCCGGCGGCGACGCCGACGCCACCAACCTCAGCTCCGACACGGCGACGGCGCTGTCCAACGGCATCGCGCTGCCGCCGCTCGACGCGCCCGAGGCCGTCCTCAACGTCATCCGCGCCGGCAACATCATCGCCCGCTCGCCGTACAAGTGGGGCGGCGGTCATGGCCGTTGGCAGGACTCGGGCTACGACTGCTCGGGTTCGGTCTCCTACGCCTTGTTCTACGCCGGACTCATCGACGGTCCCCACGTGTCGGGCGACTACATGGCCTACGGCAAGCCCGGCCCCGGCAAGTGGATCACCATCTACTCAAACCCGGGTCACATGTACATGGAGGTCGCGGGCGTCCGCTTCGACACGTCGGGCGCGCGCGACTCCGGCTCACGCTGGCAGAACGTTTTGTACGGGAACCGCGGCGGGTACGAAGTCCGCCACCCGGCGGGCCTGTAGCGCGCCGAGGCGGGCTAGGCGGATGGGGCGCCGGCGCGCGTACGCGCGGCGCGGGACTTCTTGCGGGCACCGGTGTTGCGGTGCAGCGCGCCCGTCTTGACGGCCTTGTCGATCGCCTTGATCACCTGGAGGTGTTCAACATTGGCGGCGTCGTCGTCGCCCGCGGCGACGGCAGTCTCCAGGCGGCGCGAGAACGTCTTGATGGCGGACGTGTAGCGGCGGTTCTCGAGCCGCTCGCGCTCCGTGCGCAGGATGCGCTTCTTCTGGGAGTGGATGTTCGCCATGCGGCGCGTACTGTAGCGCGGCCGTGACCGAGTCCAGACCATCGCGGGTGGGGCGGGTGGGTCGAAATACCGCGATCTTCTCGGCGTTCACCGGGCTCTCGCGGATCGCAGGGCTCGCTCGCGAAATCGCTGCGGCGGCGTATTTCGGCGTCTCGGGCGCCGCATCGGCGTTCACGATCGCCTTCCAGGTCCCCAACCTGATCCGCGCGCTCGTCGCCGACGCGGCGCTTTCGAGCGCGTTCGTCCCAGTTTTCACCGAGCTGCTCGAGCAGGGCAAGCGCAAGGAGGCGACGCAGCTCGCGGCGTCGCTGTTCGGCCTGATCCTCGTCGTCGTCGGCGGGATAACCGTCCTGTTCATGGCGATCGCAGGGGTGGTCATGCCGGTGTTCGCCGGCGCGGAGTTCGACCCCGGTGACGTCGACCTGCTCGTCGGCCTCAGCCAGGTCCTGTTTCCGATCGTCGCGCTCCTCGCCGTCAACGGACTCGTCGTCGGCATCCTCTCCTCCTTCGATCACTTCTCGATCCCGGCGATCGCGCCGCTGGTCTGGAACGTCGTGATCATCGCCGGCCTCATCGGCCTGCGCGGGCTCTTCGAGGGCGACGAGCAGATCTACGCCTACGCGATCGGCGTGCTCGTCGCCACCGCCGTCCAGTTGGCCATGGTGATCCCGGTCCTACGGCGCGTCGGCTTTCCGCTGCGCATCTCGCTGGACTGGCGCGATCCGCGCGTCAAGCGGGTGCTCGTGCTGATGCTGCCCGTCTCCCTCAGCCTGGGGGTCATCAACGTCGACCTCGTCATCAAGTCCGTCATCGGGACGCTGATCTCCGACGGGGCGCCGCGCGCCATCGACGCCGCGTTCCGGATTTACATGCTGCCGCAGGGCATGTTCTCCGTCGCCATCGCGACGGTGCTCTTCCCGCAGCTGAGCCGCCTCGCCGCCCGGCATGACCTCGAGGGCCTGCGGCGCTGGAGCGGGGACGGGATGCGCATCATCTTCCTCGCCCTCATCCCGTGCGCCGCCGTGCTGATCGCCCTCAGCGAGCCCATCACCCGCCTGGTCTACGAGCGTCAGGCCTTCGACGGGGCCGCAACCCAGGACGTCTCCAGCGCCCTGTTCTGGTTCGCCTTCAGCCTCCCCTTCGCGGGCGCGAACCTCCTGCTCACGCGCACGTTCTTCGCGCTGCAGCTGCCGTGGCTGCCGACCAAGCTGGCGGCGGTGAGCCTGGCGGTCAACACGGCGCTCGCGCTGGCCCTCTACGAGCCGCTGGGCATCGCCGGCGTGGTGCTGGCGACGGCGGTCGCGAGCCTCGTGATGACCGCGCAGCAGGTCTACTACCTGCGGCGTGAGCTGCAGGGCTTCGAGCTCGTCCGCACGCTCAGGGGGCTGGCCGCGATGGCGGCCGCGGCGGCAGTTGGCGGCGCGCTCGCCTACGGCACCTGGTGGGCCCTTGACGAGGCGCTCGGGCGGTCGCTGCTCGCTCAGCTCGTCGCCGTCGGGGGCGCCCTCACGGCGGGCTTCGCCGCGTACCTCGGGCTCACCCTGCTCGCTCGCATCCCCGAGGCTCAGGCACTCGCTCGGCGCCTAACGTAGACCGGCCGTGCAGAGCCGCATCCGCAACTTCTCGATCATCGCCCACATCGACCACGGGAAGTCGACGCTGGCCGACCGCATCCTCGAGATGACGGAGACGGTCGACCCCCGGGCGATGCGGGCCCAGCTGCTGGACTCGATGGACCTCGAGCGCGAGCGCGGCATCACCATCAAGGCGCAGGCGGTGCGCGTCCAGTACCGGGCCAACGACGGCGAGACCTACCAGCTGCACCTGATCGACACGCCCGGTCATGTCGACTTCACCTACGAGGTCAGCCGGTCGCTGGCCGCGTGCGAGGGGGCGTTGCTCGTCGTCGACGCCAGCCAGGGTGTCGAGGCCCAGACGCTCGCCAACACCTACCTCGCCGTCGAGGGCGGGCTCGAGCTGATCCCGTGCCTGAACAAGATCGACCTGCCCGGCGCCGAGCCCGAGCGGGTCGCCCAGGAGGTCCGAGAGCTGCTCGGCGGCGACGAGGAGGTCCGGCGCATCTCCGCGAAGACCGGCGAAGGCGTCCTCGATGTCCTCGAGGAGATCGTCCGGCGCGTGCCGGCCCCCGCGGGCGACGTCGCCGCTCCGCCGCGCGCGCTGATCTTCGACTCCGAGTTCGACCAGTACCGCGGCGTCATCGCCTACATCCGCGTCGTCGACGGCACCTTCACCAAGGGCCAGGCGATCCGCGCGATGGCGGCCGGCACGGAGGCCGAGATCGACGACATCGGCTTCTTCACCCCGGCGATGGTGCCCACCAAGACGCTCAGCGTCGGCGAGGTCGGCTATCTGATCACCGGCGTCAAGGACGTCACCAGGCTGCGCGTCGGCGACACCCTGACGACCAAGACCCATGGCGCCACGGAGGCCCTGCCCGGCTACCGCGAGGTCAAGCCGATGGTCTTCTGCGGCCTGTTCCCGATCGAGCAGAACCAGTTCCCCGAGCTGCGCGACGCGCTCGAGAAGCTCACCCTCAATGACGCCGCGCTGCAGTGGGAGCCCGAAACGTCGGATGCGCTCGGCTTCGGCTTCCGCTGCGGCTTCCTGGGCCTGCTGCACATGGACATCGTGCGCGAGCGCCTCGAGCGCGAGTACGACCTCGACCTGATGGCCACCATGCCGTCGGTGGAGTTCCAGGTCGAGCTCACCGACGGCGAGGTCCGCTCAGTCCACAACCCGACCGACTACCCCGACCCGTCGCGGATCGCAGAGGTGCGCGAGCCCTTCGTGAGGGCGAACCTCCTCGCGCCCAAGGAGTACATCGGCGTGATCATGGAGCTCTGTCAGGACAAGCGGGGCGTCCACCAGGGCATGCACTTCCTCAGCGCCGACCGCGTGCAGCTCACCTACGACCTGCCGCTGGTCGAGATCGTCCTGGACTTCTTCGACCAGCTCAAGTCGCGCACACGCGGCTACGCGTCGCTGGACTACGAGCCGATCGGGCTGCGCGCCTCGCACCTGGTCAAGCTCGACGTGCTGCTCTCGGGCGACCCGGTCGACGCGCTGAGCATGGTCGTGCACCGCGACAAGGCCTACGACATCGGCAAGACACTCGCCGAGAAGCTGCGCCAGAAGATCCCCCGCCAGCAGTTCGACGTGCCCATCCAGGCGGCGATCGGCGCGAAGATCGTCGCGCGCGAGACGGTCAAGGCGTTTCGCAAGGACGTCACCGCGAAGTGCTACGGCGGCGACATCAGCCGCAAGCGCAAGCTGCTCGAGCGCCAGAAGGAAGGCAAGAAGCGCATGAAGCAGGTCGGGCGCGTCGAGGTTCCCCAGGAGGCCTTCCTGGCGGTCCTCGAGCTCGGCGACAGCTCCTAGCCGTCGGGAAGCTCGTCGACCTCGACCTCAGGTGGGCGTCTAGCGCGACAAACTTGCGTTCGTACACTCGATCGGGTGCTGACCCCACGCCAGGATCTGCTGCTGCGCAAGGTCGTGGACTCCTACGCCGCGACTGGGCAGCCCGTGGGCTCCAAGGCCCTCGCGGCGGACATCGAGGTGGACTACGGGCCCTCGACCATCCGCAACGAGCTCGCGGTGCTCGAGGAGCAGGGCCTGCTGGCCCACCCGCACACGAGCGCCGGCCGCGTGCCCACCGACGCCGGCTACCGCTACTTCGTGGATCGGCTGCTGCCGGTCGAGCAGCGCACGACCGTGGACCTCAGCCTCGTGCGTCGCGAGGTCGACGACGCCATGCGCGTGGCCACGGAGACCCTCTCGCAGCTCACGAACCTGATGGCGATCGTCTCCGCACCGCCGATCCAGACCGCGACGGTCCGCCACATCGAGGTCCTGCTGCTGCAGCCGCAGGTGCTCATGGTCGTGGTGATCACCTCGACCGGGGGCGTCTCCAAGCGCGTCTTCACCTTCGAGCGCACGGTCGACCCCGGCCTGACCGACTGGGCGGCGTCCTACCTAAACGAGCAGCTCGTCGGCCGTCCCCTCGGTGCCCGCACGCTGCGCGCCCGCTTGGCCGACCCCGCCCTGCCCAACACCGAGCGCGCGTTCGTGGAGTCGCTCGCGCCCGCCTTCATCGAGCTGGAGACGACGGCGCAATCCACGCTGTACGTCGACGGCGCCCACCGCCTGTTCGCCGAAGGCCGCGTTTCGGACGTCGCGCAGCTGCACGAGCTGATGGAGGTCATCGAGCGCCGCGCGTCCCTGCTCGGTGCACTGCAGCAGGCGCTCACGACGCGCGAGGTCTACGTGCGCATCGGCACCGAGAACGAACTGCCGGCGCTGCGCTCGATGTCCATGGTCGCCGCCAACTACGGGCTGCCGTCGCGCAACCTGGGCACCGTCTCCGTCGTCGGCCCGACCCGGATGGACTACGGCGTGATGATCGGCACCGTGCGCGCAGCCGCCGGCGAGCTGTCGCGCTTCGTCGAGGACGTGTGGGCCGAGTGATCTCTCCCGCACCACCCACTCCCAGATCGCGGGCGCCGATCACCGGCCACCGGCGTCCTCGCACCTCGATGTGCCAGAGGCACACCTTCGGTGCTCTCGGTCTCGCTTCGCTCGCCACCGGGCTTCGCCCTCCGCACTTGCCGGTCGGCGCCGGCATCCCGCGATCAGGGAGCGAGCGGCACGGGAGAGATCACCGTGGCTGAAGCGGCGAAGCGCGATTACTACGAGGTGCTCGGCGTGACGCGATCGTCCGGCGACGCCGAGATCAAGAAGGCGTTCCGTGGCCTCGCGCGCCAGGTGCACCCCGACGCCAACCCGGACGACCCCGCGGCCGAGGAGCGCTTCAAGGAACTCGCCGAGGCCTACGAGGTGCTCTCCGACGCCGAGCGGCGCCAGCTCTACGACCAGTACGGGCACGAGGGACTGCGCGGTGGCGGCTACTCGCCGCCGTCGGACTTCGGCTCGCTGAGCGACCTCTTCGGCGCGTTCTTCGGCGGCGGCTCCCCGTTCGGCGGCGGTCGGGCCAACGGTCCCGCGCAGGGCGCCGACGTCGGTGCCACCGTGGCGATCGACCTCGCCGATGCGGCGTCCGGCGTCCGGCGCGAGGTCGCCTTCGAGGCGGTCGAGCGCTGCGAGCACTGCCACGGCAACGGCGCCGAGCCGGGCACCCCGATCACCACCTGCGACACCTGCGGCGGGACCGGGCAGGTCCAGCAGGTGATGCGCAGCGCGCTCGGCCAGATGGTCCGCGCCAGCGTGTGCTCGACCTGCGGCGGCGACGGCAAGGTCCCCGAGACGTCGTGCGGCGTCTGCCGCGGCGCCGGTCACGTGGCCAGCGAGCGCCGCCTGGAGGTCGACATCCCCGCGGGCATCGCCGACGGCCAGCGCATCCGCGTGACGGGCCGTGGGCATGCGGGGGAACGCGGCGGACCCGCCGGCGACCTGTTCGTGCTCGTGCGGGTGCGCGAGGACGAGCGCTTCCTGCGCGACGGCGACGACCTCGTCACCGTCGTCGACGTGCCCGCGCCGCGGGCGGCGCTCGGCACCACAGTGTCCGTCCCGACCCTCGCGGGCGACCGCGACCTCGACATCCCGGCCGGCACGCAACCCGGCGAGATCAAGATCATCCGCGGCGCCGGCATGCCCCCGCTGCGGCGCGGGCGCACGGGCGACCTGCGCGTCGTCGTCAACGTGGCGATCCCGCGCAAGCTCAACAAGGAGCAGCGCCGGCTGCTCGAGCAGCTCTCGGACTCCTTCGGAGACGACGCGTTCGCGTCGGACGAGAGCATGCTCGGCAAGTTGCGCCGCGCCCTTGGCGGCCATTGATCCGGCTCTCGGTGCGGGTGCGCGGGGACGACCACGGGGTCGTGCTCGCCGAGCTGCTCGAGCTCTCGCCCGCGGGGGTCGAGGAACGCGCGCTCGACGACGGCACCGAGTACGTCATCTACGGCGCGTCCGGGGAGCTGCCCGCGCTGCCCGCGCTCGAGGCCGCGGCGGGAGACACCCTCGTCCAGGTGCACAGCGAGGAGATCGCCGACGACTGGGATGAGCGTTGGAAGCGCTGGCACCGGCCGGTCGAGCTCGACGGGCTGCGCGTCCGCCCGCCGTGGGAGCCGGCGACCGACGGCGGGGTCGACCTGGTCATCGACCCCGGCCAGGCGTTCGGGACCGGCGGGCACGCCACCACGCGCCTTTGCCTTGAGCTGCTGCTCACGCTCCCGCGCGAAGACGGCTTCGCCGACTGGGGCTGCGGCAGCGGCGTCCTGGCCATCGCCGCGGCCAAGCTCGGCTTCGCGCCCGTCGTCGCGGTGGACTACGACCCGCTCGCCACCGCCGCCACCGCCGAGAACGCGCGCGTCAACGGCGTGGACCTCGAGGTCGGCCAGGTCAACCTGCGCGAGACCGTCGGACCGCCGGCGCCGACCGTCTGCGCCAACCTGCTCAAGCCGCTCCTGCTCGAGGTCGCCGCGCGCCTCCAGGACCCGCCGCGCCGGCTCATCATCTCGGGCCTGCTGAGCGAGGAGGCCGAGGCGACGGCGGCGGCGTTCGCGGGCCACGCGGTGCGCGAGCGCCGCGACCGCGACGGCTGGGCGGCGCTTCTGCTGGATAGCGTCAGACCCTGATGCCCACAAGGTCGTGATCCTCGGCGGCGGCTACGGAGGCCTTCCCACCGCCCGCCGGCTCGAGAAGCTGCTTCCCGCCCAGTCGGCGAAGGTGACCGTGGTCTCCGACGTCAACTTCATGCTCTACACACCGCTGCTGCCGGGCGCCGCCGGCGGCACGCTCGACCCCCGCCACGTCGTCGTGCCGTTGCGCGAGGAGCTCAAGCAGACCGCGTTTCGCCTGGGTCACGTCACCGGGCTGGACACGACGGCGAAGACGGTCACCGTCACCGGCGGCGAGGGCCGCGTCGACCACCTGCCCTACGACCAGCTCGTCGTCGCCCTCGGCTCGACCTCGCGCACGCTGCCCATCCCCGGCCTCGCCGAGCACGGCGTCGGCTTCAAGACGATCTCCGAAGCGATCGCGCTGCGCAACCGGCTCGTCTCCACGCTCGAGCGCGCCGAGATCTCCGAGGACCCCGCGGAGCGGCGCGCGCTGCTCACCTACGTCTTCGTGGGTGCCGGCTACGCGGGCCTGGAAGGCATCGCGGAGCTGCAGGACTTCGCCGCCGACGTCGTCGAGCACTACCCGCGCTGCCGCCTGGAGGGCATGCGCTTCATCCTGGTCGAGGCGCGCGACCGCGTGATGCCCGAGATCTCGGCGAGCCTGGCCGACTTCGCGGCGCACGAGCTCACGCGCCGCGGCATCGACATCCGCGTCGCCACGACCCTCGAGGACGTCGCCGCCGACAGCGTCAAGCTCTCGGACTCCGAGGAACGGGTGCCGTGCCGCACGCTGTGCTGGACCGCGGGCGTCAAGCCCGTGCCGATCGTGGCGGAGCTCGGGCTGCCGCTCGACGAGGGGCGGATCAAGGTCGACCGCTGCTGCCGCGTCGAGGGCCTCGACGGCGTGTGGGCGGTCGGCGACGCCGCGGCCGTCCCCGACCCCGCGCGCCCCGGCGAGGCCTGCCCGCCGACCGCGCAGCACGCGATGCGCCAGGGCAAGGTGGTCGCCGAGAACATCACCCTCGCCTTCGCCTCGCGCAAGCCCAAGCCGTTCACCTACAAGACGCTCGGCGTGTTCGTGGACATGGGCCGCTACCAGGCGGTCGCGGAGACCGCCGGGATTCGCTGGCGCGGCTTTCCGGCGTGGTTCCTCGCCCGGACCTACCACCTCGCGCTGATGCCGGGCTACCGGCGCCGGCTGCGCATCACCGTCGACTGGACGGTCGACCTGCTCTTCCCGCGCGACTCGTCAGAGCTGGGGCAGCTCGGCCATCCACCGCGGCTCGGCGAGGACGCGTCCGGCCAGGAAGCGGCCGGCCTCCCCGGCACGGCACTCAAGGACGGCTCGGGCGCGCCGGCAGACACGCAGGCGGCCGCGGCCGACGGCGCGGTCGACGCGGACGACGCGACCGCCTGAATCCAGCCAGATCAGGTCGAGCGCGAAGCGCATCGTGAGGGTGTGCACGCTGCGACAGCGCGGGAGCAGTAGCGCCGTGTCCGGCGGGAGGGAGTCGCGCCGGCCGAGGCCGCGTGCGCGCTTGCGATAGGTGTCGGCTCGAACCACGTTCATGTCTCTCCTAGGGCTGAGCGGTCCGATGGCGCCCCTATCGTGGCAAGCAGGTTGACGGTGGCCGAGGAGATCAAGCGCGACGTGGGCACGGCCATGAAGGCCGGAGACCGCGAGCGTGCCGGAGCGCTGCGCCTGGTGCTCGCCGAGCTGCAGCGCGACGCCAAGGAGGGGCCGGGCGACGAGCAGGCCGTCCTGCGCCGCGAGCGCAAGCGCCGCCGCGACGCCGAGGTCGCCTTCCGCGACGCCGGCCGCGCCGAGCTGGCCGCGCAGGAGGCCGCCGAGGGCGCCCTGATCGAGACCTACCTGCCGTCTGAGCTCTCAGACGTCGAGGTCGACGCCCTCGTGCGCGCGGCGATCGCCGACACCGGCGCCGAGTCCGTGCGCGACATGGGCAAGGCGATCAAGCACGCCATGGCCGCCGCCGACGGGCGCGCCGCGGGCTCGCGCGTCTCCGCCCGCGTCAAGGCGGCGCTGACCTAGATGGTTGATTCCGAATACTCCGTGGTCGTGCTGGCCCGTCAGGTGGATGCCGGGCGCCGACCGGATCCGAAGGGAATACGGACGTATTCACGAGGATTCGGGTGGCGATCCGGCGCCGCCTGGCGGGCGAGCACGCGCCACCCGAATTTGGAATCAACCATCTAGTGGCCCGCCGCCAGATCGAGGTCTCCAACGAGGTCGCCGCAGAGCTCGCCGGCTCGCAGGACCGGGTGCTGCGCGAGCTCCAGGAGCAGCTCGGCTGCGAGATCTTCTTGCGCGGCAACCTCGTCACGCTCGACGGGGACGCCGAGGCGGTGGCCAACGGCGCCAACGTCGTGCGCGAGCTGTCGGCACTGGCGGGCCGCGGACACGACCTCGGGCCCGCCACCGTGGAGTCCGTCGCCTCCGTGCTCGGCCAGTCGCAATCGCCGACCCAGGTCCTCGAGGACGTCGTCTGGCGTCATCGCAATCTGCGCGTCGCCCCGAAGTCGGTCAACCAGAAGCGCTACGTGGACGCGATCCGCCAGCACACGGTGACCTTCGGCATCGGCCCGGCCGGCACCGGCAAGACGTTCCTGGCCATCGCCATGGCCGTCGCGGCCCTCTCCCGGCGCGAGGTCAACCGCATCATCCTGACCCGGCCGGCGGTCGAGGCGGGGGAGCGGCTGGGCTTCCTTCCGGGCGACCTGATGGCCAAGGTCGACCCCTACCTGCGCCCGCTCTTTGACGCCATGAACGACATGCTCGACCCCGAGCGCGTCACCGCCCATCTCGAGAAGGGCGTGATCGAGGTCGCACCGCTGGCCTTCATGCGGGGCCGCGCCCAGCCGATCGACCGCAAGGTGCTCACGCCCTACGGGTGGCAGGCGGTAGGCACGCTGCGGGTCGGCGACCTCGTCGTCGGCTCCGATGGCCGGCCGACGCCGGTCCTCGGCGTCTTCCCGCAGGGCCGTCGCCCAGTCTTCCGCCTCAGCGCCCAGGACGGAGCGTCCACGCTGTGCTGCGCCGAGCACCTATGGACCGTGAAGACGCCGGAGGATCGCCGCGCCGGCAGGGCGGGCCGCACCCTCCGCACCGACGAGATGCTCGGCCGCGTGCGGCGCAACCATCAGCACCGCTACGAGCTCCCGCTCGTCAGCGCGCCGGTCGAGTTCGCGCCCCGAGAGACGCCGCTGGATCCCTACGCGCTCGGACTCATGCTCGGAGACGGGTGCCTGACGACTACCACGACGCCGACCTTCGCCACCACGGATCCCGAGCTCGCGGTCGCGGTCGCGGCTATCGCCCCGCGCATCGAGATGAGGCGGAAGACCGAGGTTGACTACGTGCTGCGTCACGTCGACGGGCACCGCGGCGGCGTGATCGTGGCCAACCCGGTCACGGTCGCCCTTCGCGAACTTGGCCTCGCGGGCACCCGCTCGAACACGAAGTTCGTCCCGGGCGTCTACAAGCAGAACTCCTCCGACGTGCGACTGGCCGTGCTCCAGGGCCTGCTCGACAGCGACGGCGGACCTGTTGTCCAGAAGGGCCGGACCTGCCGCGTCCAGTACACGACGTGCTCACCGCAGCTGCGTGACGATGTCGTGTATCTCACCCGTTCACTGGGCGGCGTGGCCTACTGGCGCCGCCGTCGCGCCGAGGGGCGCACGCCCGGTCGCGCCCGGGGTCGTGTGGTCGCCTACCGCAACGACGCGTTTGTCCTCGATGTCCGGCTCCCGGCCGGGGTGGAGCCGTTTCGTCTCGCCCGCAAGCGCGGCCTCTACCGCGCGCACGGCAGGGGTCGCCCGATGCGCTTCGTCACCGCGATCGAGCCGGCGGGCGAGGCGGAGACGGTGTGCATCCAGGTGGGCGCGGCCGATTCGCTCTATGTCACCGACGACTTCCTCGTCACCCACAACACCCTCAACGACTCGTTTGTGATCCTCGACGAGGCGCAGAACACCTCGCCCGAGCAGATGAAGATGTTCCTGACGCGGCTGGGCTTCGGCTCGCGGATGGTCGTCAACGGCGACGTGTCGCAGATCGACCTCCCCCGCGAGCAGCGGTCCGGGCTGGTCGAGGTCGGCGAGATCCTGACCGGCGTGGAGGGCGTCGGCGTCGTCAACTTCGGCCTCGCCGACGTGGTACGCCACAAGCTCGTCCAGCGGATCGTCCAGGCCTACGCCGAGCACGCGGAGCAGGCGGCGCCTGAGCTGCGAAGCACTAGGCGTGCTTGACGTGGACGTCCTCGGGCACGCGGTTGGCGGTGCTCGGGTGCGCGAGCTGGCGGAGGTGACGCTCGGCACGGCCGGCATCGGGGCGGGCCACCTGGCCGTGTCGTTCGTCAGCACGGAGCGGATCGCGGAGCTCAACGCCGAGTTCCGCGGCAAGGAGGGCCCGACGGACGTCCTCTCCTTCCCGATCGACGGTGATGGGGAGGCGTTCGGCGACCGCGAGCTGGGAGACGTCGTCATCTGCCCCGAGCACACGGTGGACCTCGAAGAGGCCGTCGTCCACGGCATCCTGCACCTCGTCGGCATGGACCACGAGACCGACACCGGGCAGATGCTCGCGTTGCAGGCGCAGATACTCGCCTGGCTGCGATGACCCGGTCCGGGTTCGTCGCCCTCGCAGGCCGCCCGAACGTCGGCAAGTCGACGCTCGTCAACGCGATCGTCGGGCGCAAGGTGGCGATCGTCTCCGACAAGCCGCAGACCACCCGGCGCGCGATCCGCGGCGTCGCCACCAATCTGTCCCCACCCACCCCGTGGCAGGCGGTGCTGTGCGACCTCCCGGGCGTCCAGAAGCCGCGCGACGTGCTGACCACGCGCATGCAGAAGCGCGTCGAGCACGAGCTCGGGGAGTCCGACGCCGTGCTGTTCGTCGTCGACGGCGTCCAGGGCGTCGGCGGGCCGGGCGACCGCTGGATCGCCGAGGTGCTTGCGCCGGCGGGGAAGGCGGTCACGATCGTCGTCAACAAGGCCGACCGGCTGCGGCGCGAGGGCATGGTGGCCGCGCTCGAGGCCGCCGCGGCGCTGGGTCTCGACGACGCGGAGATCTTCCCGGTGTCCGCGCGCACCGGCGAGGGGGTCGAGGCTTTGACCACGCACCTGGTCGCGCAGCTGCCGGAGGGGCCGTTCTACTTCCCCGAGGACGAGATCTCCGACCTGCGCGAGGAGACCTTCCTCGCCGAGCTCGTCCGCGAGCAGGTCCTGCGGCGCACCCGCCAGGAGGTCCCGCAC
>JBBJOW010000039.1:0-39008 GCA_037724045.1 Solirubrobacteraceae bacterium
CCACGATTATGCCGACGTCTTCGTTATGCCGACCTTGGCTGGGAGGCCGTTGCGGCGCGGGGTGATCCTCGTGTAGTTGTCGGCATAACGGGAGCGGTTCGCGCGATCGTCGTTCTTCTTGTTCTCGGAGAAGGAGGAGACGATGACCGGGTCGGCGAGCCGGGTGAGCAGGGTGTTGATGACGGGGCCGTTGGCGCCGTTTGCGGACGCGTATGCGGCGGTGTTGAGGGAGCGTGGCTATACGCCGTTGACGACGGTGAACCAGTTGCGGCAGGTCGGGCGGCTGAGTCGTTGGCTTGCGGCGGGCGGGCTGTGGGCTGCGGATCTGAGCGGCGAGCGTGTCGACGAGTTCCTGGTCTGGCAGCGTGCTGGTGGGCGTCACCGTTCGGAGTGGTCGCGGCCGGGCTTGGTGTGCTTGTTGGAGGTGTTGCGCGGTCTCGGGGTGATCGCGGAGGAGCTCGTGCCGGCGGGCTCGCCGACGGATCTGCTGCTGGCGTCCTTTGAGCGCTATCTGCTTGCCGAGCGCGGGCTGGCGGTCGGTACCGCCGGCGGGTATGTGACGCAGGGGCGCCGATTTCTCGACGGGCTGGCGCCTGGCTGTGAGCTGGCGGGATTGACGGCGGGCGACGTGACTGGCGCGGTGCTGGTCAAGGTCGCCTCAGGGGTGTCGGTGAGCGCGGCGCAGTGCTTTGTGTGCGGGCTGCGAGCGTTTCTGCGCTTCTGCTTCGTCGAGGGGCTGGTCAAGGCCGATCTTTCGCCGGCGGCGCTCGTGGTGAGAGGCGGGCGGCGCTCGTCGCTGCCGAGGGGGATCAGCAAGGCGGACGCTCGGGCGCTGTTGGGTGCGTGTGATCGACGCTCGGCGCTTGGGCGGCGTGACTACGCGCTGATCGTCGTGCTGCTGCGCCTCGGGCTGCGTCGCGGTGAGGTGGCCGCGCTGACGCTTGATGACCTCGATTGGCGTGCCGGGGAACTGGTGGTGCACGGCAAGGGTGGCCGTGAGGATCGCCTGCCGCTGCCAGCCGACGTCGGCGAGGCGATCGCCGGATATCTTCAGCGTGGCCGGCCGGCCAGCAGTCGGCGGGAGGTGTTCCTGCAGGCCAGGGCCCCGTTTGAGCCGATCGCTTCGGGGACGGTGTCATCGACGGTGCGGCGGGCGTGCCGGCGCGCGGGGATCGCGGAGGTCGGTGCGCATCGGCTGCGTCACACGATGGCCTGCGAGATGGTCTGCGCCCAGGTTCCGCTGCAGCGGATCGGGCAGGTGCTGCGACACCGCAGCTTGCAGAGCACCGCGATCTACGCGCGCGTGAATCTCGACCAGCTGCGGTCACTTGCTGCGCCATGGCCAGGGGGCGCGGGGCGATGAGCGCGTTGGCAGAGCATGTCGATGACTACCTGCGGTTGCGTCGCGCGCTGGGGTTCAAGCTCGAGCGCCACGGGCGGCTGCTGCCGCAGCTCGTCGGGCATCTCGAGGCCAACGGCACCAGCACGGTGACCAGCGATCTCGCGATCTCGTGGGCGCGCCTACCGGCCGGCGCGCACCCGCGGCACTGGGCGGCGCGGCTGGCGATCGCGCGCGGGTTCGCCGTCTACTTGCAGACGATCGATCCGGCGACCGAGGTGCCGCCGGCCGGCGTGTTCGCTGTCCGATATCAGCGTCCCACGCCCTATCTGTGGTCCCAGGGCGACATCTGCCGGCTGCTCGAGCAGGCGCGAGGGTTGCGGCCGCCGTTGCAGGCGGCGAGCTACGAGGCGCTGTTCGGCCTGCTCGCGGTGACCGGCATGCGGGTCGGCGAAGCGGTCGCGCTCGAGGTCGACGATGTCGACCTCGGCGCCGGCGTGATCACGATCCGCGGGCCGGTCGCCAAGCTCGAGCGGGCCCGGCTGGTCCCGCTGCATCCCACGACCGTCGCCGCGCTCGACCGCTACGCCAGAACACGAGCGCACGTGTGCCCGAAGCCGAGATCGACAGTGTTCTTCCTCTCGGGCACAGGCAAGGCGATCGACCCCAGCGACGCGAGCAAGACGCTGCACAAGATCACCATCGCGCTCGGGCTGCGGACCGACACCGCTCATCCCCGCACACACGATCTGAGGCACAGTTTCGCTGTCAGCACTCTGATCGCCTGGCAGCGATCCGGCGTCAAGATCGACGAGCAGATCGCGGTGCTCTCGACCTACCTCGGGCATGTCAGCCCCGCAGAGACCTATTGGTATTTGACCGCGACCCCGGAGCTGATGGGACTCGCCGCCGATCGGCTTGACCGCCGGTTCGGAGCACGGTCATGACCGCGCTCGCCCCGTCGCTGCAGGCGTATTTCACCGACCGCCTGATCGGCCAGCGCTCAGCGAGCGCGAACACGATCGCCGCCTACCGTGACACGTTTCGGCTGCTGTTGCCGTTCGCGGCCCAGCGCACCGCCACCACACCCAGCTCGCTCGACATCGCGCAGCTCGACGCGCCGTTGATCGCGGCATTCCTCGACCACCTCCAGCGGGAGCGGGGGAACTCAACCGCGACCCGCAACCACCGGCTCGCCGCGATCCACTCGCTGTTCGCCTACCTCGCGCTGCAGCACCCCGAGCACGCAGCGTCGATCCAGCGAGTGCTCGCGATCCCGCCCAAACGAACCGAGAAGAACCTCCTGACCTACCTCACCGACCCAGAGGTCAACGCGCTCCTGGGCGCCTGCGACCAGGCCACCTGGACCGGCCGACGCGACCACGCCATGCTCGCCCTCACGATCCAGACCGGACTCCGGATCTCCGAGCTGACCGGACTCGACTGCCACGACATCACGCTCACCGCCGGCGCCAACGTCCACACCGTCGGCAAAGGAAGAAAGGAACGACGAACCCCGCTGACACCACCGACCAAGACGCTGCTCAACGCCTGGCTTCGCGAGCGCACCGGCGCCCCCGAAGCCCCGCTCTTTCCCACCAGCACCGGCAAGCGCCTCAGCCGCGACGCGATCGAACACCGACTCGCGATCCACCTCAAGACGGCGGGGACGAACTGCCCGTCGATCCAGACCAAGCACATCACGATGCACACGCTCCGCCACACCGCCGCGATGCGCCTGCTGCTCGCCGGCAACGACATCACCGTGATCGCGCTCTGGCTCGGCCACGAGCAGATCTCGACCACCCAGATCTACCTCCACGCCGACATGACCCACAAACAACAAGCGATCGACCGCACCCGCCCGCTCGCCACCAAACCCGGCCGCTACCAGCCCCCCGACACGCTCCTCGCCTTCCTCCAAGGACTCTAATTATGCCGACGACACCGCCCCCAAAACCGCCCTGAGCAGGACCTTCTCAACAAGGTCGGCATAACGAAGACGTCGGCATAATCGTGGAAGCGCGTCGTCGGATCGAGCTGCGCGGCGACGAGCGCCTGCCGGTAGCGGCGCATCAGCCGTCCCCGGGCGAGCGGCAGGCCGGTGTGCGGATCGCCGAACACCAGGTCGTCGTCCTCGGTCCAGCGAGACGCCTGCGCCAGACGATCGAGTTCTCCGGCGAGACGGCGGGTCATCGGGACCGAGCGCGAGCCCCTGCGGCTCTTGGGCGTGTCGAACTCGCCGAGGACGTGGTTGCGGCGGACGCGGATGCGCTGCGCGCTCCAGTCGACGTCTGACCACTGCAACGCGATCAGCTCGCCTTGGCGGAGCCCGGTCGTAGCGGCCGTCAGGTAGAGCGCGCGGTCGAGGTCGTGGTAATCGCCTTCGACGGCGGCGGAGACGACCGCCTCGACCTCGACCAGCGTCAGGAATCGGATCTCGGCGTGCGCATCGGCGGGCGGTAGCTCAAGGGCCTCGCACGGGTTCATCGGCAGCCACGCGCGCCGGGGATGGCGCGCGTAGCGGTACATGGCCGAGAGCGTCCCGATGTAGTTGCGGATGGTCTTAGAGCCGACGCCCGTCTTGCGCATCGTGCGCATGAGGTCCTCCATGTCCTGCACGCAGATCGCGGACGCCTGGCGGTCGCCGAGGATCGGGTCGAACCAGATGCGCCTCACGCTCTCGACGGAGGCGAGCGTCGTGCGCTTGCGCCCGAGGCGTTCGAGGTGCTGCTGGTAGCTCTCCCCCAGCTCGGCGACGGTCAGCGAGCGCGCGGCGGCGACCTCGGGCTGGGCCTCGGCGGCCATGAGGCGGCGCAGCGCGGCCTCTGCCTGCGCGCGGGTGAAGCCGTCGCGCTCACCGGGCGTGCGCTTCGGGCCGATGCGGCGCTTGACGCGGCGGCCGTTTGCGTGCCAGCGGCCGTACCAGACCTCCCGCCCCCGCCCGTCCTGACGGACCTCTAGCGAGCCGGTTCCGTAGGACCGGCGGCCTGTACCTTCGATGCTGCTCATGGAGTTGCTTCTCCTTGGGCCAAGCCCCCGGGCGGTTCCAGCCGTCGCGGGGGCGCTTTGCGCTTGTCGGCCGGAAGCCTAGGCCCGCGCGAGCGCGATTGCCACCAGGCCTCCAGCGCGTCGGCCTCGAAACGGACGTAGCGACCGAGCCGTACATGCGGGATGCGGTCGGCGCGGGCCTCTGCGAGCACCCACGACTTCGGCACGCTGAGGAGCGCTGCGGCCTGGCCGGCGTCGAGCAGCGGCGCGGTCATCGGCTCGGCTCCGCCCAAGCGGGGAGCTGCCAGAGGATCGCCTCGCGGGGGCCGATGCTCGTCGTGCCGACGCGAACGATGACGCCGCGTGCCTCTAGCTCGGCGACGCCGTCGCGCGCCTCACGCTCGGAAAGCCCGCACCAGGCGCGAACGAACGAGCGGGCGTAGACGAACGGCTGCGTGTCCCACACGACGTCTACGGAGTCTCTGAGTCCGAGCAGGAGCCGCAGGCCCTCGGCCGCCTTCTCGGCCACCTCGGACAGGTCGGATAGGTCGGATAGGTCGAGCGGTACGTGACCCGGTTCGCGTAGCTCGGCCTCGTAGTCGAGGCGGTCCTTCCAGCGCGACAGCTCGGGCGGCCAGTTGCCGTTGCGATCGCGCTGAAAGCGGCGGACGGTCCCGGCGGCGAGCGAGGCCCTGACCTCGGCGAAGCCGAGCCGCTCCCCTTGCTCGCAGCGGTAGCTCCAGTGGCCTCGGTCGAGGATGTACTCCGTGCGGGCGCGGTGGCCGCTGTGGCCCGGAAGGATGCACTCGAACCACTCGTTGGGGACCGCCTGGATGCCGAGCGCGGCGAGTCGAGCGCGAGCCTCGTCGGTGTCCCAGCCGTCGTCGTCGTCCAGGGAGTCGTCGTCGTCGTGCTCGTCCAGAGAGCCGTCGTCGTCCAGAGAGCCGTCGTGCCGAGAGCCGTCCAGAGAGCTAGGTCCAGAGAGCTGTCCAGAGAGCTGTCCAGAGAGCTGTCCAGAGAGCCGTCGACTCATCGGCTCTAAGGACGGCTCTCTGGACAGCTCTAAGGACGGAGCTGAGTCGCATGGGCAACGGCGCGCGCGGGGCAGCCCGCCGTTGGGGTCCGCCTCGTAGAGCCAGCCGTCCTCGCAGTACGCGCCGTCGCGGGTGTGGGCGCACGCGACGGTCATCGAGGCCTCCTAGAGGCTGGAGACGGTTCGCCAGGGTCGTCGGGTCCACGAGTGCTTCGCGGGCTTCTACGACGACGGAGGCGGGGTCTGCCGGGAGCGGAGCAGCGGAGTCGGATCGGCGGTCGCTGCTGTCGGGCGGCGCGGGCGAGTCGGCGCATGACCGTCCCGCAGTTGACGGTGCTCACCCAGGAGCCGAACCGCTGCTCGGCGTCGAGGACGTCGAACAGATCGGGGAACTCCTTGGGCGGGCGCTCGGGTAGTCTGAGAGGCAACTTCGTTTCCTTTCCATGTACGAGGTTCTGAAGCGCCGGGGGGACACCCGGCGCTTCGTCTGTCAGGGTCAGATGGAGATCAGCGGCCTGGGCCGGAACGCCTCGGCGGCGGCCTGCTCGTAGGCGGCACGGTTCGCGGCGAGCGCTTCGTCGGGGTCGCGGCCGTCGAGCCTCAGCGCCTGACGCCCAGCCTCGCTGAGCAGGTACGCCTGGGTGGCGGCGAGCGCGTGGAGGCGCAGCGCGTGGACGACCTCGGAGCCGAGGTCGCGGCCGTGGAACTCGGCCACGGAGTCGAGGCGCAGATGCTCGCCGCCGACGACGACGGCCAGCTCCATCGCCTCGCGGGTGAAGTCAGCAATGGAGAGGCCGCGGTCGGCGGCGTGCTCGCTGACGCGGTGGTGAAGATCGGTGCCGAGGCGGACGTTCAGGGCGGGTGCGGGCATTGACTAAGTGTAAGCTGAGTGTCCACCCCGGAATAAGAGTGAAACAGATTGTTGCAAGTAAGTAGCTGCATAGCAGGACAATCGTGATCGAGGCCGAGCCCTACGAGGAGCTGCTGTGGACGGAGGAGATCGCCCACCGCCTGCTGATGGAGGCCGAGTCGCAGCCGTGGACGGTGCGCAGTCGGGCCTACGCCGAGCGCCTGCGCGAGCATTGGGCGGCGGCGTCGGACGAGCTGGAGCGGCGGCGGGCCATGATCGACGCCACGCGGCAGATCGGCGTCGGCGGGGTCGGCTGATGCGTCGGCCCTGCTTGACCTGCGGCTCCCTGACGGCGGCGAGCTACTGCGAGCGGCACAAGCCGGTGCGCCCGCGCAACCCGAAGCGCGGGAATGGCTGGGCCGGGTCGAGGTGGCGGGCCGAGGTGCTGGCGCGCAGCGGCGGCGCGTGCGTGGTCCCCGGCTGCCAGACTCCACGAGATCGCGTCCAGGCTCACCACCTCCACGCGCTGAAAGACGATGGCGATCCGTTCGGCGAGGGCGTGGCGTTGTGCTGGAACCACCACCGGGCGGTAGAGGCGGCGAAGCGGGCGAAGCGGGCGAAGCGGGCGAAGCGGGCGAAGCGGGCGAAGCGGGCGAAGCCTCGCGATCGGTAAAACCCCTGGAAACCAGGGGTTTTCTGCGTGTCCTCGGCTCTGTACCTCTCACCTAGCGCGCTGCGCAGAAACGTTGGGGAGCGGCGGCGCTGCGCCTGACGGTCGGGACGGGTGCCTGGAGGCGACCTGAGGGCGCAGAGCGCAACGAATAGGCCCGGTGGGGCCTCTCAGACGAAGCCGACTAACTCGATCGGCTCGGGCTTGAACGCGCGTCGCTCGTTGGCGATCGCGAGCGCGATCAGGGCGTCGATGTTGTCGGCGCGCTGGGCCTTGTCGAGTCGCCAGCCTCGGCGTCCGTGGCGCGCGATGGCGTCGGCGGCGTGGCGGGCGAACAGCTCGTCGTCGGGGAGGACGAGATCGCCCTGGACGAGAGCGTCGTAGAGCCGCTGGGAGCAGGGGATCATCCGGCTGTCGCTTTGCGGGAAGACCGTCATCGTCAGCCGCTCGCGCTCCAACTCGGCGGCGGGCGCGCCGAACCGCCACGGGTCGAAGGCGCACTCAACGACCCGGTAGCGCTCGGCGAGTTCACGCACCTGATCGGCGCAGTCGAGGACTCCTCCGTCGCCGTGGAAGATCGAGCAGCCGACGTGACCCTCGCCGTTGACCCAGACGACGGCTGAGGCGCTGCGCTCGCCGCCAACGTCGACGCCGACCCAGACGGACTCCCCGTCGGTGAAGGTCGGCACGCCGACACAGGCCTGCCAAGCGCCTGGAGGCAACCAGGCCGACTCCTTGGCGCTGATCTGGTTCGCGATGAACCTGCGGAAGGCGATGTCGGGTAGCGCCTCGCGCTGGTCGGCGAGCGCTTCGAGGGTTAGCCACGAAGCCGGATTTGCCTGTTTTACGGCCTCGGGGTCGTCCACGTCGCCGTCGTCGGGCACGGCCCACTCCAACAGCCTGAGCGATGGCCCGCGCGCGTAGGTCAGCGCGCCGTCGCGCTCGACGTGGGGCTGAGCGAGCGCGCGTGCTCGGAGGCGAGCCAGCGGCGCGTCGGGAGAGGCAGCGGCGGTGCTGATGACGATGAGCTTGCTCGTCGGCGTCTTGTGCAACGCGCTTCTGAGCGCGTCGTAAACCCCGCTGTCCCGATGCTGCGCGAGTTCGTCGACGATCGCCAGGTCGAAGGTGAGTCCATGCAACTTCGGCGCGTCGCTGGCGAGCACGGCGAGCCGCCCGCCGCCGATTGAGGAGGTGGCCTTGACGCCCTCGATGCGACGCCGGATTTCGAGATGGCGGACGGTGACCTGCTCGGCGATGCGCGGGTGGCGCGCGTAGCCTGCCGCAGCACGCCAGAGCAGTGCCGCTTGCTCACGAGATGCGGCGGCGCAGTAGATCGACTGGCTCGGCCAGAAAAGCAACCTGAATAGCGACCAAATTGCCATGAGCGATGTCTTCCCACCGCCCCTCGGCATGGAAACGACGGTCTCCCGGCTGTCGGGGTCGAGGATCTCCGCGACGATGCGTTCCTGCCACGGCTCGATTTCAAGGCCGCAGGCGCGGGCGAAGACGGTGAAGTCGGCGACGGTCGGAGAGGCCTCCACTCCGTAGAGAATCCGCCCGTTTCAGAGTCGTACCCAGATGCGCCATCGGGGTAGGGCTCCGAGTCTGCCTCAAGATGAGTTCGTGGACGCCACGGAGGCACCCGTCAAGCGACGCTTCTGGCAGCGCCAGGAGCCGGTAGAGGATCGCGCGCTGACGAGGGCGACGCTGCCGCCGGTCTTGTTCGGCGACGCCGCGACAAATGGGCCGGTCAGCCCGCGCGCGGCCCTCGCCGTCGCTGATGTGTATGCGGCGGTTCGGTGCATCGTGGACTCCGTCGCGTGCTTGCCGCTGATCGCGTACCGCCGCGTCGATGACGGCCGGGAGCGAGACGACGGCCCGCTGGGGCGGCTTCTGGCGCGTCCCGCGCCCGCCACGCCCCCGTACGCCTTCCTGAGCCACCTGGCGGCCTCTCTGGTCCTGACGGGCGACGCGTTCATCGCGCTCTACCGGGGTGAGGACGGCGGCGTGGAACAGCTCGGCGTGTTGTCGAGCGACCTCGTGACGATCGAGGTCAAGGGCGGCGTGCCGCTCTACACGATCACCAGCGGCGACGGCAGGCGCGTCACGGTCGGCGAGCGCGACGTGTGCCACGTCCGCAGCCCACTCACGGTGGACGGCATCCGGGGGTTGTCGCCAATCCGGGCCGCGCGTGAGACGGTCGGCCTGGCGGCGGCGCTCGGGCAGCAGGCCGCGTCGATGGCCGCGAACGACTCACGCCCGTCGGGCATCCTGAGCATCCCGCCCGGACCAGAGGCCGAGGACGCCATCGACCGGCTCGCAAGCGGCTGGACCGCCCGCCACGGTGGACCAAAGAACAGCGGCCGCATCGCGGTGATGCGAGGCGACGTGAAGTTCTCGCCAGTCTCGATGCCGGCCAGCGAGATGCAGTTCGCGCAGCAGCGCGAGCTGAGCACGGCCGAGGTCGCACGGATCTTTCGTATCCCGCCGTGGATGCTCGGCGCAAAGAGCGGAGATTCGCTCACGTACAGCAACACAGAGTCCCAAGCGCAGGCGTTTGTGACATTCGGGCTAATGCCCTGGACGACCTCCATCGAGCAGAGCTTCAGCGGCCACCCCGAGCTGTGCCCACCCGGCTCAAATCGCTTCTGCGAGTTCCTGTTCGACGGCATCCTGCGCGCCGACAGCAAGACCCGCGCCGAGGTCTACACCGCCGCGCTCAACGCTGAGACCGGGTGGCTGACACGCGCCGAGGTCCGCCGCCTGGAGAACCTCCCGGCCGAGGAGGTCGCGCGTGCCTGACCGCCCCGTCGCGGGAGAGGTCGAGCAGCGAACGCTGGCCGAGGCCGCGCCCGAGGTGGACGGCCTAAAGCTGCGCGGGCTGATCCCATACGGGGTCGAGTCGCACGACTTCGGAGGCTGGCGAGAGATCATCGAGCCGGGAGCGCTGACCGGCGCGGACCTGTCATCGCTGATCGCAACACGCGAGCACGACCGCTCTCAGTTGCTCGGCCGCTACCCGACGACGATGGAGGTCGAGGATCGCGCAGACGGCTTCGCTTGGGCCGTCGAGTTGCCGGACTCGCCAACCGGTCACGACGCGCGCGTCGCGGTCGAGCGCGGCGATCTGCGCTCCACGAGCTGGCGCATGCGCGTGGCGAAGGATCGCTGGCAGGGCAACGTGCGCCACGTCGAGCGCATCGCCTCTCTGCACGACGTGTGTGTGACCGCCGAGCCCGCCTATGGCTCGGCGCGCGCCGAGCTGCGAGCGGCTCCCGAGAACCCCGAGCCAACCGGCTCACCAACCCCACCCCAGGAGGCACCCATGCCCGAAGTTCCCGAGGGCGGTGGCCTCCTCCGCGTGGGGGATCGAACCGCTGCCGCTACCGGCGCGACGCCCGAGGCGCGCATCCTCGACGCCATCGCGAGCGTGGCGCGCGGCGAGTGCCGTGATCTCACCCGCGCGAGCGCCGCTCCGGTGGAGCCCGACGACCTGCGCACCGTGCTCATCCAGCACTTCCGGGAGCGCTCCGTCGTCGTCGCGTCCGGCGTGCCGATCATCGCCACGGACTCCAAGGCCGTGAAGTGGCCGATGCTCACCGGGGACGTCTCTGTCGCCTTTTACGACGAGCTGGAGGAGATCACCGAGAGCGACCCGACGCTGGACGATTTCGAGGTGCCGGTGAAGGCGCTCAAGGCGCTGGTCCGCATGTCCTCGGAGGCGGTCGAGGATTCCGACCCCGAGCTGCTCCAGGTCGTCAGCGAGAACATCAACACCGCGATGGTCCTCAAGGGCGACCGCGAGCTGGTGGCGGGCAACGACCTCAAGGGCTTCCCCGGCCTGCTCAACATCGCCGGCACGCAGTCGATCGCGGTCGGAGGCGCGCTGTCGTGGGATCACGTCATCAAGGCGGTCGGCCTGCTGGTCGAGGGCAACGTTCCCGGGCCGTTCGCCGTGCTGCTGGGCGCGCGTCCGGCGACCGCGCTGGACCTCACCAAGGACGCCGACGGCAACTACCTCACGCGGCCCGAGGGCATCCCGCCGATCTACATGACCGGCTGGCTGCCCGTCAGCGGCGGCGCGTCTCCGACGACGAGCGCCGTGGTCTACGCGCCGGGGCAGCAGCTCGCGGTCATCCGCCGCCAGGTCACCGTGGAGATCGACCGCTCGCAAGAGTTCTCGCGCGACGCCGTGCTCGCGCGCGGCCGGTACCGGCTCGGACTCGGCGTCCCGCACCCGCAGTCGATCGTCAAGCTCACCGGGATCACCGCGCCCGCCATCGCGTAGTGCCGGGAGCGCTTCCACCCAACAGCGGCCAGCCGCAGCAGCCCTCGCGAACGGGGCTGCTGCTGGCCGCTGCCGCCGTGGTGGCGGCGGGCGATGGCGGCGGCGGCTCAGCCTCAGCGCCGAGCATCCGCCGCCCGCGCCTGCCGCGCTTGCGGCGGTCGCCCGGTGTCGCGCCCGCGCCGACGCTGCCGAGGGCCGTACGACCGGCTCCTCAGGCCCCTGCGGTCAAGCTCGCGACCCCGCGCGCCCCGGTCGCGCAGCCGCGCGTACGGAAGGCCCCGCGCCCTGCGCTCCTGACTTCTCGGCCTCCCGCTGCCGCCGCGCCTCATACGCGGCCAGCCCCTCCAAAGTCGAAGGTCGATCACACGCCTCCGGCGGCTGGCCCTGCGCGTCGGCGCGGGAGGGCCGGGAAGATCAAGCGCGGCGGCGTCACGGACGGCCTCGCCAGCGACGGCCGCGTGAAGTCGAAGCGCCAGCAGCGCTTCTTGTTCAAGGTCCACCCGGAGATCGCGCACGCGGTCGCTCGTCGCGGCACGGCGTTCAAGGCCCTGCCCGAGCGCGTCACCAAGCGCCGGAGCCGCTGAGGTGGGCGTCTACTGCACCGCCGCGTTCGTGCGCGCATACGCCGTCGACAGCGGCACCGTGCTCCCCGCCTCCGACGTGGAGGTCGAGCGCATGATCGCGCGAGCCGAGCGCGACATCGACCGGCTCATCGGCCCGCACCTGCGCGACCCGATCACCGGCCTCAAGCTCGTCCCCGCCGACCTCCTAACCGGGCAGGCGTCGGCACTCGCCAGGGCAACCGCCGCGCAGGTGGAGTGGCGCGCGGTCGTCGGCGAGGAGACGATGATCGGCCGCGACGACGGCACCAACCAGCTCTCAGTCGGCGGCATGAGCATGGACCTCGGCCCCCCCTCGCGCGGCCCCTCGCCGAAGGTGCTTGACGAGCTGGCGGGGTGGGGCCTGGTCGTCACGCAGCTCATCGCATCCCCGGACGCATGACGAACTCCTCGGCTGCGCGGCGTTACCAATCACCGGCCTGCCAGATGCTCGCGGGGCTGAGCAGCCAGCGCGCGCAGGGCGCAACGTTCACCGAGGCCTGGGACGCCACCTGGGCCACCATCCACCTCCCGCACGAAACCACTTCCAAGCACATGGAGCGCAACGCGCTGGAGGAGACCAAGCCGGAGTGGGAGGCCGCCTACCACGGCATCGAGACGCCGACCTCTCGGCTGCTCGCATCGCTGCTTGAGCAGATGCGCGCCGAGGTCTTCGGAGACGAGGAGCTGCAGGCAGGAGGCATCCGAGGTCAGATCGCCGCCTGAGCGTCGCAATCGGGACCATATTGGGACCACGAACGGGCCCTAGAACGCCGAAAGCCCTGCGTTTGCAGGGCTTTCTCCCATGGTCGGTACTGGGCTCGAACCAGTGACCTCCTGCTTGTCGAGCAGGCGCTCTCCCAGCTGAGCTAACCGACCTGGGATTCGTCAGGCTAGCAAGCGTCAGCCGCCGACCTGGACCACCTGAGGGAAGGTCCCGCGGTCCTGCCAGGGCATTCCTACACCGCACTCCCGGTATCGGTGCGATCCGGCGGAACGATCGCGAAGGCGCGGGCGGGGAAGCCGGACCCGCCCCGCGGCTTCGGCCACGTGGCCACGATCAGCGCGCCGGTTGCCGGCACGGCGCCGAGGTTGGCGAGCATCTCGATCTGCCAGCGGGCGGCGCCGAGGATGTACGTCTCGGCCGGGACGTCACCGGCACTGACCCTGGCCCCCGGGTCGGTGTCGGTCATGTCGTGGCCGATCGCGGTGATCTGCCGCTGCTCGACCAGCATCTCGAGCGCTTCGACACCCCAGCCGGGATAGTGCGACAGGCCGTCCGGGCCGCGGTTCTGCATGGCTTCGCCGTCCGGCCAGCGTGCGTCCCAGCCGGTGTGCAGGGCGACGAACGCGCCGGCGGGCACCGGGCCGTGCTCGGCCTCCCAGGCCTCGACCGTCGCGCGGGTGCAGGTGAAGTCCGCGTCGCTCGCGCAGGCCTCGCGGACGTCCACCACCACCAGCGGCAGGATCATCTCCTCGACGCTCACCTCGTCGAGCGTGCGGCCATCGCGCACGAAGTGGCTCGGCGGATCGACGTGCGTGCCCCACTGACCGACGTGCCGATACTCGTGGGCGAGGAAGCCGGACCCGAACTCGCCGACGCCCTCGTCGAAATGAAACAGCACCCTGCGCGTCTCGTCGGGGAAGTGGGTGTAGTGCGGGATGCCAGGCGCGAAGGCATGGGTGAGGTCGATCCACGCGCACGAGCGCAGGGAGGCCAGAACGTCGGTCAGCATCGGGTCATCGTGGCCGATGTAGGATTGCTCTGCAGCACCGTTGGCGCGGTGGCGGAGTGGCTACGCAGCGGCCTGCAAAGCCGTGTACACCGGTTCGACTCCGGTCCGCGCCTTGGCTCTGCAGCCTCAAGCATCTGCCCGAGCGCATGCTGACCGAGCACTACACATACGTCGCGTCGCGAACCAAAGGCCGTGTCCCCGCAGGTGACCCGGGGCGCGTCGCCGCTTACAGCGCCCAATCGCCGCCGTCGGCTGCTCGGGCGGCGCTGCTCGGCCGCGACACGTAGCGCCCGGGACTGCGACGGTGGCTACGCCGGTGCGACCGGGGCTTCGACACGAAGCCCGTGATGCGCGCAGTCAGCCTGTACGAGGCGAGCGTCTTGCGGATCGCGGGCGCTTCGGGCTCGTCCAACACGACTCGTCCGAGCGCGGATGTATCGACGTACAGCCCGGCCATCAGTAGGGACGGTTCCGGTCGGCCGCCAGCAGCCGATCGGTGGTCCCAGCGGGGTGAGGCTTCGCGGTCGCCAGATGCTCGTCAACAACCTCAAGCAGGTTTCTGCGTGCCGGGCGGTAAGTACGGCCCTTCCGCCTCACGACGATCTCGTCGCGGCCCAGGTCGTCGCGTTCGACCTCCACGCGCGCCTCATCGCCGGAGTCAAGCTTCAGTGTCGCCTGTTCAACCACGGCCAGATTGTCGCACGCGCTGAATGTGTACCCCGAGCCGTACCCCGAAACCGGCGATTTCGGGCTATCTGAGCGCAACCGAGCGACCCGGAAAGCACGCTGTCGAGCCAAATCGCACCCCAAGGACCGACTGGAACGCCGCGAGAGTTCCTCGTCGTCGCATCCGACACCCGCGCCGCGGCGGCTGGCACCGTCCAGTCCTTTTTCAGTGCAGATCCCCGTCCGCCCCGGCGACCGGATCGGGCTTTCCTCCGAGGACCTCCAGATGGTGTACGAGACGTTCGACCCCGCCGACAAGCTCGGATTCTTCGAGCCGAACCCTCCGCTGGGCACGACGAAAGCGACCGATGGTGAGCCCTTCCCGGAGTTCAAACTCGACGTGGCGGCCACGCTGGAGTCCACTCCGGACGCTCCGAGCCCAGGCTCGACGCCCCCGCCGTCGGCAGACCCTCCTTCTGCCGGACCGCCGCCCGGCTCCACAACCTCGCCACCACCCGCGGTGACGAAACTGCGCGTCGCCCCGCGGGCCTTCGCGGCTGCCCGGAGAGGCGCGAGCGTCACCACGCGACCGAACATCGGAGCGAGGGTCAGCTCAGTCTCAAGGCGAAGGCTGCCGTCCGCTTCACAATTCGCCGGGCGCGTCCCAGCCGTCGAAACGGCACTCGAACCGTGACGCTCGCGGGTGGTTTCATGCGGAGGGCAACCAAGGACGCTCGTTGCAACGCCGCGAGTGGAAGGCAAGCGCGGGACATCCGCAACGAGCCGGTTCCGCATCACCCGCTGAGGGCCCGCTTCGGCGGCGTCCCTCATCCGTAGTTCTCGAGCCGCCGGCGCTCGCGTAGGTAGTTCTCCTCGCTGATCTTTCCCGCGGCGCGGATCTCGGTGAGGCGCTCGATCGCCGCGAGTCGAGCGGCGTCCGGTGCGCCGGCTCCGAGAACCTGCGACGTGGCTCTGATCGCCGCGTCACGTTCCTCTGGAGTGAGCCGGCTCAGTTCAGCGGGCAGACGGCGGCGCTGCCCATCGTCGTCGACGTAGACGACGCGTCCGCCCCCGTCGTGTGGCTGCAACGGCTCCGTCGGATCCGCCCTGAAGTCGTCGAGCGTCGCGGTCTCGTCGGCGCGCCAGATAAGTCTGCGGCCATGGCGTTTCTTGCTACCCATCACGCACCTCCCCTGAGGTCGACATCGGGCCGCGCCGTAGGACGACCAGTCACAGCGCGGAAAGATACGATGCTCGCATGGACATCCCGGCAGTGTGGACACTGGCCCGTGGAGCCGACGAGGACCAGGCCAAGGACGTGATCAGCCGCCTCGCGGAGCACCTCGGCATCGCGGCCCCCCCGGTCAAGGATGGCATGGTGCTCCTGCCCGCCGACTACCCCCGCGTGGCCCGGGCGCTGGACGCGGTGGAGCCCGACTGGCGTGACGAGTCCCTGCTGGTCCCGCCCGTCGCGTAAGCCGCGGCTGACTATGAGCCGGAATGCGTCTCTGTCGCGCCGTTGGGCGGCGTGCGCCACTGCGTCCGCCCTATCCGGGAGCGACATGGCTCCAGGGTGGCCGACGCCCAGCCACGGCGTCAACAGCAGCACCAGGCGAGCGTTTGAGACGGCGCGAAACGCGTGGCGCTCGCCGGGTTCGAACTCCACCAGTTGTCCTGGCTTGCCGGCGATGCGTTCGCCCGCAGTGGTCGTGATCTCGGCCTCGCTGCTGAGGATCAAGACCCACGCGCGTTCGTGAACCTGATGGTCCTGCAGGCTCTCTCCGGCCGGGATGGCCAAGGCGATCGCGCGGGCATCCTCCGTCGAGGAGAGGATTTGCGGAGCGTTGGCCTTCAGCTCCATTTCGTTGACGTTCCAGTTGTTCCTCGCGCAGTCGTCGTCGCGGGTCTGGCTCTGAGCAGGGCAGCAACCGCGCGGCGTCGTCGGCGCCTGGGCGGTGACCTCTCGCGAAGTTCCTGGAAATCAGCGTATTCGCCGTGCCCGGGCGACCATTCAAATGTCGTCGGAGCTCGAAACCTGCCACCGAAGGCCGGGCCCGAACTCGAGCGACAGTCCGTCCGGAGTCAACAGCTCCCAGTTCGGCGGATCATCGTGCGCCTCCATCCGCCCGGGCATGACCCGAAGGGTCGACCCGTCGGACAGGCTGAACGCCAGCTCTCCGGTCGATCCGATCACGGCACCATCAACGGACATTCCGCGAAGCGCCCCCGGATCCTCCGGGAACCAATCGGCATCCTGCGTCGAGAACCGCCACAGCGCCCCCTGGAGATCGCGGACCTCGACGTGGAGCACCTCCGGATACGCGAGACCGGCACGCACGATCTCCCCGCGCATACCGCGTAGGAGCGTTGACGGGGACACGTCGAGATCGTCAATCGTCGCCATGAGCGTCCTTCCATTCTCGCAGCCACGCCACCAACTCGCCATAGGCCATGTCGCCGCGCGAGCCGGTGGAGCGCTTCTCCGCATGGAATGCCTTCGTCGCCTCGTACCGCTCGTCACGAGTCAGCCCTGCCTCACGACAGGCTTGGCGGAACTGCTGAACGTCACGTTTCCTCGCCACGAGCGCGAGCCTATCCCGGCGGTCGCCCCGCCGGATGTGGTACCCCTGCGTCCCGCAAGAGCAGCGGCTCGTATCCCAAGCCGTATCCCGAAACGTCGAGTTCGAGGCGAACTCAGCGCAACTGAGCGCTAGGAAAAGCACGCAGCAGAACCAAGAACACCGACGTACCAGCGACTGCAAAGCCGTGTACACCGGTTCGACTCCGGTCCGCACCTCTTCGATGAAAGGTCTCGTTGTGCTCGTGGCGGTGGTGATGATGCCTCGTACTAGGTCCTTGGGACCAGCCGGCATGGGCCGGTGCCCAGGAGGGCGTGACGAGGTCGCAGAGCCCACTCAGCGAGTCGTCATTCGTACAGACGTCGGGATGTTTGTATGATCAAGCGGTGACTCTGGAACCCGCGACCTGCGAGTTGCTCTGCCTCGACCTACCGAAGGCGGAGCGGGCTCGCGCAGCGTTGCCGCCGACCGACGAGATCGAGGCGCGCGCGGCCGGAGCGAAGGCGCTTGGCGACCCGACCCGTCTGACGATCTCCTGGGCGCTGCGCGCCGCGGGAAGCGCCTGCGTGTGTGACCTCGCGTGGATTGTCGGGCGCGACGAGAAGCTCGTCTCGCATCACCTTCGCCTCCTGCGCACCGCCGGGCTCGCCACGTCGGCGCGCGACGGAAAGCTGGTGATGTACGAGCTGACCGCGCTCGGCGGGCGGCTCGTCGATGCAGTGACCAACGAGCAGCCGGCGCGCCCGTGAGCACGGCGCTGCCGGTCATCCCGGCCTACCCCTCGCACGCCCCGCCGCCGGCGACGATCACGCGAGAGCGCTACGCCGAGCTCGCCGGTCGCGTTCGCCGGCTGTCGTGGATCTCGCTCGGGTTGATGAGCATCGAGGGCATCGTCGCCATCGCCGCCGGGATCCTCGCCGGTTCGATCGCGCTCGTCGGCTTCGGTCTGGACAGCTTCATCGAAGGCGCAGCCTCCATCGTGCTCATCTGGCGCATGAGCGGCGCGCGCGTGTTCAGCCAGGACGCGGAGTACCGCGCGCAGCGCCTCGTCGCGATCCAGTTCTTCCTCCTCGCGCCTTACGTAGCCTTCGAGTCGGTGCGCTCGCTGGTCAACGCAGACCGGCCCGAGGAGACGCTGCTCGGGATCGGCCTCGCAACCGCCAGCGTGATCGTCATGCCGATCCTCGGAATCGCCAAGCAGCGCCTCGCGGATGAGATCGGCTCTGCCGCCACGCGCGGCGAAGGACGCCAGAACATGCTCTGCGCCTACCTCGCCGGCGCGCTGCTCGTGGGGCTGCTCGCCAACCTGCTCTTCGGCGCATGGTGGCTCGACGCCGTCGTCGGATTGCTGATCGCCGGCGTCGCCATCAAGGAGGGCCTGGAGAGTTGGCGCGGTGACGGGTGCTGCGTCGGCTCGCCGCTGGACGGGCTCGCGGTCGAAGGCGTCACCGGCCCCCGCTGCGACGACGGCTGTTGCCGCTGATGGCGACGACTGAACCGACCGTCGGTGTGTACGCGACCTCGCGCAAGCCCGACGAGCGGCGGCTGGCGATCCACCCCGCACACTTCGACCGGATCGACGAGACCCTGCGCGCCCGGATCTTCCTCGAGACCGGCTACGGCGAACGCTTCGGGGTTTCGGACGCCGACCTGGCGCCGCTGGTCGGCGGGCTGCTCGACCGCGACGCTCTCGGGCAGCAGTGCGACGTCCTGCTGCTGCCAAAGCCGCTGCTGGCCGATCTCGAGGCGCTGCGCCCGGGCCAGGTCGTATGGGGCTGGCCGCACTGCGTCCAGGACGAGGCGCTGACCCAGCTCGCGATCGACCGCGAGCTGACGCTGATCGCCTGGGAGGCGATGAACCACTGGACGGGCGACGGCAACTTCAACCTCCACGTCTTCCACAAGAACAACGAGCTGGCCGGCTACTGCTCGGTGCTGCACGCGCTGTCGCTGATCGGTTCGACCGGCGACTACGGCCGCCGCCTGAACGCCGCGGTGATCAGCTTCGGCGCCACGGCGCGCGGCGCCGTCCGGGGGTTGCTCGCGCTCGGCGTCTCCGACGTCACGGTGTTCACCCAGCGCGACAGCGCCGCCGTCGCCTCCCCGTTCTCGGCGGTGCGGATGGAGCAGTTCGCCCGCGACGGCGACGGCACCCACACCGTGGCGGACGACCAGCCCTTCGGCGAGGTGCTGGCGAACTTCGACGTCGTCGTCAACTGCATCCTGCAGGACACCGAGGCGCCGCTGATGTTCGTCCTCGACGACGAGCTCCAGGCCTTCAGTCCGGGCTCGCTGGTCATCGACGTCTCCTGCGACGACGGCATGGGCTTCGAGTGGGCGCGGCCGACGACGTTCGCCGACCCGACGTTCGCCGTCGGGCCCGGCGTGCACCACTACGCCGTTGACCACACGCCTTCCTACTTGTGGAACTCCGCCACCTGGGAGAACTCGGTCGCCGTGCTCGAGCACCTCCCCACCGTCATGGCCGGTCCGGACGCCTGGCAGGAAAGCGACACGATCCGCCGCGCGATCGAGATCAGCGACGGCCGCGTCCTCAACCCCCGCATCCTGTCGTTCCAGGGCCGTTCACCGCAGTATCCGCACGAGGTGGGCGGCGCGCAGACGTAAATCGCCGACCGAACGCAAGTTCGCGCGTCGCGACGCGTTTGCACAACCAATGCCTATGTCCCGCCGCCGCCTCGCCTACGTCTGCCTCATCACCGCGATCGCGGCGGTCTTGGTTGCCACGCTGGGCGGGAGTGGCGTCGCGCCGGCGGCCACCGCCGGCCTGCCGGGCGAGCAGGTCCTCCTCACGACGTCCGCAGCGACGAAGGTCCCGTGCCAGGACGGGCTGGCCGGAGGGCGCCCGGGCGCGGCGGTCCGGCCCTACCTCGCCATCCGCGATGAGGCGCTCACCGTGCGGACCGCGTCCGACGCCGGCACGGACTACGACCTCGCGATCTACGACCGGACGAGCGGTCTGACGCTCGGCTCGGCGGCGACCGTCACCTCCGACGAGCGGGTGACGGTCCTGCTGGAGCGCGGCCAGGGCGTCGACATCCAGGCGTGCCGGCGCACGGGCGAGGCGCAGCAGGTGCGGATGGGGCTCGAGTCCCAGCCGCTGCCCCCCTCGGCACTGAACGCCGGCGCACCGCCGCGGCTGGTCGAGGTCGCCCTTCCCAAGGGAGCGTCTGACGCGATCCGCCTCAACGACCTCGGCCTCGACGTCACGCACAGTGTGGACGAGAAATCTGCCGAGGTCGTCCTGTACTCCGACTCCGAGCGCCAGACGCTCCGCGACGCCGGCTTCAGCGTCACCACCATCGACGCCGACCTGCCCGCCACCCTGCGCCGCGTCACCCGCGTGGACGAGCGCCGCGCGAGCGAGCCGCAGGCCCGCGCCCTGCCCTCGGGACGCACGACCTACCGGACCTTCGCCGACTACGGGACGGACCTCAAGGCGATCGCCGACATGTACCCGGGCCACGTGAAGGCGACCCGGCTGGAGGGCATGAGCCTCGAGGGCAGGCCCTTCGAGGGAGTGGAGATCGCGGCCGGCGTCGGGCAGCCCGACGACGGGCGGCCCATCTTCCTGCTGACCGGCCTCACGCACGCGCGCGAGTGGCCAGGAGGCGAGATGGCGATGGAGTTCGCAGTTGACCTCGCCAAGACCTACGCCGCGGGCACCGACCCGCGCGTGAACGCGCTGCTGCAGAAGGTGCGCGTCTTCGTCTTCCCGATGGCCAACCCGGACGGGTTCGCCGTATCGCGCCAGGCCGGCGAGGCGATGGCTGCCGGGGACGACTCGCCCTCGATCACGACGCTCCCGCTGGCGCTCTCCGATTCCGGCGCCTACAAGCGCAAGAACTGCCGCGCGGCGACGCCGGAGACCCAGCCGCAGCCGTGCGCCACTCGCACGGGCCAGGGTGTCGACCTCAACCGCGCCTACAGCGCATTCTGGGGCGGCGCCGGGTCCTCGGACAACATGTTGACGCAGCAGTACCGCGGACCCGCGCCGTTCTCCGAGCCTGAGGCGCTCGCGCTGCGCGCGTTCTCCCAGCAACACCAGACCCAGGTCTACATCACCAACCACACCTTCACCCCAGAGGGGCGCATCCTGCGCCAGCCGGGCTTCAAGATCGCCAACGACGTCGTGGATGACGTCACCCCCGACGAACCGCGGATGAAGGCCCTCGGCGACGCCATGGCCGCTTCGACCCAGGGCATCTCCGAGCTCGGCTACGCGACGCTGGGCAACATCACCGGCCCGGCCGACGACTTCTTCTACTACGGCCAGGGCACCTACGGCTACACGCCGGAGCTGCGCGGAGCGAACTTCCACACGAGCTACGCGGACGCGGTCGTCAAGGAGTACGAGGGCTTCGGCTCCACCGCGGGCCGAGGCTGGCGCGAGGCCTACATCATCGCGGGCGAGTTCGCGGCCTCCAACGCCGACCACGTCGTGCTGGAGGGCACCGCCCCGGCCGACGCGACGCTGCGCCTGCGCAAGGACTTCGCGCTTCCGCGCTCGACGGACACCGACGGCAACGGGACCAATGACGTCCCCCTCGTCGAGACGCCCGAGAAGATCGACACGACGCTCGCGGTCGGCACCGACGCCGCCTTCGAGTGGCACGTCAATCCGTCCCAGCGCCCGTACGGGCCCGTCGAGGAGTTCACGCTGACGTGCGAGCGCGCAGGCGCCGTCAAGGCGACGCGCAAGTTCACCGCCGCCCGCGGCGACAAGAAGACGTTCGCCTTCTCCGACTGCGGACCGACTGCCCCGACCGCCACCCCGACCCCGACCGCCACCGCGACCCCGACCGCCACCGCGACCCCGACCGCCACAGCGTTCCCGGGCGTCCCGCAGGCCCGGCTGCGCGTGAGCCTGCGCCGCCGCGCGTTCTCCGCCCGGCGCGTCAACCGGAGTCGCTCGGTGAAGGCACGGATCCTGCTGCGAGGCGCGGGCTCGCTGACCGGCGTCACCGTCCGCGTACGCACCCGGGCCGGGCGCACGGTCCTGCGCGGCACGGCGAAGACGATCGGCCGCACCCGCACCCTGCGCCTGAAGCGCGTTCGCAGGGTCAAGGCCGGCCGCTATCGGATCGTCCTCACCGCCCGGACCGCGTCCGGCGCCGGCGTCCGCGTCACCAAGCGCCTGCGGGTCCGTCCGTAGCAGTCGATCTGCGCCGGTTGCCGCAACCTTTGCGCCGCGAATAGGTTCTGACGTATACATGCGACGACCGACCTCGCTCTTCGCGGCGGGTGCGGCCGCGCTGGCGCTTGCCGCCGCGCCGGCCCCAGCCTCCGCGAGCAAAAACCAGTTCACGATCTTCGAAGCTCCGCGCGAGATGCTGGCCGGCAGCACCGCGCAGCGCAAGCGCACGCTCGACGAGATCTCCGCCCTCGGCGTCAAGCGGATGCGGATCCTGGTGTACTGGAACAACGTCGTCAAAGCCAACGACGCAAAGGCCAAGCCCGGCAACCTCGACGAGACCGATCCGACATCGAAGGGATACGACTGGACGGTCATCGACGCCGTCATGGGCGAGGCGACGGCGCGCGGGATCGAGGTCATCCCGACCGTCACCGGCCCCGTCCCGCGCTGGGCGACCGCGAGCAAGTCGGGCCATCTCTTCAAGCCCGACGCCACCCGCTTCGGGCGCTTCGTGCAGGCGGCCGGTACGCGCTACCGCGACTTCGTGGACACGTGGACGATCTGGAACGAGCCCAACCAGCCGCAGTTCCTGCTGCCGCAGTACGCGAAGGGCAAGCCGTTCTCCCCCACCCTCTACCGCGGCCTGTACGAGGCGGCGCGCAAGGGCCTGCAGAAATCGGGCAACGGCGGGGACACCATCCTCGCCGGGGAGACCTCGCCGCGCGGCAACGAGAACATCGTCGCGCCGATCACCTTCGTCAAGCAGTTCTTCAAGGGCGCGCGGGTCGAGCTCGACGGCTGGGCGCACCACCCCTACACGACGCGCGAGGGGCCCTTCTACCGGCCGAAGAAGGTCGACGTCACCATCGGCGTGCTGAGCCGGCTGACCAAGGCCCTCGACCGCTACTCCAAGCAGCGGCGCCTGCCCATCTACCTGACCGAGTTCGGCATCCAGTCCACCCCCGACCCGATTCTCGGCGTCAGCCAGGCACGCCAGAACGAGTACCGCGCCATCTCGGAGAAGATCGCCTATGACAATCCGCGCGTTAAGGCCTTCTCGCAGTACCTTATGCGCGACGACCTGCAGCGCTCGGGCGCCGATCGCTTCGGCGGCTTCGAGTCCGGGCTGCGGTTCGCCAACGGCCGCAAGAAGCTCGCCTACGACGGCTTCCGCCTGCCGCTCGTGGCCGATCAGAAGGGCGCGCGCAAGGTCGCGCTGTGGGGACTCGTGCGACCTGCGACTGGCGCCACCACGGTGACGGTCGAGTTCCGTGACAAGGGCAAGGGCTTCGAGGAGCTCGCTCGTGTGCGCACCAACGCCCGCGGCTACTGGAAGCGCTCGGCGTCGCTGCGCGAGGGCCGCGTGTTCCGTGTGCGCTGGAAGGCCTTCTCCGGGCCGCCGGTGCACGCCTACCGCGCCCCTTGATCGACCCGCGCACCCCGGTGCTGGTCGGCGTGGGCCAGCTGACGGTGCGCGACGGCGAGCCGCTCGAGCCGCTCGGCCTGATGGAGGCGGCCGCCCGCGCCGCCGGCCAGGACGCCGGCGCGCCCGCGCTACTCGAGAAGTTGCAGTCGGTCGCGGTGGTCGACGCAATCTCGCAGCCGCTCGGAGATCCGGGCGCGCTGCTCGCCGAGCGACTGGGCTCACAACCCGCCGAGACGGTCCGCAGCGGGCTCGGGGGCAACGGCCCGCAGGCACTGGTCAACGACCTCTGCACGCGGATCGCTCGTGACGGGCTCGACGTCGCCCTGATCGCCGGCGCCGAGGCGATGGCGACGCTGACGCGGTTGATGAAGCGCGGCGAGCAGCCGCCCTGGCCGCAGTCCGACGGGTGCCTCGCGAGCCGGGTGATCGACGATGGCCGCGACGGATCCAGCGACGCCGAGAACGCCGCCGGGCTCATCGCGCCGATCTTCCTCTATCCCGTCTTCGAGCATGCGCTGCGCGGTGCGGCCGGACGCACGCGCGAGGAGCACCTGCGGGCGATCAGCGAGCTGTGGGCTCACTTCTCCGGGGTCGCCGCCGGCAACCCGCACGCCTGGTCGCGCGAGGCGCGCACCGCAGATGAGCTGGCGACGGCGAGCGACGGCAACCGCCGCGTCTCCGATCCGTACCTGAAGCTCCACAACTCCCACATCGGCGTCGACCAGGGCGCGGCGCTGCTGCTGTGCTCGGCGGAGGCAGCGGACGCCGCGGGCGTGCCGCGCGAGGAATGGGTCTTCCCGTGGGCGGGCGCGCAGGCCCACGACCACTGGTTCGCGACCGAGCGCGACGAGCTGCACCGCTCGCCGGCGATCCGCCTCGCGGGCGAGGCCGTGCTCGACGGCGTCACGTCGCTCGACCACGTCGACCTCTACTCCTGCTTTCCCTCCGCCGTGCAGATCGCGGCGCGCGAGCTCGGCCTCGGGCTCGACCGCCCGCTCACCGTGACCGGCGGCTTGACCTTCGCCGGGGGACCGGGCAACAACTACGCGACCCATGGCATCGCCGCGCTGGCGGGACGGCTTCGCGCGGAGCCGGAAGCGGTCGGCCTCTCCACCGCGCTCGGCTGGTACGCGACCAAGCACGCGCTCGGCGTGTACTCCTGCCGGGCGCCGGAGCGCCCGTTCGCCGCCCACGATGTGCAGGACGCGGTCGACGCGCTCCCAAGCCGCGAGGTGGCCGCCGGCTACTCAGGCGAGGCGGCGGTCGAGTCCTACACCGCCCTGTACGAGCGCGACGGCCGGCCGGGCATGGGCATCGTCGTCGCACGGCTCGCCGACGGCCGGCGCACGGCCGTCAAGTCCCACGACGCCGACGCGCTGAGCGAGCTCGTCGACGGCGAGGATCCCCTCGGCCGCACCGTCCGGGTGACGGCGCCCGAGGGAATCGCGTTCACCTGACGCGCAGGCGGCGGCCGGCAGCCCGGCGCGGCTCGGCCTCGATGCCCGCGCGAGCCCGCGAGCGCACCACGTAGCGCCCGCATCGCAGCGTCGTCTTCAGCGCCCAGCACGTCATGCCGCGGGCGGTCACCCGGCGGGAGCGGCCCTTGCGGGTGAAGGTGAAACGCACCCGGGTCAGCGGTCGCGAACAACCGGCGGAGCGCTGAGCCGTCCCTCGGATGCGGACCTTGCGACTGCTGCGGCGGATGCGCGTGATCTTCGAGGTCGGCGCGCAGCGGCCGGCGTTCGCGATCGCCTCGACCGCAGACGGTCCGCTCGCGGCCGGCGGCGCGCCCGTCGAGCCGGGGGGCGCCGTGGTGCCCGCGCCCGCACCGCCGGGAGCGCGGGCGGCAGCGAGGAACGAGTAGTCGGGCGGCAGCCCGTCCGGAGCCTGCCCTGCGCACCCGGTGCGCAGGTCCTCGCAGACGAAGCGCCCGCCCTTGGCGAGGCCGATGTCGAGCCGGCTTGCGAAGTACGTGGAAAACAGGTTGCCGTCCGGTGGCGCCTGGCCGTCGACGGCGGCTTCGAGTGCGTCGGCGTTCCAGCGGGTGGTCAACAGCCGGCCGTCCGCCGTCGGATCGGCGCGCAGCTGCTTGTCCATCCACGCGAGCGTGTACCAGGCGGTCATGTCCATGCCCCGCCGCGTCGCGCCGAACCCGGGATTCGGGATGTAGGAGAACTCGTAGTGCGTGCCGCCGCGGATGATCAGCTCACCGCTGTCGAGCCCTGCGGCGCTCGCGGCCTTCGAGGCCTTGGACTTCGCCAGAGGATCGGGATCGGCGGTGAAGGGCATCGGCGTCAGCCCGTAGTCGGCCGCGAGACCGAGCGGCGGGACGCGCAGCGGCACCGTCTGCGGGCGCGGCGAAGAGCCCGAGATGCACTCCTGCGCGGTCGCCGCCGGGTCGCTGGGATCGCGCAGATTGTCGTAGGCGACGATCGCTTTGACGCGCGGGTCGAGCTGGCCGACATAGGAGACCGCGGCGGCACCGAGCGAATGGCCGACGATCCCGACGTGCGCGGTCTCGGTTCCGTCGTAGAACGGCCGGCCCGACTGCGACGAAACGCCGTCGTTGCGGTCGACCCCCTCGCCGTAGGTGTCGGAGTACCTCTGGCCCTGCGGGTCCCACGTCAGCACGACATAGCCCGCCTTGGCGAGCGTCTGGGCGGCGAACCAGTACAGCGTCTCCGGCGCCTGCACCGAACCGTTGGTGATGACGACTCCGGGCCGCTTCGCCGGACCGCCGGCTGTCATCCACACGCGGCCGGACAGCGTCGAGCCGTTGCGCGCGGTGAAGAGGACCGGCTTGACGATCCCGTTCCAGTCGTAGAGGCGGACGTCGCCGGCACAGCCGTTCATCGCGTTGGAGCGCTGAAGTCGCGCCCGTACAGGCGGCCCGGCCCGTCCGTCGCCGTGATGCTCGCCGCCGCCACCTGATTCTCGAGGCCGCGCTGGGCGAGGAGCGCGTTGAACTCGGGCGTGTAGTCCGTGTTCGCCCGCTCGTTGATCCTGTTGTAGTTGGCCGCCTCGTAGCCGGGGTCGAACGCATCAGCGGCTGGGGCGGCGAGCGCGAATGCGACCGCCACCGCCGCGAGGACCCGAGAGCAGCGCATCCGCCGGACCGTAATCGCCCGCGCGGCAGCGCGCGCCACTCCCCTGGCTATACTTGCCGCTTCGCGCGGCTGTAGCTCAGTTGGCTAGAGCGTCTGCTTGCCATGCAGAAGGTCGAGAGTTCGAGTCTCTTCAGCCGCTTCGCCCGAAAGGCCCCGTATCTGGGGCCTTTCGCGTTTTCTAGAGCCAAATTCTGCATTGCGCTGGCGCAAACTGAAACCGCTCTGGACCGCTACGAACCGCCTGCGACACGAACATGGGTCAGTCGGTAGCATATCGTCCGCCCATGCGCAAGTTTGGCCTTGTCCTCCTTGCTATCGCATCTGGCCTCAACCAAATGCAGTTCCCCCATGTGCTGCTGGCGGCATCGGTAGCTGGAGTGACCGTGATCGAGTTCTTCGCCTGCTCCGTGGTCGCCGTGCTGACTTCCGTCTGGTCTTACCGAGAAGACAGCCGCCAGCGCGCCTTGCGTACCGCTTGACTTCAGCCGCAGTAGGTTCTGCATAGCTCTCGCCGCTAACGCTCTCAGCGTTGCTGGGGTTGGATGTAGCCTTTAGTCATGCGGCATCGGTTGACCCTCGCCTTCGTGTTCTGTGTCACCGCCCTCCCGGTCGGAATACTCGGAGCCCGTCCAGGGCATGTACCGCTGGGGGCTCGGACGAAAGGGGTTTCGCATTGGCTGAACGACGCAGGTCAAGGCTCGGTTCGCTTCTCGCCTGCGGTGCCGCAGTGTGGGCCGCTGCGTCATCGGTGTTCGTCTTGGTCGTAGCGCGCGACGGTATGGCACCGCTGTACGTGCTTGGGTTGCTCTTTTTCCCGGTGCTGGTAGCCGCCGTTCCCTTGTTAGCACCAGATGGAGAAGACGCCCTAATCTCGCGCATGACCGCATCTATCGTCCTCTGCGGCTGGAGTGTAATATTTACCGTGTTTCATCTACCTTCTGCCGCGTTGATGCTGACAGCCACCGCCCTGGCATCGCATAATCGGAAGGAACGGAATCAGGGGCTTCAACGCTAGGTCCGCGCGAACCGCTTAGGACACCTCGCGTGGTGTCCGATGTCCGGCCCGTTCCCCAGTCGGATAGCTGCGGGGCCTCCTGCGCGCCTTCGTGGGCCTTCTCCGGCGCTTCTGCGGTGTTGACGCGGTGAGGGGCGGCTGCCACTCAATTTACCGGACTCGTTCGGACCCCGAAGGGGACCCGGCCCACTCGCGTAGCCAAAAGTGCTTGCGGGCGCAACTATCCTCCCGGTGGAATCTTGACCTGGGACCAAGGCCCCAGCCGCGCCAGGAGTCTTACCTCCCGGCACAACCCCAGGATGGCCCGAGCGGAGCCCGTAGACGGCCGCCAGGGCGGATAGCTGCGAAGGGGTTCCGGGACCGTCGGGATCGACGATCGACTCCGCGGACAGGTTGATCTCCACGGCGTGCCCTTCGGCGGCAAGCGACGCCGCTTCGGTGACGACCCATCGATCGATCTCGCGGATGACGCCGTGTTGCTCGGCGGCGGGCAGGAAGGCGCTCGGCGCGACGAGCCGGCCGTCCTCGTCGCGCATGCGGATCAACAGCTCGTCGATGCCCCCACCGGAAAGGGCTCGAACGCGGCGCGCGGTCGTTTCGCGGCCAGCGGTGCCACGTTCAGGCGCCGGCTGCGAAGTCGATGCTCGCGACGGTGTGCGCCGCACTGGCGATACGTTCGGACACGACCGCGCTCGCGTCTCCGAACGACCCGTCTGCCGTCACCCTGGCCGCGATCTGCAGGTCCCGGACGAGATCGGCCACGGGGAAGCCGCGAGCGTGCATGACCCGCCCCATCCACACCGACTGGGCAACCACGTCGGCGGCGCCCACGGCGTCCTGCGCCGCCCAGGCCAGCAACCAGTGGTTGGCGTAGGTGCAAGCGGTGACCGCCTGGCGCCCATGCGCGGCCAACTGGTCGGGGAACTCCTCGAGGTAGAGCTCGGTGATCAGCCCCGCCAGGGGAGCCAGGCGTATCTCGTCGCCGCCGAGGCACACCGTGTCCGGCGGTTCGGTCCCGAAACGGGCCGCCGGGCCGGGTGAGGTCATCGTGGCACGCCGCCGACGACGCGGTCGCGCCCGGCGGCCTTCGCCTCATAGAGCGCGGCGTCGGCGAGGAGCCGGGCCGCGCGCAGGCTGCCCGAGATCTCGGCCACGCCGACGCTGACGCTGACGCTGGGGTCGGTGTGGCGCGTCACGGCTTCCCGGAGGGACTCGCCGATCTCCTCCGCGGCCTTGCGAGGCGTGGCCGGCAGGTGGACCGCGAACTCGTCTCCGCCGATCCGGGCGGCGAAGTCGTCGGGGCGCAGCGCGCCGCCGATCATCTGCCCGACCGCTCGCAAGAGCTCGTCGCCGACATGGAGGCCGTGCTCCTCGTTGATGGTCTTGAAGGCGTCGAGGTCGATCATGAGCAGCGAGCCGCTGGTCGCCCGGCCGGATGCCTCGGCCAGGTGTTCCTCGAACCCCCGCTGGTTCGCGAGCCCGGTGAGCGGATCGCGGTAGGCGACGGCGCGGAAGGCCGCGGTCCGGCGGGCCTGCTCGCCGGCGGCGTCGGCCATCTGTGCGTGAGCCCTGGCCAGGGCGCCGGCAACTGAGTCGGTTGCCTCGGTGCGAGCCGGGGGCGGCGCATTGCGCGGCGGACGCGACCGCAGCGCCTCGAGATTGAACGGGAACGTCTGCGGCGGGCCGTTGAGCAGATCCTCGACGACTCCTACGACCTCGATGGTGTTGACCACGCGCGGATATCCCGCCGCCCACAGGCCCGGCGGAACCGCACGGCCGCCGAGCATCACACGGGTCTCGGGCGACACGTCGTGGATCGCCCACAGCGAATCCGCCAGTGGGGTGACGTCCGAAGGCATGCCGTAGGTGAGGCCGACGATCGCGGGCCGATGACGGGCAATGGCGGTGCGCAGGCCCGACGTCGGCACGTCCTCTCCCAGGAAGAGGACACTGAACCCCGCCGCCTCGAGCACGTCAGCCACCATCCGCAGACCGAGCACGTGGCGCTGGCCTTCGACCGCCGCGAGCAGGACCTTCTCCCGCCACCGCTTCGCCGACCACTTCGAAGTGGTCTGCTCGAAGACCTTCAGAAGGACCTTTTGGCTGATGGCCGTGGCGAGGTGCTCTTCTCCGACGCTGATGCGCGCGGTCTCCCAGAGCTCGCCGATCTGCACCATCGCCGGTGCGATCACCAGCGACTGGATGTTCTCGGGCGGCAGCCCGAACGTCAGCGCTTTGTCGATGACGCCTTCTGCCGCGTCGGTATCGCCGTTGCGCAGGGCCTCGCCGAACGCGAGCGCCAGCGCCGAGGCTCCGTTCTTCGCGCCGGCGCGACGCAGCTGGCCTGCGGTCGGCAGTGCAACGCCCTGCGGTTCGGTTAAGGTCTTCACGGCGGGGGCTTTCCTGATCGCGATGGACGGGGCGACCCTGCAGATCGCCCCTCTATCCGTATCGTCGACGAAAGCCGCCCAGGAGGACATACCTCAAACGGGGGGGATCGCCGGTGAGCTCTACGGCAGCAAGCAGCCCGGACGGGACGGCGTGACGGCGGCCTGACTATGCGTCGAGCACCTCGCGCACCTTCAGACCAAGGGCACGCTGGTCGAACGGCTTGATCAGCATCGGTGTGAGCGCCACCCCGGCGGAGAAGCCCGACATGTACAGGACGCGAATCTGCGGGGCGACGGTCCGACAGCGCCGGGCGAGCTCGGGGCCGCTCATCAGGGGCATCACGACGTCCGTGATCAGCAGGTCCGGCCTGGTCTCGGGGTGCGCGCACAGGTCGAGGGCCTCGACCGGGCTCGGGTCGCCTGTGACGGAGTAGCCGAGGCTGCCGAGCATGCGCACCACGGCGGTGAGGACCTCCGACTGGTCCTCGACGACGAGGACCGCCTCGGTTCCGTGCGACGGCGCCGGCCGCTTGGCCGCGCTCGCCGCCTCGTCGCCGTACACGCGCGGCAGGAAGATGTCGAAGCGCGAACCCGAGCCGAGTCGGCTGTGGATCGTGAGGTCGCCTCCGGCCTGTTCCAAGGTCCCGAGCACGGTCGCCAGCCCGAGTCCGGAGCCCTCCCAGGGCGGCTTGGTCGTGAAGCAGGGCTCGAGGATCCGCTTCTGGACGTCGGCCGCCATGCCCGTGCCGGTGTCGGCGACCATGATCCGCACGTACTCGCCGGGCGCCACCCCGACCCTGCCGTCCGGGATGGGACGGGCAAGGTCGACGTCCTCGGTCTCGACCGTCACCGAGCCGCCGCCCGGCATGGCGTCGCGCGCGTTGAGGACGAGGTTCACGAGCAGCTGCTCGAGCTCGCCGGGACGCAGGAACACCATTCCGCGTGCCTGCGGCAGGCAGTGCAGCTGGACGTCGTCGCCGACGAGCCCCCGCAGCAGCCGCTCGAGATCGCGCACGATGTCGTCGACCGGCGTGATCTGCGGCTCGCTCGGAACCCCGCGGGTGAAGGCGAGCAGGCGCAGGGTCAGCACCCGGGCGCGCTCGACCGCCTTGCGCACCTCGTCGAGGTCGTCCCGGCGCGCGTCGTCCGCCGGCAGACTGTCGTGCACGAGCTCGGCGTACCCGCCGATGGCGGTGAGCAGGTTGTTGAAGTCGTGCGCGATGCCGCCGGTGAGGCGGCCGAGCGAGCCCATCCGCTGCGCTTGGAGCAGCTGGTCGCGCAGCAGCCGTTCGCCGGATTCGTCGAAGGCGGCGAGGACCACCCCAGTGGTTTCGCCGTCGGCCTCGACTATGGGTCGCAGACGCGCCTCCCAGGCCCGCGCCCCCGCACCCGCCTCGTGCACCCAACTGAGCTTGAGTGGACCGAACGGCTCTGCGGTGCGCAGGACCGCGTCCACGGCGAGGTCGAGCACCTCCCAGACCGGGGCCAGCACGTCGCGCGCCGACCGGCCGACCATGGCCTCGATCGGGGTGCCGGCCAGCTCGGCCATCTCATGGTTGACCTCGATGATGTTGAGGCTTGAGTCGAGGATGGCGAGGGCAACGGGCCGGGAGTCCTGCACTGCGGCGATGAGCGCGGCGCTGCGCGCATCGCCCTGGTCGGGTTGGGCGTCAGCGCTCATACCCGTTCGGCGCCGCTCAGCGCCCGCTGGACACCCTCCATCAGCTCGGCGCCGGTGAACGGCTTGGCGATGAACACGGTCCCGGCTTCGCGGGCCATGTCGCGCCCGCGATCGTCGTCGGCGTAGCCCGACATGAAGACGACCGGGATGCCGGGAACCCGCTCGCGCACCTCGCGGGCGAGCTGCTCGCCGGTCATCGTCGGCAGCAGCAGGTCGGTGAGGAGAACCCCCACGGTCCCGTCGGCGAGCTCGCCGCGTGCGAGGGCCTCCCTCGGGTCCGCGCAAGCGATCACCGAATGGCCGGCGAGCTGCAGCTGGCGGGTCGCGAGGTTGCGGACGACCACGTCGTCCTCGACGAGCAGGACGACGCCCGGAGTCGTTGCCGACCCGGGCTCGTCGGCGTGTCGCTGCGGGCCATCGGCCTCAGGGAGCCGGATCGCGATCGTGGCGCCCTCGTTCTCCGCGCCGACGATCTCTATCTGGCCCCGGTGGTCGGTGACGATGCCGTAGACGCTCGCGAGTCCGAGCCCTCCGCCCGGTTCGGACTTGGTGGTGAAGAACGGCTCGAAGGCCCGCTCGGCAACCGCGGCCGGCATGCCCGGCCCCGAATCTCGTACGTGCAGCGTTATCCAGCGCCTTCCGTCCGCGTCGTCGGTGCCGCCGGCGAGCTCGAGCCTGAGCTCGCCGCCCTGCGGCATGGCCTCGCACGCGTTGATCGCCACGCTGCGCAGCACGTGCTCGATCTGGTTGCGATCGGCGACCACCATGCATGGCTCGACGGGTATGACGACGGTCAGGACGACGTCGGCGAGCAGCACGGAGCGCAGTAGCTCGGGAGCGCTGCCGATCACGTTGCGAAGGTCGAGGAGCGTGGGAGTCGTCGTCTCCCGGCGGCTGAACATGAGCAGCTGGCGGGTCAGGTCCGCGCCGCGCTCGGCCGCGCGGCGGATCACCCCGACATCCTGCCGGAGCGCCGGGCGATCGGCGAGCTCGGCGTCCAGGAAGCCGGCGAAGTTCAGGACGACCCCGAGCAGGTTGTTGAAGTCGTGCGCGATGCCGCCGGCGAGCCGGCCGATCCCCTCGAGGCGCTGGCTGTCGTACAGGCGGCTGCGCTGCAGATCGCGCTCCTGCGCGGCGGCCACGAGCTCGGAGATGTCGGTGACCATCATCAGCACGCCGCCGTAGGCGCCGTCAGGGAGGGTCAAGGGGCTGGTGGAGACGAGCACCGGCAACTCCCCGCCTTCACCGCGTCGCACGCACATCTCCCTGCGGTCACGACGGCCGGCCCGGCAGGCGTCGAGCGCGGACTGCAGCGGCCGGCGGTGCTCCTCGGTCACGATCCGGCTCGCGTGCACGCCCATGAGGTTCTCGGCGGTGTCGGCGAGCATCTCCGCCATCCGCGGGTTGACGAACACGAGGGACTCATCGACGTCGAGCGCGCAGACGCCCTCGCTCGAGGACTGGACCATCGTCCGGAACCGCTCCTCGCTGGCCCGGCGCCCCTCCTCGGCGAAGCGGCGCGCCGCCGTGTCGACCACAACGGCCAGCATGTACTCGACGTGGCCACCCGGACCGCGGACGAGCGCGGTGGCGATCTCGGTGTACACGGGCGTGCCGTCGGGACGCATCAAGCGAGGCGAGATGCGGATCGTCTGGTCCGCCCCCGCTGGGCGGGCCGCCTGGGCGTGCTCGCGATCGTCGGGATGCATCAGCTCGAGTGCGTCGACCCCCTCAAGGCGCTCAGGAGTCGTATCGAGCAGCCCAGCCAGGGCGGTGTTCGCCCGGAGCAGCCTCCGGCGGCTGCTCCGCGCGTCCACCATCGCCATCGCCACCGGCGCTGCGTCGAAGGCCCCCTCGAACAGCGCCTGCGCGTCGCGCAACCGCTGCTCCTGGCTCAAGCGCTCGGTGACGTCACGCAGGATCGACAGGTGCAAGCCCTCGACGACACTGGCCTTGGCGCGGAACTCCGCCGTGACGACCGAGCCGTCGCCCCGTCGCAGGCCACAGAGGCCGGCGGAGCTCCCGGCCTCGAGAAACGGGTCCCACGCGCGCGGCGTGTCGGGCGTCAGCACGTCTGAGATCTTCATTTCCAGGAGCTCGGAGCGCGAATAGCCGAACAGCTGACAGGCCGCGTCGTTGACCTCGACGTAACGCTGGTCGTCGTCGGCGACGGCGATCGCGTCCAGCGCGCCGTCGAAGACGGCTCTGGCGAGTTCGGTCGAGCGTCTGGGTGCAGTGACGTCACGCGCGGTGGCGATGCCCCCGAGGAGCTCGTCGTCGGGGCCGACGAGCGGGACGAGCTCGACCGCGAAGACGGTCGCCGTGCGCGGATCGCTCCACTCCAGCGACCGCGGGCCGGTCTGCCCTGAGGCGCTCCACGGCAGCACCCCCCACAGGTCCGCGCTGACGTTGGCCCCGAGCAGGTCGCGCTCCGTGCGCAGCGCACCGGCGCTCGGGACGTCGACGATCACGCCCGCGCGATCGAACACGACGACGCAATCCGGCAGGCGCGCCAGCGCGCCTCGCACGTGCGATCCATCCCAGACGTCGAGCATGGCTGCATAGTGGCTTGTGCCGGCTCCGCGTTCGATACCTCATCCGCGGTAGGTCCGTTACAAGCCGATTTCCTCGTGGCGCAGCGCCTGCACGACCGCGTGTGCCCGCGTGTGGACGTGAAGCTTGCGCATGGCGTTACGGATGTGGGTCCGAACCGTTTCGGCGGAGAGCATCAGGCGTTCGGAGATGGCTTCGTTGGCAAGCCCGTCGGCCACGAGGGCGAGCACCTGCCGCTCGCGATCGGTGAGGGTTCGCGGCCGGCTGGTGCTCTCGTCGGCGACGATGGCGGCACGCAGCTCCGGCGCGACGAAGACGCCACCAGTGGCCGCGGCACGCACGGCCGTCACCAGCGCCTCGGGACCGCCGGTCTTGTACGCCAGCGCACGCGCACCGCAGTCCAGCGCGTCCTTGAGCGTCAGTGCGGCTTCGATGCCCGTATGGACGACGACCGCCAGGCGCGCGTTGCGCTGCAACAGCCGCCGGGTCAGGTCGATGCCGCTCTCGTCGGGCAGGCCCAGGTCCACGACGGCCACATCGAGCGCCCGGGCGCCGACCGCGTCATAGCCCTCGGCTGCGGTCTGCGCCGAGGCGCACACCTCCATCCCGGCCTGCTCGAACGTCGCGGTGACGGCGGCCAGCATCAATGGATGATCCTCGATGACCACGATTCTCAGAGCCCGTTCTGTCATAGCGCTTACGTGCCAACTTACCTCTTTCCGCCTGCTCACGCAATGCGCGCGGCGCAATGCGCGCGGCGCGGTCACCCCGGGACGTACCGCGTCTGTGGTATGCCCCAGCTCGCTCCGACGATACGAGTGGGAGATGCCTCGCCCTCCCCCCCGGCCCTCCCTGCGCGTCGGTCTCTCGCTCGTGGCTTGGGCGGTCGTCGTCGCCGGATCGATCCTTCTGCTCATGCAGGCGGAGGCGCGCACCCGGGAGGACGCCGAGGCGCAGTTCGCCCTGCGCGCGTCCATCGCGTCGCGTTTCGTCACGACGTACGTCGGCGAGCTCACCGACCGCCAGGCCGAGCAGGGCGCCCGGCGTCTCGCCTCCGCCGAGGTGTCGGAGCGCAGGTTCGCGCGGGTCGCGGCCGACGCCGGCTTCGAGGCGGCGGTCCTGCTCGATCGCGGCGGGCGCCTGCTTCGGGTCTCGCCCCCCAGCCCGTCGCTGCTGGGCACCGACGTGACCGGCAAGTACGAGCATCTCGCGACGGCCGTCGCAGGGAAGGTCGCCGTCTCGAAGGTGGTCCCGTCCCTGGCCCGCGGCGTCCCGGTCGTTGCGTTCGCCGTCCCCTTCAGCACACGCGCCGGCCGCCGCGTCTACAGCGGCGCCTACGACATCGCGACGACCCCGGCGGGCGCGTACCTGCGCAACGCCATCCCCATCGCCGGCAGCCGTCTGTATCTCATCGACGCCGGCGGCTCGGTGATCGCGCAGAACGGTCCGCCCCTGCGCGGCGTGCGGACGCTCGCCGAGCTCGAGCCCGATCTCGTCCGGTCCATGACGCGTCACGGGGAAGAGGGCAGCTTCGACCGCGGTGACGATGAGCAGCGTTACGCGAGCGCCGCGATCTCCGGCACCCCGTGGCGGGTGGTGGTCGTTGCCCCGAGCCGGCTGCTGTACTCGGCGAGCACCGGTGCCGCACGGTGGCTCCCCTGGGTCGCGATGGCAGGTTTCGTGTTGGCGTCGCTGCTCGCGGTCATGCTGCTGCTGCGGCTGGCCGACAGCCGCGGCCGCCTGAGCGCCCTCAACGCCCGGCTCGAGAAGGTGATTCGCGTCGACCCGCTGACGGACATGTACAACCGGCGCGGGCTCGACGAGCTCCTGGAGCGGGCGGTGAGCTCGGCGATCCGCCACGGCCAGACGCTCTCGCTGCTGATGATCGACGTCGACCACTTCAAGCACGTCAACGACTCCTACGGCCACCCGGCGGGCGACGCGGTACTCGCGCGCATCGCCGGGGAACTGGACCAGGCGCTCAGGACCGAGGACGTGATCGGCCGCTGGGGCGGTGAGGAGTTCCTCGCGCTGCTCCCGGACACCGGGCCCAGGGCGGCGTCCGCGCTGGCGGAGCGGCTGCGGGCCACGATCGCTGCGCTCGACGTCCCGATCCCCGACGGGTCGACCATCGCCGCGACGATCTCCATCGGCATCACCTCCGACGTGCACGGCACCGCCGAGGAGCGCATCTCGGCGGCCGATCGTGCGCTCTACTCGGCAAAGGCGAACGGGCGCGACCGTGTCGAAACCGCCGTCGCGCAGACCGTCGCGCTCTAGGCGCGCGGGGCGTACCCCAAACGCAGTATTGGGCTGAGGACCGGTTTGCACGATCCTTACCGCGTGGACCGACCGCTGCGCAAGGTGCTGATCGTGGACGACGACGAGTCGATCCGCGCGATCCTCACCCGTCTGCTGACTGACGCCGGGTACGCGCCGATCCAGGCCGACAGCACCAAGCACGCCCGCGAGCGACTCGACGACGACGCGCCGGACGTGGTCCTGCTCGATCTCGGGCTTCCCGACGGATCCGGGCTGGACCTCGCCCGCCGGGTGATCGACGAGCTCGAAGACGTCGCCGTGGTCATCGTGAGCGGAACCGGCAGCCCGCACATCGCGCGGGCCGCGGTCGACCTGGGCGTCTACGGATACGTGACCAAGCCCTTCAGCCTCAACGCCGTGCTCATCGCGGTCCACAACGCCTGCCGGCGGCGCGATCTCGAACGCGAGCACCGCCACCAGCACTCCGCGCTCACTGCGGTGGTGTGTGAGCGCACGAGCGAGCTCGAGGCTGCCCTCCGGGGCTTGGAGGAGGCGATGGCCGAGGCCAGGCAATCGTGCGACGCCACGGTGAACCGCCTCTCGCGGGCCATCGAGTATCGCGATCCCGAGACGTCGGGCCACGTCGTGCGCATGAGCCGTCACTGCGGCCTGCTGGCCGGCAGTTTCGGCTTGGACGCAGACGCCGTGCTGACGGCGGCGTCGATGCACGACGTGGGCAAGATCGGCATTCCCGACGCGGTGCTGCGCAAGCCCGGTTGCCTGACGGCATCACAGCGCCTGCTGATGCAGCGCCACACGGTGATCGGCCACGACCTCCTCACCGGCTCCGGCGCTGCAGCCCTGGAGCTCGCGGCGACGATCGCCCTGACCCATCACGAGCGCTGGGACGGCTCGGGATATCCGAACGGCCTGGCCGGCAGCGACATCCCGCTGGTGGGCAGGATCGCTGCCGTCGCCGACGTGCTCGACGCGATCACGCAGCCCCGGATCTACCGGCCGGGCACCATGACGCGCACCGAAGCGCTCGATTTCATCCGACAGGAGGCGGGCACCCACTTCGATCCGGCAGTGGTCGAAGCTCTGCTCGCCAATCGCGACGAACTCGACACGGACAGCTTCTCGCGTGATCCGCGCGCCGAGGACCACGATCCGCAGCCGCTGCGGGCCCTAGCGGTGTAAACTTCCCGGTGGAGGGCATCCGCGCCGCGGCCGGGCTCAGACGTTGAGCCAGGCACCGACTCCTGACTTCCTTGCTTCGCCAAACGCGATCAAGGGAGTCATATATGCGTGTCACCCTCAACACCCACCCCGGTTGGCTCGCCTCCAGCGCGATCTCGTCGGGCTTCGGCGGTTTGCACACCCACGGCCGGGACACGATCATGGTGTCTCTGTCGGGCGAGCTGGACGTCGCGACGGCACCGGAGCTCGAAGCCGCGCTTGACGGCGCCGACGCCAGGGCCTCGCTGGTCGTCGTCGACCTGCGGCAACTGGAGTTCATGGCCTCCGCCGGTCTTTGGGTGCTGCTCGACGTCGGGAAGCGCGTGCGCGACGCCGGTGGGCGCCTCGTCATCCTGCGCGGCCCGCCGGCAGTCGACCGGCTCTTCGCTCTCGTCGACGACCTCCCGCTCGAACTCCTCCCCCTCCCCTCCACACGGCGATTTGCGGGGGCCGGCGCGCCGCGTGCGTCAGCCCCGCTGCTGTCTGCGGGCGCGGTATAGCTCGGCGTCGGCCCGGGCGACGAGCCCCTCTGCGGTGTCGTCCGGCTGCAGCTCGGCGAAGCCGACGGTGATGCTCGCGCGGCCGTGACCCTGGGCGAGTGCCGCGTTTGCCCGCACGAAGCGCTGCCGACCGCGACGCAGCTGCGCGTAGCCGCGGCTGATCGGCGCAACGCCGCTGCGGAGCCCGCGGAGACTGCCCGTCGCCGCGCGGACGCCGCACTGCGGCGCGCGCAGGCGAGCGAGCGCCGGGCCGAGGCGGCCGAGACGCGCGATACCGGCCGAGCGCGTCCCCAGACCCCACCGTTCGCATCTAGAGTTGCCTCCGATGACCGAGGCATCCGAGCCCGCCCCAGGCGATTCCGAGTCCATTCGCATCCTTCTGCGCAGCCTGGCCCGGCCGCACCGGTCCGGTGGGCGCGTGATCGAGCGGGCCTCGCTGCTGTCGCACGGTGGCGAGGACTTCCACGCGGCGCTCGCGTGGATCGCGGAGCACGGGGGTCAACCCGAAGCGCCCCCGAGCGCCCGCGGCGGCGGCCTGCACGGCGAGCGCTACGCGGTCAAGCAGGCAGACCGGACTCCGGCGAGGTTCATCCTCCCGGTCGGTGCGCTGGAACCCGACGGCGCGCAGTCGGTCTGACGTCCTCATGAACGTCGGCGAACTGGAGCCCAGGCGGCTCGACGCCATCGCTCGCGAGCTCGACGCGATCCGCGACGCGGTCACCGACGACCTCGGAGCGCAGGACGCCGCATACATCAAGCGGGTCATCCGCACGCAGCGGTCGCTGGAGCTTGCGGCACGCGCGCTGCTGGTGTTTGCCGGGCGCCGGCCGGCGCTGGCGGCGGGTACGGCGATGCTCGCGCTCTCCAAGGTGCTCGAGAACATGGAGATCGGTCACAACGTGCTCCACGGCCAGTGGGACTGGATG